>NZ_DASVMI010000030.1:0-132318 GCF_036384435.1 Dyella sp. | reverse complement strand
GGCACGTCTACAGCAGCGGGCTGTGCAGACCTTCTAGGTCGGCAGGCGCGCGAAGGACGCAAGCACCCGCTTTTTAGTTCTGCGGACAAGAAAATCGGGTGCACATACTTACCGGATCGCTCTTTTGCACAACTCGACAGCGCCAAACTTCAGTTATTCGAGGTTCCCTGAAGTCGACTTAAAGTCTTGCCAGATAGCAATCGGGACTCGCCGCAGCTAGCGGGCCTCTTTTTATCTTAAGGCTGCTATTGTGTTTGGCTTGCGACACCTTTTCGATCTTTAACTACGCTATGAGGGGAGGGTACACCTTGTCGCCTTAAAGTGGTCGTGGAATATTGAAACTAATGAAGGGATTGGTTGATGAGTGACGAATATTCGGTACCCCGTTTTACAGTTGGCAGTCTTGATGAATGCGATATTCAAGGTGCCGTTTTAAGAAACGCGTCGTTCGAGGGTGTTTCTATGCGGCATGCAAGATTTGACGAATCGGATTTGACTGGATCTAAATTTTATCTGGTCGCTGCCACGGATACTTCATTTTCTGGTGCGATATTGAGGAGCGTGAGGTTTTTGGGTGGAAGCTTTAGAGGTAGCGATTTCGCCGGGGCCGATTTAAGCGAAGCCATCTTTGCTGCCGACAATATGGGTGGAGCGGTTGATATAAGTGGTGCTGATTTTTCGGGTGCAAAAGTTGATCAATCAACTTTCCAGTCGTTTATTTATGATGATGAGACAAAGTTTCCGTCAGGACTTGAGGTGATAAACAAGAGTTGATCTTTTAGACAGACCTGCTTGAAAGAGATGCCTTGGATAGAAGCTCATCTGCGTCAAGCGAGCTCATTGGCTGCTTCATGTACGATCATTTTGACCTCACTCAGTTAGAGAAGTGGTCGGCTATTGCGAGGAAAATGGTGACCTATCTTTAGAATTTCAGAGCTACACATTTTTAATGGATAAGCGGACTCCCGGGTCCAGGCGGTGAGCGTTTTCCTGGCTAAAAAATCTACTGGCGGCGGCTATGACATTGCACGAATGGAGATGGACGCTTGTTTCCCTTCCGAGGATCTGCTCAAGCCACCAAATGAGTGCTTGCATCGAGGCGAAGATGCTTTAAAGACCTCTTCGAGGTAAAGGCAAAAATGATTGCGATTTATTATAGCAATATGGCGAGGTATCAGAATATATGTTGTTCTGTATATTTGTATTCTCTTATTGACATTTCTATGGATTTTGCGGAGCAATAAAGTGATGCAGAAAAATATTGACGCTTGTTGCGCGATAAAATTTGGAAGGTCTTAGTGATGGATCTGAAAAGCTTGATCCCGCATATGCCCATTACTCCTCGAGTGGCTATCAACAATGAGATTATCATTCCCATTGTGGCTGATGATTTTTCAGCGTTTGGTCTGGTTGGCATAAATGGTTCTCCGATAAACCTTTTCATGGCTGGGATCGACGCCAGTTTTTATCAGGTGAAGAAAGGCATAGATAGCTTATCGATCGTTCTTCGCAACAAAGATGTGATCGTCTTTAGCTTTGAAGATGCGAGCTCGAGGGAAGGCCTTTGCAGCATTGAAGACTTCAATCGATTCGTAGGTGAGCGAGAAAGAAAGCGAGATGTAGCCATTGAAGAGAGCAAGAGCTTCTTGGGGTGGAGATTTTTGGTTGAGTTAAGTGATTGCCCGTTACAGAGCATGACGTCGATGCCGTTCGAGATGATCCAGTCGATATTTTCCTGGGGCCCAGGAGCGGCTGACGCAAAATTTCGTGCAGAGGCGATTACCGGAAATTCCGATGGTACTACGAAGGGGAAAGTCTGGCTCGAAACGGAACTATCTAGAGGGGCGTCTTTCAAGATAACCATCGAAGGTGTTCAAGAGGGAGATCTTCTTTGAGTGAAGAGCTGGGTAAGCACTGTAATGACGCTTTTAAGGAGGCCCGCTTACAGCGCGGGCTTCTTTTTCAAAAAGAAGCCTTCACGCTCGGCTTGCCTAGTCAGGGGCCAGTAGAAACCCGAGTTAGTCATCTTTGTCTCCATCCCGCGCCATGCTCCTTGATCGCGCCTCTTGCAGGGCAAGGCGGCTGCTATCGGTAGCATGTTCTTACTCGCTGCGTGTTTCTCCGGCCTGCCATGATCTGGAGAAGTAAGTTCACCGACAAAGTGATGGATTGTTGGGCCGACGAGAGCGGCGTAGAAATGAGCTTCTTCCGACGTTGAGCGGGACGGTAAGTCTATGATCAACTTCTCCGAGAGACGCTTATTCACATCCGATCTTCGTCAGCGAGAAATTGGATTCGACCATACTACACCACTTAAAATTGCATGGGTGTCGGCAGCATGAGGTCTTTTATCACGCATGTTCTAACTTTCTTGCTGGGATGCGTTGTTGCAGCATTCGTTGTCTTGTCATTGGCTCGCAAGACGAGCTTGGTGTGGCAGGATAACTTCAAGACGCGTATTGCGTACACTTTTCAGCAAGGGGGCGCTAGAGCTGCTGAGCAGCAAGACTGGGTGGGAGTGGAATATGCATTCCAGGCATCTCAAGCTGTCCAGAATGGCGCCGCTGCGCATGAGTGGGATATATCGTTGCCTTTGTTTGGTTGGAGCATCACTGGACTCGCCAAGGAGCACGATCAAACTTTCTGGCTTGTTGACCACGCGGCGATGGCTTATGCGTTGGCTCAGCAAGGGAAAACTGATGAAGCCAATGCGATTTACAAGAAGCTGGCCGACAGGTATCCCGACAAAGACAGAGAATACTTCAACCAGGTAGCCATCCAATTTCTTTCTACCTTGGATTCAGCTCCAAGGTAGCTTTCGGCGTTCTTGAATAGGGCTGTACATTTGCGAACAATCGTCTGGACATCCCGTTTGTAAGAGGGCTTTTCCTTGCTGTTGATCAGAGCGCAGGTGGTACGCGCCGCCTCTTTACATGGAGCAACATGGTGGCCATGGCGACGCATGATCACTTGGTGACCTTAGATGCCGAAGACAGAAAGATACGAATTTTTCGTGTCGTGCCCTCTGGTGAGAAGGTGTTGTTCACCGAATATGGGCTTCCTGACTAAATCAAGGCTGGATGGACAGACAAAGTGATGGAACTGTCCAGAGTGCTTGGTGAAGATATTTTTATGGACTCAACGGAATTGCGAGGCCTTTTTGGTCTTTGACCAGGCTGTGAGGAGGATCTTGCACGCCGGGGCGACGAATAAGGCAGATCTATAGAGGTTCCTATCACTTAGGAGAACCTCGAAAAACCTCTCATCGAAGTCGTCATTTCGGCGCAGGCCGGAATCTAGCGCCTTTAGCTCCATCAGAGCCTAGTCACTAAGTCCCGGCCTGCGCCGGGACCACGGATAGGATGGGTTTTAGAAGCCCCCTTATCTGGCGCTATCTGGTTTCCTGATTCTCCTCACCCCTCACCCCTCACCCCTCACCCCTCACCCAAAGCAGCCCTCACCACGTACAAGGTATCCATGCGTGGCACAGGCTGGGTGAGCCAGCGCAGGATGCGGCGGCCATGGCCGAGGCGGACCCAGGATTGTCCTTGTAGCCAGAACTGGGTGCGGATCATGTCGTCGCGCTCCTGGATCGCCTCGCGTGTCGGGCGCAGACGGTTGCGGATGCATAGTGCGGCTTCGCCTGGTGTGCGTGCCCATTCGATGCCGGGCAGGGCATGCAGCCACAGTTCCGAGCAGGACACCGTGGTGAGTGTCTGTCGACGCGCGAACAGGCGCAGCGGCATTGGACAGCTCTTTTCCAGTCTTGCCATCACATGTGCAGGTACGGCGTCGCGGTAGTAGCGCGCCACCAGTCGCAGTGGTGGCAGGGCCCACCATGGCGTGTCACTTTGCCATAGGACATCCCAGTCGCCGGGTTGCATGCGCGCGGCGAGCAGGGAGATGTCGTTCAGGTGCAGAAGCCGCAGGCTGCGACCGCACATGTTGCCCGCCGCATGCAGCAACAGATGGCTCATCAAGGCACCGTTGGAGGGATACGGATTGATACCGGCAACAGGTGCGCTCGGATACACGCGTTCGGTCACGTCCACCGTGCTGATCGGCAAGCGCTCGTGGATGCGAGTATGCAGCTCGATATTGATCGGTGTGTCGCGATGTTCTCCCAATCCTGCTGTCGGCGTACCTTCGGCGGGCTTGTAGACGCGATGCTTCCATTGCACGAACGATTCGACGTAGCCCAGCGATTCTAATAATCGGCGAGTGCGCGGCACATCGTCTTCGCGTACCAGCAGGTCGACGTCCGCCATGGGGCGGTCGCCAGCGGCATACAGCCCCAAGGCATGCAGTGCCGAACCTTTCAACGCGACGACGGCAAGATCATCGGCACGCGCGGATGCATCGATACGTTGCAGCAGGTCGGCAATGCGTCGGTGGCGTTGCTCGACATGATCGCGTTGCTGTTGCACGAAGAGGCGCCAGTCGGTTTGATCCCACGCGCAAAACGAGGCAAGCAGGGGCGACACGCCGTGGGCGACGGCCACGGCGCAAGCCAGGCGCCACTCCAGCGCTGTCCAGTTCGGCGTGCTGCTGCCAGGGCGTGCTGCGGCCAGTTCGGCGGCCAGCGCCTCGGTGGTGCGGTGCAGGCCGGCTTTAACGGTTTTGAGCGAGGGCAACATGGCGTAATGGCGGCGCAGGGGGATGGGCGACGGTGGGGTTGTCGCTGCGATGGGCGTGTTCTTCGGCGATCAGCGCATCCCAGCGCGCGTCGAGCGCAGCGCGCGCGGCTGCGTGCTGCTGGGGTTCATCGGTGGCGCGGGCTTGTTGCAGCGTCACCTGGTCATGCAACAGGTTGCGTACCTGGCGGTAGAACTCGGTGTCGTAGGCTCCGCGAAACATCATCGCCAGGTCGTCGCTTTCCTGCCAATGTGTCTTGCTGCCGAGCTGGGCTTTGACTTGCTCGTAGAACTTGGTACCTGGCAGCGGATAGGAAACGCTCACGCCGATGTCATCGGGCTCGGCACGGGCCACCAGTTCACGTGTGGCGAGCAGGTCATGCAATTGCTCGCCCAGATAACCCAACTGGATGAAGAAGGCGACGCGAATGCCGCGCTCGCCCAGTCGCTGCCGGGCCGTGATCAGTTCGGGCACGGTGGTGCCCTTGTTCATGGCATCGAGTACGCGCTGGCTGCCGCTTTCGGCGCCGATCCAGGCTTCGCCGCAGCCAGCGTGCGCGAGCGCATCGGCCATGCGCTCGCTGATCAGGTCCGCACGCGTCTGGATGGTGAATGGCACCAGGCCGTCGAGTTCGCGCAAGCGATCGCCAAAGGCCATGACCCAGTCCACATGGAAGCCGAAGATATCGTCGGCCATCCAGATATGGTCCGGCTGGAAGGTGTGCTTGAGATAAGCCAGGTCATCGGCCATGTCGCTCGGGCCGCGTTGCTTGTAGTGATTGCCCCAGATCGGCTTGGCGCACCAGTTGCACCGGAACGGACAGCCGCGTGAGGCAGCCATGTTGAGGCTGAAGTAGCCATGGCGCTCGCGCCAGAAACCGCGGTAAAGCGCCATGTCCAGCAGGTCCCACGCCGGACGCCCGACCAGCCGTGGATCTGGCGGCATCACACCGACGCGGGTCAATTGCAGCTGTTCATCCACGTGCGCGGCAACGCCGGGAATGCCAGCTACCCAGGCGGTGGGGTCGATGTCCCGATCGCGATCCAGCCGCTCGATCAGTTCTGCCAGTGCGGCGATACCTTCACCGACCAGCACGGCATGGGCGCCAGCGGCAAGAAAGGCATCGGGATGATCGGTGGCGTCAGAGCCGGCCACGATCACGCGCGCCCCGAGCTCGCGCGCCTCGGCAATCATCTGGCAAGCCGCCTCGCGCATGCGGTTGAGGCACATCTTGGTCAGGTAATTGAAGTTGTCCTCGTAGATCACCACGACATCCGGCCGCGTGTCGCGGACAGTGGCCTGATATGCCTCCACGCCTTCGGACAGCATCGCGTCGAACAGGCTTACCTGGTGATCCATCTCGCGCAACAAGGCGGCGACGTGGATCGTGGCGAGCGGAGGATACGGCTTGCCGCGTTCCCATTGTTTCCTGTCGTAACGCAGGAAATAGGAATGGGCGACCTGAATCGTGAGCATCTGCGAGAGGCCTCAATCTTGCCAGGGGACGAGCCGCGGCGCGTCCTCGACGGGCGCGCGGGCATCCAGCGTTCGTCGCTGCATGGCCGTGAGTGCCCCTCAAGCGGCAATCGGTTGCCTGGGGATGCGAGAGGGTCAGGAGTCAGAAGGAGACGCAAGAGCAAGAAGCTGCATAGCCATTCTTTGAGCGCCTGCCTCCTAACCCCTAACAGCCGCCAAGGGCGGCGGCCTCACAGGCCGCTAAGTGGCCGGCCTCACGGTCACGCCGCAACCTTTCACCGCCAACAGGGCACCCACGGGACCTCCCCTGGAGTTCCGTACAACCCGTGTCTCCATCCTCGCCTGTCCGTGATATCCGGCCCCGTCTTGCCGTACCGTCGCCAGCGGACGTGGCTTCGTATGCTTTCGATCCTTTCCATGAGCGTACGGATACTGAGCCGGGCATCGAGTGCTATCTGCTGGGCGGCCGCTTTCGTTTCCAGAGCGCCGCGTCAGCGCTGTTGGCCATCGTCGACGAGGCCTATGCGGGCCTGCCTGGGCATCGATGGGTGGATGGCGACGTGGATTTCCATATCGAGTTGCGGCTGGTGCCACGGGAAGGTCGGCCGGATGCCATAGAGCCGCCAGCCGTGCAGACGCATGGTGGCCAGGGTGTGATCTGTGCCGTGATGGATGCCTGCAATTACGCGGTGCTGATGCCAGCGCAGCGCCGTGCGCTGGTGGTGATCTCCCAGGACATGCTGCGGTATCGCTATCACCTGCGCTACGAACTGATCGAGTTCGCCGTATTCGTGCTCGCCGCGCGCGGTATGGGATTGGTGCCCTTGCACGGCGCCTGTGTGGGTCGCGATGGTCGTGGCGTTCTACTGCTCGGCGCCAGCGGCGCTGGTAAATCCACGCTGACGCTGAACTGCCTGCTGCGCGGCTGGGACGTGATTGCCGAAGATGCGGTGTTTGTCCGGACCGGGGGTCTTCTGGCAACGGGTGTGGCCAATTTCCTGCATGTGAAAACCGATGCGCTCGATCGCATCGAAGATGACGTCGTGCGGCGCTGGATTGGCGGTGCCCCGGTCATCCGTCGTCGCAGCGGCGTTGAGAAATTCGAGGCCGACTTGCGTCACAGCCCGGGTCATGCGGCGGCGGCGCCGTTAGTGCTGGCTGGCGCCATCTTTGTCAGCGATGCACAGGCGCATGATCCGGGGCATCTGCTCACACCGCTGTCCGCCGCGTCGACAAGCGCACACCTGGCGGCCGATCAGCCTTATGCGGCCAGCCAACCGGGGTGGACCGACTTCGTGGCTGCCATGGCTGGGATAGGCGTACACGAGCTGCGTCGCGGTTGCGACCCGATGGCGTCCGTGGATGCGTTGGCTACCTGGCTGGATGGATAGATCGTGGCGCCAGCGCGTAGTACCAGCCCCTGGTTCTCGTCATTCGTTGATACGCTGACGACGCGAGATCGTGGTTGGTTGGCGGTGTATGTCCTGCTGTCGCTGGGATCGGCGCTGGCCGGTAGCGCGGCGGCGCTCCTGCTGGTGCCGTTGGTGCAACCAGGACATCCCATGGTCATCGGTGGCTGGTCGCTGGCCATGCATGCCAGCGTCGCGGTGCAGGCCGCTGTATTCGCGGGTGCAACCGTTGGGTTCTCCCTGCTGCGTTGGCTGGCCTCGCAACTGGGGGCTGCACTGGTCAGTCGTCATGCGATGAACCTGCGACGCATGGTGCACGCGCATTTGATCGACGCGCCCCTGGAATCGCTGGCCGACGCGACGTCCGCCGAAATCGCCAACGTGCTGACCTACAACGTGGAGATCATCGTGCAGGGCTTCAGCGCCTTGCAGCAGTTGCTCGTCGCTGCGGTGACCTCGCTGGTGAGCTTTGCCTTTGCACTGTGGATCTCGCCGCAACTGGTGCTGGCCGCGCCGCTGTTTGCCGCCTTTGCCTTGCTGGCCTCACGGGCGAGTACCGCCGAGCAGGCGCGTGTGGGGCGGCAATACGTGGCGGACATGACGCACCTGTTCTGGCTCAGCGAGGATTTTCCTCGACGGCTGCGGCATGTACGTTCGTTCAACCGGGAAGATGCCGAGAAGGACGGATACAACGCCATTTCCGCGCGCCTGGGTCAGGGCTATCGCCGCCAGCTGGAACTGGTTGCTTCCGGTCGGTTGCTGCTGGAATTACTTGCGGCCGCAGGCATTGCTGGCGTTTTTGTGCTTGCTTCGCACTGGCATGGTATCGAGTCGTCATCGCTGATCGCGGTCAGCCTGTTGCTGGGGCGCTTGCTGCCTTATCTGGTGTCCACGCGACAGAGCTTCCAGCAGTTGCGCTCGGCGGCCCCGGCGTTCGAATTGTGGCAGCGCTACAGGATGGCGCCAGCGACTTCCCATGCCACGATTGCCGGGCAGGCGCGCGTAGAGCGAATTCATATCCAGCACCTGCGCGTCTGTCCGCCCGTGCCAGGCATGACTGTCCATGACCTGGTGCTGGTGCCGGGCGAGCTGACGCTGATCAGCGGCGATTCCGGCATCGGCAAGACCAGTCTGGTCGATGCATTGGCGGGGATGATTCGTCCACAGGCCTTCATGGCGCGGGTCGGTCAGCGGCAGTTGGATTTCGATGCGTATCGGCAGCACGTCAGCCTCGGTGCCTATATCAGCCAGACCGTCCGTCCCTGGCAACGCACCGTGCGCGAATGCCTGTATTGGGCTGCGCCGCAGGCGACGGAGGGCGCAATGCTACAGGCCCTGGCCGATGTGGGCCTGACAAAACGCCTCGGTCACGCGCCTGATGCCCTGGATGTATCGCTCCACGATGCATCCAGCCGGCTATCGGGAGGAGAGCTGCAACGGCTGTTGCTCGCACAAGTGCTCTTGCGCCGACCTCATGTGGCCGTGCTCGACGAGGCCACCAGCGCACTCGACGCGGCTTCGGAGATAGCGGTACTGAGTCGGCTGCGGGAGCGCCTGTCCCAGACCATCATGATCGTGGTATCCCATCGCAGTGGTATCCAGGCGATTGCCGATCAATGTGTGATGCTCAGTGGCGAGGACGCGAGGGTGGTGGCTGGCGTCGAATCCATGAACGTTTTGATGACCGGGCCGCTTGGCTAGCCCGGATAAGGTGGCATCCATGTCATGGTGTCTCACGGCTTGCTGGCATGGTTGCTCCACTGCACGGTCAACACGCCTGCAAGAACGAGCAATACACCGGCCACACGCATCGTGGATATCGGTTTGATCGGCAAACCCATCAAGCCGAAACGGTCCATCAACATCGACACGACCACCTGACCGGCGATCACGCACGTCACGAACGCGCTGGCGCCCAGGCGTGGCACCAGTAACAAGCCGGCGCTGACGAAAAGGGTGCCGACGATGCCGCCCAGCCAGCCCCAGAGCGGCACCTGGCTTGCCTGGGCGATCAAGGGAGCCGGTGCGCGCACGGCTAGCAGTACCGGGGCGAGCACCAG
Source organism: Dyella sp. (assembly GCF_036384435.1). Lineage (GTDB taxonomy): Bacteria > Pseudomonadota > Gammaproteobacteria > Xanthomonadales > Rhodanobacteraceae > GSA-30. The sequence goes on along the minus strand of NZ_DASVMI010000030.1, from coordinate 122,738 downwards.
CATGCTGACGATCAGCGAGGCAAGCGTGCCCCATAGCGGGTGCCCCAGCGCGCGGCCGAGTGTGGCGTTGCTGGCGGCCTGGAGGGGGACCAGTGCGCCGGCCAGTACGGCCATGCAGGCGAATGTGGTGGCCGAAGAAGAGGTCATGACGGGCAATCCTTGAGGGAGTCTTGAGCTGACCGGCATATTTGCTTATAAGATTTTCGAATGGAAATTCGTTATTTGACTTGTTCATATTCGTATGGTGAATAATCTCCAGCGCATCGATCTCAACCTGCTGGTGGCGCTGCATGCCCTGCTGGCCGAGCGGCATATTTCCCGTGCCGCATTGCGCTTGAATCGAAGCCAGCCGGCGGTAAGCCACGCGTTGGCGCATCTGCGCGAGCTATTTGGCGATCCGTTGCTGATCCGTCGCGGTGGTCGCATGGAGTTGACTGCGCGAGCCGTGCAATTGATGCAACCGTTGACCGAGGCGCTCGATCGGGTTGGTGCGTTGCTGGAGACGACAACGTTCGATCCGTCACACGAACAGCGAGCGTTCCGGCTGGCCATGTCCGACTACGGCGCGCATGTGCTGTTGCCCACCCTGGTTCCCAGGCTGCGTCGCGATGCGCCGGGGGTGTCCCTGGTGGTGACTCAGGCCAGCCGGCCGGCGATGCTGGCGCAACTGGCCGATGGCGAAATCGACATGGCGCTCGGCGTGTTCGATGATCCTCCCGGCGCGCACCTGCATACGCACTCGTTATTCGTCGAGCGCTTCGCCAGCGTAGCCGATCGGGCCACGGTCGCGGGTAACGCCTTGGACTTGGCGAGCTGGCTGGGACGTCCGCACGTGCTGGTCGGCCTGTATGGCGAGGTGGACAACGAGATCGATCGCGCACTGTCCTTGCATGGTGTGAAGCGTGTGGTCAGGCTGACGTTGCCGCACTGGGGCGTGGCCGCCGAGGTGATCGCCGGAACGGATCTCATACTTACCGTGGCGCAACGCAGCCTGCGGCAAGCCAGCCGTAACCGCCGCTTGCGCGTGTTCGCCCCGCCGTTGCAGATCGAGCCATTCGCTTTCCGGCTGGTCTGGCATGCGCGCCGCGATAGCGATGCGGCGCATGCGTGGTTGCGGCAAAGCGTGATCGAGGCGCTGGCAGGCTAGGAGCGAGAAGTTACTGAGCTGGCGAAGCGGCGCGTGGTGCCGACTTCTGGCAGTTGGCGAAGTATGTGGTGTAGCTGTCCTTTACGCGTGCCGGCCCCATGGTGAAGCCGTAGCGAACGGCGCCGTTCTTGTCCTTGATCCAGGCGCCCGTGGAGAACGTATTGAGAAACGCATTGAGTTGTTCGAACGACAGCGGCCTGCTAATGACGATGGCGTCGCCAGTCACGCGAGCGCGCCCGGATTGCATCGGCAGGATTTCCAGCTGATTGATTTCGAACAGCGCGCGTTGCTGTCGGGCGACCAGCTGCTTGGCGCGTTCGGCGCCCACTGTGTAATAGGCGGTCAGCGTGGCGCCGGTGGGTGTGCACACCACGGTCATGCGATTCATGCCGGCGCGCGTGACCTGGCTCAAGGTCAGCGTGGGCGGAATGGCTTCGGTGGGATAGTCGGCGTGCAAAGGCAGCCGACCATTGTTGGCTACGCCCCAGCCATTGGTCTGATCTGCATCCAGCCACACCATGTCATTGGGTTGCGGCACCGGCGAGCGCACCAGTGACCAGAAGTTGATGTCCATGCGCTTGAGGTAATCGACCATGTCCGCTGGCGTCTGCGTCTTCTGCGGACCTCGCGGCCAAAGTCCGCCCACGAATGATTGGCGCACGCCCAGTCGGTCCGCGCCAGAGGGCGACCAGCGATAAAGGCCGCCCATGAAGGCAAACAGGCAGGCGTTGCTGCACGTGGCGGATCGAGGCGGCTCTCCAGGCAGCTTGAGTGCGCCCAGGTGCGTGGTCATGGCCGAATCGCGAAACAGCTTGCCAAGGGCGTAGCCGGCGGTGACGTCGTCGCCGGAGGCATCCAGGTAGATATCCGAGTCGGACGGAATCTTGCCTGTGCGCAGCATGTCCTCGAAGCGCTTGGGTGCGTTCGCATCGATGGTGCCGGAGATATACACCTGCGTAGCCTTGGCGACGGCGAGCGTGAGCTTGTCGTTCTTCACCACGATGTTGAAGGGACCGCGTGGCGCGGTATCGGCGTTCGTGGCCTGGGCGTGGCAGGCGGCCATGGGAGACAGGCAGGCCGCCAAGGACAGGGTGGCGCGCAGCAGGCGCCGGGTCATGCCGCCCTGGGCACGTGGTCGATCTTGTACGGTCAGCACGGCGTATCCGGGGAATGCCAAAGCCGGTAGTGTCTCCACTGCCGGATGTCCGTCAAATGAACGAGGCGGCTTCCACCCGGTGCCTGGCGATCACGCCCAGGCCAGGCGCGGCGTGACGATGCGCGGGTCTGTCACTCGATCCGTTCGCACCATGGCACGATGATCTGCTCGGAGCGCCGTGACCATGGCCACGGCGAACGACGGATCAGTCACAACGTGTCGATCGCCGGGCTGCCGCAGCCGCCGCGCGGATGCCTGGGTGCCATGGCCTGGCCGCCCGGGTGATCGATGAAACCCGGGTGTTTCAGGTCCCTCCAGGTATCGGAGCGCGCTGGCGGGCAGGACCTGCTCGGGCACCTGATGGGGCAAGACGCTGGCGTGAAAGCATGCCTCATCTGATTTGCGCGCGATCAGGCCCATGCGCAGTCACGAAGACAACACCGTACAGGCATCTGCCTGTGGCATCCTTTGACGATGATTGAGGGCGCGCCGGCCTTGCGCGGCGCTCGCGCCATGGTTTTCGATTGTCAGAGGTACGTCATGATCATCCTGGTTACCGGGGCTTCCTCGGGTTTTGGTGAAGCCATCGTTCGCCGCTTCGTGGCTGATGGGCACCGCGTTGTCGCGGTGGGCCGTCGCGGTCCATTGCTGGAAAAACTCGCCGATGAACTGGGACGCGAGCATGTGCTGCCGTTCGTGCTTGACGTGAGCGATCGCGCGGCGGTGGCGGCATTGCCGGCGAATTTGCCTGCGGAATTTGCCGCGGTCGATGTGCTGGTCAACAACGCAGGTCTAGCGCTGGGCCTGGAGCCGGCACAGCAGGCGGACATGGATAATTGGGAAACCATGGTCGACACCAACATCAAGGGTGTCATGTATGCCACGCGCAGCTTCCTGCCGGGCATGGTCGAACGGGGCCGTGGCCATGTGATCAACATCGGTTCGGTCGCCGGTTCCTATCCGTATCCCGGCGGTAACGTGTACGGTGCGACCAAGGCGTTCGTGCGCCAATTCTCGCTCAACCTGCGCGCGGACCTGCTGGGCACGCCAGTGCGCGTGACCGATGTCGAGCCAGGCCTCGCCGGTGGTACCGAGTTTTCCAAGGTACGTTTTCATGGCGATGCGTCGCGTGCGGCCAAGGTCTACGAGAACACGCAATTCCTGAGCGCCGAGGATATTGCCCAGACGGTGTTCTGGATCGCCAGCCTGCCGCCGCATTTCAACGTCAACACCATCGAGGTGATGCCTGTAACACAGGCGTTCGGACCGTTGGCGGTGCACCGTCCAGGTTGATTTGAGAGGGAGATCGAGTAATGGGATGGTTTGACCGGTTTCGCAAGCACAATCAAGCAACGCCGCCGAACGAGCCGGCGCGTTCGGGGCAGCCGGCCGATGACGTCACCCACCAGCGCCTGGATGCGTACTGGGCCTCGGTCGGTACACCCGAGCGCGATGTACTGGCCAATCTGATCAGCCCGCAGCTCACCGGCGGTGTGGCATGGCCGACCTTGCGCCAGGCGTATCGTGTGGTGCGTCGTGACCACGCTATCGTGCTTGCCACCGACGGCATGTCCGATCCTTTCGAGTCATTGCAGCCGCCGCTCAATGGCTTCGGCATGGAGCTGTTCCTGGAAACGTCGGATATCGATCCGGCTTTCGCCGGCCGGCGGGGCGACGTCAGCCGGTTGAAGGACAGTTGGGCGTTTCAGTTATTGCACCATGTGGGCGAGCTCGTGGCCGGCGCGGGCGGGATCGTCGATCGCCTGGAGACCTACGGCGTGTTGTCGATGGAACTGCCAGGCGTCAGCCAGGCGCCGGATATTGCTGTGCAGGTACCCGGGCATTTCATCAGCGAAGACGATTGCCTGGGCATCCTGCTGGGCGGTCCGCGCCCCGACTTCCCCGACGTGATCCAGGACATGCCGCTGTCTCCGGTACGCATGGTGCCGATCGTGCTGATCACCGCCAAGGAACTGGCATACGTGCGCGAAGGCGGTGCCAAGGCACGCTTGCAATTGGCTGACACACTCGAAGTCATGCCAAGCCGGCACCGCTGCGATTTTCAACGCCGCGACGCGACGCCGTAGAAGCGAATTCATCCGCGATGCAAATTGCAAGGGAGTTGGGGTGTGGAGGTTTTAAAAGCCCCAACCTGCGACTGAATCGCAAGTTGCATCGCCAATGAATTCGCTCCTGTGTGCAGAGCGGCCGGTGACCCAGCCAAGCCTCGCGTCAGCGGCTCCGATGCCCACTCAATTCGTGCCCCGCATCGGGGGCGAATTTCACGTGCCACCGGGTGGAGCTGAGCGAAATCAGTGTCACTACCAGGAATGCGATGGAGAAGTCGGAAAGCTCCGGTTGCTTGCTGCCACCGGCCACCATGGCCGTCTTGAGGATCAGCGCGCCGGCGCACACGCCGACCGAGAGCATCAATTGCTGCAACGTGGTGTAGAAGCTGTTGGCGGCACTTACCCGTGTGCTGGGCACGTTCTCGTAAGCGATGGTGTTATAGGCGGCGAACTGGAACGACATGAACGCGCCGCAGCAGAACAGCAGCACGAACATCACCGGATAAGGCCAGCCAGGACGAAACAGCGCACACACCGCATAGCCCAGGCTCGATAGCACGCCATTGAAGATCATGCCGTTGCGGAAGCCGACCCTGCGAAGCAGGCGTGGCGTGAAACTTCGGGTGACGATGGCGCCAAGCGTGGTGGCCAGGATCAACTGGCCGCTCTTGACCGCCGACCAGCCAAAGCCGATCTGGAACATCAACGGCAGCAGAAACGGTTGGGCGCCTTGGGTGATGCGCATCAGCGAGCCGCCGATCGTCGACAGGCGGAACGAATCGATCTTCATCAACGAAAGATCGAGCAAAGGATTTTCACGTCGACGCGCATAGATGACATAGCCGATGCTGGCCGCCAGGCCGATGGCGAGCAATACCAGTGCACGCGTCAATTCGGAGCCCTGTCCCACCGTTTCGAAACCGAACAACAGGCAGCCCAAGCCGACGCCGCACAGCACGAATCCGGGAAAATCGAAACGTGTGGCATGGCTCTCGGCCGCGATATCGGGAATGAGCCGACTCACGAGCACGAAACCGAGCGCCCCAACCGGTACGTTGATGTAGAAGATCCATCGCCAATCGAGATAAGTCACGATGAAGCCGCCCAGTGGCGGACCGATCAGCGGCCCCAGGAAGGCCGGCACCAGCGTCCAGGACATCGCCGAAACCAGGTACTTGCGTTCCACAGTACGTAACAGGATCAACCGCCCGATGGGAGCCATCATCGCGCCGCCGGCGCCTTGCAGCACGCGAGCGGCCACCATCAGCGGCAGGCTGGTCGTCCAGGCGCACAGGATGGAGCCGACCACGAATACGCCGATCGCCGAACTGAATACGCGCCGCGCGCCGAAACGATCGGCCATGGCGCCACTGGCCGGAATGAAGATCGCCAACATCAACAGGTAGGAGGTGATCGCGATGCTCATCGCCGGCGCGTTGACGTGGAAATCCCTGGCCATGGCCGGCAATGCGGTGGCCAGCACCGTAGCGTCGAGCTGTTCCATGAAGATGGAACACGCGACGATCAGGGAAATGATGCGGTAATCGATGGTGACCGGGGCCGTGGCGGCTTCGGGGGGTGTCGAAGAGTCTTGCGGCGCGCTCATGCACGAAACCCGTTAGGTTTCACTGTCGGCGCGGGAGTGGGGAGGTTCACGGCGGACAACGGCTGGGAATTGTGGCGCCTATGATAATCCAAACTGCCGTGACAGATTTGCCGTTTGCACGATGCTGCCTTGCATTGTTTCGATGGCTGCGTTCGATCAGAGGCGCAGCGGCCCGAATCACTCAGGCCAGGCTCGCCGCTACGTGGTCGCCGAACGCGCGTACTTTTGCCGAATGCCGCCGTTCCTGTGGCGTGACCAGGTGCACGGGCGATAGTACCGACCAGTCCGGCAGCAACCGCACCACCTCGCCGCTGGCCAGTTCGTCGTCGAACAACCAGGACGGCGTGTAGCAGATGCCCATCCCTGCCAGCACCGATGCGCGTACCACCTCGCTGCTGTCGGTCTGCAAGTTGCCCTCGACCTTGACGCTGCGCCCTGTGCCCTCCGGTTCGGCGGCGCCGGCACCGGCCTGTAAACGCCATGCGTTGCGCATGCTGGAACCGGTATAGACGATGCAGTTGTGCTGCGCCAAGTCCTCTGGCGTGCGCGGTGGCTTGATGCCTTTGGGAAGCTTGCGCAGGTAGGTGCGGTGCGCGATGAGTCCACGCCGCGACGTGCCAACCTGGCGTGCCACCAGCCGGCTGTCGGCCAGTTCGCCGATGCGGACGGCGATGTCGATGCCCTGCTCGACCAGGTCGATGAAGCCATCACTCAGCCTCAGGTCGATTCTCACCTGCGGGTGCTGGGCCAGGAAGGTCTGCACGAGCGGCATCAGTTTGAGACGCCCAAAGCCACCGGATGCCGCCACGCGCAGCCATCCCTTCAGTTGCGTCGAGCCATGCTTGAGCGACGTCTCGGCCTCAGCCACGTCGGCGACCACGCGCCGTGCCTGCTCGAAATAGCGTTCGCCTTCCTCAGTCAGTGCCAGCGAGCGCGTGGTGCGGATCAACAACTTCGCATCCAGTGCACGCTCAAGGGCGGCGACCTGTTTGCTCACCGCACTCTGTGTCGTGTTCTGCTCGCGCGCCACGGCAGAAAAACTCCCCGACTCGACCACGCGCACCAAGGTTTGCATTGCCTGCAATTTATCCATCGGGATCATTTCATGCCTGAATGGACTTAATGATATGCCAATTGCGCTTCTAGTTGCGTAAAGGGGAATGAATCAAAGTCCGCTCCAACGCAACCTGCTTGCCAAGGAGTTAAGCATGAATACCCCCGTTGTCCTGGTGACCGGCGCCCTGACTGGTATCGGTCACGCCACGGCCGTGGCGTTCGCCCGCGAAGGTGCCCGCGTAGTCGTCAGCGGCCGTCGCGAAGAAGCCGGACAGGCCGTGGCGGCTCAATTACGTGCGTTGGGTGCACAGGCCGAATTCATTCGCGCGGATGTGCGTGCCGAAGCCGAAGTTCGGCAGCTGGTCGAACAGACGGTACAGCGCTTCGGTCGCCTTGATGTGGCGGTAAACAACGCCGGCACCGAAGGCCAGTCGGCGCCCGTCGACGAGCAGACCGTCGACAACTACGAGACCACCTTCGCGACCAATGTCCTGGGCACGTTGCTTTCCATGAAGCACGAAATGCGTGCGATGCGTGAGCAGGGCGCTGGCGCCATCGTCAACGTGTCTTCCATCGCCGGCAAGATCGGCATCCCGGGCGCTTCGGTCTACGTCGCCAGCAAGCATGCGGTGGAGGGCTTGACGCGCAGCGTGGCGCTGGAAGGCGCGGCGCTTGGCATTCGCGTCAACGCCGTGGCCCCGGGTCCGGTGGCCACCGACATGCTCGATCGTTTCGTCGGCCGCAGCGAGGACAGCAAGGCCGGCTTCCTGGCGACGATTCCCGCGCGCCGGGCCGCCCAGGTCGATGAGATCGTGCAGACCATCCTGTTTCTGGCCAGCGACAAGGCGCGCTTTCTTACCGGGCAGTCGATTGCGGTCGATGGCGGCTATCTCGCGCAGTGATTCCCCTTTTCAGGTTTCCCTTCATCAGGTTTCTTTTCATCAGACACGGAGTTTCCCATGACCACGTTCGTCGTTCCCTCTCGCACCGACGTATCTCCCGCCAACCAGGTTTTGTTCGACAACCTGACCAAGGCCCTGGGCAAGGTACCCAACTTGTATGCCACGCTCGCGCTTTCCGAACACGCGCTGGGCAATTACCTGGCCTTCCAGAATGCGCCAAGCAGCATGACCGGCAAGGCGCGTGAAGTAGTGAACCTGGTGGTCAGTCAGGTCAATCACTGTGAGTATTGCCTGGCGGCGCATACGTTGATTGGCCGGATGCATGGTTTCACCGACGAGCAGATGCTCCAGATTCGCGGTGGCACTGCGGGCTTCGATGCAAAGCTCGACGCGCTGGCGCGCCTGGTAAAGGATGTCGCGGTACAGCGTGGGCACGCCGATCCGGCCCCGGTCGACGCCTTCCTGGCTGCAGGTTGGACTCAGGAAAACCTGGTCGATGTCATCGTGGTCATCGGCGACAAGACGGTGACCAACTACCTGCATGGCGTCACCCGCGTCCCAGTGGATTTCCCCGCCGCGCCTGCACTGGCATGACCGCGTAGACATGGCATGGAACCCGCACCGCTTATCATGGGTGCGGGTTCGTTCTTGATGGTGAAGATTCATGGCTGCTGCCATACATGTTGCGTTGATCGGTTACGGCTATGCCGGCAAGACATTTCATGCTCCGCTGATTACCGGGGTGCCTGGGCTGGCATTGACGAGCGTGGTATCGCGAGACGCGGCCAAGGTGCACGCCGATCTGCCGGATGTCCAGGTGATGGCCGAACCGTCGCAAGCCTTCACCCATCCAGATATCGATTTGGTGGTCATCGCATCGCCCAACGACACGCATGCTCCCCTCGCGCACGCCGCGCTGGAAGCGGGCAAGCACGTCGTGGTGGATAAACCGTTCGCGCTCGACGTGACGCAGGCGCGTGCACTGGCTGGCACAGCGTACAAGCACGATCGCGTGCTGTCGGTCTTCCAGAATCGTCGCTGGGACAGTGACTTTCTCGGGGTGCGACAAGGTATCGACAGCGGCCGGCTCGGCGATGTCGTGCATTTCGAATCGCATATTGATCGCTTTCGACCGCAAGTGCGGGCGCGCTGGCGTGAACAAGCTGGCGCCGGTACGGGGCTGTGGTATGACCTCGGGCCGCATCTGGTCGATCAGGCCCTGGTGCTGTTCGGTCTGCCTGACCAGGTGATGGCGAGTCTTGCGGTGCAGCGTGCGGATGGTGAAACGCCGGATTGGGCGCACGTGGTGCTGATATACGGACAGCGGCGGGTGGTCCTGCATGCCAGCATGCTGGTGGCTGGCGGCAGCCCACGCTTTGTCGTGCATGGTACGCGCGGCAGCGCCGTAAAATATCTGCCCGACCCACAGGAAGCACAGTTGCTGGCTGGCGTGCGTCCAGGCCAGGCCACCTGGGGGGAGGACGAGGACGCGCTGGTCTTCCACGATGGTGCCGGTGGCATATCGCGCGAGCTGGTGCCGTTGGGCGATCAACGGCGGTATTACCAGGCGTTGCGCGATGCCTTGCTCGGCCAGGGCAGCAATCCCGTGACGCCTGCCCAGGCCATCACCGTGATGATGGTGCTTGAAGCAGCGATAGCCGCGGCCGCGCAGGGTAGCGCGGTGAGTCCCCTCTGGACAGTCGAGGATCGTGCCGCCTGGCAAACCGCGCCGTGATAAGAGCGACTTCAAGGAGCCTGTAAAACCTCGCTTATCCGTCGTCCTGGCGTCTTGGCTTTGATGGAACTGGAGGCGCTGGATTACGGCCTTCGCCGGAATGACGATGTCGATGAGAGGTTCCAGCAGGCGCGTTGCCGATCGAAGGCGCGGCAAATGCTATCGTCGCGTGATGAACCGATGCCTCGTCGCGCTGCTGCTCACCGTTTCGGTCATCCTCGATGGCTGCTCATCGCATCAGGCATCACCGGACGACCAGGCCGTACTCGATGCGGTGCTTAGCCAGTCGTGCGCGCAGGGCAAGCACGGAGCCGTCGTACTTTCCACCCAGCCCGTGCTCCCGGATATCGACAAGCAAGGCCAGGCGTCCGGGCCCGGCAGCCTGTCGCTGCAGATGCTCAAGCAACTGGTGGATCGCACACGCGCCACGCAGCGACTGCCCGATATCTCCGCCTGTGCCCAGCTTTATGTGGTCGATGAACAGCGATTGCACACGTTGATGCAGACCCAGGTCGGCAAGCCGACGACCGTAGCGTCTGGACAGGCGATTGCCTTGGGCGATGGCACCGCGTTTCGCGCGACCTTTCCCAACGCGAGAATACTGGTGCGCGTCAGCATGCCCGCCTATGCCGCCGATGGTTTGCAGGCCGTGGTGTATCTCACCGAGGAATGCGGCGGCCTCTGCGCGCACAGCGGGTTTATCGTGCTGAGTCGCTCGAGTGGCACCTGGCGGGTCGTGGACCGCAAGCTTTCCTGGCAATCCTGAAGTGTTTGCAGGCCTATGCATGGCTGCTTGGTTATATGGCTGGCGATTGCCGCGCATCGTAAATAACTTCGCATGCATGGATTTTACATCGGTGAACAATCTCATGTGACTTGGGTCGCGAAGTGAGGCATTGCTTCGAATAATGACTTCATCATGGGTAGGGTTTTTTAATTCACCTGCGTTTCCCTGAAAAATTCAATATTTGCAGCGCCTTTGATATTTGGCGTCATAAAGCAGTTGCACGTCACAAAATGAGTTTGTTGACGCGGGCACAATCGTTTTTATCGCCTTGATGTAACCCTAAGTTACGGATACGAAAGCATTTTCGTACCCGCAAGGGGAGTGTGTCTTCAGGCGACGGCAATGACGGCATCCTATATTGATGATTCGAATTATCTTGCGATTGGATTTAACTCCGATTAATAGGCTCGAATTATGTATGCGCCGAATTTGCGACGGTTGTAATTGCTTTCAGGGGGATTATCCCGACGCCGGATCGTCCGGAGTCGAAAAAACCATCGTTATGGGAGGGTTGTATGCAGTCGAACGTGAAACGTGGGGTGCGTTACATGTTGCAGGTCGCGATCCTGGCCGGTCTTGCGGGAGGAGCCATGTCGGTTCCCACCGCATTCGCTGCCTCGAGCGTGGAACAGCAGGCTGTACAGACCGATCAGTTGCAGGCGCAGGCCCAGACCAACTGGCGTGAAACCATTTCGCATCTTTCCGCGCCGGCCGATGGATGCTTCGAGGCCGAGTATCCCAGCACCACCTGGAAGCAGGTGGCCTGTAATACCGCTCCGGCGCGCGCACACAGCATCCCGCCGGTACCGCCGCATCACCTGACATTGCTCAGTGGTGGTGGCCAGACCGTCGGCAACGGCAACGACTATGCGTTGAAGAGCAACACCCTGATCACCAGCACCGTGGGCTCGTTCCCGTCGGTGACCGGTGTTACCTCCGAGTCGGGCGTGGGCGTATCGTCGTTCGGTGGTGGCGGCATCCTGGGACCGAACGAGTACACGCTGCAGATCAACACCGATTTCAACTCGACTACGTCTTCGTGCGCCGGGCATTCGGGTTGCGTGGTGTGGCAACAGTTCATCTACTCGCCGGATTACAACGTAGACGGCCAGGCCGCCGTATTCATGCAGTATTGGCTGATCGGCTGGGGTAGCAGCCGTTGCCCGAGCGGCTTCGGCAGTGACGGCGAAGGCGATTGCTATGGCAACAGCAGTGCCGCGACTGCTCCGGACGTACCGGCGACCCAGTTGGCCAACCTCAAGTTGACCGGCACCGTGGTCAATGGCGGCAACGACACCGTGACCTTCACCAACGGCACCCACGCCTATAGCGCTAGCGGCAGCGACAGCAAGCTGCACATTGCCAGCGTGTGGAAGTCGTCGGAGTTCAACGTGGTCGGCAATGCTGGCGGTTCGAAGGCCCAGTTCAACTCGGGTTCCTCGGTCACCGTGAAGGTCGCCGTCAGCAACGGTAGCACCTCGGCGCCGACCTGCGCGTCGAATGCCGGTTCCACGGGTGAGACCAACAACCTGACCCTGCATTCGTGCACGACAGCGGGTGGTTCGAACCCGTCGATCCAGTTCACTGAATCGAACTGATGTAAGCTTGTTGAAGCCTCGCAGGGCTTGAGTGGGTAAAGAGCCGGGAGGGCAACCTCCCGGCTCTTTGTTTTCTGGTGGCCATTGTCCCATTGCAAGTCGCCGTTGACCCCAGGAGCGACTTCAGTTGCGATGCAAGGTGCGACGAGGTCGTGGCTTGGCGGTTTTCAGGGCCCGCATTCGCGACCCAGGCCGCTCCGGCGAGTCTCGGTGCTTCTGACGGTGATGGCCAGCGCCAGGGCAGCGACCAGGGCAACCGGTATGCCGAGCAGCCAGGGCAGCCTGGTCGATAGCCCGTACAGATACATGCCTGATGCGGGACCGGCCGAATCCTTCAGGTCATTGGCGGTGGAGATCGCCGCCATGTAGCTTGCGCGTGCCGATGGCGCTGCCATGGCATTGACCGCAACCGGGATCAGCGGGCCGATCAAGGCCTGTGCAAGAGCCATCAATGTGACGCAAGCACCCAATGACACGAGACTTGGTGTGAGCAACAGCGTGCAGAAGCCGCCTGCAAGCACGACGCCTGCGCCAAGCAGCAGTGAATACGCGGACATGCGCGAACTCCAGCGTGTGATTGGCCACTGCAACGCCACGGCTGCCGCCGCCGCATACGAGAACAGCAGGCCGACGCCAGTGGTGGAAAGCGCGCGCTCGCCATGTGCGTAGAGCGGCAGTATGGCTTCCGTCCATCCGCCGACGATCTCCATGAGCGTAAACCACAGCAGCAGGCTGGCGAGGCGTCGGTCGCGAAAGGCTGGCAACAATGAAGACAAGCCTTCTTCATCCTCGTCTTCCTGGTCATCGCTGGCCGCCACGTTGGCTGCCGTGGCACGCGTCTCGGGAAGAATCGCCAGGATGATCAGCGAGGCCATGAGCAAGGCAAGGCCACAACCGGAAAACACGCTGTTCAGCGAGATCAGTGCCAGGGCCGACCCGAGCGCCGGGCCCACCACGTGCCCGCTGCCAGCGGCCATGCGCGCCATGGCATAGCGCATGCGCAGTGACTCGTCATCTGCCGTATCGGCGATGACAGTGGCGATGGTCGGATGCAGGGCGCACTCGAACATGCCGATGGCCAGCAAGCTCACGGCCACGGCGATCATCCCCTGCAGATGCGCCAGCAGCATGAAACCGACACCCACGCCCAGTGTCGAGAGCAGCAGCACAGGACGCCGCCCAAGCCGGTCGGCAATGCCGCCGAGAATAGGTGTGGCCACCAGTTCACCGCCGGCATAGCACGCCAGCAGCAAACCGATATAGCGGGTCGGTATGGCCGCCTCGTGCTGCGCCCAGAGCGCGAAGAATGGCATCAGTGCACCGTCTGCCAGGCCAGCGAGAAAATACAGGCACATTGCCGTGGCATCCGGTCGGATGCGTATTCGTGGCAGGAAAGGCGTAGCGAGCAGGGAAGGCGTTTTCATCGATCAACCTCGGGCGCAGGCCCGCGAGCATGCGTAGCTCGCGTGGCGACATTGCGCGTTGGTTGACGTAAACGCTTACGGCATAGCCGGATGGCTTGGCGGCGAGGACGCTAACATGCCCGGCCCGGCGGTTCAAGAACACCGCCTTGGTTTCCTGGCTGGCCTATCAGTGCTGCAAGCTTTGCAGGTAGGCCTGGAACATATCCGCCAGCGCATCGGCGTAGGTGATGATGTCGCTGTCACGACGTGGCGTTTCGGAGAACTGTTTTCCCACCGCGCTCAGCGTGTGGGTGATCAGTTTCGCGGCCATGTCGAAGGTCTGCTCCGTCGCCCCGGGCAATGCTTCGCGCATGAACGCACGAATGATCTGCGCGCCCTCGGCCTTGGCACTCAGTGTCTCGGGTGCATTGCGATAAAGCGGCGCCGCGTCACTGAGTGCGGTACGCATGCCTGCCTCCTCGCACTCGGAACGAATGAAGGCGTGGACCAGTTTGCGCAGGCGATCGACAGGCGATAGCGACCTGTCTTCGAGGATAGTGCGCAGCATGTCCAGCGTTTGCCGCCACTCGTCGCTTTGCAGGCGATAGAGAATGGCGGCCTTGTTGGGAAAATACTGATACAGCGAACCCACGCTGACCCCGGCCTTTTCGGCAACGCGGGCCGTGGTGAAGCGCTGGGCGCCTTCCTTCGCCAAAACGTGAACCGCCGCCTCCAGGATGACCGCGACAAGCTCGGTCGAGCGCGCCTGTTTGGGCTGTTTTCGTGGGGAAAGCCGTGGTCTGGGTTGCTCGGTCATGGGGCGCCGGAAATGCGATTAGAAAACGCGATGAATTCATCGCATTCTAAGCCGATCGCTATGGCGTAACCAACCCCTCGGAATACCCATGACTACCTTGAACGCCGCGCCTGTGGCGCCCCTGCTCGACCAACTGTTTCGTGAAGCCAAGGCATCCTCGCCCCTGTCGTCGCCGGCCATGGCCGCCCTGTCGTCTCAGGAGCGCGGCCGCCTCCTGCGCAGCCGTACCGATTACCGCGAGTTCTACGGTCACCTGAAGGACTTTCCTCTGGCGGTCTCACGCGAGACCGGCTTGTTGCTGTACATGCTCGCGCGCAGCATCGGTGCCAGGCACATCGTCGAGTTCGGCACGTCATTCGGCATTTCCACGCTGCATCTGGCGTCTGCGCTGCGCGACAATGGTGGCGGCCAGCTGATCACCAGCGAGTTCGAACCCTCGAAGGTCATTCGCGCACGCGAACACCTGGCCGCAGGCGGTTTGCTGGATCTGGTGGACATCCGCGAAGGCGACGCCCTGCAGACGCTGGCGAGGGATCTGCCCGACAGCGTCGACCTGTTGCTGCTCGACGGTGCCAAGGCACTCTATGGTGATGTGCTGGACCTGGTCGAGCACCGGCTGCGGCCCGGTGCACTGATCGTGGCCGACAATGCCGACTTCAATCCAGACTATCTGACGCGGATGCGCGCTCCGGAAGGTGGCTACTTGTCGGTTCCGTTCGGCGAGGATGTGGAGTTGTCGATGCGAGCGGTATGAAGCAGGCGGCTATTCGCGCACCCGCGAGGCGTCGGGTGCAAGAGCAGAATTCGGGCTCACCGGCTTTTACCCCTCACTCCTCACGCCCAACTCCTGACCTCCCCGATACACGCATGCAGGGACAATACGCGCTCATGTCGACATCAAGACGCTTTGCCGGATCCCTCCATGGCTTTTCTACGATCGACTCCGCGTGCACGCCATGGGCTGGCGTGGTTCTTGGCCACGCTGCTCGCCGCTTGCAGCGGACGTCATGGCGACGCACAGCAGGCCAGTGCCCCGTCGGGTCCCGACAGCGCGCAGCAGGATGCGGCATCGACGGCTGAGTGCGAAGGTCATGTACTGGTCAAGGCGATGCCGCCCAAGGCCACGATCGGCGGCCTGCCGTTCAAGCGCTGGAGCTGCACATTCAACGCCATCACGGCCATTTACGGTGACGACAATGGGCGAGAGGTGGATGTATCGCTGACGGACACGCGCTCGCCTGGGCTGGACAAGCCCGACGTCGCGCCTGGCGTGAAAGCCACATTCGAGCGCCAGCGCAACATGACCAAGGCCACCTTGCAGATGATGCTGGATACCATCGACGGCATGAAGGCCAATCCAGAGCTGCTGCCGGCCTATGGCGGCCCCGACTATCTATCCGTCGCCTTGCCCGAACCGACCGGCGATCGCCTCGTCATCGAGGTACCACGCAAGGACGACGGCGGGCCCGTGCAGGTGGTGGCGCTGCCCAGGGATCGCTATGTCCTGGGCATCCAGGCCAAGGATCACGGCACCGCCGTCGGCGGCATGACGGCGTCGCAAGCCCAGGCACTCTACGATCCGTTCATCAAGGCCTATCACCCCGAACGCTTGCCGTGAGGTACCACGGCTCCAGATGGCAGGCCAGGAACCGTGGCATTGCCATCATGCCGGTTGCACGCTTTGTCGGTAACGCCAGCGCACGTATTTCCGCAATGTCTCGGTACTCGGTGCCGGGCAGGGCATGCCGTGGCGCGATAGGTCCTCCACGGCATTGCCAAGCGGGATGCGCGAGGGCTCCTCGGCATCTTCTTCGACCAGTTCGGCTGGCATGACCGCCGCCAGGCGGCTGGTCGCCGGCTGCGCCGCGCACTGGCGGCGCCACGCGCGATAGTCGACTGTCTTGACCGACAGTTCCTCGATGGCCGCGATCTGACGGGTCAATTCGCTCAGCTGGAATGACTGCATGCTGGCGAGATTGAAGCTTCGTCCATGAATGTCATCGCGCATGGATAGCTCAACGATGCATGCACTCATGTAATCGACCGGCAGGGAGTTGATGCCGGTATCAACCTCGGGAACACGCTCAAGCCGCAGGCAGGCATCAATGAACAGGCTCCAGGTGTCGCTGGGGTTGCTGGCGCCGCTGTCACGTGCCGCGCCGATATGTGTCGGACGGTAGATCGTATAGGGAATGCCGCGTTCACCGCCGATACGCAACAGGCGTTCGGCGACCCATTTGCTCTGCGCATAGCCCGATGCCAGCCCTCGCCAGTGCTCGGCCAGTTCACTCTCGGTGGTGACGTGTACCCCCGCCGTTTGCGCCAGCGGTATCGTGCTCAGCGTGGATACGTAGTGCACATGCTTGGGCGTGCCTTGTGCGGCAAGCCGCAGAATCTCCTGCGTACCGAGCACGTTGGCGGCCTTGAGGCTTTCGTAGGTATGCAGCGAATTGACCCAGGCGCCGTTGTGGTAGATCACGTCGATCAGGTTGGCCAAGTGATCGAAGCGCGTGCGGTCCTGGCCCAGCAAGGGCAAGGCGAGGTCGCCAGCGATCACCGACACGCGCGCCCGCTCGTACTCATCCAGGCCGAGCTGGCGCATGTTGGCATCCAGCCTGGCTCGCGCATCCGCATCGTCATCACCGCGAACCAGGCAATGCACGACGGCACGGCTGCATTCGAGCAGGCGTACAAGCAGGAATGCGCCGAGAAACCCCGATGCGCCGGTCAGCAGGATATGCTGCGGCTCGTCGCCTTGGCGGGGCGCAGAAGACGCACGGATGGTCTCATCCAACACCAACTCGGCGTCCAAGTCGAGCATGTCATGATCGCGTGACTTATTGGAGCTTATCAACGCGGCCATGTCCTTGAGCACCGGGTGATTGAACAGGTCACGCACGGCGACTGGTTTGTCGAACTGCTCGTGCATGCGCGCAGCCAGCCGGGTGACCAGCAGCGAATGGCCGCCGAGCTCGAAGAAGTGATCATGTCGCCCGATGCGTTCGACACCGAGCAGTTCACCCCACAGCGTGGCGATCGCGTGCTCGGCGACGCCTTGCGGCGGTGCATAGGTGCGTCGTGCGAACGCCTGGTCGCCGGGGGCGGGCAGGGCCTTGCGATCGAGCTTGCCATGCGAGGTCAGCGGCATCGCCTCCATGGCCACGAAAGCCGTGGGCACCATGTATTCGGGCAGGCGCTTGGCGAGGTGTTCGCGTAGCTGCGCAATGGCATTGGCAGCCGGCTTGTCCAGCACGACATAGGCCACCAGTCGCTTGTCGCCGGGTACGTCTTCGCGCGCCAGCACCACACACTCGCGAACCGCGGCGTGGCTCGCCAGATTGGCCTCGATCTCGCCCAGCTCGATGCGAAACCCGCGCAGCTTGACCTGATGATCGTTGCGGCCGAGGAAAACCAGGTTGCCATCGGGAAGGTAGCGCATCAGGTCGCCGCTACGATACATGCGTGCCTGTGGCTTATCATCGAATGGGTCGGAGACGAAGCGCTCCGCATTCAGCGCAGGGCGGTCCAGGTAGCCGCGCGCGACGTTCGCACCCCCGATATACAGCTCGCCGATGCTGCCGCGAGGCACGGGCAGGCCGTGTTCGTCGAGCAAGTACAGGCGAGTATTCCCGATGGGACGCCCTACCGGCACCACGGACAGTTCGCCTGGCTCATCGGGGCAGACCCAGGTGCTGGCACAGACGGTGATCTCGGTGGGGCCATAGGCATTGGCAAGTCTTGCGTAGCGGCTCCAGTGACGAAACAGGCCAGGGCTGGATGCATCGCCCGCAAAGATCAACATTGGGCGGTGCGCCCAGCACGGGGCTTCGGCATGGCCCTGCAGGAACGCCGGTGGCAGCGTGGCATGGGTGATGCGCTGGCGTCCGATGAAGGCCATGAACGCGGATGGGCTCTGCCGTTCGGCGACCGACGGCAGGTACAGCGCCGCACCCGCGGTGAACGCCATCGAGCACTCGAAGATGCTGGCGTCGAAGCCGGCGGAGGCAAACTGGCTGATGCGGCTATCTGCGTCGATACCCAGGCGCTCACCAAGCGAGTGGCCCAGATTGATGATGCCATGGTGCTCGACCATCACACCCTTGGGCGCGCCGGTGGAGCCGGACGTGTAGATCACATACGCCAAGGCCCGGGCATCGAGGCCTGGCACGGCCGGATTGTCGCCTGGCTCATGCTCCCATGCCGATGCCTGATCCATATCGAGCGCCGGCAACCGGCCTCTCGCACCGGCTCCCAGGGCCTCGCGACCGATCTCGTCGCAAAGCAGCAGACGCGGTGTTGCATCGAGGAGGATATGGTCCAGGCGTGCAGAGGCGTACGCCGGATCCAGCGGCACGTACACGCCACCGGCTTTCATGATCGCCAGCAGGCCGACGAACATGGAGACCCCCTTCTCCACACACAATGCTACGCGATCGCCCGGTCGCACAGCCATGCGTGCCAGGTGATGCGCGAGGTGGTTGGCCCGTGCGTTCAGGTCGGCATAGGTCACCTGTTCCTGTTGGCTGACCAGCGCCAGCGAATGCGGCGATTCGTGGGCGTGACGCTCCACCTGTTGATGCAGGCACAACGATTCGACCGCCATATCGGTGCGGTTCCACATTTCTATCAACTGCTCGCGTTCGTCGTCGGCGAGCATCGGGATGCGATGCAGCGGGCGCGTATCGCCAGCAGCCATGGCTTTGAGCACGTTGCGCAGATAGCCGGCGTGGCGTTCGATGGTCGATCGATCGAACAGCGCCGTGGCATAGTTGATGCCGCCCCGGATGTGGCCGTCGGCGTCGCTCAGAATCAACTCCTGGTCGAACTTCACCCAGTCAAAGTCGCCATGCGCCGGTGTGGCGGTCATTCCCGGCAGGTTCCAGGAACCTTCGTCATGGCTCTGCCACGCCAGCAGCACCTGGACCAGCGGTGTGTGGTCGATGCGACGAGGCACCTTGGCCAGCTCCACGATGCGCTCGAAGGGAAGCTCCTGATGTGCCTGGGCATCCAGTGCGATCGTGCGAACGTGGCGTAGCAGTGATGCGACATCGGTGGCCTCATGCAGGTCGATGCGCAGCGGCAGCGTGTTGACGAAAAAGCCGATCAGCGATTCAAGTTCCGGTCGTCCCCGACCGGCCGTCGGCGTGCCGATCACGATGTCGCGCTGCCCGGATAGTCGCGAAAGCACCAGCGCCCACGCGGCCAGCACGATCATGAAAAGCGTCGCGCCGTGGTGCTGCGCGAGCCGCTTGAGATCCTGCGTCAAGTTGGCATCCAGCTCGATCGGAACAAAGGCACCCTCGAACGACTGCCGTGCCGGGCGTGGTCGATCCGTGGGAAGCTCAAGCAAGGATGGCGATCCGGCGAGTTGGTCTTGCCAGAAAGTGACCTGTTCAAGCATGCGTTCGCTGACCAGCCAGCCATGCTCCCATGCCGCATAGTCGGCGTACTGGATCGGCAGTGGGGCCAGCATGTCGGAACGCGAACCCTGTGCCTGGGCATAGCAGGCGCCGAGCTCTCGGGAGAGAATGCCCAGCGACCAGCCGTCGGCCACGATGTGGTGCAAGGTCAGTTGCAATACATGCTGTTGTTCTTCGGTGCGCAGCAGACTGGCGCGAAGCAGCGGCCCTGCCGCCAGATCGAAGGGCCGGTTGCGCTCTCGGGCGAGCAGTATGGTGGCTGCGTCTACACGTTCGCTTGCACCGTAGTGACGAAGATCATGCTGGTGAAGTGCAACCTCGGCATTGCTGTCCAACAGCCGGGCATGCGGCTGGCCGTGTCGCGCGACGAATACCGTGCGCAGACTTTCATGGCGTGCGAACACTTGTTGCAACGCTTCGCGCAGCGCGGGCACATCCAGCGGGCCGTCCAGTTGCACGGCAATCGGGATGTGGTAAGTCGCGCTGTCGCCATCGAGCTGGGCGAGAAACCACAGGCGTTGCTGTGCATGCGACAGGGGTAGCATCTCCCCGCGCGTGGCGCGTGGGATGCCGGTCTGCTGGTGGGGAGTCGAGCGCTGCTGTTGGGCAATGCGTGCGGCCAGATCATGCAATACCGGCCACGCAAACAGGTCGGCCAGTGGCAGGCTGGCACCGAATGCCTGGGCGATGCGGCTGAGCAGGCGTACCGCGATCAGAGAGTGGCCGCCGAGTTCGAAGAACTGATCGCGGCGACCGACTTGGGCGACGCCCAGGAGATCCTGCCAGAGTGCGGCAAGCCTGGTTTCCACATCGCCACGCGGTGCTTCGTAATGGGCGCGGACCAGGGCCTGTTCGTCGGGTGCGGGCAGTGCCTGACGATCGAGCTTGCCATGGGCCGTCAAAGGAATAGCCTCCAGCGTGACGAATGCGGCAGGCACCATGTATGCCGGCAGCGTGGCGGCCAGGTAGGCGTGCCATGTCGCAGGATTGTCATCGGCATGCGAGCCCGCGACGACGTAGGCCACCAGTTGAATCTCGCCTTGCGCGTCGTTGCGTGCGATCACCGCGCACTCGCGCACGCTGGCATGTTCGGCCAGGCGTGCCTCGATTTCACCCAGCTCGATACGGAACCCGCGCAGCTTGACCTGGTGATCGTTGCGACCAAGAAATATCAGGCGGCCATCTGGCAGGTGCCGCGCCAGGTCGCCGGTGCGATACATGCGCGCTCCGGTACGCGTATCGAACGGATCGGCAAGAAAGCGTGCGGCAGTCAGGTCATCGCGCCCCAGATAGCCGCGCGCGATGCTCAAGCCGCCGATGTACAGTTCGCCGGCGACTCCCACCGGCACGGGCTGTCCATGCCCATCGAGCACATAGGTGCGTGCATTGGCGATGGGACGACCAATCGGCACATGGGGCAGTGATGTGGCGATGCTGCCGGCCGGCAGGACCTGTGCGGTGACCACGTGGGTCTCGGTCGGGCCATAGTGGTTGTGCAGGTCGCAGGCCGGCAGACGGGTGAACAGGCGCTGGATCTGCGGCGTGAGGCGCAGTTGCTCCCCTGCTACGATGATCGCGCGCAACTCGGGCAGCAGCGCCGTGCCGTCATCGCGGATATCTTCGGCCGCCTCGGCCAGGGCCTGTAGCGCGATATAGGGCAGGAATACCCGTTGCACGCGTTGGTGGCGCAGCAGCGCGATCAGCTTGCCGAACTGCATGCGCGTGCGTGTATCGACCAGTACCAGGGATGCACCCGCGCACAGGGTGGTAAAGATCTCCTGGAACGCGACGTCGAATCCAAGTGCAGCAAATTGCAGTGTTTTCGGAGCCGGCAAACCGGCCTTTACGGCTTCGGCCAGCTGCCATTGCACGAGGTTGACCAGCGGCCGGTGCGGCATCGCCACACCCTTGGGCGTGCCGGTAGAGCCGGACGTGTAGATGACATAGGCAAGGCTGCTGGCGTCGGTGCCCTCGGGCGATGGAAGGTTCTCTTCGGCCAGGTCGGTGCCATGCATGGCAAGCTCGCCGATATCCACGCAGCGATATCGGGCCAGTGAGGATACCCCGAGCGCTTCATGCCCTGCGGTATCGTGCAGTACCAGCTCGGCACCGGCCTCGGACAGCACCTGACGCAGCCGTTCGCTGGGATAGGACGGGTCCAGCGGTACGTAGCAGGCACCGGCCTTGAGAATGGCCAAAAGTGCGCAGATCATGTCGAAGCCGCGCTCCGCGCACAGGGCGATGCGCGGGTCGCTGCGCACTCCCGTGCCGACCCCCAGCGATCGCAGGTGACGAGCCCATTGATTGGCCCTGGCGTTCAACGCGCCATAGGAGAGTGCCTGGTCGTCGCATATCAATGCCGTGGCCTGCGGCGAGCTGGCTGCGTGCTGCTCGAACAGGCGATGGATAGCATCGACCGAGACAGGATCGACAGCGGTATCGTTCCAGCGCGCGAGCTGGGCCAGCTCGTGGCTATCGGGCAACGGCACGCGCAAGGCCGTAGCCGGATCGGCCACCATGGCCTCCAGGGTCGTGCTCAGGTAACCGATATGGCGGTCGATGGTCGTTTCGTCAAAGAGCGCCGTGGCATAGCCAAGGCCGCCGACGATAGCGTCTTCGGTTTCGTACAGGTGCAGCTCGAGATCGTAGCGAATCGACTCCAGCGACATAGGCGACTGGCTGATCGTCAGACCTGGCAGTTCAAAGCCGGTCTTGTCGTTGCTCTGCCAGGCAAACAACACCTGGAACAGCGGCGAATGATCCAGCCGACGCGAGGGCTTGGCGATGTCCACGATCTGCTCGAACGGAAGATCCTGGTTTTCCTGTGCCGCCAGCGTCGTGCGCCGCACGCGCGACAACAACGTCAGGGCATCGGGTTCGCCCGACAGGTCGATGCGCAAAGGCAAGGTACTGACGAAAAAGCCGATCAAGGGCTCGATTTCGCGCTGGCCGCGATTGGCCGACAAGGTACCGATCATGACATCGTCCTGGCCCGACAGCCTGGCCAGCACCGCGGCCCATGCGGCAGTTACCAGCATATACAGGCTCATGCCATGCTGCTTGCCCAGCTGGCGCAGCCGACGCGTCAGTGCAACGTCCAAGCGTATGGGGCGCATCGCACCGGCAAACGACTGGCGCGACGGTCGCGGATGATCGGTGGGCAGGTGCAGCAGGTCGGGCGCACCATGCAAGGCGTCCTTCCAATACGCGGCCTGGTCACGCAGTCGTTCGCTCGACAGCACGGTATGTTGCCAAGCGGCGTAGTCGGGGTACTGCACACGTAACGCGGGCAGCGGGTCAGCCTGTCCCTGTGCAAACGCGACGTAGAGCGCGTTGATCTCGCGTGCCAGCAGGTTGATCGACCAGCCATCGGAGACGATATGGTGCATGCCCAGCTGAAGTACATGCCGGCGGTCACCCAGGCGAATCACGTTGGCGCGCACCAGCGGGCCATGCTCCATGTCATAAGCCGCGTGCGCATGGTCGTGCTTATATCGGGCCAGCAGCTCATCGGCATGAGGGGATTGGCGCAGGTCATGCACCACCAGCGGAAACGGCGTATGTGCTGGAAGCAGCGACGCGCGCGGCTCGCCGTCGATCGCATGGAAAACGGTGCGCAAGGCTTCATGGCGGTGGAGCAGGCGGTCGAGTGCTTGTTGCAATGCCGGGATGTCCAGCGCGCCCTCCAACTGCAGCACCAGGGAGACATGATAGGTGGCGTTGGCTTGATCGAGCTGGGCCATGAACCACAGCCGTTGCTGTGCATAGGAAAGCGGGATGTGATCGCCGTGCGACACCGCGACGATGGGAGGCAGCGTCGCCGTCCCTGCGCCGTCATGATCGGAGGCGATCGCCTCGGCCAGGGCTGCCAGCGTGGGATGATTGAACAGGCTTGCCAGCGGTAGCGAGACACCGAACTGTTGGGAGACCTTGCCGAGCAGGCGAATCGCGATCAGCGAATGTCCGCCCAGCTCGAAGAAATGATCGTGTCGACCAACGCGTGCCAGGTCCAGCAACTGGCACCACAACTGGGCCAGCGACGCCTCGATGCCATCGCGCGGTGCCTCATAGGCGCGATGCGCGAACGCTGCCTCGTCAGGCTCGGGCAACGCCTTGCGATCGAGTTTGCCGTTGGGCGTCAACGGAAAGGCATCCAGGCGGACAAACGCCGAAGGGATCATGTAGGGCGGCAATTCGACGGCAAGATGCGCGCGCAGGTCGTTGGCGTCCCCGTCGCCCACCACATAAGCGACCAGGCGACGATCATGCGACTCGCCGCGTGCAAGCACCACCGCTTCGTGGACTTGCCGATGGTTGGCCAATCGCGTCTCGATCTCGCCCAGTTCGATGCGGTAGCCGCGAATCTTGACCTGATGGTCATTGCGTCCGAGGAATTCGATGTTGCCATCGGGTAGAAAACGAGCAAGGTCGCCGGTGCGATACATACGTGCATCGGCAACCGGCGAGAATGGATCGCTCAGAAAACGCTCCATGGTGAGCTGGGGGCGATCAAGATAACCACGGGCAACACCCGCGCCGCCGATGTAAAGCTCGCCGACGGCGCCGACCGGCACAGGTTGACGATATGCATCGAGCAGGTAGGCCCGCGTGTTGGCGATCGGGCGTCCGATGCATGACACTTCCATGGGCCGATCCACCGCAAGCATGGTGGCGTTGACCGTGGTTTCGGTGGGGCCATATGCATTGAACAGGGCAGGACGATGGCTCTGGCGACGCAGCCACGCCGAAGCGGCGGCCAGGCTCATGGCGTCGCCGCCGGCACTGACCTGGCGCAGGCAGACGGGTAGTTCCAGCTCCGGTTGGGCCAACGCCAGTTGAGCCCAGAACGTGCTGGGCAGGTTGAGGTACGTGAGCTGGTGGACGGCACAGAACGCGGCGAAGGCGGCCGGCGATTCCAGGCAGGCATCCGTGCGCAATACCAGCGTCGCGCCGGTAAGCAGCGCGGGAAAGATTTCCTCCACGGACATGTCGAACGCAATGGACGCGAACTGCAACAGGCGGTCGTCGGCGGTGAACTGGTAGGCATGCCGCAGTGCGGTGACCTGATGGCATACCTGGCGATGCTCGACCATCACGCCTTTGGGCTGGCCCGTAGAACCGGAGGTGTAGATCACGTAGGCCAGCCGCCGTGAATCCAGGCCTTCTACCTGCGGACGCTCGCGCGACAAACTCGCCCAGGCGAGGGCGGCGCCATCCAGGTCGAGCACTGGCAGTTGGGCCGGCGGCGCTCCCAGTGCCTGGCGACCGGCCCGGTCGGCCAACAGCAGTCGTGGCTGTGCATCGCCCAGCACATAAGCGACGCGCTCAGCCGGATAGGACGGGTCAATCGGCACGTATGCGCCGCCGGCCTTCAGGATCGCGAGCATGGCAACGATGGTTGCCGGTTGTCGCGCGGCGCACAGCGCTACCCGATCGTCCGGGCCCACACCCAGCGCGATCAGGTGCTGTGCCAACTGATTTGCGCGCGCATCGACCTCGGCATAGGTCAGGCTCGTATCCTCGTGCACCAGTGCGATGGCATCGGGTCGCCGTGCGGCCTGCTGCTCGAAGCATGCATGCACGCATGCGTCCTGGGGATAGTCGATAGCCGTTGCATTCCAGGCGTCGAACTGGGCGCGCTCCTGCGGGGTGACGATCGGCAAGCTGTCAAGCGAACTCTGCGGATCGGCGAGAAGCGCCTGCGTGAAGCGCATGAAACGATCTTGCAGCACGGCGATCTCGGCCTGGCTGTAATAGGCGTGGCCAAAGATGAAGAACAGCGATGTCTCTCGGCGATGCAGGTCATCGCGCACGCACAGGCGCAATGGTGTGCTTTCGTAATCGTTCGTGCACTTGAATACAAACGCCGTGACGTCGCCGAACCGGAGCGGTACGCCGCCGTTTTCATACGAGATGGAAAGTTCGTAGAGTTGGTCGCGCTGGCGAGCAAACAAGCCCAGCCCCTTGTTCAATTGCCCGATCGGAAAGCGCTGGTGGCGATAATCCTGGCGCAGCGAAGGCGCGATGGCCTTGAGCAGATCGACGAACGAACCGCGCAGGTCAAAGGCCAGCCGCATGGCCGACACATTGGTGAACATGCCGACAGTCCTGCGGGCGTCGGCATCCTTGCGGTTGAGCACGGATAAGCCGATGACCAGCTCCTCGCGCTGGTGCAGGCGCTGGAAAAAGGCATGGAAGATCGCCAGAACTACCTGAAACCGCGTGGACTGATGGGTGGTGGCCAGGTCGTCGATGCGTGCGTTCAATGCGTCATCGAGGCGCCAGACATGTTCACCGCTGATGGGCGTCTGGTCGTGCACGGCGTGTCGTGCCAAGAGCAGTGGATCGGGAAGATCCCGATACTTTTCATGCCAGTAGTCGCGGTCCTTGGTAAAGCTGGCCGATGCCTGGTAAAGGCGATCCGATTCGACGAATCGGGCATAGGAGGGAGCGGCCAGCTGCGGCTCTTCACCCTGTTCGAGCGCGCTGTACAGGCCCGCGAAGGACTGGAACAACGTATCCATCGCCCAGCCATCGGCGATCAGGTGATGCACGCAGATGAACCATTGATAGTGCGCATCGGCAAGCTTGATCAGTGCATGGCGAAAAAGCGGGGCACCCACCAGGACGAACGGCTGGTTCATGCTGTTGCGCATCCATGTGCGCGCCGAGTCGTCCGGCGACGCATCCTGGGAAAAATCCAGCAACATCAGATCGGCTGGCATATCGGCCATGATTCGCTGGCCTGGCAGGTCGTCGTCGCCGGCCATTAGCATGATACGTAGCGAATCGTGTTTTCTTATGGCCAGATTCAGCGCTTTTTCGAAGCGTTGAATATCCATTGAACCGTGAAAATCCAGATAGCCGCCGATATTGTAGGCGGGAGTACTGCCTTTCATGAGGTGATCATGAAAAATATCCAGCTGCGGGCTGGACAAGGGCAGAACATCCGAGCTTTGCAGCAGCGAGGAGCGCAAGTCTTGAGACGACATGGGGGAGGGCTCTTCCGTTCGGTCGGCGAATCGTAGGGAACCCTCAATTATTTATTGTGACAAGCTCCACTTCAATGATGGTCAGGTTGGTTATCTGTGAAAATCGGGCACAATATTTAGCTTGACATGCTGAAATCATTCGCCAAATTAAATTTAGACGTTCTAAATTTTTATTTGGCGAATGCCACGGGGTGGCCGCCTCTATTGTCAATCCGTGGCCGCTTGCCCTTGTCGGCATGAAGAGCCCTCCGCAAGGCGCCGCTGAGATCCTCTCATCAAAATCGGCGAAGGCCGAAATCTGGAGCCTCCAGCCGCATCAGAGCCGAGTCTCAGGGACTCGGCTGCGGCGGGACGACGGACAGGACGGGTACTGAGGTTGCCCAAAGTCAAACCATCGTAGGTAGCGACGTAACTTCGCGAAGTGGCCTCCCTCTTCGTTGATCGTTACGGGATGTCTCGCTCAAGCTCAGCGCGAAGCATGCACCACGCACTGGCAAGCCGCGACCTGGTCGCGGCTTGCCAGCCTTGAGAGCATCGCCCTGCATTTATGGTGCGGATGCCGGATAAATTCGCCCCGCTGGAACGGCGATAAGCGGCATCATCGTGAGTCGCGGGGGAAACTCAATCCGGAATTTCCGGTTCCACCAATTGTGCCAGCAGGGTCAACGATTCCTGCCAACCCAGGTAGCAAGCCTCGACAGGGATCATGTCGGGGATGCCAGCCTGCTCCACGGATAGCTCGGTGCCGCAAAATACCTTCTTCAGCGTCACGGTGGTGATCATTTCGCCTGGAAGGTTGGGGTCATCGAAGACGTCGGTATAGCGCAGACGCTCGTGTGGCTGAAGTTCGAGATAAGTGCCGCCGAAGGCATGCACCTTGCCGGTCGAGAAGTTGGTGAACGACATCTTGAAACCGCCGCCGACCCTGGCGTCCAGGTGATGCACCTTGCCGGTGAAACCGTGGGGCGGCAACCACTTGGCCATGGCGTCGGCATCAGTGAATGCTTTGTACAGGCGTTCGGGGCTGGCTCGAAGTACGCGGTGCAAGGTAACGGTACCCATGATATGACCTCGTTGAGTGATGGGAGGATGACCCTCATGAGAAGGACGAACGAAGCTTGGATATTTCGACAGGCATCCACACCGTCGATCACATCGAGGCAGCGGATACCCGGTCGGCTTGCCGGCGCCGCTCCCTCCCGTGACGGGGCTTGGCCATCCAGCCTGGGTGGTGAATCCAGCGGGGTCGACCAGCTTGGAAGCGTCGGCAATATGTCGACCATAAGGCGCGGCGCGGGTTTCGAGGCGATGGAGCGAGACCAGGATGCTGTTTTTGGACCTGGAAAGCCATGCTCGCCCGATTGAGCCGGCTGCCATGCCGCTTGGATACAATCAAGCCGTGGCTTGGCGATGCGCAGCTTGTATCATGGACAGAGCCAGATCCGTAGCCTTCGCCACGAAGCAACATGACGGCGACGGCACGCATCACCTGGCATCGCTCCGGTCCGCTCAAAGCACAAATCGGAGCATGATCCCTATCTGCATACTGCGACGAGGCGCCTATCGTGATTATTTCCAGCGGTCATCTGGAAGACCCGCGTGTCATCGATTTGCTTGGCTTTCATTTGCGCAGCATGCATGCCAATTCGCCGGCAGGTAACGTCTTTGCCCTGGATCTGTCTGGTCTGAAGCGACCTGACATAGCGTTTTTTGCCGCCTGGGATGGCGATGAGCTGCTTGGTTGCGGCGCGCTGCGCGAACTGTCCGTGACTCATGGCGAGATCAAGTCGATGCGCACTGCACCTGCGCATTTGCGCAAGGGCGCGGCGACGGCATTGCTGCAACATATGATCGCGCTGGCGCAGCAACGTGGTTACGAAAGGCTCAGCCTGGAAACGGGGTCTGGCGAATCCTTCCAGGCTGCCATTGCGATGTATCGGCGTTTTGGTTTCGCCAACGGAGCCCCGTTCGGCGATTACGTTGCCAGTGACTTCAACCAGTTCTTCCATCTCGTGCTAACGCCGGAGGGCGCGCGAGCCTCAAGTGATGACTGACCGGCACAGTTAGCGTAATGTCCGGGCACCCAGGCCGTCCTTGGCTTGAACCAAAGCCTCGCGCCTTGCACGCGGGCTTGTTTCAGTCTGTTGCTTCAGGCGTGGCCTGCCGCGCGGCGGCGTCATCGAGCGCATCTTCCAGGCGATCGTTGCCCCAGTACATGTCGTTACCGACGAAAAACATGGGGGCGCCGAAAATGCCCCGCGCCTTGGCCTGTTCGGTGCGCTCGCGCAAGCGTTGCTTCACCTCGTCGCTACCGGCTTGCTGAAGGATCTGCTCCACGGGCAGCCCGAGTTCGGACAACGCCTCGCTGACCGCCTGTACCGTGTCGATGTCACGGTCCTCGGCAAAGTTCATGCGCATGACACGGCGGCAATAGGCGGCCATCCAGGGCTGGTCTTCACCGAGCAGCGCCACGCGCATGGGTAGCAGTGCTCGTCGCGGAAACTGGCTGGGTTGTCGCCAGGCAAGCCCATATTTCAGGCATTGCCGCGGCATGTCCTGCCAGACATAGCGGCCTTTGGCTTCCTGTAGCACAAAGGGTGAATTATCCCAGCCGAAGCTATGAAAAATAGGGCCAAGAAGGAATGGGCGCCATTGAACGGTCACGCCGCGCGCGGCAGCTTCCTGCTCGATGCGCATGACGCTCAGATAGCTGTAGTTGCTGCCGAATTCGAACCAGCATTCGATCATGGAAAGCTCCGTCGTCAAGAATCAATCGAGAAGGACAAGGCAGCGCGCTTCGATGCTCAGCCGCGGCGGTGCATCCTTGGGTGCGTCCGGGTGCGCGAACGCTGCATGCGGGACGAATCGCGATACGCCACTGAGCCTGGAATCGTACTGCTTGAAGACCAACGCTTCGGGGCGATCCATGGCCGAGTAATACCACCACTGATGGCGAGCCGAGCGGGTGGCCAGGTAGATTTCTCCGTTGCGGCGCGGATAGCGCACTTCGGCCTGAATCAGGTCGCCCGCGTCCACGCTGCGTGCATCGCACACGGCCAGTGGAGTGTCCAATACCGGCCCGCGCAGGGAACGCCATACATTGACGATGCAATAGCGCGAGGATCGGTGGCGATTGAGGTCCTGGCCGAGCACCAGGCCAAGGCGACGCTGACCGGATGCTTCGGTGTAATCGGTATGGATGCGGGCGTTCGGTCCGGCGGTCTGGCCGCGCCTGGCGCGGCCGAAGTTCAGCGACTGGTCGTCAGGTTGGCGCTGGCGTACGAGATGGTCGAATACGAAGGCATGGCGACCGCCGGTCGAAACCAGGGCCAGCTCTTCGAGCTCGGGGTAGTAGACGCGCCGAATTTCATCGTCGTCGTCATGGTTTTGCAGTTGGGTCGGGGCATCCCATAGCTCGAAGCCATCGCGGTGCAACGATGGTTGCATGTCCCGCTTGCGGGCATCGCCGATGCTCATGGTCGCATCATCGAATTCGCCGCTTTCCCACGGCGTGCCGGCTGGCGGCTCATAAGCGTATTGGATGGGCGTCGCATCGCCCGGCACCAGGTAGCTCAACGTCGCTTGCACGATGGGCGGCGAGGGCATGAACCATTTTTGTGCGCCATGCATTGAGGGAATATGCGCTGTGTCTGGTGCGGATAGTTCGGGTTTGATCGACATGCGAGCTCCAGCACACGCCGCAGATGGCGTGTGCGGTTATTGGGCACCGATCACGGCGGCGCCTCAAACGCAAAACATGCGCATCTGGCATGCGTCCGGCGCATGCCAGAACCCGGGTTTCAGGTGATGCCGGCCTCGGCGAGCAGCCACGAGACGACGGCGAGCACGCCGTCGCGGTGTGGCCGGTTGTCCTGGAGCAGCCAGTAGGCGTGATCAGTCCCTTGGGGTTTGCCTGGCGTGTCCAACAACTGCAACTGGCCGCCTTCCAGCCATGATCCGAGCAAGGGTATGCGCCCCAGGGCAATACCCTGGCCAGCCAGGGCCGAATGCACCACCTGATCGTACTGGGTGAAACGCAGTATCGCCTTGGGCCGCACCTTCCAACTGCGGGCCTGCAGCCAGTCGCGCCACTGCAACCAGGGTCGCCTGGCGTCGTCATATTCCAGCAATACCGAGCCATCGAGGTCATCGGGTGATTGCAGGTGATGCCGCCCTGGCTGGGTGCTTGCCACGGGCGCGATCTGCTCATCGAACAGTCGCCTCGCCCCGTTGGGCGCATCGGCGCTGGCGCAATAGCGTATGGCCAGGTCGACATCGTCGACATCGAGGTTCACCAGGCGATTGCTCGCCGCCACGCGCAAATCGATGGCCGGGTGTTGCTGCTGGAAACGCCCCAGTCTGGGCAGCAGCCACAAGGAGGTCAGCCCGATGCTGGCGCTTACCGTGACTGGCTGGGGGATGTTCGTGGCGGATATCGACGTCACCGCCTGTTGCAGCTGCCGCAAGGCGGCATCAGCTTCGCGAAACAATCGCTCGCCTTCGGCGGTAAACGTCACCGCGCGATGACCTCGTTGCAGCAGTTTCACACCCAGGCGTTGTTCGAGCGCCTGTACCTGCCGGCTTACCGCCGACTGGCTCAGGCATAGCTCGTGTGCTGCCTGGGTAATGCTCATATGCCTGCCCACGGCGACGAAGCCGCGCAGCGGCTCCATCAGGGCGTTCAATGGCAACAGGTTAGCTGGCATGCGTTGGCCTCATGCGAGCGGAAAGGCTAGCAGCCTGGAAGCAAAAGTGTGAGCGGCCCAGCGCTGAGGCATGCGCCCGAGTCGCAGGAAAATACGATGTCGCGGACATGCCTGGTGTATGCAGGAGTGCTATCTTTCGAGCTTCGCCGTGCGACGGTGAAGGACTTGGCTGCGCCAGGTTTTCAAGAACAGGGGATGTAACGCATGGCTGGGCTTTGGAAACGGGTAGTTGCCCTGCTGGGTAAGGATACCGTGAGACCTGAGGTCGCCGCTCCGCACGCGAACACCGATCATCAACCGGTGACGTCGTGGGACGAAGGCTATGCAGCGCGCGTGCGTGCCTATGTCGAGCACATCGGCAAGCTGCCGGATGATCTCCTGAAACTCGGCCATCTCGTGGGTACCTGGCCAGGCGGCGGCCTGCATGCGATCCGTGCAAACAAGCTGTCCGAAGATGCCTGGGTCTACACCACCTTTGGCCTGACCAATACGGATATGCCAACGAAGGTCGCGTCTTCGGACCTGGTCGCCGGGCAAGATCCCTTGGGGCGCCTGGATCGGGCCTCTGCCACCTTGCAATCCAGGTCCGGCGTGGACGCGCCTGCCGGTCGCGCCGGCTACGGCTACGAACTCATGGTGCTGGCACACGAAGATGCCGAATGGCCGTTGTGGGTGCTGCAGTGGGTGGCGCAAGCCGAGCTGCTGCATGATGCGGGCATACTCCAGCGCGTCCATGATTATGACGGGCTGACCGTAGAGAATATCCAGGTTGGTGCGCAGGACCATGTGCATTTGCTGATTGCCCATGCGCAAGACGTATTGCCTACGGCAATCGAGTTGCCGCACGGCCGAATGGAGTGGCTCATTGCCACCGTCATCACCGATACCGAGATGCAATGGTCGAAAGAGCACGGCCGGCGTGCCTTGCTCGAGCGTCTGGCGGCCGCGGGTACAGGCCAGTTCAGCGCGCGTGATCGCGCGTCGGTCGTGGAGCCGCCCGCACCGCCGGATTTCTCCGATGTGTCCTCACGCCAGCAACTGGAAGAACTGGCGGCAGAAGGCTTGCTTGAAAAAGTCCTGCTGTTTCCACCGGAGCTGGGCGGCGATGACGTGCCGGCCAACACCTGCTTTGTGTCCACGGCGGCCAGGAAAGCCAAGCAGAAGATCGATCACGACGTGGTCGAACTCTTGCGCACCGGTCATGTGAATCGATACACCGCATCCCCGGCATATCGGGGGCAGAGTTTCGTGCCGGCGACCATTGCCATCAAGGCATGGAGTGATGGCCAGCCGCCTGCTCTGGAACTGATCGTGGATGTGTGGTGATGGTTGACGGCGGCCAGCCGCCGGGAGTTGACGACCGGGCTTATCTGTATATACTCACTATGCACAGTGAGTATCCGTCCATGCATGAGTGACGAACTGGTTCTGTCCAGTCACTCCAGCACGCCGATGTATGCGCAGATCGTCGAGCAGGTGGTGGCAAAGGTGATGGCGGGCCAATGGCCTGCAGGGTATCTGTTGCCTTCGATTCGCGAACTGGCCAGTAACAGCCAGGTCAGCGTGATCACGGTCAAACGTGCCTACATGGAGCTTGAGCATGCCGGGATCATCGTGACCCAGCATGGCAAGGGCTCCTTCGTTGCCGATCGGCCCGAAGCGTCACGATCCATGCTGGAAGCGGAGTTTCGTACCCAGTTGACGGGACTGATCGCCACGGCGAGGAAACTGGGATTGGAACCCAGGCAAGTACGCAAGCGGGTGGATGAAGCCTTGCTTCAACCCTCCGACACATCTTAAACGTCCAGGGCGGCTCCCAAGGGGGGATATCGCATGTCTTTGGCCATCGCACTTCATGGCGTCAGAAAGCAGTACGGTGAATTTGCGTTGCACGACGTTGCGTTGACGTTGCCCCTGGGGCAGGTCATGGGGCTGGTAGGCGTCAATGGCGCTGGTAAATCCACCTTGATGCGCCTGCTTGTCGGCCTGGTTCGGGCAGACAGTGGCACGGTCGATGTATTGGGCAAACCCATGCCCGACGCCCAGGTCGAGGTGAAGCAGCAGATCGGCTATGCCTCCGACGATATACGTCTGTATCGCGGACAGAGCCTGCGATGGCATATGGACCTGATCGGCCAGATCTATCCGGCATGGGATGAAACGTATGCGCAAGATCTGCTTTCCCGCTTCGACCTGCGTGCCTCGCAGAAGCTTGGCGGCTTTTCACACGGACAACGCGTCAAGGCGCTGCTGCTACTGATCTTTGCCCGCCACCCGCGCCTGCTGCTGCTGGACGAGCCGACTACCGGCCTCGACCCCGTGGCTCGCGCCGAAGTGCTGGGTGCATTGGCCGACGTGCTCCGCGACGAGGAGCGATCGGTCCTGTTCTCTTCGCATAACACCGCCGACATTGAGCAACTGGCCGATAGCATTACGTTTTTGCACGGCGGCCGCGTGGTCGCCAGCGACGACAGAGAATCCTTCCTCGACCGTTGGCGACGCATTCTGTGTCGCGGTTCGATCGACACATGGCTCGGTGAAGATCCTGGCATCGCCTCGATCCGTGAAAGCGCGCCATTCATCGAAATCAAGACCCACGCCTTTGATGAGTCGTTCCTGCATGGGCTGCGGCACAGAGGCCTGGAGATCGTGTCGGTCGAGCCAATGGCGTTGGAAGACATCTTCGTAACGACCGTTCGCCGGGGAGCAAACCCATGAGCCGCGCACGCATGATCGCCTTGCTGGTCATCAAGGACTGGCAGGTCTACCAGAAGCAACTGGCCGGCTACGTGGCTGGCATGGTGCTGGCACTGGGCCTGATCGGCACGGGCAAGCCCTGGGCATCGTCGGCTGGCGCGCTGTTGTTGCTGGTGTTGCAGGTCGTGGTGGGATCATTCGCGATCCAGAGTTCGCTGTTGACCGAGCGCAAGCAGCAGACGCTCGCCTTCATCATGAGCCTGCCGGTGTCTCCGATGGATGTGTACTGGGGCAAGCTGCTGGCCAATCTGGCGATTTACATGTTGCCCTTCTCGCTGGTGACCGGTGGCATGGTGGCCATGATCATGTTGACCGCGATCCCGGATGGTTCCCTTGTCTGGATGTTGTTGACCGCGATGTTCCTGTTCGCCAGTTTCAGCGCCTCGCTGTGTTTTGCCATCGTAGTGGAATCGGAAGGCTGGAATACCTTCATGATGCTGGCGCTGATGACGTTGCTCGGCCCATTCATGTACCTGGTCGCTCAGCTCGATGGCATCGCACCATTCATCCGTGGCGACCGGGTTGTCTGGAGCCCAGCGGCGCTAGGTGTGCTCGCGGCAGAATGCGCGGCGATCGCCATCGCGATAGGCCTGACCAGCTGGTTACAGAAGCGCAAGACCTCCTTCCTCTAGGAAACCGGCCCATGCCAGACGCGCGGCGGATTCATGCCATGGATAACCTGCGGGCGCTAGCCATGCTCGCGGGTGTCATCTTCCATGCTGCTCTGGCTTATAGCCCGATGGTCCACGGCATCTGGCCCGTGGCGGACAGGCAAAGCTCAAACGCAATCGACGCCATTGCCTGGTGGCTGCATATGTTTCGCATGCCGTTGTTCTTTGTGGTGGCAGGCTTCTTTGCGGCCATGCTGGTTGCCAGGCGAGGGCTCTGGAACATGTTCCGCTCACGGCTGCGCCGCATCCTGGTGCCGCTGGTCGTGGGCTTGCCCATCGTATGGAGCAGTACTTACTGGCTCACCGTATTGGCTGCCCGCACGGTGCGTTATCCATCGCCGATGCTGGCATGGATACGGCGCTACGCGTCGAATCATGGAAGCGTGCCGTTCATTCCCGGGCTCGCACACCTGTGGTTTCTCGCATATTTGATGCTGTTTACCATTCTGGTCTGGGTGGTTTCCACGATGGAAACCGGGCGCTGGCACGCACGCATGAAGACACGAAAAGCGTCGTGGTTGATCGCATGGCTGCTCCCCTTGGTGTTATCGCTGGCGCTCGGCGCAACCAGTCAACCCTTTCCCGCGCCCGAATCCCTGCTTCCCCAGCTATGGGCGGTGATTTTCTTTGGTGCGTATTTCGGGCTCGGCTACCATCTTTATCTCTATCGGGCGTTCATCGACGACATCAAGACCCTGGCGCCCTGGTTGTTCATCGCCGCCATGGTGGCCTACGTCGTACTGCATGGGAGCTGGAGTCACGCCGATATGCACGATGACGCGATCAAGGCGGCGCTCGAGTCGTGCGTTGGATGTTGGTTGACACTTTGCTGCCTGGTGGCCGGCTGGACATGGCTCGATATATCGAACCGGCTTCTACGATGGCTGGCGGATGCATCGTATTGGGTATACCTGGTGCACCTGCCGATACTCCTTGGCGTGCAGTATGGCCTGCTCGACCTGGAATGGCACTGGAGCCTCAAGCTGGTCGTGTCGGTACTGCTGACCTTGCTTGTTTGCCTGGCAAGTTATTCCTTGTTGGTTGCCAGGACAGGGCTGCGTCGTTGGGTGGGCGGCGGCCAGCCGTCAATCGGTAAGCAAGGGCGTAACGTTCTTTCTGCCTCTCCGATCTGAAGAGACCCAAGAGCCTGTCGCGAAGGTTTTCCAAGCCTGTACATTCTCCCTTTGAACGGCGCATGCTTTGGCCGATGCGCATGATGCGGCTCTCCCTGGGTCGCATGCGCGAAGCGTCTGCCCCGTCCCCAAGGAGCCACACGTGAAAAAACTCATCAATGACCCGCTGCATGTCGTGCAGGACATGGTTGAAGGCCTGGTGGCCGCCGATGGCCGCCTTTCCCGCGTGGAAGGACACAACGTCATCGTACGCAGTGACCATGCGGCGCATGCGTCAGCCGGAAAGGTCGCGATTATCTCGGGAGGAGGCGCAGGACATGAGCCTGCGCACGCCGGCTATGTCGGTGAAGGCATGTTGACGGCAGCCGTCATCGGCGAAGTTTTCACTTCACCCAGTGTGGATGCTGTACTGGCGGCCTTGCGTACGGTTACCGGACCTGCCGGGACCTTGATGATCGTGAAGAATTACACGGGAGATCGCCTCAACTTCGGGCTTGCTGCTGAAATTGCCCGCGCTTCGGGGCTGCGTGTTGAGATGGTCGTGGTCGGTGATGACGTAGCACTCGAAGCAACAGGAGCCGTCGGGCGGCGCGGAATCGCCGGCACCGTCTTCGTGCACAAGGTGGCCGGTGCCGCGGCAGCTGCGGGCTTGTCGCTTGCCGAGGTAGTCAACGAAGCGAGTGCGGCCAGCCATAACGTATTCAGTATGGGGCTCGGCCTGGGACCGTGCATCGTTCCGGCCGCAGGAAAAGCCGGATTCGAGCTGGGCGCCGACGAAGTCGAATATGGCCTGGGTATTCATGGCGAGAAGGGAACGCAACGCGGGCATGTCGAAGTCGCCGATGCCATGGTCGATACGATGATGGATCGCCTGCTTGCATCCAGCCAGTTGCGTGCAGGTGATAAGGTCGCGGTATTGATCAATAACCTGGGAGGTAGCGCGGTGCAGGAGTTGGCGATTGTCAATCGCCATGTGCTTGCTCGCCTGCACCAGGCCGGCATCGCTGCAGAAGCTTCATGGGCGGGTACCTTTCTCAGTGCGCTTGAAATGCCCGGTTGCTCGGTGTCCTTGCTGCGACTCGATCCGTCCAGGCTTGAGCGGCTTCTTGCGCCAACGGCAGCGGCTGCCTGGACTACCGCGACGCATCCGGCTTCAACGCCGCCGGTCAAAGCGCCTGCGACGGATGACCTGCATGCGGGTGATTCCGCGCTTGTTGGACCGACGTGGGCGCAACCTGCCGACGCAGATCGCTTCGTGGCCTGCCTGCATGGCGTCGCAGCGGCGCTACGTGAGGCGGAAAGTGAGTTGACGGAGCTCGATTCGATCGTTGGCGATGGCGATATCGGCCTGAGCCTGAGTCGTGGTGTCAACGCGATGCTCGATGCGCTCCCTGCGCTGGATGCATCCCATCCTGCGTCTGTGCTGGCTGCGTTGTCGGGCATTCTTCGCCGCGTGATCGGTGGAACGTCAGGGCCTCTGTATGCTGTATTCATGTTGCGCGCGGCAGTGACGCTTTCGGCATCGTCCAGTGCCAGCGACATCGATGCCTGGCGGGATGCTTTTCGTGCGGGGGTGGAAGGCGTGCAGGATCTCGGTGGCGGGCGCGCTGGTGATCGCACCATGCTCGACGCGCTCATCCCCGCCGCGGATGCGATCGCCGAAGCGGCCGGCCGGGCGATGGCTGTCGCATCGGTGGCCCATGCGGCCGCTGATGCAGCACAAGCGGGCGCACAAGCCACCAGTCAGATGTCCCCCCGCCTGGGCCGCTCTTCGTACCTGGGCGATCGCACCCGTGGTCATGCCGATCCCGGTGCGGTCGCCGTGGCACTGTGGTTGGCCGCGATTGCCGAGACCCTGGGTGCGTGAGTTCGGGGCGTGGGCAGTTGACGTATCCCGCGTCCCTCCGGTCGTCAAAGACCTTGCCGTACGGATTCATCCGCACATGATGGCTATCGAAACCCCGAGCCGTGACCGAAGTCGCTCCTGCAACGCCACAAAGGCACGATGCGTCTCCAGGGTGGAGCAAATTCATCGGCGAAGCCATCTGCGATCCATTCGCAGGTGGTGGCTGTCGAAACCATCAAGCCTCGCCCCCATCGCGACCTGCATCGGCCACTACAAAGCCACTCCTTCGAGACCCTGTCCGCCCACCACACCACATCGCTTGAACGAATCGCTGCCGTGCCGTCACGGCTGCCCGCCGGCGCGTATTGTTGCATCGTTGATGGCACGCACCTTGGATTCGTCCACTTTCTCGATCTTGCGGTCATAGGTGTACAAGCCGTTGTGCTCGCCCTCGACGTCGGTGATCTGGGTATAGACACTGCCAGATACGCCGACCGACGGGCCCTTGTCGCGTAGCACCGCGGTGTTGGCGACATAGCCATCGGTCAGCGCGTCGCTGTCCTTGACCGCGCCATAGGGATTGATGGGGGTATTGGGCCATACATGACCGGGCACGCCCAACGTCAGGCCGCCGTGTTCACCGTCGATCGCCGCGCGCTCGGCATCCGGGCTGGGCAGGCCGGGGCCTTGATAGTCATGGACGTCGTAGACATCGCCCGCATGCGGATCACCCTTGGTATCGCAACAGTTGGCGCCGCTGCGTGCATCCACCAGGCGTGACGGGTCAAGCTGCTTGATCTGCGCGGCCAGTTCGCCCGCCGCCGGGATGCTCCATCGGCCCCAGCCTTCGTTGAACGCAATCCAGCCGATGATCGAGGTTTCTCCCTTGAGCTGCTTGACGATGGCAGAGACGTCGTCGCGGAATTGCGTCTTGTCCGCGTCGCTCAGCGCATCGTTGTGTCCGTTCGAGAGTGCCGGCATATACTGCCAGACCATCAGGCCGATGCGATCGGCCCAGTAATACCAGCGCGCCGGTTCCACCTTGATGTGCTTGCGGATGGTATTGAAGCCCAGGTCCTTGGTTTTCTGTATGTCGAATTTCAGGGCGGCGTCGGTGGGTGCGGTGTAGATGCCGTCGGGCCAGTAGCCCTGGTCCAGCGTGGCGAGCAGGAATGTCGGCTTGCCATTCAACACGATGCGATTGCGACCGTCGACTTTTGCGATGGCAATGCTGCGCAAGCCCGCATAGCTGGTGACGTCGTCACGCTGTTTGCCTTGTATCAACGTGGCCTTGAAGGTGTACAGAAACGGGTCCTGCGGGCTCCACAGGTGAGGGTGAGCGATAGCCAGGTGCAGTGGCTGGCTCGCGGGCCCGGTTGCTGCGCCCACCGGCTTGCCGCCGGCTTACGCGTCAACATGTTTGGCAGATAAGTCATGGTGTCAACTTCCCAATGCAAATGTGCGCGATAAAAATCGGCACAGGTGATCCCCTGTTTGATCACTGCTCGCGGATTCGTGGTCTCAAGACGGCACTCGTCCTCCTGCTTTTTGGATCGATCTAAAATTTCGACAACCGGAAGGCGGCCATCCCTCTCGATGGATGCTTCATGCTTCCGGGGGGGTTACGGTCAGAATTCGGCTCATGCGTAGCCTTATGTGGCCGCCTGTTGCGACAAAATGAGCAAGGCGACCACCATCCAGACCACCGCTCGCCGCTCTCCCAACAGAAGAAACATGCGCACATGGCAGCCTGGTTATCGCGGAAAAGCGGGTAAAACCTCGTCTCATCTAGCGGCTTCCCATTCCCTCGTCGGTCTGGCGGGAAGCAGCAGCAAGCCGGTCAGCGCTCGCGCGCCGACTTGTTAGCCCTCCCACCCTTATCAAGCGCCACAGAGGTGTCGCCACGGCGACATGATCTACGTCACACTTAACTTGGATCGATCTAAATCCCCTGTGACAAATTAATACGCCGAATTCGCAAGCTGTCACGCTGCGGCGCAAAAATTCACATCAGACAAGGGGGAGATGAGGGCGCGAATGGACGGTCACGGAAGTATCGTGACCCGTAAATCGGCCGGGATATTCGGCGGGAAACGCCTGCCGATTATTTTTGAATCGCTAGTCCTTCGCCGGCCAGATGATGGCCTGAGCCACGACGACATGTTCGCCGTTGAATGTTGCGGCAGGCGAGCCATAAAGCTCGTAGCCAAGATTCAAGGCTTCGGAAACACGATGGCAAAACGAAGCATCATCCTTGCCCGTGAGCAGGCGATAACGAGGAAGGCCATCAGGAGGCAGGTTGTGCATGTCGCGTGTCCAGGGGTTCTACGCCGCGCAAAGCTTAGCGCATGCCGGGCAACTGCTCATGAGCCTGATGGCAGCTACCTGGCAGGGGCGCGACAGTATTGGCCTTCGATCCTGGCCGCGTCGGTCGGCTTGTTGCCAGGTCAAGCGTTGGATAGCCATCGGTCGGGTCAGTCGCATGAGCCGATCACGGATCTGATCGGCTCACGACCCGATCGGGCTACCCATCAGGCCCAGGGATTGATCGCGTTTCGGCGTCCAGGCCCATGCCTCTAAACTTGCCGATGCGATAAGACTCAAAGGAGCTGCAAAGATGCCCGGCACAACAAACTCGCTTCCTGGCGACGTGCCTTTGGAAATGTCGAAGCGTGCTCCAGGCATTCACCGTGTCGCCCCCAATGAAACCTGGCAACTGGTCATCGAGTTTGCTGGCAGCGAACATCGACTGTTCAATGCAAGCATCGCCCGCGAGGACTTGGGATGGACGCAACTTGCCTATCCCAGAACGTTCAAGCATCTGACGTACACGGAGCAACACGTGGCCTGGCCGCAGGTAGGTGAATTGCCTGCCAGCTACCTTTACGAACATTCGGTGCCCCTGACCGCCGAGCGACGGGAGAATCAACTGCTTCGCCTGAGCTATAAAAACCAGGCGCCCACGACCGAGCATCCGTCGCACCATGTCTATGATGTGCACGTCTATCCGTTCAGCACGCGACTGTTCGGCGTTGGCCAATCCATCGGTGGCGGTCATGCGGAAATGGGTGGTTCCCGGCGCGTGACCGTCGATCAATTGCTGGCGATGCCGCAATGGGAACAGCACTTTGTCCTTGCCGGCGGTGAATGGGCCATCCCTGCCATCCGGAAATACGATGGTCACGTGGCCGCACTGTCGCATCTGCTGGTCCAGGAGATCTGTCGCCGCGAAGGCTTATGACCGCCGCAGTTTCCTGCAGGGAGGCCATGGAGCGCGTTCAGGCTCTCCTTGGGA
Source organism: Dyella sp. (assembly GCF_036384435.1). Classification (GTDB taxonomy): domain Bacteria; phylum Pseudomonadota; class Gammaproteobacteria; order Xanthomonadales; family Rhodanobacteraceae; genus GSA-30. Next base: position 81,642 of record NZ_DASVMI010000030.1, on the reverse strand, counting down.
TCGATTTGTCAGGCTGATCGCATCGGGAGCCTGGAAAGTGGATGCCACTTCCTGCTCTGATATACACGTCCAGCAACAAAGTGATCCAGGTGAGCCGCGGCATGGGCAAAGGACGTTACAGGCGCTATGGATGAACATGGGATGGGATCGGGGCGGGTGACCGTCGCCCTCATCGCTGGACTCATTGTGATCAGCTTCATGGCGCTGTATGCGCTGCCGTCCCGGCAGATGGTGGCGCCGCCCAAGATCGCCGTGGTCGAAAAGCCCGTCGTGCCTGTCGTCGAGCTGTGGCTGAGCACGGCCGATCGCCGGCTGAAGCTTGAGCCGCAGCCCGACATCGCCATGAGTGCGCGCGGCAAGGCCGACGCCGACATCGTGGTGGACGTACACAAGACCTATCAATCCATGGTGGGATTCGGCGCGGCCATGACCGACTCGTCGGCCTGGTTGATCCAGAACAAGCTCAATGCGCTGCAACGCGCCGCCTTGTTGCATGAGCTCTACGGACCGCCGCCAAACCTCGACTTCAACATGATGCGCCTGACGATTGGTGCATCGGATTTTTCGTTGAAGCCCTACACGCTCGATGACGTGCCTGTCGGTGATAGCGACCCGTCGCTTGAGCATTTCAATGTGGCATCCAACCTGCTCGACGTGATACCGACGGTACGCCAGATCCTGGCCATCGATCCCCAGCTCGCCATTGTCGCGACGTCATGGAGTGCGCCGGCATGGATGAAGAGCAGCGAGAACCTGATTGGCGGTACGTTGCTGGAGCAGTACGAAAGCGTGTACGCGGACTATCTGCTCAAGTACATCGACACCTATCGCAAGTATGGCATTCCCATTTTTGCGCTGACCCTGCAAAACGAACCTGCTTTCCAGCCCTTGACCTATCCGGGCATGGCGATGGGATCCGAGCAGCGAACGCGCCTGATCGCCAATTACCTCGGTCCCAAGCTGGCCACACGCAAGCCCTTCACGCGCATCATGGAGTGGGATCACAACTGGAGTCATCCCGAACAGGCATCGAGCGTGCTCGCCTATCCAGAGGCTGCCCGTTATGTCGACAGCATCGCCTGGCACTGCTACGAAGGCAGCCCCTATGCACAAGGGCGCCTGCATCGAGCTTTTCCGAGCAAGGATGCGTATCTCACCGAATGTTCCGGCGGCGATTGGGCGTCGAGTATTCACGGCGAGCTGTTATGGTTCTCGCGCAACCTGTTGATCGCAAGCATCCGGCAATGGGCACGCGGCGTCATCTACTGGAATCTGGCGCTCGATGAAAACCACGGCCCGCATTTTGGCGGATGCGCCAACTGCAAGGGCGTGATCACCATCGACTCGAAAACCGGCGAGGTGAGTCGCAACGATGAATACTACGCCCTCGCGCATTTCAGCCGCTTCGTGTTGCCGGGCGCGTTTCGGGTGAACTCGACCGATACCGACAAGGGCATCGCGAACGTGGCATTCCAGAACACGGTGGATAGTTCCATCGTGCTGGTGGTGGTGAACAGCAACGCCGAAGAGCGCCATCTTTCCGTCGTCGACGATCAAAGCCGGTTCGAATACATGATGCCACCGAAAAGTGTCGGCACCTTTGTATGGAGCCAGTATCCAGGGCTTAGCTTGATACGACGTGCCGCCTGGTGGGTGCAGGCGAGAATGGCCAAGAGCGGGCTTTAAAGCCAGGGATTTTCCTGCGCTGTATCAAGCGGCCATCGCATGATGGGATGCCTGTCGCGAGGGCGTGCCCCGGTTCGCGGCAGCACGACGCGCCGCAAACCTCTCCCATCCATCCCTATCCTTGTTGGCCGTCCGTCATCCAGCTCCGCGTCGCTTTCAGAAACCGGCCAGCACGAAGAACAGGAGCAGCTTCTTGAGTTCCAGAAACCATGAAAGGGCGCGAGCCCCAACGTTATCGCCTGCGAGCACGGGGTGACTTCTTGCCGATATGGGGTTCCGATCGCCATTGCGCCACCGCCAGCCGGGACGTGAGAAAGTCCGCTAGCACGCTGACTTTTGCTGGCCGTGCGCGGGTCGTCGGCGTGACAAAATACAGGCCACCGGATGGCATATTCCAATCAGGCAAGACGGGTTCGAGTTGCCCGCTGCGAAAGTATTCGGTGGCGATGAATTCGGGCACTTCGGTAATCGCCGTGCCTGCCAATATGGTAGGAAGCAGGATCTCCACACTGGTGGCGCGCAGCATGCCTGTAGGTGTGATGCTGCATTCCTCGCCACTTCGTTCATGGGTGAAATGCCATACATCCCTGCGGTTGCGGATGGCGTAACTCAGGCATGGATGGGCGCCAAGATCACGGGGATGCTGCGGTCGGCCACGAAGAGAGAGGTAGTCCGGAGCGGCCACCAGGAATCGACGCATCGGGGCGATGAGCCGCGCCACTAGTGATGAATCTTCCATGGCGGCGATGCGCAACGCCGCATCGAAGCCTTCGCCGATCAGGTCTGCTCGTGCATCGCTGGCATGCAGGTCGATAGCTATATCCGGATAGGCGCGAAAGAATTCCGGCAACAACGGCGCAACCCAGCGCGTACCGAACGATAGCGGCACAGCGAGCTTGATCAGGCCGCGCGGCCGGCGCGATGTCTCGCGTGCGAAATCCTCGGCATCCGCGGCATCGGTATAGATCTTCGTGGCGCGTTCTGCGAGGGAGCGGCCGTAATCGGTGAGGGACAATCGACGCGATGTTCGATTGAACAGGCGACCGCCAAGTCGCTCTTCCAGTCGGGTGACCGCACGCGACACCGTCGCCACCGAGACGCCCATGGCCGTGGCTGCCCCGGCAAAAGAGCCTTCTTCGGCCACCTTGCCGAACATGGCCAGGCCTTCAAAATCGGGAAGTTTGGACATATCAAATATGCAATGATGGTTTTCATTTGTTGCTATTTCGAAAAATAGCATGCGGCCCTAGATTTGTCTCACCCCACAACAGGAGACAAACCATGGCTCGCAAACTGGAAGGAAAGATTGCCGTTGTCACGGGCGGCACCAGCGGTATCGGACTGGCTACGGCCAAGCGTTTTGCATTGGAAGGAGCCCAGGTGTTCGTCACCGGTCGCCGCCAGCAGGAGCTTCAGGCCGCGGTGGCGGCGATTGGTTCAGGCGCCATCGGCGTGCAGGCCGACTCCGCCGATCTCAATGACCTCAATCGTCTCTACGAGCGGGTCAAGAACGAAGCCGGTCGCATCGATATCCTGTTCGTCAACGCCGGAGGTGGCTCGATGCTGCCGCTTGGCTCCATCACCGAAGAACATTACGAAGATACCTTTGGTCGCAATGTGAAGGGCGTGCTGTTCACCGTGCAAAAAGCGCTGCCTCTGCTTGTCGATGGTGCATCGGTGATCCTGACGGGGTCCAACGTAAGCATCAAGGGCACGCCGGCCTTCAGCGTCTACAGTGCGACGAAGGCGGCGGTACGCAATTTCGCGCGTAGCTGGACGCTTGATCTCAAGTCGCGGGGTATTCGCGTCAACGTGATCAGTCCCGGCCCGATCAAGACACCGGGCCTGGTCGAACTCGCCGGTTCCGACCCCGCAGACCAGCAAGGGATGCTCGACTACATGGCATCCACGGTTCCGCTCGGCCGGGTGGGGGACCCTAACGACGTGGCGGGCGCCGCGGTATTTCTTGCCTCGCCGGATGCTGCATTCATCGCCGGGATCGAGCTCTTCATCGATGGCGGTCAAGCGCAAGTCTGAATCAATCGGCTGCTGGCATATCCATTGCCAGCAGCCCGATTTTCTTGTCGTTACGTGAATGCGAGATCCGTTGAATCGTCTTACCTGTGACGCATCGCATCTACGATAGAAGCAGCCGCGTGTGCACCACGATGCAAGGCCGGGCCGAGTGCCATGCCCGTAGTGTGATCGGTACCACCGGCATACCGTTTTGTTCGAACGTAACGCAATATTTTAAAGCATTGGCTTGCATGGATTGCCATGACGGTGCCACTACGGCGCGTGCAAGTCGATCTGCTCGCAAGCAGAGCGCGTGTTACTGCAAGGCCGCCCGGAGAGTAGCTGCCAGTTCCATGCGTTCTTCCACGGTGTATGGAGCCTTGGGTCTGGCGTACAGATCGTCTTTGGCATAACGAGGAAACACATGGAGGTGGTAATGCCACACATCCTGGTTGCCAGCTGGGCCGTTATGTTGGCGAGTGGAAATGCCGTTGCACCCGAAGGCGGTCAGCATGGCCTGCGCCAGGCGACGCGTGGCGCGAAAGAAATCGCTGCCAAGGTCATCCGGCATATCCAGCACGTTTTCGTAGTGTCGTCGAGGAATCACCAGGCAATTCCCCTTGATGCCGGCGTAGCAGAGCGTGGGAATCAGGGCGTAAACGTTGGTCTCCACGAGCACGACGGCAGACTCCGAAGCCGGCGAAGGAAGCGTCTCGGCAATGCCGCAGAACGGACATTCGTAGCCGGGTGGAGCATGCTTCATAAGGCTTGGCTATCCACAGACTTTATGAGGAGGTTAATTCAGGATTCTGTGGTGCCACTTGGCCAGGCGTCAAGTTGGAATGCAATGGCTTGGCTTGCATTGCGCGGCGATAACTCTCGGCTTCAAGCGGCCCATTGCGGCATGGATTCTGTTTGTATTTTTGCGGCGCAAACCGGAAGTCCGTCAAGCAAGCCACTTCTCTTGTGTCAGCCTGCCACCAAGGAACGTCGAGATCGCCGCGGCACATCAAGCCAAGTTGCTGGATCGCTTTAAGGCGATGCAGCATCCATACAGAAGATCCCATGCATCGCGGTAAGCAAAGCTGCGACGCGCGAGTCCGCCATGCGATAGATGATCGACCTCGATTCGCGTCGGGTAGCGACCAGCTGTCGTTGACGCAGCTCGGCCAATTGCTGGGAGAGTGCTGGCTGGCGGATCCCGGTCGCTTCCTCCAGGCCGCCCACTGTCATTTCCCCCTGGGCGAGCTGGCACAGCAGCAGCAGGCGCGATGGCGTGGCCATAAAGCGCAGCAACTCGGAAACTTCAGGCACGCGCGCTTTCATGACGGCAAGGTCGGCCGGGGTGAACGAGGGGCTGGTAGCGGGCAGGGACGCCATGGACACCTTGGATTTTGCGGGAAAAGCGCCGCGAGCGGCTTCGGTGCAACCTACCACGAATTCAATAGTTGCATACTTTCATAAATCATGTAATTATCTCGCCATCCAACCGACGCGGAGCGTGCCGTGAACCCGTCCGTAGCTGCAGATGTCTCCTTGGAGTGGGCTTCTGGCATCGTCCTCAAGGCGCACGCCAACCCTGCATTTTCGCCTCATGTGCAGACCTTCTTCGATCCGGTCACTTTCACGGCCACCCATGTAGTACGCGATCCTGCTTCGTCCGCATGCGCCATTATCGATAGCGTGCTTGACTTCGACATGGCCGCGGGACGCACCTCCACAGACTCTGCCTCGGCACTGGTGCGGTATGTGCGCGAGGAAGGCCTGAACGTCCAGTGGCTGCTGGAAACCCATGCGCATGCCGACCATCTCTCGGCGGCCCCATGGCTGCAAGAGCAGGTGGGCGGCACGTTAGCTATCGGCGAGCACATCACTGCTGTGCAGGACACCTTTGGCAAGGTCTTCCATGCCGGTGCCGACTTCAAACGGGATGGCAGCCAGTTCGATCGTCTTTTCGCTGATGGCGCCACCTTCAACATCGGGAATCTAGAGGCGATAGCGCTACACGTGCCGGGCCATACCCCAGCATGTCTGGCCTATGTGATCGGAGACGCGGTGTTTCCCGGCGACACCCTCTTTATGCCGGACTATGGCACCGCCCGTTGCGATTTCCCTGGTGGTTCGGCACGCCAACTATATCGCTCGATCCACCGCCTGCTGGCGCTACCGGATCATGCCCGGGTTTTCCTATGCCATGACTACAAGGCCACCGGCCGCGATCATTTCGCATGGGAAACCACCATCGGCGCCGAAAGGGCGTCCAACGTGCACGTACACGACGGCGTGACCGAAGCGATGTTCGTGGAGATGCGGGAAGCACGGGATGCCGCGCTCCCCATGCCTCGCCTCATCCTGCCATCAGTACAAGTCAACATGCGCGCCGGCCACCTGCCCGAGCCCGACGACAACGGCGTGCGCTACCTCAAGCTGCCGGTGGACTTGCTATGACCCTGCACCCCTTGGCGTGGTATTGGCCGCTCCTAGGCGGTGTGATGATCGGCACGGCTGCCGGGGCCTACCTGGTTCTTGCCGGACGCATCGCTGGCGTCTCCGGTCTGCTTGCCAAGACCCTAGGCCTGTCGGAAGGCGACGGACGAGGTATCGCTGCGCTGTTCCTGGCTGGACTTGCCGTGGCATCAGGCTTGGCACTTCAGATCAAGCCCATTCCACTGCCGCCTCTCTCCGTCAACGGTGCGATGGAGCTTGTGGCAGCGGGGTTGCTGGTCGGCTACGGAACACGTCTGGGCGCTGGATGCACCAGCGGACATGGCGTGTGTGGCTTGAGCAGGGCTTCGCCACGATCCATGGTGGCCACCCTCGTGTTCATGCTGATGGGCATGGCCACGGTCGCCCTGATGCGAATGGTTACCGGGGGTGCGCCATGATCCGGCTGGCTGCATTCCTCTGCGGCGCGTTATTCGGATTCGGACTGCTCGTTTCCGACATGGCCAACCCGGCGCGCGTGCTTGCCTTCCTCGACGTCACTGGCACTTGGGACCCTGCCCTGGCGCTGGTCATGGTTGGCGCGCTGATCCCCTCCGCCGCGGCCTACCGATGGATGCGTGCCCGCGAAAAGCCCCTGCTTGCCGCGTCGCTGCATGTTCCAACCCACCGCACGATCGACCGGAACCTGATCGCTGGCGCGGCGATATTCGGTGTGGGTTGGGGATTGGCTGGGGTCTGCCCAGGCCCTGCCATCGCACTGCTTGGAACGGGCCAGCCCTTCGCGCTCGTCTTCGCAGGCGCCATGATCGCAGGCATGCTTGTGCATGGATTCGTTCATCGGCGTCGATCAGCGCTCTGATCTTGATCGCTGCGAATAGGGCCGCTCTGCGCAATGCCATAGCGTCTATGAGCACGTGGTGGCGTTGCCACCAACGTTCACGCTCGACATGCCACCCACTCAATTGGCGCGTTGCCTCTGAAGATGACTGATACTCACGATCAATTGAGCGGCTTTTCCTTGACCGGCCTAACAATCGCATACCAGCGACGTCAGTGTCGTTTTCGCATGTTATCGATGTGAACGCAGCTTGCTGCTCTACTCTGCATCGCCTGCACATGGCAGCCGCGAGAATGTCGCCATGGCTGCGTTTCATCTTCTATGCCTGATAAGCCTCGCCCTCAGCGGCCTTAGTGCCCTGGGCCTGTCGATTTATCTCGTCAGGCACCCCTTACGCATGCGGGTGATGAACGTTGTCTGGCCAGTCTGCGCTCTCTTCGGATCGGTTTGGATCGTGTGGTTCTTCGTCCGATATGGCCGCACTACGGAGAAGCAGCCACGTTGGGCAAGCGTGGCCAAGGGAACGTTGCATTGCGGAAGCGGGTGCACGCTTGGCGACGTACTGGCCGAATATCTCGTGCTCGGTGCTCCTGGTGTGGCAGTTGCCTTCGGCTGGCACTGGCTGTTCGACGGGAAGCTCTTCGCCACCTGGATTCTCGACACCTTACTCGCCTTCGGCTTCGGCATCGCTTTCCAGTATTTCGCCATTGTTCCAATGCGGCATCTTTCGCCGTGGGATGGCTTCAAGGCAGCGCTTCGCGCCGATATCGCTTCTCTGCTCGCCTGGCAGGGAGGCATGTTTGGGGCGATGGCCATAGTGCAGCTTTGGCTTTATCCGCGCGTTCTCGGTGGACCGTCCTCGGCTGGGCATGTCGAATTCTGGTTTGCCATGCAGTGGGCAATGGTCGCGGGTTTTTTCACCAGCTATCCAGTGAATGCCGTGCTAATGCGTCGTGGCATCAAGGAATCGATGTGACTGCTTGCATGCGAGGCAATGGCGCGAGATTCCGCCGCCCTGACGCGGCGAAAACACGCTTTCGACCTTGCAGCATCGCCTGTACGTGCAGGATGACGTCACCAAGCTGGTGATGGAAAACGGCAAGATCAAACTGCGGCGCGAGTATCTGAACCTCATCGCGACTGCGCGGATGTTGTTGCCGCAAGGACTGGCGAGCGTGCCGATCCGCAGTGTTGAGCTGTCCATGGCCGCGCCTTGAAACGCCTGCGATCTTTCGCCTAGCGGGAGCGGCCACGGGAACGTTGCCGCTCCTGTCCGGTCAGTGCGCTCTTGGGGCTCGTTTCTGATTCGCCATTACGATGCGTTCTTGCCGTTGTGCACGATGATCAACTGAGTGATCAGGTCGCTGCGGATCGTAAAGTAGTAGGTCAGCACGAATGGATCCGGCAGTTTCGACTTGTCGAAATCGCCATCCACGCGAAAACGAGCGATCGCGTTGCCCGATTGCGCATAAGCCTTCTCGATGCCCAACGTGACGCTGGCACCGATGATTTCTTCGCGTGCCCAGGCGCGAATCGCGGCATGGCCAAGGAATTCCCGCTTGGCGTCATTAATGAGCGCATCGGGTGCAAGCGTTGCCATGAGTGCGTCGAGATGACGCTGGTTGATGGCTTCGACATGACTGCGTACAACGTCGGGCAACGCCTCGATGGATATCTGCTGCATGGTTTATGGCTCCTTGGGAACGGAGCCAGCGTAGGTCGCACGTGTGTCTGGATGTGTCAGTAGTGTTTTGCCGAGGCGTGCTTGGATTGGCTTTCCATACCGTCGCCGCCGCGTCTGCGTGCGTTCGAGCGCGGTTCGCGATTGGCTGCCGGGTGTGATCTGCCGCGGCAGTGATATGCGCACAGTGCGGGGCACCGGGTCGGATGATGGCCGGGCACACCGCTAACCCTCGAACTCCGTCATGTCCTAAATCATTGCATATGCGACATTGAGGATATTGCCCGCCGTTCTCAGAATTCAGCTCAAGCACCGACGCCCTGTCGGGCCAAACTGAAGAGAGAAACGACATGACTCACTCCACGAAAGGTACTGCGCTGGTTACCGGCGCTTCCACCGGGATCGGCGCTGTGTATGCCGATCGCCTCGCCAGGCGCGGTTACGACCTGATCCTGGTCGCCCGCAACGAGCAGCGGCTTAATACCCTGGACCGCCAGATCACCGCCGAAACGGGCCGCACGGTGCTGGCGATTCCCGCCGACCTCAACGACAAGGCCGCGCTGGCCAGGATCGAGGCCATTCTGCGCACCGACCGCAACATCACCATGCTGGTGAACAACGCGGGTATCGGTTCGGTGGCATCGGTGCTCGACAGCAATGCCGATGAGATGGAAGCGATGATCTCGCTCAACATCACTGCGTTGACGCGCCTTACGTATGCAGCAGCCCCTGCATTCGTTGCACGTGGCGCAGGCACCATCGTCAACATCAGCTCGGCTGTGGCCATTGCGGCAGAGAAGTTGAACGGCGTTTACAGCGCGTCGAAATCCTACGTGCTGAGCTTCGGCCATCGCCTGCATCAAGATCTCGCCGACAAGGGCGTACGCATCCAGACCGTATTGCCGGCCGCCACCGCCACGGAATTCTGGGACGTCGCCGGCTACGCGTCGCAGAAACAAGCCGCTTCCACCATGTCGACCGAAGACCTGGTCGATGCCGCGCTGGCCGGCCTCGACCAGGGCGAGCTGATCACCATTCCCGCGCTTCACGACAACGACGACTGGTCCCGCTGGGAAGCTGGCCGTCTGGATCTATCCGCAAAGCTCGTCAACGCAAAGCCCGCTCCGCGTTACGTACTACCCACCCAAGCTCGGGTGTAAATCGCCCACCCATCATTTAGCCATTCAAACCAAAGAGAGAAATTACCATGAACATCATGAAACTCAGCGCCGCCGTACTGGCCATGGCCACCGCCATCGTCGTTCCGCCCACCGTATCCGCCCAGTCGCGCGGCAAAGTGCTCGTCGTCATGTCAAGCGCCCACGAGTTGGATCTGCGCGAAGGCAAGAAGTACAGCACCGGCTACTATCTCAACGAATTCGTCGTGCCGTACCGCAAGTTGATCGAAGCCGGGTACGAGCCGGTTATCGCCAACCCGAATGGCGACCAGCCGGTGATGGATGCCAACTCGAACAACAAGATGTTTTTCGGCGGCGACGACGCGGCCCGCGCCGATGCGCTGAAGTATGCCCAGGGTATCGAGCAGCTCAAGCGCCCCAAGACGCTGGCATCGGTGGTTGCCGAAGGTACGCAGGGTTACGTTGGCCTGTTCATCCCGGGCGGCCACGCGCCGATGGTCGATCTGCTGAAGGACAAGAACCTCGGCAAGATCCTGGTCAGCTTCCATGAAACGGGTCGCCCGACCGGCATCATCTGCCATGGCCCAATCGTGCTGTTGTCGGCGCTGAATGATCCGAACGCGTTTATCGCTTCGCTGATCGCCAACGATGGCAAGGCCAATTCGCTGGCCAAAGACTGGCCGTATGCCGGCTATCGCGTGACGGTGTTCTCCACTGGCGAAGAACAGCAGCTAGAAGGCCCGAACGGCCTGGGCGGCAACGTGCAGTTCTACCCGGTGAACGCGTTGGCCGAAGCGGGTGCGCACGTGGATTCGGTGGCCAACTGGCACAGCAACGTTGTCGTGGACCGCGAGCTGATCACTGGCCAGCAGCCGATGTCGGCCCCGGCGTTCGGCGACACGCTGGTGGCGCAGTTAAACAAGGCGATCAAGCGCTAAGCTGCAGCAACAAACTTTGCCAAACAAAAAGCCGGCGGAAACCCCTGGCTTTTTAATGTGCGATTCCACGGCGAGCAATCAAAGCGTGTGAGCGACGTGAGCCAACACGCTTTGGATGTTGCCAACGTCAGTGCTCGCCGGGTGTCCAGTCCGGACTGTAGCCACCCAAGGCAGGGTGATACATCTCATCGCCGGAGTGCTGCGTGAATTCGACGTTTAGTCGATGCTCTTCAAGGCCAAGGATGTCGATGCAGTGCGCGCATAGTGCTCTCGCCACTTCCATCCTCAGTTCGGGCGGGCGTCCGGATCGAATGTCGAGCATCATCACCGAGACGGGAATCGGTTCGGCGCCGGCTTCGGGGATTCGCCACACGCCACCTTCGCCAAGTTCGCGGATGGCGACGCTGATGCGCCGGATATCCACCGACATCAGGCGTGCATAGGTTTCGCTCATCGTCGCGGCCAGTGACTGCTTCAGCGGTGCCGGATAATGGCCGGTTACATCGAGTTGCAAGTACGGCATGAAACCTCTCAAAGCTTGAATGTTTTTCCGGTGGTGCCCAGGCTGAGCATGTAGGCCTGCAAGTGGGCAGGGAGACTTTCGAACCACGCCTGTTCTTCGCCTGGTACAGGAAGCACGCGGCCGAACTCGACCATATCGGTGGGCACGAGGTTGCAAAGGTAGATCCAGATATCCTGCTCCTTGACGCCAGTGATCGCGCTTACGTCTTTCATGATGTTCAGCATCAACGTCTGGCGCACCGCATCCGTGCGGCCAGCGCGAATGTCGCCGCGAATCCAAATGTGTGCGTCGCTGAGCGTTCCGCCCAGGAAGCGCAGCTTGGTAGGGCTTTCATCGATGTCCACCTGCACGAAAAAAGCCGGCGCGCCGGTCGCGTCGCTGTGGCGGCGGCCGATGGCCGTGGCGATTTCCGTTTTTTGTTCCTTCGTCAAACGCTGGGGAGGAACCGAACAAACGTAGGTTGGCATGACGCAAAACCTCGGGTTTTGGGGCAAAACAAAAAAGGGTCGCGAGCTTCGCCACCCTTGCAGGTTATCGATAACTATTGACGCCGATCCGGTGTCGGATGGTCTCGATACCGGATCGGACGTACGGCCTGCCTTGGCGATCAGTCGGGAATGGCGAAGCGCGAAGCAGGTTTGCCATTGGCGAAACCCGGTGCCATCGCATTACGTGCATCGTCGTAAGCCTGGTAGAGCGAAGCATCTTCCAGCGCCGGAATGGTGACAAACTCGCCTTGATCCAACCCTACCAGCGCGGCGCGCACGACATCGTCGGGCGTCATCGTGGTCGCATCGGCAAGCGAATCCGACGCCTTGCCAGCGCGATCCCAGAACTCCGTACGCGTGGTGGCCGGCAGCACCGCCTGGATGCGGATGCCCTTTGCCGACAGTTCGTTGCGCAGCGATTGGGCGTAGGCCAGCACAAAGGCCTTAGATGCGCTGTAGACGCCGTTCAGCCATTCGGCCTTGATGCCGACCACCGAACCGACCTGCACGATCGTGCCTGCGCCGCGCTTCAAGAAGGCCGGCACGGCGGCCATGGTGAGTCGCACCAGGGCGGTGATGTTGATATCGATCATGCTTTCCATGTCGTCGACATCGGAATCTACCAATGGCGTGATCGCGCCGACGCCGGCGTTGTTCACCAGCATGGTGATGCTCGAATCCGTGCGCAGAATCTCTTCGACCATGCGCAAGTCAGCAGGAACAACGAGATCTGCTTCCAACACTTCGAAATTGCGGCCCGTTTCGTTGGTGAGGCGGGATGCCAACGCATTCATGCGTTGGCGATTGCGCGCCACCAGGATGACGTCATAGCCGCGCTCGGCCAGTCGTTGCGCGTAACGCGCGCCGATGCCAGTCGAAGCGCCGGTGACGAGGGCAGTGCCCAGATTTTCTGTGCTCATGATGATCTCCAAAGTTAGCTGGCGGATGGCCAGCACATGGAGAGATCGTAGAGAGCCGCGCGCGCACGATCCATGTCGGATAGGCAGGGTTTTCAGGCCATGCGAGCGTGCGCGTCAGCAGCGCACGGCAATCGGCGACAGTCGTTCAGATGGCCAATTCCGCCGCCGCTGACGCGCGCTGAATGGCCTGTGGCGGTTGCCCGAACGCACGCAAGAAGGCTTGCCGCATCCGCTCGCGGTCGCCAAAGCCGGTCTCGCGCGCAATCACTTCGATCGGCAGCCGGCTGGTTTCCATCATCATCCTGGCCGCTTCCACGCGCAGGCGTTCGATGGCTTTGGCCGGCGATTGCCCGGTTTCCTCGCGGAACACGCGGCTGAACTGGCGCGCGCTCAAGCGTGCTGCTTCGGCGAGTGTTTCCACCGACAGTTCGCTACCGAGATTTTCTTTCGCATACGCCAGCGCCAACTGCACGCGATCGGATTTGGCATTGAGTTCAAGCAGCGCGGAAAACTGCGATTGACCGCCCCCGCGCCTCTGATACACCACCAGCTTGCGCGCGACCATGCGCGCGACTTCCACGCCGAGATCTTTCTCGATAACGGCAAGGGCGAGATCCAGGCCGGCGCTCATGCCAGCCGACGTCCACACCTGTCCATCGATGACGAAGATGCGGTCTTCTTCCAACTGCACGTTCGGATAGCGCTTCTGGAAATCGCGCGCGTGGAACCAGTGCGTGGTCGCGCGCTTGCCATCCAGCAAGCCTGCTTCGGCAAGCACGAAGGCGCCGGTGCAGACCGAAGCGATGCGGCGCGAATGCTGGGGTGCGTTCCTGACGTAGTCGAGCAAACTTGCCGGTGGCATCCGGCATTCGTTGTCTCCGGTGACTATCAGCGTGTCGTAGCCCACCTTGTTGATCGGCACGGTGTTGACCGAGAAGCCTTGCGACGACATCACCGCACCGCCTTCCTCGGAGATCAGTTTGAAGTCATAGGCCGGCGTGTCGTGCATCAGGTTCGCGTACTCGAACACCGTGCCGACGACGAGGCCAAGCGCCTGGAAATTGGGATAAACGAGGAGGCCGACGGTGTGCATGATCTTCTCCGAACGGAGTGTCCTAAATCATTGAATATGGATTAAATGAGACGTACTGCAAAAAAATCAAGCATTTCCCGAATGGATTTGGCGCCGCGTGACGGCGTAAATCTTGGCATATACGTCATTAAGGTCGCGGTGGGTGGCGCCTAAATTGTTCGCCACGGACGAGGCAATGCGTGCTCAAACACCGCCGCTACCAAATCGCCTTACCAGCACGTAGCGCTCCGCAAGGAGCTCCTTGCAAGCCAATGAGTGCGTCGCGGGTGCGGCGCGCTCCGGGCACCCTCACGGGCATATCTGGAGAATTTCATGGCATATCAAATCTTCAATCCCACCACCGGCGAACTGGTCAAAACCTGGCCCAGCTATTCGGATCAACAGGTCGAAGAGGCGCTGGCCGCCGCGCATAAGCTCTACAAATCGCAGTGGTCCAAGGGCCCGATCCAGCCGCGCTTGGTGGTGTTGCGTAAACTCGCCGACCTGATCGACGCGCGCACGGAAGAGCTGGCACGTATCATCACCGCCGAAATGGGCAAGCTGATCGTCGAGAGTCGCGCCGAAGTACAGGTGATCGCGCTACTCAAAATCGGGGGACGTCGAAGCTAGTCAAGGCATCGCAGGACTATGCAAGTACCCAATATGGGTACTATGACTACGCGCGAAAAGGCTTCATCACGCTGGTGGCGACACTACCGTTAACCGCAGTTCCTGGCATCCTGAAAGCCAAGAATTAGTTCGATATTTATTGGCCGAAGGCCTTGGCTTACTTCCTGGCGGAAGATATATGGGTTAAAACCGTCATACTCGGATGGCCGATCTCCGCTGTTGGCCTTGGATTATATTTTATCTACTAGGTTTCTTTTGGCGGACCAACATAAGATAGAAAGAAGAAGCGATATCTGGCCCTCACCGCTCTTCAGTGTAGCTGGGAAGAATAAGGGAACGCCTGTGAGGGCTGGCTTCTTCGAGAAAATCACATCGCTCCGCAGACCGCTGTAGAATGCCCCTGGGCTCGTCATTCAAGTTGTAGAAATAACGGTCGATATCGTCCTCATTACCTACCCTCCGAATATACGTGCCTCTTGGCAGGCAGCGTGGCATTCCAATGCAAAAGGAACTCAGATGAATCTTACGGAATATGAGACGAAGCAACTCAGCGCTATTACAGCCTGGAAGGCGGAAGAGCCCTCTGTCGTCTCGCAGGCCGTGGGTATCGCATTGACGCCAGTGTCCTGGCTGATCAACAAGATCGTGCCGGTATCGGCCATCCAAGGGTTGCTGGAGCTGTCCTCTTCCGCGGCAGACTGGCTAACGGATACCGGGGACATCCTTCGCGACGCGGGCGTGTCGAGCCTCGAAGAGCTTAAGTCACTTGATCTGGCGCGGTCCGACAAGTTGGCTGATGAGGTCCACAACTGGGCCATAGGTATTGCCGGTGCGGAGGGCGCCGCCACAGGCGCGGCTGGCATTTTTGGTATTGCTGCAGATATTCCCGCAGTACTGGTCCTGGCTTTGCGCACGATCCACAAGATCGGTGCCTGCTACGGCTACGAAGCGAAAACGAAGGATGACAAGGATTTCATGCTGGGCGTACTTTCCGCTTCAAGCGCCAATGAAATGGCCGAGAAAACGGCAGCGCTGACCGCCTTGCGCATGATCCAGGTAACCATCGCCAAGACCACATGGAAGAAGATTGCCGAGAAAGCCGCCTCGGACAGGTTGAGCAAGGAGGCCGGGGTGATCGCCATCAAAACACTGGCAAAGCAGCTTGGCGTTAACCTGACGAAGCGAAAGGCACTTCAAGCTATTCCTGCTATCGGAGCAGTGGTAGGAGGCTCGGTGAACAGTTGGTACCTCAGAGAGATCGGCTGGGCGGCACGACGCTCCTTTCAAGAGCGCTGGTTGGTCGACAATGAACGGATTGTCGACGCAGCGCTGATTTGATGTCGATACTGGATGCCAACATCTCCATCGGAATGGAACAACTATGTTTCTAGTCGGCAAGGGCTACAGCAAAGCCATCAAAGACCTGGCCGTCTCCGATGAGACTGTGGATATGGCCATTGCCTTTTGGGGAAAGGGTGCGAACGATGTCCTTCTTGGGGCGGCCGTCGGCAAGCGCCGAATCATTTGTAATCTCCTGAGCGGAGGAACCAACCCCAGCGTCATCGGGGAGCTAATGAAGCACACGAACGTGGAGGTCAAACAGCTGAGCAACCTGCATGCGAAAGTGCTGTTGGGAGCCAGCTACGGCATCATCGGATCCGCTAACTTTTCTGCCAATGGCCTTGGCTTCGAGGGCGACGAGGTTGGCCATTGGATCGAGGCG
Organism: Dyella sp.; assembly: GCF_036384435.1. Classification (GTDB taxonomy): domain Bacteria; phylum Pseudomonadota; class Gammaproteobacteria; order Xanthomonadales; family Rhodanobacteraceae; genus GSA-30. Next base: position 65,543 of record NZ_DASVMI010000030.1, on the reverse strand, counting down.
GGCTATCGGGTGGAGGATCAGGCACACCTTGAACAGGCACGTGATTGGTTCAAGACTCAATGGGATAGTGCAGAGACCGTCGACGACGATATGATCAGGGAGGCATATCTTCGCTGGAAACCCCATCGTGCCGGTCGTCCAAAGCCCGCAACGTCGAACAGCAACAGATTTGCGATTGATAACAGCAACTGGATGACGTTCCTTGATCGCGGCATCAAGCTCATATTGTGGCGTTCGGTTCCTACTAGAGCGGAACGCAAGCTCGAACAGGCAGATCGGGAGCAACGTCAGCTGAGTCGGAGCATGGGGGCGAAGGCTCACCGGAAAGCCTCCATCTCGCTGGACTATTACCACAATTGGCAAAGCTACCTCAGTCGTGACTTATCGGATAGATATATTGACATTCAATATAAAAAGCGCGGCGGTACGGTCTGCCACGGCGCACGTCGCCCCCTCGCCGGTGGACATAAGACCTATCCGGGCGGCATGGTGATGGATGTCATGGAGGCGACCGATGGCTTGTTTGGTATGTCCTTAAAAGGTAAGGAGCGCGAGGCATTCGCTATGTTAATCAAGCCTGTGCTGGATAGTCACTTCATTAGCTGGTCGAAGAAACAGAACAAAGACTATTCTTCGAGCGTTGGAGCTGTTATCAGCCTTGATCGGGTATTGCGCTATCGATTTGGCAGTGCAGGCAGAGCGGAGTATGGCAATCCAATGTTCAATTGGTTGCTGCAGTGTGGATGCATGGTCAGTGATTTTCTAGGGATGCGCTGTGTAGCAATAGACACCACGACACCGCAAGTTCGTATCGGACTTGGCGAGAGAGCGTTGCGTTACAAGGACGAGCCGGCCTTGCGCCGCGTAAGCGTACTTCTTTACTTGGCCGGGCCAAACGTTGTTTGCGGCGTATTTCTTCCGAAGGAAGAGGCGCGCCAGTTTGGCTTTCCGGCGGACCGCCATACCGGTAAAGACCGCAGTTGGATCCAGTGGCCGATTGAAAAAACGCCCGCGGTTCTTTTTCGGCTCGTTGAAGCAGGCATGCCACGCTTCCTAGCGAAGTGCAAGACATCGACGATCGAGACGTCCAACTTGCGTTGGCCGGCCGCTGGCGCGACTTCGCCGCAGTTACCGATGCCGCCGACACAGTCGATGAGCAAGCAAGGGCCTCGGTAACTGGTGCAGCAGTGGCGGCATGCCACAAGCGTCTGTTGTTCAGCGGTGGCCGTTCAATCTAGTGGCGGAATATATAGCTAATTCCATAACTGGAATCTCGCACCTCCTATGCATCGGTCGATATGGAAGCGTAAGCTCCCCCGTCGGACAGACATCTCATAACTAGAACTTTCTGGCATTGTTCCCAAGTCAGGAGGTTCCATGCGCACATCGAAGTTCACCGAGACGCAGATCGTCTCGATTCTCAAGCAGGCCGACGCCGGGGTGCCGGTGAAGGATCTGTGTCGCCAGGCTGGCATCAGTGCCGCCACGTACTACCAGTGGAAGAGCAAGTACGGCGGCCTGGAGGCGTCCGAGTTGCGCCGGGTGAAGGACCTGGAGGCGGAGAACGCCAAGCTGAAGCGTATGTACGCGGAGTTGGCGCTGGATAACGCGGCACTGAAGGACCTGATCGCAAAAAAACTATAGGGCCGGCCCATAAGCGAGAGGCGGTGCGCTTCCTGACCGAAGTGCACAACCGCCCATTGAGCCGGTCCTGCGGATATCTGGGGCTGTCGCGAGCGGCCTGGTACGCGCCGCCACTGGACTGGACGATGCGCGACGCGGAGTTGATCGCCGCCCTGGCAAAGCTGGTGGAAGAGCGGCCAAGCCGGGGCTTCTGGAAGTGCAGCGACCAGTTGCGCAAGAAGCGAAAGGATTGGAACCCAAAACGGATTTACCGTGTGTACAAAGCGATGAAGCTCAACATCCGGCGCGCAGCGAGGCGCCGCCTTCCGAAACGCGAGCGTGTCGCGCTTTATGTGCCGAGGCTGCCGGATACCGTGTGGTCCATTGATTTCATGAGTGATGCTCTAGCTTGCGGCCGTCGCTTCCGGACGTTCAACGTCGTCGACGACTTCAACCGGGAGGCGCTGCATATTGAAGTGGATACATCGATTACCTCGAGCCGCTTGGTGCGAGTTTTCGATCAGATCAAGCGCGACCACGGACTGCCGCAGGTGGTGCGTTCAGACAACGGGCCGGAGTTCCTGGGCGAAGCGTTCACCCAGTGGGCAAAAGCCAATGGCGTGGCAATTCAATACATCCAGCCCGGCAAGCCCAACCAGAATGCCTTTATCGAACGCTTCAATCGCACCTTCCGCGAGGAGGTCCTGGACCAGCACCTCTTTGCCCGCCTCGAAGATGTTCGCGAGGCGGCACACTGGTGGATGATCGACTACAACGAAGTACGACCCCATGATGCACTTGGCGGCCTCAGCCCCGTCGAATTCCGCACCAATCACGCCAGAAATTCTACTTTTGATGTGTCTGCTTGACGGCGGAGCTTACGCCACGACCGAGGATGCTTCGAAGGGCCGAGTACGACCCAAAGCCGCCGTTCCACGTGTCCGGCTTTGCGTTAGGTTGTTAGCCGGACGTGGCAAGGATAAGCTCCTGCAAAATGGGTTGCGTAGGCGTTTCATTGCGCGATCGGGGATGTATAGCCGGACAGGCGTGTCCGTATATTCAATAGTTCGGCCTAATTAGGGCGCCCATGCAAAGTGTAGAGTTCATTGAAGCTGCATACCAGACACTTATCGAGTTCGATTTACGCAGGAGCTTTTATAACGCAGGCCAGCGCTTTGAAATTCACACGTACGCGGGGAAGCAAGAAAACGCGCTTGGGTATGACCTGGAAGCACTCGCTCTTGTGCCGCTATTTCTGCAGTTAAAGGTTGCAGACCTTTACCCCACGTTTTCTAAATCACCTCTGCAAGCTGCGCGAAGAAAACTTAGAATTGCAGACGCTCCCGGCTGTTACGCATTTCCACTTCACCCAGACAAGAAGTCCGCCAGGTATAAGCAGCATAACTTGCTTGCGGCTCTGCACTCAAACGGAAATTACTCGCGATATGTTGCCCCGCTCTTCCACACGAAATCCGACCTTGAGCGTTACAAGTACTCATTTCGGGAGCCGTTCTGGGGTCCTAGCGCCGCTGGATTGTGGGATGCCGGTTGGTATTACTGGCGAGACTATCTTTCATTTGACCACTCGATCAGCATTGTTCCCCATAGACAAGTCGCTGACCCCACAACGGTAAGTCACCACTACACCTACAGCCTAAAAAAGCACGTTTGCTTCCATTCCGAGCCGGAGCGGGCGGAGGACGGCAAGAGCTTCGTGGAATCTGTATATGAAGAGCTGACACGCGCGCAATCAGCAGAGCCAATATCATTGGCAGCGATCAACACAAAGATCATTGCCGCGCTGGAGCAAATCGAGGAAGACGGTGATCTGGCAGAAAGATTCCATGAGGGGCAATCACCTAGGCGCCAGTATTTCATTTTGGCGAACCGGTTGAAACGCACCTTCAATATCGACTGTGTGCTTGTGTCCGCTCGGGGATAGGCCTAACGATCCCTCCAAGCCGACGCCGCTTCGCGGCGCGGCTTAACTCAGGTGTTGACTGTCCGCTTCTGGCCCGGTCGCCCTCCGCTGCTCGCAAGCGTTGCCTGCTCGACGTCACCCGTATTGGTCAGGCTCGACGTCAACAATAGGCAACGCGATGATGCTGATGGCAGCCAGTTTGCCGGCTGCGGGCAATTTCTCTAGCGAAGCTGGTTGGTTGCTTAGGGGACGTCGCCCCTTCTCGACATCTTGCTAGATCCCACGTGCGCCGGTTCTCAAGAACTGATGGATATCCCTCCACCAGCGGCTCGGCGTAGGAAGAAACGGCGAGCTATCGGTCAGGAGCGCCTGGGCAGATACCGGCAGTTGCTGGAAGAAGCCCTTCAAAGAGGGCCTCCTTATCCAACACACGAGGCCTTGGCCACGCAGGCTGATATGCACCCTCACGCACGGCCGGCATGTTTAGACAACCTCGTTCGTCAGCTTCACCAACTGCGCGCAAACGACGTGAAGCAACGGTGTACTCAGAAGCAGGCACAGATCGACCAGTTGGTGCTTGATCGCACCAGGATGGATGGCTCATATCCTCGCAAACCGTTTATCAGAACGATAGTTGCTGAGGCCGAAGCGCCCGTGCACACCGTCCGCGACAGGGTGCGCTTCCTTTGCGACTAGGTCGGCCAATGAGCCATCTGCCGTCACCTTAAGTCATTCAGTCAGTCCGCCGTCGCGCGCGTCTCGGCACGCGATCGGGTCGTTGCAGCCCCAAAGGACTAAATGGCCTACGAGGCCCTGCCCTGCCTAACTGCGGCCAAAGCCGGCCAACTTATGCTTTCCATAAACAAGAACTTGGCCAAATTGGCCACTTTTTGGTTTAGAGAACACGGACATCTTTGGACTGTTGTGTGGTGGGCCCACCAGGATTCGAACCTGGAACCAAGGGATTATGAGTCCCCTGCTCTAACCGTTGAGCTATAGGCCCGCGTCGTGCGGTGCCGCATTGCGCGGCTGGGAACGTCGAATTTTAGCCGCTGGGCGGTGGGGCGTCGAGAGTGGTGGGGTGGGTCGCGGTGTGGGGCTTGGGGGCGTAGGCTGGTGGTTCCTTCCTGTGGAGTGGCTTCCATGAGTATCGAGTCGGTGGCGAGGCGCCTGGTGGAGTTGTGTCGGGCGGGACAGTTCGAGGCGGCGCAACGGGAGTTGTATGCCCAGGATGCCGAGAGCCTGGAGCCGCCAGGCGCGCAGCCGGGCGCGCTGGGGAGCGTGAAGGGGCTCGATGCCATCCTGAAGAAGGGGCAGGCGTTCCAGGATGCCGTGGATGACCTGCATCGCATTGAGGTCAGCGATCCGCTGGTGGCGGGCCAATGGTTCAGCATCACCATGACCTTGGATGTGACCATGAAGCAACACGGACGGCAGTTGATGACCGAGATCTGTGTGTACCACGTCAAGGATGACAAGGTGATCTCGGAACAGTTCTTCTACGACATGGGCTGACGGCGACCGTTCGGACGGGTCGGAAAATTTCTTTTTTCCTTGGCGTTGCGGCGACGTGCGCGTGCAGTAAGCTTCGCCCACATTCCGGTCGATACGTTGAGGAGGGGCCATGAAGCGTTTGCTGTTGGGTATGGGTCTGGTGCTTGGCATGGGCCTGATGGCTTCGCCGGTCATGGCGCAGCCGGTTCACCATCCTGTGCATCACCCGGTGCACCATCGCGTGCATCATCCGGTACACCACCGTCACCCGGTGCATCATCGCCGGCCGGTGCATCACCGGGTGGTTCACCACCGCTGATGGTTGGAAAGGGCTCGCCTCGGCGGGCCCTTTCTTTTTGCGAAGTGCCGATAGAAGCCAGGGCATCGATGCTCTTCGTCGATCCCTGTCCTCAGCTTCGTCGAGAAGCCCCTGGCGCACCGCCCTTGACGGTACTGGTCCAGGCGACCGTCGATCTTCATGTCGTCAAGCCGTGGCATGGGGCGGGTGTTCTCGGGGAATGTCCCGGATTTATGCGTGCGGACAGGTCTTCTGGCGCGCGCCATCGCGAATGAGCCACACCAGGGCGGTCATGTCGGAGCTGTCGAGCTGATCGGGTTGTTCCCCGAAGGCGCATTGCGAGGCGTGCACGAGATCCGGGCCATACGGTGCCGGGAACCCTTGGCTTGCGATGATGGCCAGACGCTCGTCATCGGACAGGTGCAGCGCGTTGAGCTGGGACCATAGAAAATAGTGCAGCCCCCAGTAGCGGGATGTCGAGAAATCGACTTGCCGCATCAGCAAGCGCGTGGAGTAGGGAACCAGGTCCGGAGTCTGCATTTGCAATTGGGCAGCGAAGCCTGGTGAGGGGACGCGGTCTGCTGCCGGTGCATGCGCTATGGCGATGCGCATGTCCAGGCGGGCTGGCTGGAATACGCATACGTCGTACGCGGCCAATGCCAGCAAGGGAAGCAGCAACAGCGTCGCGACACAGATCAACCAGGATTTCATCGAAGTCTCCTTGGCTGGCAGTGTGGTCCTGCGATGTGGCTGATACGGGTTGCCAGATGGCGAATTGAAGGCGGCCTGCCGGAAGAATGCGGAAGCAGGGAAGGCCAGCCAGCCAAGACAAGGCCTTTACACCAGGTTGTCCCGGGATGGCCTCCGTGCCGAGCGGCTGAGTTGCGCTAAACTCAATACGTAAGTTGCTGATTAATATTGTTATTTATTAAATTGCGCCGCGCCGCAGCAGTGTGATTGTGTAGCAGCCCTGACCGGCGTATCGTACGCATCCATTCCGTTACGCGTAACGCGTAGCGTCAGGGAGCGCCGGCAAAGCCATGTCATCCAAACAGGCAGTCAGCACGGGAGCGCAACGCCAGAAGGCGTTTCGTGAACGCATGACGCGGATGGGCATGACGATTCCGCGGATCTACATGACTTCGAGCGAACAGGCGTTGGTCAGGGAGTTTCTGCGTAGTCACCGCAACGTGCGCACCGAACGGTTGATCGAGGGCATGGACCTCGCCGACATGAACGACAAATGGAGCACGCAAGGCTTGTTCGATGCCTTGCGCGAGTACGCGGCCACACGGCCGCATCTGGTCGATATCCGCATGCACGATGCGCCGCCCGCCGTGGAACTGGCGCTGGCGCACTACGGTGACCAGCCCGTGCAACTGGTTGTGAGCGAGCATGAGATCTTCATGGCCGTGGCCTTGTGCGATGTGGCCTCGGTTATCGATCCGGCTCGTTTCAATGAGGCCTGCCTGCGCCTGGGGCCGCGCCTGCCGTTATCCAACGTGGGTCTGGTTGGCGATCACTACATTCTGTTTGGACAGATTTCCGCGCATGCGCCACTGGCCAATATCGTCGAGGAGCTCGACGTGATGGGGCGCAACGCCATCGATACGGTCAACGAACTCTCCGGTCTTATCCGATAGGGAAAATTGCCATGCATCGTCTACGTCAACCGTGTGTCTGCGCGGCGCCTGGTGCCATGCGTTAGTCGCCCATTCCAAGGGGTTTTCCGGTTTATCCATCGAGGGCTGCCCGCGCACCGGGTGGCTAGGGGTCGCTTTGCCAGTTGCTGGCAGCGGCCGATTTTTCGAGCTCTCCCGGCGAGGCCGGGGCTCATTACACAAGGACATTCAGCCATGACCTGGCTCATTGCAATCGCTGCTGCCGTTGTTGTGTTGATCGTGCTGGTTTTCATATCCAACGTCATTGTCTACATACCCAATGACCGCGTGGGTGTGGTCGAACGCCTGTGGGGCGCACCGTCGCTGGTGCGTGGATTGATCGCGCTGAACGCGGAGGTGGGTTATCAGCCGCGTGTGCTGCGTGGCGGCTTGCACTACTTCGCGCCTTTTCAGTATCGGGTGCACAAGGTGGAACTGGTGACCATCCCGCAAGGCGAAATTGGCTACATCTTTGCGCGCGACGGCGAAGACCTGATCGATGGTCAGGCCTTGGGTCGCAATGTGGAGCCAGGTATCGAAGATGCCGCCGCGTTTCTGAAGGCGCACGGCCAGAAGGGCCCGCAGCGTGCCATCCTGCGCGAAGGTACGTATGCCATCAACGTGGCGCAGTTCGCCATCATCACGGCTACGCGGGTGCATGGCTTGCTGCTATCGGAGGAGGAGCGTGGCACCATCGATCAGATGGGCAACGTGCTGCGTGATCGCGGTGGCTTCTCGCCCGTGGTCATCGTGGGTGGCCATCCAAAAGCTGCCACGGAAGATGCCGTCAATGACATGCTCGGTGTGGTCACCGTGCACGATGGCCCGGTGCTGCCTGCCGATGAAATCGTCGCCCCGCGCGTGGGTCAGGATGCCGCCAATCGCCTGACCTTCCATAACAATTTCCAGAACATCGATGCCTTCCTGCGCGCCGGCGGTAGTCGTGGTCGCCAGCACCAGGTGCTGGTGGAAGGCACGTATTACATCAACCGCTTGTTTGCCACGGTGGATTTCATTCCCAAGACCGTGGTGCCGGTGGGCTTTGTGGGTGTAGTGGTTTCCTATATCGGCAAGCAGGGCATGGATCGCTCGGGCGAGGGCTATTCGCATGGCGAACTGGTGGACAACGAATGCCGTGGCGTGTGGAAAGAGCCGTTGCTGCCGGGCAAGTATGCCTTCAACACCTATGCGGGCAAGATCCAACTGGTGCCGACGACCAATTTCATTTTGAAATGGACGCCGGAAGTCACCAACAATCACAAATTCGACGAAAACCTGTCGGAAGTGTCGTTGATCACCAAGGACGCCTTCGAGCCGTTGCTGCCGTTGTCGGTGGTGGTGCATATCGACTATCGCAAGGCACCGTTGGTGGTGCAGCGCTTCGGTGACATCAAGCGCCTGGTGGACCAGACGCTGGACCCGATGGTGAGTGCGTATTTCAAGAACATCGGCCAGACCAAGACGTTGATCCAGTTGATCCAGGATCGCGCGGACGTGCAGAAGGTCGCTGGCGTGGAAATGATGACGCGCTTTGCAGCCTATAACCTGGAGCTTCAGGAAGTGCTGATCGGTACGCCGCATGGCAGCACCGGAAATGCCTCTGGCGCGCGCATCGATGCGATCCTCAATCAGCTGCGTGATCGCCAGGTGGCACTGGAGCAGGTGGCGACGTTCGAGTTGCAGGAGCAGTCGACGGTGAAGGAGCGCTCGCTGCGTGAGGCGCGCGCCAAGACTGACATCCAGGCCGAGCTGACCAATTCGGTGATCCATATCGAGATCAAGAAGAACGTGGGTGAGGCATCGGTGGTGGAGGCCAACAAGCGAGCCGAGGTCATTGGTATCGATGCCGATGCCGAACGTCGTCGCCTGACTGCCGAAGGCGATGGCCGCGCCAGTGCGATTGCTGCGGTGGGTAAGGCCGAGGCGGAGGCTATTCACGCCAAGTCCAAGGCGTTGACCGGCGAAGGTGCGCGCCTGCAACTGATCAATACCCTGGGCGCACAGTTCGCCGAAGCTATCAGGGACGGCCATATCGCCATCGTGCCGAAGATCGCGCTGGGCAGCGGCGATGCCGGCAACACCGGTGGACTGTCGTCGCTGATCCAGTTGGCCAGCTCACTGTTGGCGGAGAAGGCTGACGCCAGCTTGCCCGATGAGTCGTCACGCGCGCTGCAACAGGGATAAGTGCGCGTGTAACCGGGTGCTGCGGCCAGGGATGGCCCGATACCGCCAGGAGGGCGGTGTCGATCCGGTGAGGAGGTGGCATGCCAGGGATGGTTTGCAGGGAGCAACTAAGCCCCGCTTCGGCGGGGCTTTTTCTTGGGGCGCATGAGATCACATAAGTACGGCCGAACCAGGGAAACACTCAGGCAGACTATCTGTCCGCTCCAAGGAGCGTGGCGACATGGGCGCAGTGGCCCATGCATGGAGCGCGTGTGATCATGCCGCCGGGTACTTGTTGAACCAGTCGCAGCGCAGGCGCGGTTGCGCCAATGCCAGCTTGCGGAATTGAGCGGCGTTGTAGAAATCAGCACAGTGCAGGGCTTTCAGCTGTTTCAGGCCGTGCAACGGTTCGAGTGACTTGTCGGCCACGCGCAGGTTGGTCAGGAACACGTATTCCAGGGCGTGCAGGGCTGCCAACGGTTGCAGAGAGGCAATACGCATCGGCGTCCACATGCTGCCTTCAATCGCCACGGCGCGCAGTTGGGGCAGGCTGGATAGGGCGTCAACGCTTTCGATGCGTTTAAGGTTTTCGAGGGCGAGCGCACGCAGTGTCGGCGTCCGGGGTAGCCAATCGAGCGTGGTGAGTTTGGTGGCGTCGATGACACTAAGCGATTGGAGCTTTGGCATGTCCCGTAATGCCGAAAGGTCGGTGGCGGTCACGCGTGTCATGTAGAGCGACTCCAGGTCGCGCAATGGCGTGATTTCGTCCAGATAGGCCTGGTCGACGTTATGCGCCCAGAGGCGGCGGATTTGCGGTTGTCCGGCGATGCCTTTATGCGAACGCTTGATACGTAGCAAGACCACGTCGGTTGCACCGGGCGGGATGTCCGCCGCCGTGTGCGCAGCAGTTGGGAGCTTGTCCCACACAAAACCCAATCCGGAGTCTATGCGTTCGCGATGGTTAACCGAAAGCTCAGTCATGGGTGGTCATCTCCTGGATCTTGCAGAATACATGTCGAGATGGCGCAGACAAGAAAAAACCCGCCGAAGCGGGTTTTTCTTGTCTGGCTGACCGCAACGGCTCAGTCGATGTCCAGGAACGAGCGCAGTTGCTCCGAACGGCTCGGGTGACGCAGCTTGCGCAGGGCCTTGGCTTCGATCTGACGGATGCGCTCGCGGGTGACGTCGAACTGCTTGCCGACTTCTTCCAGCGTGTGATCGGTGTTCATGTCGATGCCGAAGCGCATGCGCAGCACCTTGGCCTCTCGCGGGGTAAGGCCGGCAAGCACGTCGCGCACGGTTTCCATCAAGCCGGTTTCGGTGGCCGACTCGACCGGCGAGGACGCGTTGGTGTCCTCGATGAAGTCGCCCAAGTGCGAATCTTCATCGTCGCCGATCGGGGTTTCCATCGAGATCGGCTCTTTGGCGATCTTCAACACCTTGCGGATCTTGTCCTCGGGCATTTCCATTTCCTTGGCCAGTTCTTCCGGCGTCGGCTCGCGGCCGAACTGCTGCAGCATCTGGCGGGAAATGCGGTTCAACTTGTTGATCGTCTCGATCATGTGCACCGGGATACGGATGGTGCGCGCCTGGTCGGCGATCGAGCGGGTGATGGCCTGGCGAATCCACCATGTGGCGTACGTGGAGAACTTGTAGCCACGGCGATATTCGAACTTGTCCACCGCCTTCATCAGGCCGATGTTGCCTTCCTGGATCAGGTCGAGGAATTGCAGGCCGCGGTTGGTGTACTTCTTGGCGATGGAGATGACCAGGCGCAGGTTGGCCTCGACCATTTCCTTCTTGGCGCGGCGAGCCTTGGCCTCACCCACCGACATGGTGCGGTTGATTTCCTTGATGTCGGTCAGCGGCAGGAACAACTGGCGCTCGATGGCGCCGAGTTTTTCCTGCTCGGCATCGATGGCGTCCTTGAAGTTCTTGATGTTCGGCGACCACTTCTGGCGCTTGCGTCCCAGTTCGTTCGCCCATTCGAGGTTGCCCTCGTTGCTGGGGAAGGTCTTGATGAACTCGGCCTTGGGCATCTTCACCTGCTTGACGAAGATATCCATCAGCGCGCGCTCGTGGTGGCGGATGTCGCCGACCACTTCGCGCAGCTTGCGCACAAAACTGTCGATCAATGCCGAAGGCAGCTTGAGCTTGAGGAATTCCTCGGCCATTTCCTGGCGCAGCTTGGCGACCTTCTTGTCGCCCAGGTCCGTGGTCTTGGGCGCGGCCTTCTGAAACTTGCCGTAGAAGTCGCGCAGCAACTCCATGCGGCGCTTGACCTCTTCCGGATCCGGACCGCTCGGGCCCTCGTCCTCGTCACTGCTGCCGTCGCCGGATTCTTCTTCGTCGTCGTCGGACTCGACGTCGGCGTCGGAGACTTCTTCGGCCAGGGCAGCCTGGGCGGCGTCGGCGGCTTCTTCCAGGTCGGCGAAGCCGGCAAGGATTTCGCTCAGGCGGCGCTTGCCGTCCAGATGCTGGTCGTATTCCTCAAGCAGCAGCTGGATGGTCAGCGGGAAGCTGGCCAGCGCGGTCTGCACCTGGCTGAGGCCTTCCTCGATGCGCTTGGCGATGGCGATTTCGCCCTCGCGGGTCAGCAGTTCGACGGTGCCCATCTCACGCATGTACATGCGGACCGGATCGGTGGTGCGACCCACTTCGGAATCGACAGCCGACAGCAGGGCCACGGCTTCTTCGGCCGCGGCTTCGTCGTCGGTGCCGCCACCGCTGTTCTCGGCCAGCGGATCGGAGTCCGGAGCGGCGTCATGCACCTCGATGCCGACGCCCTTGAGCACCGCCATGATGTCTTCGATCTGCTCCGGATCGACGACGTCGTCGGGCAGGTGATCGTTGATCTCGGCGTAAGTCAGATAGCCCTGCTCCAGACCCTTGGAGATCAGTGCTTTAATTTCGGACTGTTGCTCAGGAGCTTTACTATTCATACCTACCGCCGCGTATGCAGGAACCGATCAGTATACCGATGTGGCGCTTTTTTGACCAGTTTTCAAGGAAAAGTTCGCGCGACCGGAACACGCAAAAATCGCGCCAAACAAGCGCTTGCGAGTGATATCGGCGAAACCGTGGGATGTTTTGAGGGCCGTATGGCTACCCGGCGCGATTCAGGGAACTTCGAGCCAGAAAGTGACCGGTCCATCATTGACCAGGTGCACTTCCATATGGGCACCGAACTGCCCGATTTCCACCCCCGGGTGCGCCGCGCGCGCCAGTTCGACCAGTCGATCGAACCATTTCCTACCCTGCTCGGGGGCGGCGGCCGACGTAAAACTCGGCCGCATGCCCGAGCGGGTGTCGGCGGCCAGGGTGAATTGGCTGACCAGCAGCAGCCCGCCGCCGGTATCGGTCAGGCTGCGGTTCATCCGACCCTGGTCGTCGCCAAAGACGCGGTACCCAAGCAGGCGCTCAAGCATGCGCCGAACCTGCGGCTCGCCATCACCGGGTTGCACCCCCACGAGGGCCAGCAGGCCAGGCCCGATGGCCCCGACGGTTTGCCCGGCGACATCGACGCGGGCGGATTGGACACGTTGGATGAGGGAGATCATTTTGCGTCAGGAGTGAGGCCGGCCGTTGCACGGCCTGTGAGGAGTAAGGGGGCAGAGTTACGCGGATATGTGGCTTCTGTTTTTACTTTATAGCCCTTCATGCCTCACCCCCAACTCGTCACGTCGCGTACCATCTCGCTTTTGCGCCTCACTCCTCACCCCTCACAGGCCGCGCAGCGGCCGGCCTACCCCCTAATGCGCCCCGACATCTACCTGCTTTACCTGCTTCTTCGCCTGTTCGGTCTGTTGCCCTTGCGTGCCCTGCATGCGATGGGTGGATGGATCGGCAAAGTGTCGCTGTGGCGGCAGGCGCGGTCGGTGCGGCATACGGCGACCAATTTGCGCATCGTGCGGCCCGACCTGGGTGCGCAGGCGCAGGCGGCGTTGTTGCGCGAGGTGATGATCGACAGTGGCAGGTCGATTACCGAGATCGCCAAGATCTGGGGTAGTGATGCCATGCGCGCCCTGGCGCTGGTGCGTGAGGTGCGTGGCGAGGCGTTGTTCGATGAAGCCCTGGCTGCGGGCAAGGGCGTGATCATCGCCGCACCGCACCTGGGTTGCTGGGAGTTGCTCAACTACTGGCTGTGCCGCAAGACGACCATGGCGATCCTGTATCGCCCGCCACGTATCGCCGCTGTCGAAGCCTTGCTGCGCAAGGCGCGCGGTGCACTGGCGCCTGAGCAGGTGCGTGCCGAGGGCGCTGGAGTGCGCACACTCTACAAGCGACTGGCCGCTGGTGGCACGGTGGGTATCCTGCCCGACCAGAAGCCGCGCTCGGGCGAGGGACAGCTCGCGCCCTTCTTCGGTCGCGATGCGGAAACCATGGTGCTACTGCCGCGCCTTGCCGCGCGCACCGGCGCCACCGTGCTGTTCGCCTTTGCCGAGCGCCTGCCACGCGGCGAAGGTTTTCGCATACACCTGATTCCCGCGCCCGAAGGCTTGGCCGACGATGACCTGGCCACCGCCTGCACCGCGCTCAATCGTGGCGTCGAGCAATGCGTGGAACTGGCATTCACGCAGTATCAATGGCATTACAAGCGATACACACGCAGCGACCGACCGAGTCCTTATTGAGGGAGGCCGGTTGCTTTGCGACCTGCGAAGTCGGTTGCTGCGCAACCAGTGAAGAGGGCAGAGCGGCGACGGCTTTTACGCTTTACCTTTAACAGCGGCCGCAGGCGCGTCTTTACAGCTCGCGCAGCGAGCGATTTCACCCGTTACCGAGTCTACGCAGGAAAACAGCCATCTCCTTCTCCGCCTGCTTGTCGCCGTGTTTGGCAGCGGCGGTGATGCCGCGTTGCCAGGCGTCGCGGGCGGTGGGGGCGTCGTCGAGGGCGAGGGCCGCTTTGCCCAGGAGCTTCCAGGCGGCGGTGTAGTGAGGGTCGAACGTCACGGCGCGGCGCAGTTCTTCGGCGGCACCGGCCGGGTCGCCAGCGCCGAGCAATGCATTGCCCAGCGCGAAGCGCAACAGGGCGCCGTCGCGTGGGCCGCCGCATTGATGGCGCAGATTGGCGATCAGCGCTTCGTTCACGGCAGATTGCGGTTGCGCCAGTCGGTGGCTTGGTAGATTCGCGTGGGCTGGGTCGGCTCCGGCGGAACCTGGCCCGCCCGCAACAGCGCCAGGGAGGTAGCCGGCCACGCGATCAACCATGACGAGCGGAATGGTTGGGCCATGATCGGGTAGCGCAGCGCATCGGCGTCGAGATGGTTTGCCGGCGTCAGAATCAGGCCGTTGGGGTGTGCGGCGGCGAAGGCCTGCACGTCCTGGTCGTCGCGCAACTCGTGGATCGGCCGGGTCAGGCGCGCGGCGAAGTTGAACTGGCCTTCGTAATTGCCCAGGTAGGCCACGTCGCGATGGTCGGCATCAGCGGCGGCGAGCAGGCGCGCGGTCGGGTTGAGATCGTACTTGGGCCAAAGCGTCAGGGTGAACAACGAATTCAGTGCCAGCGTGCCGATCAGGCCGGCGATGGCCATGCGACGTGTTTCGCCACGGCCACGTACCAGCAGCAAGGCGCCCAGCAGGACGAAGACGATGCTGAAGGCGCGGCTGTGTGAAGCTGCGCCATCGAACCATTCGCCGTGCAGGTGATTGCCATTCACCAGATTGGGTAGCACGAACAGGAAGATGGCCAGCGCGATACCGCCCACGCCGAGTATCCAGGTGCCCAGCCACGCATGATTGGCAAGATTGGGATGCTTCTCGCGCAGCACCGCGATGGCGCCGGCCAACAGCAGCGCCACGCAGGCAAACTCGGGTAGCGGGTAATACAGCTGCTTGCCGCTGATCAGCGAGAATACGATGAACGTGGGTATCAGCCAGCACAGCGCGAAGCGCAGGCCCGATTCCAGCGGCTTGCGCAGCATGCACAACGCGACCACTGTGCGCGGCCATGCGGCCAGCGGGAAGGTGAGCACCGGGATCCACATCAGGTACCACCACAGCGGTCGTGCATGGCTTTGTAGCGGTTCGGCATGTTGCAGGCCGTTGACCACGCGCCCGGCGGTCTGGGTGAAAAATAGTCGCTGGCGATAGGCCTCGCCGCCGCTGAAGCCGGCAGGCAGGGCCCAGGCCAGCAGGATGGCCAGTCCCAGCACGACGGCCAGCACGCCGCGGCCGTACCAGCGGCCACGATGCTGTGCCGCCCAGTCGTTCCACAGGGGGCCGAGCAACCAGGGGAATACCACGTGCACCAGCATCACCGGGCCCTTGGTCAGCAGGCCCAGGCCGATGCACACGCCGAACAACAGCCAGCGCGGCTCATCGCGGCCGGGCTTGGGCACCAGACACACCAGCGCGGCCAACGCCCAGACAGCCAGCAGCACGTCATACATGATCTGCAAGCCGAACAGAAACGCATAGCTGAGCGCCATCAGCATCCATGGCGCGGCGCGTGCGACCCAGGCGCGCGAGGGAAACAGGCGGCGTGCCAGGGTGGCCAGCAGCATCAGCTCGAAAGCGCCGAAAGCTACCTCCAATACGCGCGGCCAGACATCGTTGACGCCAAACACGAACCAGCCGGCGTGGATCATCCAGAACAGCAGCGGCACCTTCTCGCTATAGGGCTCGCCGTTGATATGCGGCACCAACCAGTGATGCTGGCTCCACATTTCCCAAGCTACGGCCAGGGTGCGCGTGGAATACAGTGGCATCGGGCCATGGGAAAACATGGCTATCAGCGCGACGACGATCCATAGCGGCAGCCAGGGCCAGAGGGCTCTGAGGTGTTCGGTACGGCTGTATGCGCTTGATGACACGGGTCGACTCTTCCAGGAGATGACGGGATTTTAACCCCAGGGAATTCGGTTATACCTGCAACGCGCGAGTCTGCGTACAGGTTGAGTGGACGAATCAATGACTTGGCAGGCTTTTTAGCCGCCGCGGTTTGGCTGGGGTTAGGGTTGGAGAGCCGGTCAGGCCGGTCGCCAGGCGGCCTTTAAGGAGCGGGGCGTCAGGCCCCACGAAACGACATGCAACGTATTCGGGCGCGTGCGGGCATTCGTCCTCGCCGCTTGCCCTTGCGCCTGCGATATTCAGTAGCTCGCTCGTCCCCAATACCCGATCCGCTTGCGCAGCTTGAACTTGCGCCACCAGTTCCCCGGCTTGCGCTTGCGGTTGCGGCCGCCGCGCGCGATGAAGGTGTCGATGGCGTCCAGCACCCGCTCGCTCGAATGTCCGTCGCGGTACGGGTGGATGGCGTTGCTGAAATCGGCGATGGCCTGCATCAGTTCCGGCGGGCGTGACAAGGCGCGCTCAATGGCCGGTTCGAACTGGGCCGGATCATCGATGTCGATAAGCTGCGGCCCTGGTCGCCGGTTCTTGAACGTCACCACGGGTTTGCCGGTCAACAGGAATTCGCTCAGCGCCGAGGAGGTATCCGAGCACATCATGTCGACCTGGGGAAACAGATCGAGGATGTTGTCGTTCTCGGCGAAGGTCAGGTAATCGTTTTGTAGCGCCAGGTATTTCTCGCGCGTTTGCGCGTTCATCTTGGGATGGAAGGTGACTATCCAGTGCCAGCGGCCATCGCGCGACAGTCGCTTGACCTCTTCGTATAGCGTTTCGGCTGCGCTCCAGGAGGGCGAGAATGTGGAGTGATACAGGATCACCGGCGGTTTGCGCACGGGGGGCAGGTCGCCGGCGATTTCCTTCATGAAGGGATCGAGCTTGGGCCAGCCGGTTTCGATCACGCTGAAATGCCCCAGCTCGTCGGCCAATGCCTGGAATTGCGCGGTATCGCGCGGCCCCGTGGTGCAATACAGATCGAAGAAACCGCGGATATAGATGTGCCTGGGCTTGCCGGCATCGAAGCCGTGGAAAGTTTCCACCTTGACGCCGGGAAAGAAGTGCGGCAAGTGATTGGATGAAGTAATGCAGGCGATGGGCTTCCACGCGCGAACTTCATCGACGGTGAGCAATCGTTCGCCGTCGACCAGGTCTTCTGCGCCAGGGCCGTCGAAGAACCAGGCCGCGTCGTGTCCGCGTGCGCGAATGGCCTCTTGTATCGGGCGCAAGATGGCCAGCGCGTAACGCTCCGAACCGTAGAGGAGGTAGTGCTTCTTGGTGTCGGGCATGGCTCAGCGATCGATCTTGTGGCGGGTGAGGGCAGTACGGGCAAGCGTGACCGAATCGGGATTGTGGCGCATTTCGTAGTAACGCATGCGTTTGTACAGCGCGTAGCTGGCCGCCGTCTGCGCGATCATGAAACCGCGCCAGCCATCGAGAAACGCCAGGCGCAGCCAGTAGTCCTTGACGAAGGCGAGGAAGAATACGAATGGGGCCTGCCACATGCGCACGGGCTTGCCCTTGTCCAGCCAGTCCAGGCACTTGAGCTCGGAATAACGCAACACCTTGAGCTGCTTATGCACCAGAGTGGGGTTGTTGGCGTGGTTGAAAGGTGCCTTCAGTATCGGGGCCTGGCCTTCATAGCGCAGCGATTCATGGACCCGCACGTCAGCCCAGCGCGCGCGTCCACGGTGATACAGGCGTGCCATTTTTTCGCCCATGGCAGGCCGATACCAGCGCATCGGGCGACCCATGTAGATGGTGCTGCGGCGTAGCACCACGGCGGGTGCCTGGCCAGCCATCAGCGCCGGCCATTGCTCGACCAGCTCGGCAGCCAGCTCTGGTGAGAGGTACTCGTCGGCATCCAGTGCCAGGATCCAGTCGTGGCTGCACTGGGTAGAGGCAAAGTTGCGCTGCGGGCCAAAGCCCAGCCATGCCTGATGCACCACGCGTGCGCCATGGGCCTGTGCCACGGCCACGGTATCGTCCTCGCTGCCGCTGTCGACGACCAGCTTTTCAGCGGCGAACGGCACGCTGTCCAGGCAGCGTGCGATGTTTTCGGCCTCGTTGTGCGTGATGACGACGAGTGTGATGGGGAGCGTGAGCATGCTGTGAATTCTATCCGCAGGTATGCCGAATGGTGATGTGGCGCGTTCAATCAACCGACAAGGGTAGCGCGGTCGGCTGATTTTCAGGTGGCTTCCCGCAGTATCCACGCAAGTTGGTCCCCAATAAATGAAACAATGTCCGGCCGGTGCCGGATGCCAGGATGTGGTGCACGAATGAGCGAACGGGTGCTGTTGCCGCAGGGAAGCCAGGGCGGATTGCTGGAGGCCTCGGTCGGCAAGTCATTGTCGCGACGCTCGGCGGTGCTGGCCCTGTGGCAGGCCTCGGTCGGGCAGCGCGAGACATGGCGCTACGTGCTGGGCGTGGGCATCCTCTGGATGCTCTGGGGCATGGTGGTCATGCCATCGAGCATTTCGTTCAACCCGAGCAAGACCTACCAAGCGATCCTGGTGTTGCTGATGTACCTGCCGGCCTTGTGCCTGGCGTTCGCCCAGCGTGGCAGGCTTTGGCGCGAGCTCTGGTCGCTGCCACAGTTTCGTGTGTTTCTGGCGCTGCTCGCCTGGGCGACCTTGTCTTTGGTGTGGGCGCATCTAAGGCGGCCTGGTGACGAGTTGGGCCGCCTGCTCAGCGTCATGACCTTCATCCTGGCGTGGCAATTATGGGATGCCGATGGCGAGGACTACGTCGGCATGCTGCTGTTCATCGGTGGTATGGGCGTAGCGGCCTGCGCTGCGTTTTACTGCCTTCTATTTGCCTTTCACCCCGATACGTCCGATCGCATTGCTGGCGAGGGCATCATTGCTACCACCAACTATGCCGCGGCCTTGATGGGGGCTGTCGCCATCTGGATGACCCAACTGCGCCTGCGCACGCGCCGCATGGCGCTGCTGCGATGGGGCAGCATCGTGCTGTTGCTGACTTTCGTGGCGCTGACGCAGACGCGCGGCGTATGGCTGGCGCTTGGCGTCTGCCTGGCCCTGGCGCCGCTATGGCATGGCATCGGCTGGAAGCCCTGGGCGATGGCCATGGCAGTGATGCTGCTTGCCACGGCCATCGCCCTTCCGATGCATCTGTTGACCGAGCGCGGCATGTCCTGGCGCCCCGAGCTCTTCATGCAGTCCATGCACCAGATTTACAGCCACCCGTGGCTGGGCCAGGGGCAGGGCGCACCGATCGCGCTACTGGTGGGCGGGGTGGCCTATACCCACACGCACAATTTGCTGACCCAGGTGACCATGGAGCTGGGCATCCCCGGTCTGCTGCTGACTGTAATGATGTGGTTGATGGTCGGCTGGCAGGGCTGGCGCCATCGTGACAGCATGCGTGGACGCATCCTGCTCGGGTTGTGGCTGTATGCCTCGATCGTGCTGCAACTGGACATGCCGCAGCTGCTGGACAGCCCTCGCCCCGGCTGGATCCTGATCTGGCTGCCATTCTCGCTGGCCATTGCGCTGGGGATTCGCGAGCGCGCCGGGCGGCTCGCGTTGGACATTACTGTCGAAACCCGCTGACCCAGCTTTTTAAGTCACGCGTAACTGACTGTATGATTCACCGATAACCAAGTTTTTAGCCCGCCCGTGCGATCCACGGGTTCGTAGGGGACGGTGAATGAGCAGAGTGTTGGTGACGGGCGGTGCGGGTTTTCTGGGATCGCATCTTTGCGACAGGCTGATCCGCGACGGTCATGACGTGTTGTGCCTGGACAATTTCTACACCGGCAGCAAGCAGAACATCCTGCACCTGCTCGATCACCGGTATTTCGAGTTGATGCGCCATGACGTCACCTTTCCGCTTTACGTGGAAGTGGACCGCATCTTCAACCTGGCCTGCCCGGCTTCGCCGGTGCATTACCAGCATGATCCGGTGCAGACCACCAAGACCAGCGTGCATGGCGCGATCAACATGCTCGGTCTGGCCAAGCGCTTGCGTGCGCGCATCCTGCAAGCATCGACCAGCGAAGTGTATGGTGACCCGGAAGTCCATCCGCAGCGTGAGGAATACTGGGGCCGTGTGAACCCGATCGGTATCCGAAGCTGCTACGACGAAGGCAAGCGCTGTGCCGAGACGCTGTTCTTCGACTATCACCGCCAGCACGCGCTGGATGTCAAAGTGGTGCGCATCTTCAATACCTACGGCCCGCGCATGCATCCCAATGATGGGCGCGTGGTGAGTAATTTCATCGTGCAGGCACTGCGTGGCGAAGACATCACCATCTATGGCGATGGTCAGCAGACGCGCAGTTTCTGCTACGTCGACGACCTGATCGAAGCCATGGTGCGTACGATGGAAACAGGCCCGGACTTCACCGGGCCGGTGAATATCGGCAATCCGCACGAACACACCATCCGCGAGCTGGCCGAGAAGATCATCGGCATGGTCGGAGGCAGTTCAAAGCTGGTGTTCAAGCCACTGCCACAGGATGACCCGCGCCAACGCCAGCCGGATATCTCCCTGGCCAAGGAAAAGCTGGGGTGGGAGCCGCAAGTACACGTGGACGACGGCTTGCGCGAGACGATCGCCTATTTCCGGCGATTGTTGGGCAAGTGACATGACTGGCCTGACATTCTCGGTCGTCGTCACCAATTACAACTACCGCGAATTCGTGGTCGAGGCCGTGGACAGCGCGCTGGCGCAAGGCCATCTGCCGATGGAAGTCATCGTCGTCGATGATGGCTCGACGGACGGGTCGCTGGAGCTGCTGCGGGAGCGCTATGGCGGCGATGGGCGCGTGAACCTGGTGACCGGTCCCAATGGTGGGCAGTTGACGGCATTCCAGCGTGGCCTGGCGCAGGCCTCCGGTGATGTGGTGTGCTTTCTCGATGCCGATGATCGTTGGGGCGCAGATTACCTCAGGTCATTGGCCGAGGTGTTTGCGGCGCGCGGCGATATCGATTTCGTCTTCTCCGACGTGCAACTGATCGGCAATGAATCGGGCCGGCAGGGGTATGCGACCGAACCGATGGACCTGGGCTATACGGTGCTTGGCACCTGGGTGCGCGCGCATTGGTATGGCGCGCCGACGTCGGCGCTGGCCCTGCGTCGACGCCTGGCTGAGCGGGTGCTGGACCTGCCGCCGGAATTTGTCGCGCAATGGCGTATTTCGGCCGACAACTGTCTGGTCTTCGGGGCTAGTGTGCTGGGTGCGAAGAAATATTTCCTGCCGACAGGGCAAGTCCACTATCGCATTCATGGGCGCAATGGATGGTGGCACGATCAGAAGAAAGCGCGTGAATTCCTCGCGCAGTTTCGTTCGCGTAGCCTGATCAATTTCTACGCGCAACGCATGAACCTGGATATCCACGCGCTGGATCTGGCCAAGCATGAGTTCAAGTCGCGCAGCGCGCCCACTTGGAAAGAGGCCTGCATGTACGCCGATATCGCCATGCGTGGCCCGGCTGTGTGGTGGAAGCGCCTGGAGCGCGCGCTGGCGATCCTGTCGCGCGGTGCGCGCAGCAAACAGAAGTAACGTATGAAAACCAGCCTTGTCGTGCTGACGTACAACTGGCCAGAAGCCTTGCGCCTGGTGTTGCAAAGCATCGCCGCGCAGCGCCGACTGCCCGACGAAGTGATCGTTGCCGATGATGGCTCCACGGAAGCCACCGCTGCCTGCGTGGCGTCGTTTGCCGCTGGTTTTCCCGTGCCGTTGCGCCACGTATGGCAGGAAGACAAAGGGTTTCGCGCCGCGCGTGCACGTAACCGTGGTTTTGCCGCGGCGACGGGTGAGTACATCATCCTGATCGACGGCGATATGGTACTGCACCGGGATTTCGTGGCCGATCACCTGATGCTGGCCGAGCGCGGATACTTCTTGCAGGGCGGTCGAATCAAGTCGACCGCGGAAGAGACCGGGCGATTGCTTGCCGGTGGCCGGCCGGTATTTGCCCCTTGGTCGCGCGCTGATTTCCACGTGTTCGATGGCATGCGGCGCCTGTACGCCTTTCATCAACCCGCGTTGGCGCGATGGAAGGCGAAGGGGCGTAATGGCGGGCGCGTGATGAGCTGCAACATGAGTTTCTGGCGCGATGACCTGCTGCGCGTCAATGGTTTCGACGAGCGCATGGAGGGCTACGGCGCGGAAGACCGCGAGCTGGCAGCACGCCTGGGCAATGCCGGCGTCAAACGGCGACAGTTGAAATGGTGTGCCCTGGCCGTGCACCTGGAGCATGCTTCACGCGCGCAGCCCGACGTCGACGACATGAGCCTGCCCAACAATCGCTTGTTCAAGGCCACGGTGGAACAGAAGATCGTGCGGTGCGAGCTGGGCATGGATCGGCACGCTTGATCTTCCATAAAGCCCTCAGCCGCGTTTCCGTTGGAGCGCTTCGGTGACTCGGTCGGGAAATGCTGCCCGGTTGGTTTCGAACCATGCTCTTGCCGCCTTGCCTAGATCACGGGCTTCCTCGGCGCTCATGGCCACGCAGCGCGTGACGGCGTGTTCCATGGCGATGTCGTCAAACGCATAAAGCGTGGCCAGGTCCTGTGTGCCTGCCGCATGCGCCTTGACCAGTACGCCGCGCTCTGCGGTGACCAGCTCGTTCATCGGTTCGGCATCGAGCGTGACCACCACCGCTCCGCAGCTCATGGCCTCAGCGATGTAATGACCGTATCCCTCGGTCTGCGACGGGCATAGATGAAACAGGTGTTCGTTCTGCATGCGTTGGTAATCGTCGTCATCGAGATGCTCGCGCAGCAAGGTGACGTTAGCCGGCAAGACGTCGATCTCGACGCGTTTGCGCCGCCAGGCAATGGTCAACATGGGCCATTGCGGATGCCTTGCCCACAGACGCAACAGCGCGGCTGTGCCTTTGTTGCCGCTACGCCCCGGGCCGTGGAAAAACGCGTGCTTGCGTGGAATATCAGCCAGCAGACGGTCTTCGCTGTCGAAGCCGATGAAGCGTGTGGTAGCGCCCAATGCGTCGAATAGTCGCTGCGCATGCCGCGTCTTTACCCAGGCCTCGTCCATCCGCGGCAGCGCCGCGCGATCTTCGGGGCGAAAATATTCGGGGTTGGGTATCACGATGTTCCGCCGTGCGGCCGCGATGAATTCCGGGCGAATGCGTTCGAGCATCAGGTTGACATCGAAGGCGGGTGCCTTGCCGCGCAAGCGCCAGCGAGTCAGCCACTGGGCGACGCTGCCGCGATGTGGCAACCCCAGGACATGAGCACCGTTGCCATGTGCGCGTAAGGCCTCGGCCAGCCGCTGCAAATCCCGGCTCAGGCCGGCGCCATTGTCACGTGCGATGAGCTGGCAACGCTTACTGTTCGGCATTTTCCGGGTCCACGGGCAGGTTGTCGTCCTTGGCGGGCATGCAGCCGGGTATCACCGCATCGGTCTTGAACAGCCACCACTGGCGGCGATTGGCATGGCCCAGATCGATAGCCTTGTCGCGTTGCACGCAGTCGCCGATGGCTGCGTCCTGGGCGAACAGCCAGCGCGTGGCCGGTGCCTGTGCCTGCCATTGCACGCCGGCTGCGTATTGCTTGCGCGTGGGTTGCTTGAAGCCGAAGTCGATCGCGGGACGGCCAATCATCAGCAGATTCTGTTCGGTCCAGTCGATCAGGCCAATATCATCGCCAGGTCCAAGCCTGGCGCGCACATCACGCATCAGTCCGGCCGATGAACTGGAATCGTTCAGTAGCGGATAAGCCCAGAAACTCCACACCAGCCACAGTGCCGTCATGCCACCGACCACCGCAAGCGCGGCGCGGCGCATGCCGAACAACGCCACCATCGCCAGCTGCAAGACACCGATCGTCACGCACATCCACCACAGCGCGTTCTCGCCTTCCTCGAATCCGCGCGAGGTCGCCAGGTTCATGGCGAAGCGCGGATGAGCGGCCAGCGCGTAGATGCCAAGCAGCAGCAAGATAGCGCCGAGCAGGCCCGTGAAGGCGAGGCCCGATCGACGCAGCCAGCGCGAGGTCAGTAAATCTTCCAGGAACGGCGCGGTGACCAGGGCGAGCATGGGCACGGCCGGCAGGATGTAGACATCGCGTTTGCCCGGCGAAGCGCTGAAAAACAACAGCAACAGCACCATCCATCCCAGCGGCAGCAGTACGCGCGCGTCCCTGGCCTTCAGTGCGCGCCACCAACGTGGCAGCGTGCCCGGATAGGTCAGCGACAGCGGCAGCCAACTGAACAACAGGATCGGGATGTAATAGACCGGCGAATGCACGTGATGCCACGCATGGGCGTAGCGCCCGGCGGTCTGGTGAAACAGGATGTCGTTGACGTAGGCCATATACGCCGGGTTTTCGCCGCTGCGCGCCTGGGCGGTGAGCAGCATCGGCACCAACCACAGTGCAATGGCCAGCAGGATGGCCGGCAGGCCCAGCAGCCAGCGCCACCACGCGCCTTCGCCCATCGGGGCGACGCCTTGCCAGCGCATGCGTGAGGCAAACGCATAGGGGATGAGCATCAACAGCGCCAGCACACCCACGCCTTTGGTGATGACACCAAGTCCGGCGCAGAAGCAGCCCAGCCAGTACATGCGCCAGTTCGGACCGAGCAGGGTATGTCGCAACAGGCCGTAGTTGGCCGCGGTGATGAAGAACACCACCAGGGGATCGATCTGCGCGCGCTTGACCTGATAGACGAACTGAAAGCACATCAGCAAGGCCATGCCGGCAAAAAAGCCGACACGACGGTTCCATAGCCGCCGCCCGAGGTCATACAACAGCAGCACACAGCCGAGCGCCGCGAGCAGCGACGGCAACAGGAATGCCACCCGCCAGCTGCGCAATACGGTGTAACTGGCCGCTTCCAGCCACATCAGCATCGGCGGCTTGTCCGAATACAGCTCCGAGCCCCGGTGCGGGAACAGCCAGTCGCCACTTTCGACCATCTGCTTGGCCACCAGCGTGAAACGCGGCTCATCCGACGGCCAGGGATCGCGCAGGCCAATACCGGCACCAATCACCACGAAGGCAAACAGCAGCATCAGCCAGAAGAGGCGACGGTCGGCTTGGTCGGTTGAGGTCATGCGAGGCCTTGGGTGATCGTGGCCGGGGGATTATCGCAGGGATGGCTTAGCGAGCGCTTTTGGGGGATTGGAGATGGGGAGCGGGGTCGCTGAAGCCGCGAACCAGCGGCGAGCCTCAAGGCCGCGACGGCGTGCGTTGGCCACGCTTCTAATGGCCGAGGGACACGCGCGGACTTGCGTCCCCTCATCCGCGTCCCCTCTCCGGTCTGGTCCCTCAACCGATCCTTTCCAGTACCGCGTAATACATCCCGTCCAGGTCGCCATCGCCGGGAAGCACCTGCCAGCCGATGGCCGCGGCTTGCCCGACCGGAAGCTCCAGCGACACGACGCGAGCGTCTGTGTGCTCGGCGAGCCAGCCTTGAACAACCGCTTCGTTCTCCGCACGCAACAGTGAGCAGGTGATGTAGACCAGGCGGCCGCCGGGGGCCAGGGTGGGCCACACACCGTCGAGGATGCGCTTTTGCTGCGCGGCCAGCGTGGCTACGTCCGTATCGCGACGATGCAGGCGTACGTCGGGACGGCGGCGCAGCACGCCGGTGGCGGAGCAGGGCGCATCGATCAGGATGCGATCGAACGGCTTGCCATCCCACCAGGCCGAAGGGTCGCCGGCATCGCCAGTGACCAGGCTGGCCTGGAGACCGAGGCGTTCCAGGTTCTGCCGGATGCGTGCGGTGCGCGCGGCGTCGAATTCGACAGCGGTCAATGCGACATCGGCACGTTCGAGCACGTGGCAGGCTTTGCCGCCCGGTGCCGCGCAGGCATCGAGCACACGTTGCCCATGTTGCGCATCCAGGATGTCGGCAGCAATCTGCGCCGCGCCATCCTGCACGGCGAACAGGCCTTCGGCGAAGCCGGGCATGCGGGTGACATCGGTGCTGTGAGGCAGCACGATGCCATCGCGCAGCCATGCATGCGGCTGGGCCTCGTAGCCGGCCGCGCGCAGAGCCTCGATAAGGGCGTCTCGCGTGCCGCGCCGCGCATTGGCGCGCAACATCAGCGGGGGCTCGAGGTTGTCGGCGGCCATCACGGCATCGGCCTGTTCGGGCCAATCCCTGGCGATGGCCCGAGCCAGCCACGCCGGATGCGCATGGCGCGTGCGCGGTTGTGCGTCCAGTGCGGCCAGGTGCTGCTCGCGTTCGCGTTGCCAGCGTCGCAGCACGGCGTTGACCAGTCCGGCCAATTGCGGTCGCTTGAGTTCGCGGGCGGCCTGCACCGTGGCGGCCACGGCGGCGTAAGCTGGCAATTGCAGGATTTCCAGTTGCACCAGGCCCAGCACCAGCAGGGCATGGATACGCGGTTCCTTGTCGCGCAGCGGGCGTTCGAGCAGACGATCGAGCGCGGCGTCGAAACGCAGCCACCAGCGCGAGCCATCGCTGACCAGGGCCATCAGCAGCGCGCGATCACGCGAATCGGCCAGGCGCGGCGCTTGTCGCTCCATCACCTCGCGCAACGAAGCGCCACGCAAGGCCACTTCGGCCAGCGCCTGCGCGGCCAGGGCGCGTGTATCGTTCATGCGCGACTGCGCAGCTCGGGGCGCGCGTTGAGGTAGTCGGTAGCCGTGATGCGTTTGCCGCCAGCGCGCTGCAGCGCGGTGACCCGCAAGGCGCCCTGCCCGCATGCGATGTCGATGCCGTCACGGCTGGCGCCCAGCACTGTGCCCGGCACGGCATCGGGTGAGCCATCCACGGCGTGCGCGGCCCAGATGCGCAACGCTTCGCCTGCGATGGCGCCTTCGGCGACCGGCCATGGATCGAACGCACGCACCTGGTATTCCAACGTCATGGCGGGTTTTGAGAAGTCCAGTTGCGCTTCGGCCTTGTCGAGCTTGTGCGCATAGGTCACGCCTTCTTCCGGCTGTGCCCGTGGCACCAGGACCTCACCCGTCGCGACTCGACGCAGGCCTTCAGCGAGCACGTCGGCACCGAGCGCGGACAGGCGATCGTGCAGGCTGCCGCCGGTGTCCTGGCGCGTGATGGGCGTGCGGCGCTCCAGCAATACCGGGCCCGTATCCAGGCCGGCTTCCATCTGCATCAGGTCCACGCCGCTTTCGTTGTCACCGGCGAGGATGGCGCGCTGGATGGGCGCGGCCCCGCGCCAGCGTGGCAGCAGGCTTGCATGGACGTTCCAGCAGCCAAGGCGCGGCAATGCCAGCACCTTGCGCGGCAAGATCAGGCCATAGGCCACCACCACCATCAGGTCTGCCCGGTAAGCGGCCAACGCTTGCTGGATATCGGCGGACTTGAGCGATTCGGGTTGCTCGACCGGGATGCCGGCAGCCTGCGCGGCGGCCTTGACCGGGCTGGGCGTGAGCTTGCGGCCACGGCCGGCGGGGCGATCGGGCTGGGTATAGACGGCCACGACCTCGGCACCGCTGGTGCGGCAGGCTTCCAGGCAGGGGACGGAGAATTCGGGGGTACCGGCGAAGACGACCCGCAATGGCTGCCCGCTCAAGCGCTGGCAGCCTGCTTGCGTTGCTTTTCCAGTCGCTTGAGCAGCATGGAGCGCTTGAGCGGCGAAAGGTAGTCGACGAAGACCTTGCCGGCCAGGTGATCCATTTCGTGCTGGATGCACACGGCGAGCGGACCCTCGACTTCCACCTCGATCGCTTTACCTTCGACGTCGTTGGCCTTGACCTTCACCTTCAGCGCGCGCGTCACGTCGGCATAGATGCCCGGGAACGACAGGCAGCCTTCCTGGTAGACCTGGGCGCCGTCCTTTTCCACGATCTGCGGGTTGATCAGCACCATCGGCTGGTTGCGCTCGTCGCTCATGTCGGCCACGAGCACGCGCTGGTGCACGTTGACCTGGGTCGCTGCCAGGCCCACGCCATTGGCGGCGTACATCGTTTCGAACATGTCAGCCACGAACTGCTTGAGCTCGGCGTCGAAGACGGTTACCGGCGTAGCGACAGTGCGCAGGCGCGGGTCGGGGAATTCAAGAATGGTCAGCGTCGTCATAAAGTCACCTTGTCGTCCCAAGATGCGGTCACGGGCAGGAAAAGCCAATGCCCGGGGCCATGTGGGGCATCCGGGGTGGGACATGAGAATAGGCTCCCATTGTAGCCCGTAACCCACGGTGTGGCAGGCTATTTTGCCAACTGGCTCCAGTTGCGGAGTCAGTTGGTTCGGTTACACTCGCCCAAAAATGCAGGGGGTTTGGGGGATGATAAGAAAGTCCATAGGGCTGCTGGCCGGCATGCTGGTCACGGTGGCCGTTTATGCTGCGGGAGCCCAATTGCGTGCCGATCACCCGGACACCTACACGGTGCGTCGCGGCGATACGCTCTGGTCGATTTCCTCCCGGTTCCTGTCCAAGCCCTGGCTATGGCCGGAAATCTGGCAGGCCAATCCGCAGGTCCAGAATCCGCACCTGATCTATCCGGGTGACGTGCTGAACCTGTCTTTCATGAACAACGGGCCGCGACTGGGCCTGCAGCCTCGCGTGCACACCGAGGGCGAGCCAATTCCGGCCATTCCGCTGTCGCAGTTGCAGACCTTTCTCAAGGACATGCGCGTGGTGGACTCCAACGTCGTACGCAATGCGCCGTACGTGGTTGGTTTCGAGGAAGCCCGCCTGCGCGGCGCCGTGGGCCAGAACGTCTACGTGCGCAAGCTTGACGCCGAGCCGGGCCAGCATTGGGCGATCGTGCGTCCCACCCACATCTATCGCGAATTTGGCTCCAGCAAGAAGGCAGCCAGTCACGAGGACGACATGACCGCGCATGTGCTCGACAGCGACGTGAGCATGTTCAAGGGGCCCTGGAACGAAGACTCCCGCAACGACGGTCACTATGGTCGCGGCAAGGATCTGGGCGTCGAGGTGTCGGTGATCGGCGAGGTCGAAGTGCTGCGCAAGGGCAAGGATGCCGATACGGTGCTCCTGCTCAATTCGACCCAGGAAATCCGCAAGGGCGATCGCCTGATGCCGGTGGATGACAAGCCCTACGACCCGTACTACTACCCGCACGCGCCCAAGTCGGTGCCGGGCAACGCCCACGTGTTGGCCTTCTCCGGTGCCGATGCGCTGGATGCAGCCGGTCCGACTCAGGTGGTGGCGCTGTCCGTCGGCAAACTGGACGGTGCCGAGAACGGCCAGACCCTGGCCGTCTGGGAGCCGGGCGAAACCATCGCCGACGACGTACGTAGCGACAGCTGGGATCGCGGCACGGGACACAGCGTGGATCTGCCGGAAGAGTTCGTCGGTCACGTGATGATCTTCCGCACCTTCGATCGCGTCAGTTACGGTCTGATCATGGATGGCCTGCGTCCTGTGCACATCCGCGACAACCTGCGGATGCCTGAGTAGGACAGCTGGCTTTATCGGACAAAACGGCGCGGATATTCCGCGCCGTTTTCGTTTGGGGCGCTGCGTACAGTGGCCCCATGGAAAAGCATGACACGGACGATATCGACGCCTGGCTGGTGTTGCTGCGCACGCCCGGCATGGGCGCCGCTGCACTGCGTGACCTGCTTGCCGTGTGCAATTGGGATATCCAGGCCACCCTCGCCACCGTCAAGGCGCGTGTCGATCGCCTGGACGGCGCGGCAGCGGCCTGGTTGAAGCGCCCCGATCGCGAACGCCTGCGTGCCGACCGGACCTGGCTGGACATGCCGGGACATCGGCTGCTGCGTTGCGATGAAGCCGACTTTCCCCCATTGCTGGGCCATATCGACCGTCCGCCCGCAGCCTTGTTCGTTGACGGGGATGCCTCCTTGCTGTTGCGGCCCCAGGTGGCCGTGGTGGGCTCGCGGGCGGCTGATGGCGTCGGCCGCGCGCTCGCCGCCGACTTTGCCCTGGCGCTGGCTGATGCGGGATTCGTGGTAACCAGCGGGATGGCCGATGGCATCGACGGTGCGGCGCATAGGGCGGTGCTCGATGCCGGCCATCCGACCATCGCGGTCGTGGGGACGGGAGCCGACCGGGTCTATCCGGCCAAACACGCCCGGCTGGCGCGGCGAATCGCTGGCGAGGGAGCCCTGCTGAGCGAGTTTCCGCTGGGGACGGGAGCGCGTTCGAGCCATTTTCCGCAGCGCAACCGTATCCTGTCCGGCCTGTCGGTGGGCACTGTGGTGGTTGAGGCGGACTTGAAATCCGGGTCGCTGATCACCGCCCGCCTGGCCGCCGATCAGGGACGGGAGGTATTCGCAGTCCCCGGTTCCGTTCATAATCCGCGGGCCAGGGGCTGTAACAAGCTCATCCGTGACGGCGCCCGTCTGGTCGAGGATGCTGGCGAGGTAGTGGATGTGCTGGCCCCCTTGGCGCGCGCCATGGGCCTGGAGCTGCGTGAGCGCTTGCGGTTGGCCGAGCCCGCCCAGGGTTCGACAGGGCCAGTGTCGACCAGGTTCGATCCCCTCCAGGAGCGACTGCTGGAGGCGTTGGGCCATGTTCCGGTCAGTCTGGACGAGCTGGCCGAGCGCACCGGGCTGGAAGCCGGCCAGGTGGCTTCCGGCCTGCTTCTGCTGGAACTGGATGGGGCCATCGAATCCCTGGCTGGCAACCGGTACCAGCGGCTGCCGGGCGGGTGCCGAATGTGACCGCCTGCCACTGTTTCACACGATCCAGCTTGACAGCCGTCGAGCTGCCGTGGTCTCACTAAATATAAAGCCCGCTGTCCCAGGACGGTGGTGGTCCGATTCCGGAAAAGTTGTTTCATGGCAAAAAACCTGCTCATCGTCGAGTCGCCAGCCAAGGCCAAGACGATCAATAAATACCTTGGCAAGGACTTCCAGGTGCTGGCGTCCTACGGACACGTGCGCGACCTGCGGCCGAAGGAGGGCGCCGTCGATCCGGACCATGGCTTTGCCATGGACTACGAGGTGATCGAGCGCAACGAGAAACACGTCGATGCCATCGCCAAGGCCGCCAGTCAGGCTGACGACATCTACCTGGCGACCGACTTGGATCGCGAAGGCGAGGCGATCTCCTGGCACATCAGCGAGATCCTCAAGCAGCGTGGGCTGACCAAGGGCAAGCACCTGCACCGGGTGGTGTTCTCCGAGATCACCCCGAAGGCGATCAAGGCCGCCGTGGCCCAGCCACGCCAGTTGTCACATGACATGGTCGACGCCCAGCAGGCGCGCCGTGCGCTCGATTACCTGGTGGGCTTCAACCTGTCGCCGGTGCTATGGCGCAAGGTGCAGCGTGGCTTGTCCGCCGGTCGCGTGCAAAGCCCGGCGCTGCGCATGATCGTCGAGCGGGAGGAGGAAATCGAAGCCTTCGTGCCGCGCGAATACTGGACGATCGAGGCGCAGCTGAATCATCCCGAGGCCGATTTCAGCGCCCGGCTGACCAAGCTGTACGGCAAGAAATTCGAGCAGTTCGACCTGACCAACGAGCGCGACGCCCTGGCGGCACGCGAGGCATTGGCCAAGGCCGCCGGCGGCCAGCTGACCGTCAGTGATATCGGTTCGAAGGAGCGCAAGCGCCGCCCTGCGCCGCCGTTCACCACCTCGACGTTGCAGCAGGAGGCCGCGCGCAAGCTCGGATTCTCCACCAGCCGCACGATGAAGATTGCCCAGGGGCTGTATGAGGGCGTTTCGTTGGGCAGCGAGGGCAACGTCGGCCTGATCACCTACATGCGTACCGACTCCACGGCGTTGTCCGAAGATGCCGTGGGCGAACTGCGCCAGCTGATCGCGCGCGACTTTGGCGACAAGTCGCTGCCCGATGGGCCGCAGGTCTATCGAACCAAGTCCAAGAATGCCCAGGAAGCGCACGAGGCGATCCGTCCCACCTCGGCCATGCGCACGCCGCGCGAAGTCGCCTCGTTCCTCAACGACGACCAGCGCAAGCTGTACGAACTGGTCTGGAAGCGCACCGTCGCCTGCCAGATGATCCATGCCACGCTCAACACGGTGTCGGTCGATTTTGCGCTGGCCAACGTGGCCGGCCAGGACGCAGCGTTCCGGTCCACGGGCACCACGGTGGTCGATCCGGGCTTCCTGGCGGTGTACGAGGAAGGCCGCGACCAGAAGAACGCCGATGACGATGATGAAGGTCGTCGCCTGCCCAAGCTGAAAGTTGGCGAGAAAGTGAAGCTGAAGGACATCCTGGCCGACCAGCATTTCACCGAGCCGCCGCCGCGCTATTCCGAAGCCAGTCTGGTCAAGGCGCTGGAGGAATATGGCATCGGCCGTCCGTCGACCTATGCCAGCATCATCCAGGTGCTGCTCAATCGCGAGTACGTATTCCTGGACAGCCGCCGTTTCCGTCCCACTGATGTGGGCCGTGCCGTGGGCAAGTTCCTGGCCCTGCACTTCACCCAGTACGTGGATTACGAGTTCACCGCGCGCCTGGAAGACGAACTCGATGCGGTCAGCCGTGGCGAGGAGGCCTGGGTGCCGCTGATGGAACGTTTCTGGCAGCCCTTCAAGCAGCAGGTGGATGAAAAAACCGAATCGGTCGATCGCAGCGAGGCGACAGGCGCGCGTGAGCTG
Organism: Dyella sp.; assembly: GCF_036384435.1. Lineage (GTDB taxonomy): Bacteria > Pseudomonadota > Gammaproteobacteria > Xanthomonadales > Rhodanobacteraceae > GSA-30. Next base: position 33,054 of record NZ_DASVMI010000030.1, on the reverse strand, counting down.
GGGATCGATCCGAAGTCCGGCAAGCCGGTATCGGTACGCTTGGGGCGCTACGGGCCGTATGCGCAGATCGGCAACAAGGACACCGACGAAAAGTTGCAGTTTGCCTCCCTGCGCCAGGGCCAGAGCATGCACACCATCGCGCTGGAAGAGGCGCTGGAACTGTTCAAGCTGCCGCGTCAGCTCGGTCAGGCCGAGAACGGTGACGAGGTGAGCGTGGGCATTGGTCGCTTCGGACCCTTCGTCAAGCAGGGCAGCACCTATGCGTCGCTCAAGGCGGAAGACGATCCCTACACCATCGAATTGCCGCGTGCCTTGCAGATCGTGCAGGAAAAGCTCGAGATGCTCGCCAATCGCGTGATCAAGGATTTCGGCAACGGCGTGCAGGTGCTCAATGGCCGTTATGGTCCTTACATCACCGATGGCGAGAAGAACGCGCGCATTCCCAAGGATCAGGAGCCCAAGGACCTGACCGAGGCACAGTGCATCGAGTTGCTCGCCGCCGCGCCGGTCAAGAAGGGCCGTGGCGGTGCCAAGAAAGCTGCCGCCAAGAAGGCCGCTCCTGCCGCGAAGAAGGCGGCCACCAAGAAGGCCGCTGCGCCCAAGGCACCGGCCAAGAAGGCGACTGCCAAGAAAACCACCAAGACCGCGACCGGTAAGTCCGCCACCAAGAAGGCGCCAGCGAAGAAAACTGCCGCGAAAAAAGCCACGGCCAGCAAGCGTTCGGCGCGCGGCGAAGCATGACCCGGCATTTCGCCAGCACGAATCTCGATGCCGCCGCCGCGTTGTTGCGCGACGGCGGCGTGCTGGCGTATCCCACTGAGGCGGTTTTCGGACTCGGCTGCGATCCGCACAATCGCGAGGCTTTCGAGCGACTGTTCGCGCTCAAGGGACGCCCGCCTACCCAGGGCGTGCTGCTCATTGCCGCCGATTTCCGGCAGGTCGCGCGTTACATCGACCACGCCGAAGTGCCCGAGGAAACGCTCGACCGCATTCGCGGACAGTGGCCCGGGCCTTATACCTGGATATTCCCGCGCAGCCCGGAAGTGCCGGCGTGGGTGACTGGCGGCCATACCGGCATTGCCTTGCGCATCACCGCCCATGAGCCCGCCGCTGCCCTGTGCCGGGCCTTTGGCGGGCCGCTGGTATCGACCAGCGCCAATCCGCATGGTGAGCCGCCGGCACGCAACGCTGCCCAGGCCGAAGCCTATTTCGGCGACCGGCTCGACGGCGTGCTCAAGGGCGATGTCGGCGGGCAGGCTTCGCCGACAACCATTCGCGACGCGCTGACGGGCGCTATCATTCGCCCCTGACCTGTAGCATGACCAGCGGCGTGCCCACTGCGGTGAGGCGCGGTTCAGTGGCCATCCCGAGGATGGGGAACCTCGCGGGTCCTCGACGGCCATGCGCTGCGAGCCGTTTGCCAGGAACTTGACCGAGCCAGGAGCCGCCCTTGTCGACCGCCCATGACGCCCAGCCACGCAAGCATCCCGCGCACACGTTGCCTTTGCTGGTAGCCCATGACGCCGGCCGTCTGGTGACCTGGCGCGATGGACAGGCCATTGACGCCGCCCGCTTCCTGGCTGACGTGCACCGCGTGGCCAAGGCCTTGCCCGAGGCTGCGGCGGCGGTGAACCTGTGCGAAGACCGTTACGCCTTCCTGGTGGCGTTCGCCGCCATCGTGCTGCGTGGGCAGACCAACCTGTTGCCGTCTTCGCGCGCCCCCCGCGCCGTCGAGGACGTCATGGCCGCGCATCCGGATGGCTATGCCATCGGCGAGCAGGCGCTCGATCCGGCACCGCGTCGTTATGTGGTGCTGCCGGACCTGGACTCCCACGCCGAGGGAGTCGCGTTCGACGTGCCGATGATTCCCGCCGAACAGGTCGTGGCGATCAACTACACCTCCGGTTCCACAGGCATACCCAAGCCCAACGCCAAGACCTGGGCGCAGTTCCATGCCAGTACGGCGGGTATCGTGCGCATGTATCGGCGGCAGGTGGGCGAGCGTTTCTCGGTAGTGGCCACGGTGCCCCCGCAGCACATGTACGGCCTGGAGATGTCGGTGTTACTGCCCCTGCTGGGCGATGTCGCCGTGCATGCCGGTCGGCCGTTCTTTCCGCTGGATGTGGCCCACGCCCTGGCGCAGGTGCCCGAACCGCGCGTGCTGGTGACCACGCCGGTACACCTGCGCGCTGTGGTGGAGTCGGGTGAATCGTTGTCACCGCTGGCGGCAATCGTGTCGGCTACGGCACCCATGCCGCCGGCGTTGGCGGCACGTGCCGAGCAAACCCATGGTGCCCCGTTGCTGGAGATTTTCGGGTCCACCGAAACCTGCGTGATTGCCACGCGTCGGGCGGCATTCGATGAGGCATGGTCGCTATACGAAGGCGTGAGTCTGCATCCGCAACCTGACGGTACCCAGGTTCAGGCACCGCAACTGGATAGCCCGATGATGCTTGCCGACATCGTGGTGCTGGAAGATGGCGGCCGGCGTTTCCGCTTGCGTGGACGTCATGCCGACATGCTCGAAATTGCCGGTAAGCGTGCCTCCCTGGGTGACCTCACGCGCCGAGTGCTCGCGATACCGGGAGTGCACGACGGTGCGGTGATCCAACTGGATGAAGCCGATGCCATCGGTGTGCGCCGCATTGCCGCGCTGGTGGTGGCCCCGGGTATGGATGAACACGAGATCCTCGATCAACTGCGTCAGTCCATCGATCCGGTCTTCCTGCCGCGCCCCCTGCGCATGGTCGATGCATTGCCGCGCAATGAAACAGGCAAATTGCCACGCGCCGCATTGTTGGCATTGCTGGCGGTTTAGCAGGAAGTGGCCTGTAACAGGTAAACGGGAATAGAGACCCTGCAATGTATTGGCTCCTCTTTACCCTCTGCAGGCCCCGAGGTTCGACTTTACAGGCCGCATGGCGGTCGACCTCCTCCTCACGAAGGGCCGCAAAGCGGCCGGGCGCCCGGTACAATGCCTGTCCAGTTCGGTATCAGGAGTACGCATGAAGATCCTCGTCATCGGCAACGGCGGGCGCGAGCACGCGCTGGCTTGGAAGCTCAAGCAGTCGCCGCGGGTGAGCGAGGTGATCGTTGCGCCCGGCAACGCAGGTACCGCGCGTGAGCGTGGGTTGCGCAATGCCGATGTGGCCGTGACGGATATCGACGGGCTGCTCAAGCTGGCCCGGGACGAGAAGATCGAGTTGACCGTGGTCGGCCCGGAAGTCCCTCTGGTGGCTGGCGTGGTCGATCGTTTCCGCAAGGCGAACCTGCGTATCTTCGGGCCGCGTGCGATTGCCGCGCAGCTTGAAGGTAGCAAAGCGTTCGCCAAGGATTTCCTGCTTCGCCACAACATTCCCACCGCTCGCTACGCCGTATTCACCGAGCTCAATCCGGCGCTGGCCTATGTGCGCCAGCATGGCGCGCCTATCGTGATCAAGGCCGATGGCCTGGCAGCCGGCAAGGGTGTGGTCGTTGCCCTGACCTTGGCCGATGCCGAATTGGCACTGCATGACATGCTCGGTGCGCATGCCTTTGGCGATGCGTCCGCACGCGTGGTGATCGAGGAGTTCCTTGAGGGCGAGGAAGCCAGCTACATCGTGATGAGTGACGGCATCCATGCCCTGCCGATGGCCAGCAGCCAGGACCACAAGCGTCGCGACGATGGTGACAACGGCCCCAACACGGGGGGCATGGGCGCGTACTCGCCGGCACCCGTGGTCACGCCGGAGGTGGAAAAGCGCATCCTCAAGGAAGTGATCGAGCCCACCTTGCGCGGCATGGCCGCGGAAGGCGCGCCCTTCATCGGTTTCCTGTATGCGGGTCTGATGATCGACAAGAGCGGCGTGCCGAAAGTCATCGAATTCAACGTGCGCTTGGGTGACCCCGAGACACAGCCGATCATGCTGCGCCTGAAGTCCGACTTCGTGGAGCTGATCGAGGCCGCGCTCGATGGTCGCCTGGCCGATGTGCGGGCCCAGTGGGATCCTCGCCCGTCGCTTGGCGTCGTGCTGGCTGCGGGAGGCTATCCGGGCAAGGTGCGCCAGGGTGATGTCATCGACGGGCTTGATGCTCCGGTTGGCCCGGAGGCAAAGGTATTCCATGCCGGCACGCGGCTGGACGAACAGGGCCGTGCGGTCTCAGCGGGTGGCCGTGTGCTGACCGTCTGTGCGCTGGGCAAGGATATCGCCGCGGCACGCGAAAATGCCTATGCCGCTGCCGCCAAGCTGCGCTTCGAGGGCGTGTTCTATCGCCGCGACATCGCGCACCGCGCGCTTCATCGCAACAAATAATCCGCGATCTGTAAAAGGGGAGTAGGGATGCACTCTGTCATGAATGTCCGTGGCTGGAGGCGCGCTGGCACGCTATGCATGCTGTTGGGGCTGGCGGTTCATGCGCATGCCGCGTCGTTCGACTGCAAGAAAGCGACGACCGATATCGAGCATGCCATTTGTGCCGATGAGGCGGTGGGTAATCTGGACGAACAGATTGGCCGGCACTATCGCGACTTGCTCGATGTCAGCCCCCGGGATCAGGCGGCAACGATTCGCACGACGCAGCGCAACTGGTTGGCTACGCGCGATGTCTGCAAGGACGCGCCCGAGGGTGTGGGCAAGTGCCTGGCTCGTCTTTTTACTGCGCGCAATGATGTCCTGGTCGCCGCGACCACACCGGCCCGTCTCGCGCTAGACCATGTGATCGAGCGTATCCCTCGCGATCCGGCTGGCGCTGCCGAGGCGTTGCGCCAGTACAACGGTCCCCTGGCTTCGGCCTGGCTGGTATACCTGCATCGTTACGAACCCGGCGCTGGTGTGAGCGATGCCGAGGCGAAGTCACGCGAGGCGGCAGCGCTCAAGGGATTGAGCGACGATAGTTTTGCCAGCGACGTCTACAACGACGTCCGCAACGATCCCAGGGGCGACAGCCCATCCCTGACATTGCTGCGCATGGTAATCGAGCGATCCGATTACGATGTGGATGGGGCCCGTCCGTATGTCCATTGTTTTGTCTTTACCCGCCAGGGCGATGCCGCCTACAAGGCATTCGGGCCGCTCTACGGCTCCACGCGCGACAGCTTCGCGCCGGTCTGTGCGCCGACCGGCGATTTGTTCAAGCAGGCGGCCTGGAAAAAGCTCGATGCGGCAATGAAGCCGGCGATCGGTCGTGCCACGGACGTGGCCGGTACCATCCGGTATTCCAGCTTCGTGGCCTGGTCCATCCTGGATTTACGCGCCACCCTGACCCCGCGCGATTTGCTCAAGCCCTTGCCCAAGGAAGATGCAGGTGACGCGGAGAAGGCATTGCGCGAGGGTTACACCGAAAAGACCTGGTCCAAGACCGAGCGCGACACGGTGCTGGCCTCGGTGGCGCCAGCGCGGCAGGCCACCTCTCGGTGGCTGGTCGCCCAGCGCGGTTTTTCACCGGGGGATGCCGATAAGGCCGCGCATAACCTGGTGCAGGCGTGGCTGGCCGAGCGCATCAGCTTCATCGACGACAATATCGATAACGGCGATTGATCAACTCGCCCCGGATTTCACGCTAGGCTATTTCCGTCGCCTCACGCCAGGACCCGCATGAGTCAATTCTCCCTGCTCGGCCATCGTCGATTTGCTCCGTTCTTCTGGACACAGGCGCTGGGGGCATTCAACGACAATGCCTTTCGCAACGCGATGATCATGCTTGTGGCGTTCCAGATGGGCCTGGACGAGCACACCGTGGGGCTCTACACGAATCTGGGGCCGGCGTTGTTCATCCTGCCGTTCTTCCTGTTCTCGGCGATGGCAGGGCAACTCGCCGAAAAATACGAGAAGACGCGGATCATCCGTCTGGTGAAGCTGTTCGAAATCGGCGCCATGATCCTGGCGGCGGTGGGTTTCTATACGCATCACACCAGCTTGTTGCTGGCGGTTTTGTTTCTGATGGGCCTGCACTCGACGGTGTTCGGGCCGATCAAGTACGCCATCCTGCCCCAGGCGCTCAGGCCCGATGAACTGGTCGGTGGCAACGGTCTGGTCGAGATGGGTACGCAATTGGCGATCCTGACCGGCATGATCGCTGGCAGCAGCCTGATGCTGATTGCAGGCGTCGGCCCGATCGCGGCCTCGGTGCTGACCATCGGCGTAGCGGTGCTCGGTTACGTGGTCAGTCGTGCGGTGCCCACGGCGCCGGCCACGGCGCCTGATCTGAAATTCAGTTGGAATCCGTGGACCGAAACGGCGCGGGTGCTCAAGCTCACGCACTCCGATCGCGCGGTATTCAACGCGGTATTGGGTATTTCCTGGTTCTGGTTCTTCGGCGCGGTGTTGGTGGCGCAATTGCCCAACTACACCCAGCACACGCTTGGTGGCGATGGTTCGGTCAATACGCTGATCCTTACGCTGTTCTCGCTGGGCACCGGCCTGGGGGCCTTGTTGTGCGAGAAGCTGTCGGGCCGCAAGGTCGAGATTGGCCTGGTGCCAGTGGGTGCATTCGGGCTGACTGCCTTTGGTATCGACCTGTATTTCGCGCGGCACGGTACCAGTCCGGTGCAGGGGTTGGACTGGAAGGCCTTCATGCATGGCCCGGGCAACTGGCGCGTGATGATGGATCTCGCCTTGCTGGGCGTGTTCTCCGGGTTCTATGTCGTGCCGCTGTTTGCCTATGTGCAGGCACGTACGCCGCGCGCGCAGCTGTCGCGTGTGATTGCCGGCAACAACATCATCAATGCGCTATTTATCGTGCTGGCGTCGGGCTTTGGTCTTGGCTTGTCGATGCTGGGTTTGCAGCCGGCACAGATCTTCCTGGCGGTGGTGCTGCTCAACATCGCGGTGGCTGCATACATCTTTACCCTGGTGCCTGAGTTCATCATGCACTTCCTCACTTGGGCGATCGTCAACACGCTATATCGCACGCGTGTGGACGGCGCCGAGAAGATTCCGGAGGAAGGCGCGGTGTTGCTGGTCTGCAACCACATCAGCTTCATGGACCCGTTGATCCTGATGGGCAGCCTGCGGCGACCGATGCGCTTTGTCATGTATTACAAGATCTTCAATATCCCGGTGCTGCGTTTCGTGTTCCGTACGGCCAGGGCGATCCCGATCGCGGGCTTCAAGGAAGACCCGGCCGTGCTGGACGCCGCGTACGAGGAAATCGATGCCGCGTTGGCGGCTGGCGAAGCCGTGTGCATCTTTCCCGAGGGCGGGCTTACCCGTGATGGTGCCGTTGCGGCGTTTCGCCCTGGCGTGGAGAAGATCCTGGCGCGCCGTCCCGTGCCGGTGGTGCCGCTGGCGCTGCGTGGCCTATGGGGCAGCATGTGGAGCAGGCGCAACACGTTGCGCCTGCCGCGCCGGTTCCGCGCCCGCGTGGAACTGGTGGTCGATGCGATCCGTGCGCCGGAAGTCTCCAGCGCGGCGGAACTCGAGGCACGCGTCAAGGCGTTGCGTGGCGATCTGGCCTGAGCCAGGTCGCTTCAACGCAAGATGCAGGTTATCCGAGCCAGCTGGCCAGTACGACCAGCGCCACCACGCTGAGCCAGGCCAGCAGGGCACGCAGTAACACGCCGCGCAGGCGCAGCAGTTCGGAGAGGGGATCGGTACGGTCCTCGGCATATCCATCCCCCGCCACGATATCGACCAGGATATCCGCTCTTGCCGCGGCGCCAAGAAAACCGGGGCCTTCGCGATACCAGCTCGAAGCCACGGCCTGCTGCTGCCAGCGACGCCATGCACCAAGCACGGCATCCCAGTGACCAACCAGCGCCAGCGTGAATACGAGCAGTTGCGCGGGTAGCCAGTCCAGTACATTGGCCAGCGAAAAGGCCGCGTTCTGCGCATCGGCATCCAGCCCGAGCGTGCGATTGCGGCCGAGGGTCTGCGTCAGGTGATAGAGCAGGGCCCCGGTGGGACCAAGCAGGAAGAACCATAGCAACACGCCGAAGCGGCGGCGCAGCGCGGCGTAGACCACGGCTTCACCCAAGGCTGGCGCGGTCCAGGCGATCGGTCCGCCGTCCTCGCTGAGCACCTGCGCGGCCGCTTCCCGGCTGGGGCCATCCGGTGCCCGCAGGATGGTCTCCAGGTCATGCTCGAAGGCGTGGGGGCCCATGCAGTACAGCAGCACCACCAGGGCGAACAGCATGCGCAGCAGCCCGTCGAATGGCAGCAGGCTCAGTAGCCACTGGATCACCAGGCAGGCCAGCAAGGGAACAAGCAATGTGACCAGCAGGCGCCCGGTGCCGCTGGTGTCGCCTAGTTGCCTCACCCAGGCGCGCAGACCACCGGCGCCGCGCCAGTGCGCCAACTGCGGCAGCACATGCAGCAGGCCGAGCGCGAGAAGGGCGGTAAGCAGACTGACGGCCATCGATGTCTCCGAGGTTCTTTGCCGGTGCGATCGCCGGCATGGCCGCCGATCAGGTTCGCCCTATGGTAGCGGAGGACATGGTGGGGCTTGCTTGCGGCGGGGCGCAGGTCGGGAATTTCCGGTGTGTCGAATTCGAGGCTGGTATGCCGTTGTGGCTCGCCGGCCGGCTCGTGGCGTGAGCGGCTTCAGTCGTGATGCAAGGCGCGAGGGGGCGGGATGGAAATCTAGAGCCCCATCCGCGACTGGATCGCGGATGGCATCGCGATTGAAATCGCTCATATCAGGTGACGCGTTGAGTCAGGGGATCAGCGCGTCGAGTTCGAGATTGGCACGCAGGCGCAGCCAGCTGGCCAGCAACTGGTAGGACACGGACAACTTCGAGGGCACGCCGAAGCTGCCATGCCGAAGGCCATCCACGATCTGCTCAGGCGTAAACCAGCGGGCATCCTCCAGTTCGCGGTCGCGCAGCCGGATGGTCGGGTCGATCGCCTTGGCGGTGAAGCCGACCATCAGCGACGCGGGCATTGGCCAGGGCTGCGAAGAGTGGTAATGCACTTCGCCGACGATGACCCCCGACTCCTCGGCCACCTCGCGGCGCACGGCATCTTCCAGCGACTCGCCCGGCTCGATGAAGCCTGCCAGAGTGGAGTAGCGTCCTGGCGGCCAGCCGGCTTGCCGGCCGAGCAGGCAGGCTCCTTCGTGCTCGACGATCACGATGATGGCCGCATCCGTCCGCGGGAAATGCATGCGCCCACAAACAGTATTCGTGCACTGCGCGCGATGGCCGGACGACACCAGTTGCAACGGCGAGCCGCAATAGGCACAGAAACGCGTTTCGCGCTGCCAGTGCGCCAGGCCTTTGGCATAGGCGAAAAGGCCAGCCTCATCGGCGGGCAGCAACAGGCCGGCCTCGCGCAGGCTCAGTCGGATCGCGCCCAACTGGGTTTCCAGTTCGAGCGCCAAGTCGGCATCGTCGACGGTCAGCAGAAAGTGCGGGCGATCCTGCGCATGGCCCAAAAAGCTGGCGGGCGTATCGGCCAGCAGCTTGCGTTCCTCGGCAGAGAGCCAGCGCAGTGCGTCCCTGCCGGGCAGCAGATAGGTTTCGCCCAGACTGTCGAGCAGGATATAGCGCGCGTCAACGTCAGCGGCCTGTTCGGCCACCCAGTCCAGTTCATCGCGACGCTCGGCCAGTCGATCAAGGATCAAGCTCAGGCCAGAGAAGGTGTTGGTGCGCGGCAGGGTCATCGGAGTGTCCTTGAGTCCATGCCCCAGGCACTCATGTGGAGAATGACGAACCGCAGCCGCAGGTAGTCTTGGCATTGGGATTGCGGATCACGAACTGCGAGCCGCTCAGGCTTTCTGAGTAGTCGATCTCGGCGCCCGTGAGGTATTGCAGCGACAGCGGATCGACCAGCAGCGTGACGCCCTCGCGGCTGAGCGCGAAGTCGTCCTCTGCCTGGGCTTCATCGAAAGTGAAGCCGTACTGGAAACCCGAACAACCGCCGCCGGTGATGTACACGCGCAGTTTCAACTCAGGGTTGCCCTCTTCGAGGATCAACTCATGCACCTTGTGCGCGGCCGCTTCGGTGAAGATCAGCGGCGCGGTTGACTGGCGGTAGTCGGGAATTGAGAGCAGCGTTTCCATGAGGCGGATATGGGGGTGCGTCGAGGCTGACGCAAGCATACCGCGATCAGGCCGGTTCCGGCTCGTGCTGCTGCTCGGCCCGGGGGGAGGGAAGCTCCTGCAACAGGGCAGTGGTCTGGTGCGTGATGCGACCGTTTACCTGCGCGCCAGCGGCCATTTCCAGGGTGTTGTAGTGCACATCGCCGACGATACGCGCCTCCGGGGCCAGTTCCAGGCGGTCGGTGACATGGATGTCACCCTCCACGCGGCCGTTGATCACCGCGTGCGGCACGCGCACCTCACCCTGGATATGGCCATGCTCGCTCAAGGTGAAGACCGCCTCGGCGGTGTCGGCCAACACGGAGCCTTCGATGCGGCCGTCCAGGTGAAGGGCGCCGCTGAAACGCAGGTCGCCCCGGATCACCGTGCCGCGAGCGATCAGGCTGGTGTCGGCGCTGGGCGAGTGCGTGGGGCGCTCCGGGCGCTGCTTGTTACGGTTGAGCATCTTTGTCTCCCTGTACTGCGGTGAGATTGCCGGCCAAGGCATCGTTCCAGCCCACCGCGCGGCTGATGGCCGTGTCGCCGTTGGGCATGACCTTCACGTGCAGGCGCGTGGGCTTGAAGTCGGCCGGCAGCACGAAGGTGGCATGTAATTGTTGAAAGTATTTGAAGCGGAAGGGCAGGCCATCTTTCTGAGCGGCATCGCCGAGTGCCGGCCAATCCAGTTGCACGACCTTTTCGCCGCGCAGGCCATCGACACTGACCTGGAGCTTGCCGGTCACTTCGTCGCCGCGTTTGGCGCTCTGGGTCAGGCTGAGATTGATGTTCCAGGCGGTGGGTGAACCGCTGACCGGTACGATTTTCAGCTCCTGCACGCGCAGGCCCTGCCGTTGGGCATCGCCGCCGATCAGCCGGGAATAGAAACCCAGGTCGGCACGCAGGCCATTGATCTCTTCCTCGCGCTCGGCGAGCGTGCTGCGCACGGATTTGGTGGCAATGTCATTGACCTGCTGGGCCCGTTGCAGGTTGGCAAGCTGCTGCTTGAGATCGTCATTCTGCGCGGTGAGCGCCTTTACCTGGCGTTTGTCTACCACGGCAGGCGCATTATGCCCTGCCAAGGCGGCCACGATCAGCCCGGTGGCAAGCAGGCTTGCAGCCCAGCCACCGGCCAGCCAGTACAGCTTGCGGCGATGGGCGGTGTCGTCATGTTGGCGCACGACGAATCGCGGTGGCGGTCTCGAACCCATGCTGAGCGGTTCCGGGCAAAAGAAGACCGGTATAGCCTCCGCGTGACGCCAGCGTCAAGGAATTGCGTAGAAAACGTGGACGGGATGCACATCCCGTCCACGGATCAGGCTGCCTGGATGCTCGGAGCGATCAGCTTTCGATCTTGCTTTGCAGGTAACGCTCGGCACCAATGTCCTTGATCAGGCTCTGCTGCGTTTCGAGCCAGTCGATGTGCTCTTCCTCGTCGTGCAGGATGCCCTTGAACAGGTCGCGGCTGATGTAGTCGGCGATGCCCTCGCTGTAGGCTATGGCCTCGCGCAGGTCCTTCACTGCCGCCAGTTCAAGGTCCAGGTCGCCTTGCAGGCACTCCAGCGCGTTCTCGCCGATACGCAGCTTGCCCAGATGCTGGAGGTTCGGCAGGCCATCGAGGAACAGGATGCGCTCGATCAGGTGGTCGGCGTGCTTCATTTCCTCGATCGACTCCTTGTACTCGTGCGAAGCCAACTCGCCGTAGCCCCAGTCCTTGAACATGCGGTAATGCAAGAAGTACTGGTTGATGGCAGTCAGCTCGTTGTAGAGCACTTTATTGAGGAATTCGATGACCTTGGCGTCGCCTTTCATGGCGCGTCTCCTGATGGATGGGTGTACGACGGGCGACTATACGCACATGCGCCAGGGCATGCCGGAACGCAAATGGAAATGGTTTTCTGCTGCGAAAACAATAAGCCGCGCCCATGGCGCGGCCTTGCGGTGACTACGGCCCGCTCAAGCGATGGCGATGACCGGCAACGGGTTCAACATCTGGTTGACCGCATGTTCGAGCGTGGCGCGAGCTTCCGATTCACAGCAGCCGCAGCAATCGGAGCAGCCGGTGCGTGCCTGCAGTTGGGCAAAGCTGTGCACCCCATCGGCCGCTGCGCGGCGGATGTCGTGGTCAGTGACGGCATTGCATAGGCAGATATACATGGGTGCGTATAAGAACGCGAATGCGAATGATTGTCAACTAAGAAGCGGACGCTACCGGTTCTGGGGCGTCTGTCGGCATCCCTTAACCGCGTCGCTGTAACCTTTAACCTTGGCATTGGTCGCTAACCCTGTCGCTGGGAGCAGGGAAAGGTTCAAGCCATTGATATTACTAAGGTACTTTTCAAACGATTGGAGACTGAACTCGACATGCCCGATCAGTTCCGCCGAATAGCTGCCATTGCCATTCGCGGTTTCCTTGTGTTTCAAACACGCCGTAGAGCCAACTGCAGATTCCGGCAACCACTGACCATGTTTCCGAAAATCGTTGACACCTCGACGCTAATCGCTGACCAGTGTGTTGGTGCTGACCTGACTGCTGGTACTGACCAGCACGGCAAGTCGGCTGCTGAATGAATCCTCGTCAGATTTTCTCGTTTGCCGTTGCGACGGCAGCGTCGGCTTGAGGCGACTCCACCCGTGCCGACTTCCGATTTCATCCCCCCGCACAATTCTGGCGACGGGACACCTGCGATCCTTCGAGTGTGGCATCTGGTCGGTGGGCATTTCGTCGCAACCGTTCCGATGGGCAATGACGTATAAGGCATAATCCCTAGACCCTGATCCAGGGTTGGGATTCCGGAAACGACTTGCTCCGCAGACGCGCCAAACCGCATCGGGTTGTCGCCTGGTTGGCCATGCTGGCCATGGGCTTGATGTTGTTTGCGCCGTTGGTTTCCAGGGTTCTGGTGATGCTGTCCGTCATGCCAGCCATGACCATGGCCGACGACATGGCCATGCCGGGCATGGCTCAAAGCCACGCCCATCATGCGCCCGACAACTGCAGCCACGGCTCGCCGCATGATCCCGCGTCGCCCTCGACCGATGCCTGCGGCTACTGCTCCCTGCTGTTCCACAGTCCTGCGCTGGCGGTGACGGTCCCCGTCTTGCTTCCGGCGCTTCCCACCGCTACGGCTCTCCCGCAAGCCATGGTTTTCCGTGCCCCGGCCCTCGAACGGCTGGATCGACGCTCCCGCGGGCCGCCCCTGGCCTGATTCAGCCGTACTGCTCGGCAACAGTCGGCTCTCCCTATCGGCAATACGTGGATCCGGGCCTGCGCGACGGCGCGCTAATGGCTGCACCTGTCTCCTGCCCACAACACGGTCGCCGCCATCTCTCTTCAGAGCTCCTGGATACGGCCCGGGCACCCACGTGCTCGCCCGGCAACCGGGCGCCGTGCCTGTTGCCGTCCGCGCCAACAGGCTGATCGCCATTTTTCGGCAGGCACGTCTTGCCTTGAACGCCTCGGAAACCTCATGAAACACCACACTTCCCGCCTGGAATTTTCCATCCCGCGCCGTTTCCTCTGCTGCGCCATCGTCGCCGGATTGGCCGTGACCTGGACCTCCGCCGCTCTGGCCGCCGACAGCACCGACGGCAAGGATCCGGGTGCCCGCAAGGCCCAGACTTTTCCCCCGGTGGTGGTGACGGCCAATTTCCAGCAATCGCCGCTGATCACAGTCATCGACCCCAAGGCCCCGCAGCAGCCGATCCCGGCCAGCGACGGTGCCGATCTGCTGAAAACCGTTCCCGGCTTCTCGGTGATGCGCAAGGGTGGCAGCAACGGCGATCCCGTGTTCCGCGGCATGGCCGGCTCGCGGCTGGCCATTGTTGCCGACGGCACGCAGCTCGCTGGCGGCTGCCCCTCGCGCATGGATCCGCCGACGGCCTACGTCTCGCCGGCGCTTTACGACAAGGTCACCATCGTCAAGGGGCCGGAGTCGGTGATCTACGGCCCGGTCGGCTCGGCCGGTACCGTGCTGTTCCAGCGTGACACGCCGCACTACCTGGAACCCACCGCGTCGCTGGACGCCAGCGCCACGCTGGGGTCCTTCGGCCGCAACGACCAGACGGTCGACTTCAAGGGTGGCACGCCGCAGTTCTACGTCGACGTTGACGGCAACCGCACCCACTCGGACGACTACGAGGACGGACACGGCAACAAGATCCACTCGTTCTACAACCGTTGGAACGCCAACACGGCGATCGGCTGGACGCCGGATTCAGACACGTTGCTGGAACTGTCGGCCGGCACCGGCAACGGCAAGGCCGCCTATGCCTTCAGCGGCATGGACGGCGTGAAGTTCCTGCGCCAGAGCACGGCACTCCGGTTCGAGAAGAAACACCTCACCGAAACCTGGACCAAGCTGGAGGCCAAGGTCTATCGCAACGACATCGACCATGTGATGGACAACTACACGCTGCGCCGCCCGGACCCGGCCAGCATGATGCCGATGCCGATGGCCAGCGACCTGCAGCGCAACACCACCGGCGGACGCGTGGCCGCCACCTTCGACTGGGAAAGTCTGGACCTGGTGGTGGGTGCGGATGCCTCCACCAGCACGCACAACGTGCGAAACGGTGGCCCCGAAGGCAGCCCGATGGGCTACTACAAGGCCCTGCCGCGCGTGCGCGATGCGCGCATGGAAGACCAGGGCGTGTTTGCCCAGGCCACCTGGACCATGGCCGAACGCGACCGCCTCATCGCCGGCACGCGCCTGGACCGTGCCAGCGTACGCGGCTACGGCGTAGCCATGAGCGACAGTGGCGGCGGCATGTCGATGGACCCGATGGACGGCAGCGGGATGTCGATGGGCATGGGGAGCGGAGCCATGACGGAGGATGTGGACCGCCACGCCACCCTGCCCAGCGGTTTCGTGCGGTACGAGCACGACTTGCGCATGCCGGCGACGTTTTACGTGGGACTGGGCCATGCCGAGCGCTTCCCCGATTACTGGGAGCTGTTCGGGCAGCACGTCGACACCACGATGGGCGCGTTCCAGGACCTTCGCCCCGAACGCACCACCCAGTTGGATATCGGCCTGCAATACCACAGCGACCGCCTGAAGGCTTGGGTGTCCGGCTACGCCGGCATCATCGACGACTACATCCTGATCCACTACGGCATGACCAGCGGCTATGCCAGCAATATCGATGCCCACGTCGCCGGTGGCGAGGCGGGCGCCGAATACCGTCTCGGCGGCGACTGGAAGGCTTCCGCGACGCTAGCGTACGCCTGGGGCGAGGACCGCACGGAGCGTCGCCCGCTGCCGCAGATGCCGCCGCTGGAAACCCGGCTCGGACTGGACTGGGACAACGGCACCTGGTCGGCCGGCGCCCTGTGGCGCGTGGTCGAGCGGCAGGGCCGCGTGGCGATCGGCGAGGGCAACATCGTCGGGCAGGACCTGGGCAAGACCGGCGGCTTCGGCGTGTTCTCCCTCCATGGCGGCTGGCGCATCGACCAGCGATGGAGCCTGACCGCGGGCGTGGACAACCTGTTTGACAAGGCCTACGCCGAGCATATCAGCCCGTCCGTCGTCGCCCTGCAGGGCTTCACCACCAGCACCCGCGTGAACGAGCCGGGTCGCGTGGCCTGGATGAAGCTGGCCCTTTCGCTCTAGCCGCGGCATGGCCGGATCACCGACACGCCCGTCGCTGCCCATTCGCCCAGAGAGCCGGCTCTGCGGGCGGTGGCAAACCTTGCCGCTTCGCCCATCGGTCAGCCCGCGGCAGGTGTGCCGGAAGACAACCCTCAAAGCACTGCGCAGTTGGCGCCTACAGTCCAAGAGATCATCAAGCCCATGCCCAACCTCACGGTCAACACACCCAGAACGCGCCTCATGGTCGAACGGACGCTTTTCGCGACCCTGCTGCTTTCGACGTTCGCACCCCTCCACGCGCAAGACACCCCCGAACGCAGCGCAAAACAAGAGCGTCCAGAGATGAAAACCGCGGCGGCGGAAAACTCCGTATCTGCGGTAAAAGACCCCGTGCGCGCAGCGACTCTGCCCGCGGTCAAGGTCACCGGTACCACGCCATACACCGCGCTCGATTCCGATTCGGCGACCCGCACCGACACGCCGTTGATCGAAGTGCCGCAGTCGGTCCAGGTCATCACCCGTTCGCTGATCGAGGATCAGGACCGCCAGACGTTGGGCGATGCCCTCGTCAACGTCTCGGGTGTGATCCCCACGCGCCCGGACGAGATCCTGTTCATCCCGCCGATCGTGCGCGGATTTCCGGCCGAGGTCTATCTCGATGGCCTGCCGATCTTCGCGGGCAACCAGCAGGCCTATGACCCGGACGGCCTGGTAGGTGTCGAGCGCATCGAGGTGCTCAAGGGACCGAGCGCCACGCTCTATGGCGGTGGCCTGGGTACGCCGCTCGGCGGCGTCATCAATCTCGAATCCGAGCAGCCGAGCGACACGCCGGGTGGATACGTGGCGATGCGCACCGGCAGCTACGGAACCGTCAACCCCTCTCTCGACCTGACCGGGCCGCTGACATCGACGATCAACGGACGGTTGGCGGCCGACTATCAGAGCAACGACAGCTGGATCGACAAGGTCCATGGCAAGCGCTGGTCGATGCAGCCCAGCCTGTCGTTCCAGATCGACGATGCGACCGATCTGCTTCTGCAGGGCCAGTTCAACCACCGCAGCAATCTCGAATATTCGGGCCTGCCGGCCGACGAGGCGCTGGCCGGGGCGCTCGACCGCAGCGCCTTTCCCGGCTCGCCGATCGACCAGCCGCTGACGAAAAACGACAGCCACATGGGCGCAGCCACCCTACGCCATGCCTTTTCGGACCGCGTGAAATTGACCGTCACCGGTCGTACGTATTCGGGCAAGGTGGATGAGCGCGGAAGCTTCGTCTATCCAGGCCTGGTCTCGTCCGACTCGGTCCCGCCAGTCTATGACGTCTTTCCCATCACGATGGTCACACGCACCAGGGAGGCGACCCTCGATGCCCATCTGGTGGCCAAGGTCGACATGCTCGGCGGGACACACGAACTGCTTGGCGGCGTCAATTACGATCGGACCACTTTCTACAGCGGCATGGGTTTGTTCGTCAGCGATAGCCCTTCGGGCACGATCGACCTCGCCAACCCGGCATACGACCTGAGCTACACGGCCCAGACCCCGGTCAATTCCTACGAGGACGACCGCTACGAGACGACCGCAGCCTACGTGCAGGATCAGGCGACCTACGGTCGGTTGCACTTGACTGGTGGCTTGCGCCTGACCTCGCTCGAGTTCCTCGAGAACAGCGATGTCGGCGTGGCCAACGACAAGACCTACACCCATGTTTCGCCGCGGATCGGCGCAACGCTCGACGTAGCGCCTGGCGTTGCCCTTTACGCAGGCTACGCGACCGCGTTCCGTGCGCCCTTCGGGTTCATCGGGATGCAGGCGCCCAAGCCAGAAACCTCCCGCACTGTCGAGAGCGGGATAAAGTTGGCGCTGCCCGGTACCGGCCTTTCAGGCACGATCGCACTGTTTCGCCAGACCCACGATAATGTCGTCACCTCCGATCCCGACAACGTGGGTTATTACGTCCAGAGCGGGCGGCAACGGGCTCGCGGCGTGGAAGCCGACTTGGTGTGGGAGCCGACGCCAGCCTTCTCGATGCTCGCCAACTATGCCTACACCAACACACGCGACGATGGCGTGGCCCCGGGCGACACGCTGGCGCGCGTGCCCAGGAGCAGCGGGCGCATCGCCGCGCGCTATCGGCTGCTCAATGGCTCGGCGAAGGGACTCTCGTTCGGTGTGGGCATCACCGCATTCAGCTCGCGCGAACTGACGCTACCCAACACCATCGCCGTGCCCGGCTATGCCGCGGTCGACGCGCAGGCAGCCTATGACATCGGCCGGTTCACCCTCGGACTTTCCGTGGTCAACCTTACCGGGCGGCGGGCTTGGGATCTTTACTCCTACATGGGCTACCCGGTCGTGGCGCCCAATCAGCCGCGATCGGCCTATGTCACGCTCAAGGTGAGGTTCTGACGATGAAAAAATTCATAAGGCGCTTGGCCGCCGTGGCTGGCCTTGGCATGGCCGCCGCGTTCCTGTCGACGGCAGCGACTGCGCAGACGGCCGCAAGTCATGGAACGATCATTCCCCTCTATGCGAAAGGTCAAGTCACCTCCCTCGGCGTCCCGGAAACGCGGGAAAAGCTGAGCGAGACGGGCGAAACCATGATCTTCAACGTCAGCGATCCCGCGTTGGAATGGTTCCGGCCCGCCCCCGGGCACGCCAACGGCACGGCCGTGATCATCGCTCCGGGGGGCGGCTTCGTCGGCCTTGGGTATGAGGATGGGGGAACCGCCGTCGCGCGTCAGTTGGCGCAGCGCGGCGTGACCGCGCTAGTGCTCAAGTACCGCACGATACGCAGCCCCAACAATGCGATGCACATGCCCGAAGTCCACATGAAGGAGATGGACACGATCATGGCCCGTGCAAAGAGCGGCATGCCCGTCGAGGTGCCGCCCTTTGCCGGCGAGAAGCATGCGGTGGAGGATGGCGCGCGTGCCATGACGATCGTGCGCAGCCATGCGACGGAGTGGGGTATCGATCCCCAGCGGGTGGGCTTTATCGGCTTTTCCGCCGGAGCCTTCCTCGCCGCCGATCTTGCGATCGGAAGCAAGGTGACTCGCCCCGATTTCGTCGGCTTGCTCTACGGTGGGCTACGCACGCCCGTTCCTGCCGATGCCTCGCCTGCCTTCATCGCCGCTGCGGCCGACGACGAATATCTGCCCAACGACAGCGTGCAGCTCTACGCTGCTTGGCGCAAGGCAGGCGTGCCCGCCGAACTCCATATCTACGAGCACGGCGGCCACGGGTTCGACCTCCGGCCGAAGGGTACGACGAGCGACCACTGGTTCGACGAGCTGGTCTGGTGGATGCAGTCTCGTGGTCTCATGGGTCCGGGAAGGAATCATTCCAAGAAGAGCGCGGCCTGACCTGGCCCCGGTGAAAGCATGGCGGTCGGGAAGGTAATCGTGGGGCGTGATTTTCTCTCCCGCGGATACACGTATCCCGTCGTCGCTCAGGTCGGCGACGGTTCCCACCGCTCGGCAGCTGCGGCAGCTTCGCGAGCCGGGTCGCCACAGGCGAGTCGCGACCGTATACCGCAGGCCACGTCGGCAGCATCAGATCCCAAGCAGCCCGAGGCGCACGGACTCCGGTTCGCCGTCGAGTGAGGCAGACATTCGTTCGAACTGGTGCTTCAGAGCGTCGAATGCGTTGAACTTGAGTGAATGTGCTCGCAAATCCATGCGCATGCTCAAAGGCTCATAACCCTAGCCTTGCTCAATCGCAAGATTGTGCCCGCCGGCTCAGGGGTGAGTCGGCTGGTCAGCAAATAGCAACACGATGGCCCGCGCCATCGCATGGAACAGGGGAATATTATGACGGAATTCTTATATACACCCATCCTTCGCTGGAAACAGGGTGAGCAAGGTGCGCTGCGCAAGGTACCGCCAGCCGATCGTGAGCGTATGCTGCCGATCGCGGAAATCCAGCAATTGGAGGAAGGCGTGGCTCAGCCGAAGCTCGAGCGGCAGTTGCTCCGTAGCAGGGGAAAGACCCATCCCATCGGTCTCGATTTAGCGATGGCATACAATGGTCCCGTGCCCATCACGGATTTGGCTGACGTCGCCACGCGCATGCAAGCCGGAGGCGTGCCGGCGTGGCCGGTTCTGCGCGCGGTGCACGCGATCGCGGGGATGGCATCATTGTCTGACCTCAAGGGACAGCCGGCCGTAATCGTTCGTGCATATGGGGAAAGCACGCCGCTGGCGGATCTGCAGGCGGTCATCGCCGGGGTTCGCAAGGCGTGTGGCAAACGCATGCCTATCTATGTCCTGTTGGATCTCTACGCACTGGGCGACGTCGATGCTAGCGCCAAGGCGGCTGTGCTACTCAAAACCAGCGGGGCGTCGTGCCCACGATTAGCTCGAGTTCGTCCATCTTGCTAATTTTAGCTAGCTCAAGCTAATTCAATAGAAATAAAGCTTTAAGATCAACATGTGAACCGCCCCGGCTTTGTCGGAGGCTCCTCCTTCAACGTCAACGACGACTTCAACCGCGAATCGCTGCGGATCAAGGTCGACACCAGCCGGCCGTCGCTATGGGTGATCCGGACGTTGGACGAGTTGGTGGAACTACGCGGAGCACCCCAGCGCCTGCGCTTGGACAACGGCCCGGAGTTCATCAGCGCGGCACTGCGGCAGTGGGTGCAACGCCACGGTATCAAGCTCCCGCACATCCAGCCCGGCAAGCCGACCCAGAACGCCTACATCGAACGCTTCAACCGGACGTCCTCCCAACCTTCGAAGCGATTGCTAACCTTAGCGCTGCTAGGAGAGAAATGCTTTAACCCTGACGCTAGCCGCCTAATTCATTTGGGTGAAGTTCTACAGTGTATTGATCTTTAAGGATGTTTTGGTGGCGACATGGTTAGGGACTGCCGACAGCGTCTGCCGATTCAGACGGTGGCGCGGCCGTTGCCGGTATCCGGGCGGCAACGAGGGTCCTCGTCGCCTGGATGCTGATGGGGCTGGTTGCCCAAATGGATGCTGAGCAAAGTTTCGACGACCGGAGCGAATTGGCGCAGCGCGCGCTCGTAGACTTGCCGCTTGAAGTTCACCACGTGGGCTGCCGGATACCAGAAATCGACCCAGCGCCAGATATCGAACTCGGGTTTTTCGCAGGCGTCCAGGCGCAGGGCCTGTTCGCCGCCTACCAGCCGCAACAGAAACCAGACCTGCTTCTGGCCGATGCAGGTGGGGTGCTGGTGGTGACGCACATAGCGGTGAGGCAACTTGTAGCGCAGCCATCCTCGGGTGCTTCCCAACACCTCGACATGGTGCGGCCCGAGGCCGGTTTCCTCTTCCAGTTCGCGATACATCGCTTCCAGCGGTGTTTCATCGCTACGCATGCCGCCCTGGGGAAACTGCCAGCCGTCACGATTGACCCGGCGAGCCCAGAAGAGGCGGCCGTCTGCATTGAGCAGAACGATCCCCACATTCGGACGGTAGCCATCGATGTCGATCATGTCGTCTCCAGGGAGCCTCACGGCAGCCAACTGCTGATATGGCGCCGGCCCTGTGTCCGATTCAACCACAGCGCCGGAAGTGGCGGCAAGCCAGGCCAGCTTGGCTTCAGCGGCATCAATGCTTGAACCGGCCGGTGTCTTCCACTAAACTGCCGCGCTCTTTGGACCGGATGGCAACACCCTCCCGGCTCCACGCAAGTTTGAAGTGGCTAGGTAGCTCAGCTGGTCAGAGCGCGGCACTCATAATGCTGAGGTCGGCGGTTCGATCCCGCCTCTAGCCACCACTTCATTCCTCTATTGCGGTGTGATCCCCGACTGTTTCAGGGCGGGTCTATCGCCTCCTTCGCGATCTCGGGAAAA
This sequence comes from Dyella sp., assembly GCF_036384435.1. Taxonomy (GTDB): domain Bacteria; phylum Pseudomonadota; class Gammaproteobacteria; order Xanthomonadales; family Rhodanobacteraceae; genus GSA-30. The sequence goes on along the minus strand of NZ_DASVMI010000030.1, from coordinate 11,645 downwards.
CCCTAGCTAGGGAACGGCCTAGCTGGTCGGCTTCCGGTGCGCTTCGCATACTCACTGCCAAGCCCTGGTCCGAGTGCGGGTGTCGACTCCCGGGACAGGGCGCATGGCCGCCGCCGCAGGCGCGGCCCATCCCTTTCCAAGCTTTATTTTCAGGTCGTATCCTCGGAGGGCATCCCCATGAGCGTTACCCAGATCAGCGGCAACTCCCCGGTCATCCAGATCAACGGCGGCGGCATGGATCGCGCCACTGCTTCGGAAGTGGTGCGCAACGCGCTCAACAACTTCCAGAACGAAGCCACCGAGCCGCTGGTCTCGCTGCTGACCAGCAGCGCCGGCAAGGGCAAGGGTGGTTGGCTCGAAGCCCTGGCCAAGGCGCTTGGCGACAAGCTCAACCAGGCGGCCAATGATCTGCAAAGCTCAGCCGAAAGCGTGAACGCCAAGAGCCCGGGCGATACCACCGAACTCAGCGCCCAGGCGCAAGAATTTGCTCAGTTGATGGATGCGGTCAACAACATCATCAAGACCATGGGCCAAGCCATGGATACGATGGTGCAGAAGCAGTAATCAAAGGTTGATCCAGGGTGGAGGGCCGGGATACGTCCAGACGTGTCCCGGCTTTTTTCGTTGCCGGAGATAATCGATGCATCCATGGCGAGCGACAGGTTATGTGATGGCCATGATGATTCCGTTGTCTGCCATGGCCGCCGACCAGACGCGGGCGACATCCGCGATGCGCCTGATGTTGCTGGTCACCAGTGCGCGCACAACGACCCAGTTCTGCGCCGAACGCGCGAGCGCCTATGGTCGGCAAGATGCCGATGCAGTGCGCCGATGGCTGGATGGTTATGGCTTGCGTGATCCCGATGCGCAGCTGCAAGCCCTGGCCGGTGATGGCTATGACGTGATGAGGCAAGCGCTGGCCGATTACGGTGCCCAGTATCGCCAGCGCCTGGCTAGCAGCGGCGATCCTGCCATGTTGTGCTCGCGGCTGCCCGAGGCGCTACGCCAGCCAGCGATGGATCTCGCCGCGCGGGAGCCGGCCGGGTTGGCTGCATTGGGTGGTGTTGCCCGCGCCGCATCTGCCGCGGCTGCTGCGTCCACGGTAACCTCGTCGCTCCAGGCGCCTGCGGGCAAGGGGATCGCCAAGAGTGATATCCAGGGCGTCTACCTGCTCAAAACCATCGCCACGGGTGTAGGTGGCGCCAGTTGGCCGGTCTATGAACCTTATCTGTTGCTCAAGGATGGGACTGCGTACGAAGACCCGCGACTTGCCCCGGATAGCCTGGATGTAAGCGCGTCACGCCAGCAGGAGGCCCGGCGCTGGGGGCGCTGGTCACGTGCGGGCGGTGATTTCCAGGTGCAGATGCCGCATGGCGATCCCGTCGTGTTGTCAGACGACTTATTTGTCAAACCAGCCGATTCATCGACGCCGCTCGCTGGTAGTTACAAACATGTCGGCGGTGGCGGCAGCCTTGGTGTGGCCGGCGGTTCGTTCATGCGCATCGATCATTACCAATTTCGCGCCGATGGCAGTTACAGCACAGATGCGAGCGCCGGCCTCATCGGTGCCCATAAGAGCGTGGATGCGCAAACAGGTGGCGGTGGTCGCTATCTCATCGACGGCTACGCGATCGAACTGACCAACGACCAGGGGCACGCTGTGCGCCTGTTTTTCTATCGCGTTGGGGACAAACTGTTGCATATCGGGGGTGCGGATTATGTGCCTGGGCGTTAGCGAGCATAAGCGGCGAGTAGCGACGGCGACAGTTTGTGGGCCGCGGACGCTTGCATCGTGCGAAGGCTCACCGCCTATCCCTGGTAGCGATGGCGAAAGCTAGGGAAATCCCCAGCTTGGCATTCGGCGCGCGAAGGTCGACAGTCTCATCCATGTCATGCTGCGGTCATCTGCGAGGCTGCCTTGAATCGACTTGACTCCCATCGCCCGCCGCAGGCCGGGTCAGGGTCCGGGCATGCCGGGAATGTTGCTGCCACACTTGAAGGGCGTGCGCCAGCGGAAGACTTTTCCGGTTCCGAGCTGGCGCGCTCGCGTCGTGTGCGCCTGACCGGCCTGCGTTACGCGGACATTCCGCGAATCAGCCGTCTATACGCCCAGACTAGTCATTGTCCCCTGCTGGTCGACAGCCCGACACGATTCATCGACGTCGCGGCCCTGGTGGCCTGTGTCAATCAGCTCTATGCGCGAAGGCCAGGGTTGGGCGTCTGGCGCGGCGACACGCTGGAAGGCCAATTCCTTGGTTTGTTCTCATTGCTGCCGGTCGATGGAAGCGAAGATGTGGAAGTGCATGTGCGCCTGGCCCCTGAAGCATGGGGGCGTTGGTTTGCCGTGGAAGGCACGCACATCCTGTGCCGCCAGGCGTTCGAGCACATGGGCTTGTCCCGCGTACTCGCATTCAGCCATCCTGCGCATCGCGAAGCTCGCCGCATCATGCTGCATTTCGGGTTTCGCGACATGGGCGCCTGCGAACACCGCGGCAAGCCGGCCGTACGGTATGCGCTTGACGCGGAGGCCTGGCGGGAGTTGAGGCGGCTGTATACGTAGCGGGACGAGTTCGATGGCCTGCCGCCGATTGTATGGCCGCGAACGCACTCCCCAAGTCGCATGGTGCGACACCGTCCGGTGTCACGCCCTCGTTACGCGTTCCTCATCCCTCGCCCTGGGTTAAAGCCGATGTACGATCCATCCGGGCGGCATGGCTGTGGCGGAGAGCTCACCGCCGATCGCGGCCCGGACCACGTCCAGGGGGGTGACGCCTGGCTTTTTCCAGCGTTCGGCGAGGCGACTCAGCACTTGGCGCGTTTCGCAGCTGTACGTGCCTTCCAGTTCGTTGCCGGCTTCGCCGGCAAGTTTTTCCGCGTAGAGCTGGCGTAAGACCGGGTTCAAGTCGAACAGGCCGATAAGCTTGCCAATCGCATCGGCATACAAAGATTCTTCCAGCATGGGACGCTGTGTCTGCTGGCAGTACCACACGGTCAGGTATTCGATTGGGCCTAGCAGCCTTCGTCGCCCCATCGCGCCGCTGGCAGAGGGCGATTCGTAGGGCGATGCGGTGGCGGTATGCGAGCCGCCCCAGGCGCTCAAGGCTCCACTGGGCAGGTCCATGCGCTGGGCGGCGCTGGCGAGCAGGTCGGCGACCAGTTGCTTGGCGGCGGCGTCCTCACTTTCGGCGACAATGAGCAGCAGCTTCAGGAATACCGGGTATGCCTCATCGCCCAACTGGCGCAGGATGCGCTTGGCCAGTGCCAGGCGCAGCTCGGTGGAGCTCTCGCGTTGCAGGGTACCGATCATCCGCCGGGTGGTTTCCAGCAGCGGTTCGGCCAATGGTTGCAGTTCGGCGACGGACATGGTCGAAGCTTAGCGCTTGCCAGTGCTGTGTGGATGAGGTCGGCTAGCGTCCGAGAGGGGCCAGTACATGGGCGGCCAGCTGGTCGATTGACGTGGTCGGCGGCAGGTCGGTTCCTGCGTGCGCCTGGAGGCTGCGTTCGGCCGCGCTCGAGCCCGCCCACACGTCCAGTCCCAGCAGGCGATTGCCGCTGGCCTGCAACTGCGTGTTCACGCTCGCCGTGTCCAGGCCATGGGCGCTACTGGACGGATCGATCGGGGTCGCAAGCGTGCGGGTCTGGAGGTCGCCGAGGTTCATGGGATGTCTGTGGGGGTATCCGAGGCATGAAACAAGTCTTGGATGGGAGTCTAGGCGCCCCTGGCTGGGCAAATCAGCTGGGGAATTCCCTAGGTAGTGTGCCGCCGCGTCGCCGCGCACACTGCCGTTCATGGTTCAAGCGAACAGGTGACCGATGGCCGGGCAGAACAAGGACAGCGGCGATCGCACCGAAAAGCCCACTCCCAAGCGTTTGCGCGACGCGCGCAGGGATGGTGACGTCCACAAGAGCAAGGAGCTGACCAGTACGGCGCTCGTGCTTGCCTGGCTGCTGATGATGTTGCTGGGCATGCCAATGATGCGAGCTCGACTGCAAGGTCTGTTCGATACGGTGCTTGACGCGTTTCATCGACCCTTCGAACAGTCTTTGCATGACGTGGGTCTGGCGACGCTGGAAACCTTCTTGTGGTTGACGTTGCCGTGGCTGGTCGGCGCGATGGCGATTGCCGTGCTGGTGGAGTTTCTCCAGGTCGGGCCTGTCTTCGCGCCCAAGAAGCTCAAGCCCGATGCCAGCCGCATGAATCCGGTCGAGGGCATGAAGCGGTTGTTCTCTCAAGAAAATGTGGTCGAAGTGGTCAAGGCCATTGCCAAGAGCGCCTTGCTGATCGGTCTGTTCGCTTGGGTGCTCATGACACTGATCGGCCAGTTTGTCAAATTGCCCTACGCCCCGCCGGAAGCCATGGGCGAGGCGCACTGGATGGCGGTCAAGCGCCTTGCTGTGGGCGTGATCTTCGTGTTCTTTTTCGTCTCTGTGCTCGATGCGTTCTACCAGCGCTATGCGTACACACGAAAAATGAAGATGAGCCGGCGCGAGATCAAGCAGGAGTTGAAGGAAAACGAGGGTGATCCGATGATCAAGGGACGCCGTCGTCAATTGCACCAGGAGTGGTCGCAGCAAAACACCCTGGCCGGCGTGCGCAAGGCCAGCGTGGTCGTTACTAATCCAACGCACCTGGCCATCGCCATTCGCTACGAACAAGGTGAAGACGACCTGCCGATCGTAGTGGCCAAGGGTGAGGACTACGATGCGGCGCTGATCCGCCAGGCAGCCGAAGAAGCAGGCGTGCCGATCATGCGCAACGTCAGCCTTGCACGCAGCCTCTACGAAAAGGTCGAAGTCGACCAATACCTGCCGACCGACTTCTTTGAGGCGATCGCCGAACTGCTGCGCTGGGCGGAGTCGATGCGCGCATCGCGCGATGGGCGGTGATTTGAGGTGCGGGAGTTGGGGCGCGGGGGCGCGTTCGTTCGGCTGACGTACGCCATCACGCTGCGTGAGCTCGCCGTCCCTGTCATCCGTGGGCCCCTGCGGCCCATGTTCCATCTCCAGGATCGGACCATCAGAGCAGGCGACGCAGCACCACCAGCAAATCCCGATTCTCGTACAACTTGCGCATCACCACTTCCACCATCGCGCCCAGCGCCAGCAACAAGACCCAGCCCGATAGCCACGCCTTGATCGGCATGGCCAGGGCGAACACATTCAACTGCTGCGCATAGCGGTTGACCAGGCCCAGGGCGATATCCACCAGCGACATCACCACCAGCGCCGGTGCGGATAACACCAGCACGGCGGTCATCAGGTAATTGAATTGGCCGACGAAGAACTCCATGCCGCCGGCCTTCAAGGGCGGCAACATGCTGGCGACCGGCCATATCGTGTAGCTGGACATCAGCAGGTCCAGGAACACCGTGAATGCGCCGCTGCTCATGAAAAGCCAGGCGGCAAGCTGCATCAGGAACGTACTGGTCAGTGAACTCTGCTGGCCCGAGATCGGGTCCATGTCCATCGCCATGGAAGCGCCTACCTTGGTATCGATCACGCTGCCAGCGGCACCTAGCGCCCAGAACACGATGCCGAAGCAAAAGCCGATCAACAGGCCGATGAAGAACTCCTTGCCCAGTACCATGATCCAGGTGGCGCCCGTCATGACGGTCATGCTCGGGCTTGCGGCAGCCGCCAGCGGATAGGCGAGGATCGCCAAGCTCACGTAGAAGCTGTTGCGGACCAGCGACGGCACCGTATCGGAGGTCATCAGTGGAAGCACCAGAAAAGCCGCCACGATGCGCGGCAAGGTCAGCGCGATACCGGTGAGCTGGTTGCCGAGGTACTCGACCGGGAATGCGCTTATTGCCATGGCGCGATCAATGCAGCATGCCCGCGAAACCGCTGAACAGCCGATCGGCGAATTTGTACAGTGTGCCGCCAAGCATGGCTGCCGTGCCAAGCAGTGCGATCACCACCACGATGAACTTCACCGCATACGGGAAAGTCTGTTCCTGGATCTGCGTGGCGGCTTGAAGAAACGCCACCAGCAGGCCGGCAAGGGCCGCCGCGATGATTGGCGGTGCGGACAGCACCAGCACCAGCCAGAGCGCTTCGCGGGCAAGTTGGATTTCCTGGTCGTACATGCGCCGCTCCTATTGGTACGTCATCACCAGGCCGTGGATTAGCTTGGCCCAGCCGCTGAGAAGCACGAACAGCAACAGTTTGAACGGCAGCGACACCATGGTCGGCGAAAGCATCATCATGCCCATCGCCAGCAGAATATTCGACACGACCAGGTCGATTACCAGGAACGGCAGGAATATCAGAAAGCCGATCTGGAATGCTTCCGTCAATTCGCTGACCGTGAACGCGGGTACGACGACCAGGAAGTCGTCGGGCGTCAGCTCGGCCTGCCGGTCAGGCGGCAGCAGGCGCTTGGCGCTTTGCAGGAAGAATCCGCGTTCGCTTTCGTGACTGTGCTTGATCAGGAATTGCCGCAGCGGCTCCTTGCCGGCCTGCACCATCTGTTCAAGCTTGTCGAGCGTGAGCGGGCCGGGCGCCTGGGTGCTCGTCTGGGTCTGGATACCCTGGTAGGTGTCCATGATCACGGGATTCATGACGTAGATCGACAGGATGATCGCCAGGCCGTTGATCACCACGTTCGGGGGCACCTGCTGCAAACCCAGCGCATTGCGCAGCAGGCTCAGCACCACCACGATCTTGGTGAAGGACGTGACCATCACGGCCACGAACGGTGCCAGCGCCAATGCCACCACCAGGGTGATGACGAGCGCGGGCGAAAAGCTATTGAAATCCATGCGCGGTGTCCTTGTGCATGATGCGTGCGCCAAGCCACGAGCCAAGCGCAACGAGATGACCGTGCCCGATGTGACGATCGCCTAGACGGATGTCCACGGCGGCGTCATGCAGCGATGCGTCGCAATCGAGGACATACCCGGGTTGCAATAGGCCCACGCGATCAGCCGGCAAGCTCAACGTGGCCAGTACGCAATGAAGACGCTGCCAGTCATTGTCGTCATGCGCCGGTTGGGAGGCGATGGTCCATTGATTCTGACGCCGCAGCACCGTCCATCGATCAGGTAGTCCAAAGCTCGTGGCAGCAGTGACCGCCGTAGGCCGCAAGAAGCCATGGCAACCGTCGGCATCGCCCAGCACCAGGGTGTCGCCCACGATCAGGCTATCGATGTGGTCGGCTTCCAGATGGCGGCACGGCAGCACCAGCTCCAGTTGCAGTAATTCGACATCGCCGAGGATGGCGACGCGTGACGGATCGCGCAGCCACTGCGGATGGGCTGCCAGGGCACGGACTTGCGCTGCACCAAGTCCCAGCCATCCATGACTGCGGTTGCCATCGGCCGCATGGAAGGACAGCCCGAGCCATAGTCGCGGCAGGTCGGACGTGGGCGCAGCCTGTGCGAAGGCGCGTGGCAGGAAGGCGCCGCCGAGTACCTGTCCGAGCATGTCCACGCACGTTTCATGCGCGAGCGACCAAGCCAGCAGACGTGCGTCGCCTTCGTAGTCCTGCCAATGCAGGTCGCCCAAGCTGCTGACGCCATCCTCACGCTCCAGAGCGAGCAAGACACTGCCTTGCGCGCTCTCAAGGCACACGGAGGGTAGCGCGGCGGCGTGGGATTGGCCCAGGCGGGCGGCAATGTCCAATGCGCCCCGCTCGTCGGCGACGCGTACCAGGTTGCCGCGCGACAACAGTGCCTGCGCGCATGCGTGCAGATCTTCGCCATGAGCTGCCTGAGGCTGACGCTCCGTCCCGGTGTGAGCCTGCTCGAAGGGCGTGGTCATGCGGTCAGCTGTGGCCCAGGACGGCACGCGTCAACTCCACCACGTTGTGCGCACCAAGCTTGGCCATGAGGTTGGCCCGGTGCAGTTCCACGGTCTTGGGACTGATCTTGAGGTCATCGGCAATCACCTTATTGAGCTTCCCGTTCATGATTCCGTCCAGTACCTGGCGTTCGCGCCGCGTAAGACTGGCGAGTGCATCGGGCGCCGCGTGCGGCGCATGACTGGCCAGTGCCGTATGGATCGACTCCACCAATAGCGGAGCGTCGAAAGGCTTCTCGATGAAATTGGCTGCACCGTGGCGCATCGCCTCGACCGCCAGGGGAACGTCGCCATGCCCGGTGACGAAGATGATCGGCAAGGTCAGCGAGCGATGACCGAGCTCGGCCTGTAGCTCCATGCCGCTCATGCCGGGCATGCGGATATCGCTGACGATGCAACTGCGCGGAGGCGGCGCTTCGCGCGTGAATTCCTTGAGCAGGGATTCGGCGTTGGAGAAGTCGCGCACCTCGAATCCGGCCTGCTCGAGGATCCACACGCATGACTCGCGAAATTCCTGGTGATCATCCACCAGATAGATCCGGCCGCTTACGGTGACCGTCACCGCGACAGCCCCCTGGGCAGCGTGAACACCATGGCGCAGCCGCCACGGCCTTCATGCGCCGGCTCAGCAAACAACCGGCCCTCGTGGTATTCGATGATCGAGCGGCAAATCGCCAGGCCAATGCCCAGGCCGTCGGATTTAGTCGTGTATAACGGCGTAAATAGCCGCTGCATGCCTTCCTGGTCGATGCCGCACCCCTGGTCGGTGACGCGTATCTCGATCATGTCATCGTAGTCCAGTCGCGCGGACACGCGAATGCGCCTGCGGCTGGGCGGGGTTTCGCGCATCGCCTCGATCGCGTTCTTGATCAGGTTGAGCAGCACCTGTTCGATCATCACGCGATCGGCAAAGATCGGTGGAAGCTGTTCGGGTAGTTCATTGATGATCGATACGCGAAACTGCTCTGCCTCCAGACGTAGGAGCTCAGTCACGTTGCGCACCAGTTCCCGGGCATCGAGATTCTGGCGATGCGGCTCGCGGCTACGCACGAACTCACGAATGCTGGCGATCACCTGCGCAGCGCGTTCGGTCTGGCGACGTGCCAGTCGTATGCCCTGTACAAGGCGCGCCGAGTCGCTGCCGTCTTGGGCGATCTGTTCGCAACCGGTGAGATAGTTGACGGCGGCAGCCAGGGGTTGGTTGAGCTCGTGCGCCAGTGTACTGGCCATTTCCCCCACACTCATCATGCGTGAGGTGGAAATAAGCTGCTCGTGCTGGGCGCGATGCCGACGCAACACTTCGATGCAGTCGCTGATATTTGTCATGAAGTACGCGTCGGCATGATCGCCTACGCGCACATCGCGATGTTCCATTCGATACCAGCGTCGCGTGCTCAGCGCGTAGTACGTATGCGCGCCATCGTCTTCGTTGCCGGCCGCCTCGAACTCGGCATCGAAGGCTGCGCGCGTGAGCGTGGTTGGGAGATGCGAAAATTCATGCCGGAACGCTGCATTATTTGCCAGTACATGGCCGTCGAGGCGGTCGAATACGACGCAAGGCCACGGCAATGCCTCGATGAGCGTGTAATCACCACGCTGGGAATGACCCGGTAGTTCGCGGGAGGGGCTGCGCTTGCGCTCAATACGTGTCACAGGCATGGTCGCCTATCCTTAGGGATATCGCCGGGCTTCCCCTAGTCGCCTGGCGTCTTGTAACCGATATGCGGAACGAGTGCCGGATAATGCCATGAAGAAATTACTTCGCAATCTCCCCTGGATCGCCATGTTGCCGGCCCCCGCCTTCGCTGCGGAGTCTACTGAAAATGGCAGCTTGTGGCTTGGCTTGCTAGTGCCGCTTTTCGCCGTGACAGCAGCACTTCTGGCTATGTTGTGGTGGCTTCGCAGGGGGCAGGCGCTACGAGGCGGAACCGGCCCCATCAAGCTCGTTCAAGCCGTTGCCGTGGGAGCCAAGGAGCGCGTGGTAGTGCTTGATGCACAAGGAAGAAGGCTGGTGATCGGCGTCACGTCCAGCCATATCGAACTGATCGCCGAGCTGCGCAACGATGATGCTTCATAGTGTGAGATAGCGCACGAAATATGGCTGTGCGCGAGCGTTTGAAAAGCTGTCCTGTTTATAAATAAACGCTATCGGTTATTAATTGTACGGACCCATAAAAATTAAATCCGTCATTGGATTTTCACGCCTTTTACCTAGGGTTTTCCCTAGGTAGGGAAAACCCTAGATACCGCTTTGGGCAAAGGCTGGTACGTTCAGCTTTACCGGTTGCCGACAGGGGGCATCGGCTGAAGTAAGGCGTTGCTACGCCTTCATCGACAGCGGCTTCGGAAGGGGAGACCTGACACTTGGGTGCTCTCCATTTGGGTTTCCGAAATGGCGGGGTCGTTCGTGTCCAACAGCACCTGGATCATTGCTGGAGAGAAAGTGTCGCCGCGCATGGCGTGGCGATGCGCGGGTTATCGCCAAGGGGGTGCAGGCTGATGGCGCTCGCATCGATGTTTTCTCGATTTGGCGGCGATCAACAAAAGCGCAACTACAGCGATCTCGTGCTCGTGGCGGGCGTGGTGGCGATCATCGCATTGATGATCCTGCCGCTGCCGATGCTGTTGATCGATGCACTGGTCGCGCTGAATATGCTGATCGGCATCGGATTATTGTTGATTGCGATCTACATACCGACACCCGTGGCGTTTTCGAGCTTTCCCAGCGTGCTGCTGCTGACGACGCTATTCCGGCTCGCGCTCTCGATTGCCATCACGCGCTCGATCCTGCTCAACGCCGACGGTGGCCACATCATCGATACGTTCGGCAACCTAGTCGTCGGTGGTGACCTGATTGTCGGCCTGGTGGTATTCCTGATCATCACCGTGGTGCAGTTCATCGTGGTGGCCAAGGGCGCCGAACGCGTGGCCGAGGTGGCTGCGCGCTTTTCCCTGGATGCGATGCCAGGCAAACAGCTTTCGATCGATTCGGACCTGCGCTCGGGGCTGCTGGAAAAAGACGAGGCCCGCCGCCGCCGCCGTTTGCTGGAAATCGAAAGCCAACTGCATGGCTCGCTCGACGGTGCAATGAAGTTCGTCAAAGGTGACGCGATCGCCGGCATCGTGATCATCCTGATCAACCTGCTCGGAGGCCTTGGCGTCGGTGTGATGATGCACGACATGAGCCTCTCGGAGGCCACGCATACCTACAGCGTGCTCACTATTGGCGATGGCTTGGTGGCGCAGATACCTGCGCTGCTGGCCTCTATTTCCGCCGGACTCATTGTCACAAGGACAGCGGGTGACGAAGAAGAACGTAACCTGGGCGCCATCATTGGAAAGCAGATCTCCGGCGAGCCTCGTGTACTGATGATCATCGGCTTTATCGCCCTGGGCATGATGCTGGTACCGGGGTTTCCCGCGCTCGTGTTCCTGCCCATCGGCACCGCGCTGGTGATGGTAGCGGCATGGCGGATGCGTGAACGCGTGGGCGTGTTGCGTCGCGTGTTCAAGGTGCCGGAAAACCAGGCTGAGTTGCTACCTCCGGATGTTGCCGATACCGACGCCTTGTCGCCGCCGCCCGGCCTGTTGCTCGAAGTTCACCTGGCGGCGCTGCAATCGTTGGGCAGTACCCAGGTGCGTAATCTGTTGCGCCAGATCGTGGGCGGGCTGCGCGAAGAATATGGTGTGCCGCTACCCAGTCCGGCACTTCGCGCCGGGTTGGGATTGCCCGAGAACGGCTACGCGCTGTTCGCCTACGGGGTGCGCATCGGTTACGGCGTGTTGCGGCCCGATTCGGTGTTCCTGCCCGGTCGTGCCGCGTTGCCTGCGACCATGGATGG
>NZ_DASVMI010000029.1:0-2688 GCF_036384435.1 Dyella sp. | reverse complement strand
CCTGCATCGTCCGGGGCTTACGGCGGAACGGTTCGTCGCCAATCCGTGGACGTCCGGCGCACGGATGTACCGCACGGGAGATCTGGTGCGCCGGGAGGCCGATGGGCGACTGCGATTCCTGGGTCGTGTCGATCATCAGGTGAAGATTCGCGGTTTCCGCATCGAGCTGGGCGAGATCGAGGCGGTACTGGCCGCGCAGCCCGGCGTAGCACAGGCCGTGGTGGTGGCACGCGATGCCGCCGCCGGGCACAAGCAACTGGTGGCTTATGTGGTGGTGGCATCCGGCATGACTACGGATGAAACATCAACACGAAGCAAGGAGCAGGTCGAAGAATGGCAGGCCGTCTACGACCATCTGTACGCCGAGGCAATCCATGCTCCGTACGACGAGGATTTTCGCGCGCTCAGCAGCAGTTATGACGGATCGCTGATTCCACTGTCGCAATTGAAGGAATGGCAAGCGGCTACCGTGTCTGGCGTGCTTGAACTTCAGCCACGGCGACTGCTGGAAATCGGCGTCGGCTCGGGACTGATGCTCTGGAAGCTCGCATCTCACTGCGAAGCGTATTGGGGTACCGACTTCTCATCGCCAGCGATCGATGCACTGGGCCACGAGCTGGAAAGGCACCCGCATCTCGTGGATCGCGTGCATTTGAAGACCTTGGCAGCTCACGAGCTTTCAACGCTGCCGGATCAATATTTCGACACGATACTGATCAATTCAGTCGTGCAGTATTTCCCAAGCCCGGCCTATCTTGTCGACGTCGTTCGACAAGCCATGGCCTTGCTTGCGCCAGGCGGCCGCATGGTCATAGGAGACGTGCGAAACCTCAGGTATCTCGATCATTTCGCCGCTTCAGTGGCATTGATGCGCTCGACGGACAACGACACCGTCGAGACGGTGCGTCGACGAGCCAGGCAATCTGTCGCCACCGAAAAAGAGTTGTTGATCGACCCACGTTTCTTCTCGGCGTTACAGGACGAAGTCGCAGATATTGCCGGTGTCGATATCCGGCTCAAGCACGGTTGGTCGCACAACGAACTGACCCGGCATCGGTATGAAGTAGTCCTGCACAAGCACGGAAGCGCGTTGCTACCCTTGCAGGGCGCTCCTGCCCTGCGTTGGGGCAATGAACTACTCGATGACACCTCGCTCACGCATCACCTTTCCAACGAGCAGCCGACCCGCTTGCGGGTGACACATATTCCCAACGCACGACTTTGTGGAGAATTGCTTGCATTGCAGGCACTCGAAGACGGTGACCTGGCGTCGGCCAGGGCGACGGTCTCCAGTGGCGGGCACGGGGTGGAACCGCAGGCATTGATCGACCTGGCCAATGCGTCCGGTTACTGGGCCGCTGCCGTGTGGCCACACGGCCTGGTCGATGGTTCTTTCGACCTGGTTCTGGTGCAACGCGCCGCCATCGGTCAACGCCATCCCGTGGGCATGCAGGTCAAGGAACTGGCCATGCGTACCCCGTTGGCAACCTTTGCCAACAATCCTGTAACCGGTACGCAAACACAGGTCTTGGCAAGCCAATGGCGCCATGCCCTGGCTGCCCACCTGCCTGACTACATGCTGCCTTCGATGTTTGTATCCATCGATGCCATGCCGTTGACACCGAATGGCAAGATCGATCGTAACGCGTTGCCGGCTCCCGACATGTCTGCCGATTCGCCCGACGGCCGCGCTCCTCGAACCACCGAGGAGTCGATTCTGGCCGGTCTCTTCGCCGAGGTGCTGGGATTATCGCGTATCGGCGTCGACGACAGCTTTTTCGAGTGGGGTGGTCATTCCTTGCTGGCGACGCGCCTGGTCAGCCGTGTACGTTCGGTGCTGGGGGTAGAGCTATCTCTGGAACAGTTGTTCGGCAATCCTACCGTCGCAGGTCTGGCCGGCCTTCTTTCGCACGCGTCCACCGCGCGTGTACCGCTCAGGACGTACCCAAGTCAGGACCATCCACCGCTGTCTCACGCGCAGCGACGGCTATGGTTCATCCACCAACTGGAAGGACCCGGTAGCACTTACAACATTGCGTTGCCCTTGCACATGAAGGGGCGTCTCAATACAGCGGCGTTGCAGGCGGCAATCACCGACCTGATGATCAGGCACGAGCCGCTGCGTACGATGTTCACCGAACACGAGGGTGTTCCCCGGCAGCGAATCGTTCCTGCCACTGAATCGACGCTTGCCTTTGAACATCTTCACGCGGCGCCGGTGACGTGGGCGGCCGTCGTGGCGGAGCGACAAGCGCATGCGTTTGATCTGGCCAGTGAGCTGCCCCTGCGCGCAACGCTTCTGCAAGACGGCCAGGACGAGCACTTACTGCTGCTGTTGTTGCATCACATTGCCGGTGACGGCTGGTCGCTGGTGCCCTTGGCGCGTGACCTGACTTTCGCGTATGCCTCGCGCTGCGCCGGCCAGCCACCGGCATGGACGCCACTGCCGGTGCAGTACGCCGACTATGCCTTGTGGCAACGCGAATGGCTGGGCGACGAAGCCGATTCGCAAAGCGCCCTTGCCGTGCAAAGCGCTTTCTGGCGCCAGACCCTGGCCGATCTCCCTGGCCAGATCCACCTGCCCACGGATCGCCCCCGGCCCGTGGTCTCCAGTCATCGTGGAGGCGTGGTCAACATCCAGATCGATGCGGCCGTCCACGCCGCCTTGCTGCGTCTGGCCCGTGAGCA
>NZ_DASVMI010000028.1:0-18936 GCF_036384435.1 Dyella sp. | reverse complement strand
ATATGCCTTGAACTCGCCACCGAAACGCTCCGCACCGACCTTCGTCAGCGCTGCCGTCAGCGTCGTCTTGCCGTGGTCCACGTGGCCGATCGTACCCACGTTGACGTGCGGCTTGGTGCGTTCGAATTTACCCTTTGCCATACGTGCCAAACTCCGGTGGAGTCAAAATTGAAGTACAAAAAAAGTGGTGATACCTGCAAGCCAACCGTGAGGTGGTGCTCATGACTGGAATCGAACCAGCGACCTCTTCCTTACCAAGGAAGTGCTCTACCGACTGAGCTACATGAGCACAAAACACTCAAGACGAGATCAATGGAGCGGGAGACGGGAATCGAACCCGCACCATCAGCTTGGAAGGCTGAGGTTCTACCATTGAACTACTCCCGCCTGATCTTGATCAGCGATTGCGGAACTCGTCTGGTGGAGGGAGGTGGATTCGAACCACCGAAGGCGTAAGCCAGCAGATTTACAGTCTGCCCCCGTTGGCCGCTTGGGTATCCCTCCAACAAAGAACGGCTATTGTGTGGATCAAGGCCGAAACTGTCAACACCTTCACGCAAGAAAAACGCGAATTCTGGCGACTTTCTTGCACGCGAAGCCCACGACCGGAAGCCCGGCGCGCTCAGGACACCGTGTCAGCGTGATTATGCACCAGGTCGGCCATCTCCTTGGACAGTTCCAGCAGCTTCTTGGCCTGTTCCTGCAAGCGCTGCTCGGACTCATCGCGCGGCTGCCAGGGCGGCACCGGCGTAGGCTTGCCATCGGGGCTGTCGAGCGCCACGAACACCATCACGCAACTGGTCGCCAGCCGCTGCTCGCCCTTGCGCAGATCCTGCGCCATCACATCCACCGCCAGGTGCATGCTCGACCGTCCGGTATGGATCACCCTGGCCTTGACCGTCACCAAGTCACCAATGAGCACGGGCGCCACGAACTGGATGCCACTGATCGACGCGGTCACGCAATAGGCGCCACTCCAGGCAACCGCGCAGGCGTAACCGGCCTGGTCGATCCACTTCATGACCATGCCGCCATGTACCTTGCCGCCGAAATTGACGTCGGTGGGCTGGGCAAGGAAACGGAAATTCACTTCGTGCTGCTGGCCTGGCATGGCTACTCCAAAAAATTACCGACACCGTCGAAAACGGGGCGCATCATCCGCCCCGTCCCTTCTCACGGCAAGCCTTTTTTATATCGGTAGTGGCGGCGGCGCCACGGTAGAACGCCAGGTCATGCGCATGCCACCCCACACCACAATCAGCGGCAGCGCCATGGATAACGCCCCCAGCAACAAGGCTGCCGCGATGACCGGGCCCTCCGAGGCACTGGTGTAGCGCACCCACGGAACCACGACCGCCGTAACGAGCGCAGGCGCGAGCATCGCCAGCCACGCCAGAAACCCGACCAGAAGCAACCTGAAAGGACGCACCGAGCCATACTGGGAACGCGCGCCAAGCCAGGCAAAAAGCCAGACCAGACCGCCATACAACACCGTGGCCCCCGCCACCGCACCACCGGCAAAGGTGACCGCCATGACCTGCGCCTGCAAGGTGAACGCTGCCATGATCAGCATGCCCCATAGCGCCAGGAATACAAACGTCGCCACCAGGCTTGCCTGCATGCGCCAGCGCGGCACAGGCATCGGTTCGCGCGGCACGCCGGGCGCCAATGTCATCCATAGCACCAGACGCAAGGAAAGCCAGAACACCAGCAATGTCGACAACCATCCGGTAAAACCGAACACCACGCGCAGCGGCTGGCCCATGCTGTAGCTCGATGAAGCGTACCGGTACACCAGCATGGTGGTCGCATAGCTCCAAGCCGTGCCGATGACCAGCCCCAGGATCATGAAGATCAGGAAAAAGCCAAACAAAAATAGAGCAAATGAGCGCAATGCTTCGCCGCGACGTGGCTCCAGCATGGCATGCCCCACGACCAACGCGATCGCAACAAGGCTCAGATCATGCGTCAACGACGCACCTATCCAGCCGGGCAGGACGGTGGCCATCGATACGTCTTTAAGCCTCAGCAAGGTAAAGATCGATGGAATCATGTCCAGGAGCGCGGCCAGGATGGCCAGCCCCGCAAGCATCCAACTCAAGGACGGCGCCTCGATTCGCTTCATGCAAAACACTCCCTTCGGCTGAGCGTGAGCGCGCGCTCGCCAAGGAGCATCAAGCATCCGCTGCGGCACGCCACAAGGAAGCGATGCATCCACCCCGATCATCGCCCCTTCGAATGCCGATTGTGACATGGCTGACGCCGTCACTGATCGCATTGCTCCGCTCCTTGTCTCATTCATCTGTCAGAGACGGCGCACCTCACAGCCCGCATGTTTCCAAGGCATCTGCCGACCAGGCACTGGCGGCCGGCGAGAGCGCCGGAGGCTCTCCCGTGCGCTGTCCGAGCCAACACCGGGGTCTAGGCAACCCGGCCTCGACAGAGCCACAGGTGCCAGCCCCCAATCGCCGGCACGACAGCGGCTCCCACTTTCCGGCCCCCATCAGTTTCAAACTTTTCTTGTGGTGAAAGACACAGCTGACTTCGACAATGGGCAGCCTTACGCACCGCCAAACTCGCAACCAGGCATCGACAACGGTATGAACCTGATGCTTGCCAACGGCGCTTCACTGATTCAAAGGTTGCTTGTGCAATGAGCCGGCAAAGTCACCCCTCCAGCCATCACTCCTCGCATGACGCCGATGAATACTTTGATCTGGTCAAAGCAAGTGATGAACTCAGCGAGGGCACAACCCTCATGCTTGAAAAATTTCGCGACCATGAAGGCGTGCGCGGCCATGAGGTAGAGAGGCTTGAAAACGTCCTCTTGTCCTCAGAATATCTACGTTCGGCGCTCGATGAGGCCATCGAATTTGATCATCTGAATGAAATTGTTCCGCTCAGCGCGCAGGGCGGCGACATAAACGCGGGCGGCATGTACGACTTCCGCAACAAGACACTGAGCCTCTCATTGAGCGGCCCCGATGATCAATTCAACTCGGTAGACCTTGTATTTGTCATCGGCCATGAGCTTCAGCATGCCATGGATAGGCAAACGCTTGTATCCGACCAGAACGCCGCCATCGCCGAATATGAACGAGCCATTTCACACCCGGCGCGCTACGACCGGCAAAACAATATTTATGACATTACCGCCGCCACGCACATAGCGATCGAAAGTACGCGGGAGCACGAGGCGCGAGCGGAAATCGGCGGGTGGAACGCCGTGGCAAGCACTCTGCACGAGCACTTGGTAGACAGACCCCCTACCCTCGATGAGATGCAACGGATGTGCAGCAACCGCACTGGTGATTTTCTCCAGGCAGCGGTCACGCAAACGGGTACTTCCCATGGATTCGCACTGAGGCCCGGACTTACAGTAAACAACCGGATGCAGATGTCGCTTAGTTGGAACAACATCCAATCCATGAAGGTCTACTACGCGGACGCCCAGCGACCGCCGGGAGAAGGGTTCGGCGTGGAGCGAAACACAGACTATCGTAATCTGACGGCATCTCGATACGTGAACCTGGCGACAACCCATATGGGACTGTACGAGCAATACAGGCCGGATCAGGCGCATATGATCCGACTGGACATGAAGTCCTTACATTTGTCAGGTCAGCAGTTGCGAGGGGCGGGACTTTACGCGAGCGAGCGCACCGCGCCCATGTTCGTCTACGATGGCTCCAATCCGCGACTGGGCCTGATACCCACGATGCTTCACGATGGAGCAACCATCCCCCGTCACCCTATGGCAGCGGCCACCAGCCCGACCACTCACTATCAAGCCGCCGTCAATGGGGCGCATCAAAAAACAAATGAGCCAACGACATCCGCCGGAAGCTCGGCATTAACGGGCGCTGGGCAGCGAAACCTGCTTGAAAAACAGGAAATCCCCCTGATCACACGAAGGCCGGCTTCCAAAAATCGCCATACATCACGGCGATAGGAAAAGCAAAAAAGCCCATCTTTCGACGGGCTTCTTCGAAAGCGATGACGGCAGGATGTCAGACGTTAAAGAGGAAGTGCAGCACATCGCCTTCCTTGACGATGTATTCCTTGCCTTCCTTACGCAGGCGCCCAGCAGCGGCGGCGCCGGTTTCACCCTTATATTGGATGAAGTCGTCATAGCCGATGGTCTCGGCGCGAATGAAACCACGCTCGAAGTCGGTGTGGATCACGCCAGCAGCCTGCGGTGCGGTGGAGCCGGCTTTGACTGTCCAGGCACGTACTTCCTTCACCCCCGCGGTGAAATAGGTTTGCAGGCCCAGCAGCTTGTAGCCCGCGCGAATCACGCGATTGAGGCCCGGCTCGGACAAACCGTAACTTTCGAGCATCTCATCGCGGTCAGCATCGTCCAGTTGCGAAAGCTCTTCCTCGATCGCGGCGCATACGGGCACCACTTCAGCACCCTCCTCGGTGGCGCGCGCGCGCACGGCATCCAGGTGCGGGTTGTTCTCAAAGCCATCTTCACGCACGTTGGCGATGTACATCAGCGGCTTGAGGGTCAGCAAGAACAGATCGCGAACCAGGGCCTTTTCGTCTTCATCGAGCTTGACGCTGCGCGCCGACTTGCCCTCATTGAGCGCGGTAGCAAGCTTCTGCAACACCGGCTTTCTAGCCAGGGCATCCTTGTCGTTGGCCTTGGCTGCGCGCTCGGCACGATTGAGCGCCTTTTCGACCGAATCCAGGTCGGCCAGCGCCAATTCGGTGTCGATGGTCTCGATGTCGGCGATCGGGTCGACCTTGCCTGCAACGTGGATGATGTCGGTGTGCTCGAAGCAGCGCACCACATGCGCAATGGCATCGACTTCGCGAATGTGCGCGAGGAACTTGTTGCCAAGTCCTTCGCCCTTGGACGCCCCCGCTACCAGGCCGGCGATATCCACGAATTCCACGGCCGTCGGGATCAGCTTCTGCGGCTTGACGATGCCAGCCAGTTCATTGAGGCGTGGGTCAGGCACCGGCACCACGCCGACGTTCGGCTCGATGGTGCAGAAGGGGAAATTGGCCGCAGCGATGCCCGCCTTGGTCAACGCGTTGAACAGGGTGGACTTGCCGACGTTAGGCAGGCCGACGATGCCGCATTTGATGCCCATGGGATTTCCGTGAAATCGGCCGCTACACGGCCTGTAAAGAGATAGGGGTAAAGAGGAAGAACAATAGCCAGGCTGTGATTCTAACCCAGCCGGCTGTTCGCCCTGATTCTTCAAAGATCCGCACTCACATCAGGCGCTTGCACCCTTCAGCAAAATCAGCACCGTATCTTTTAGAGAGCGGAAGCGCGAAAGCCTTGGCAGGCACCCCAGCCCTTCACTTCTTACCGTTTACAGCGCCGAAGACGCGGCTTCACGCCTTCGTATGCAACCCCTGCATCGCCTTGTCGAACTGCCCGCTTACCGCCAGCGGGAGCACGTCCAATGCGCGGCTGATACCGTGGAAGATGGCATCTTCATCGGCAGCCGAGGGGCGGCCGAGCACCCACGGGGTGACCTTGTCCTTGTGACCGGGATGGCCGATGCCCACGCGCAATCGGTGAAACTTGGCATGCCCCAGGTGGGCAATGATGTCGCGTAAACCGTTCTGACCACCGTGGCCGCCATCGAACTTCATGCGGACGGTGCCAGGGTCCAGGTCCAACTCGTCGTGCGCCACCAGGCATTCTTCCGGGGCGATCTTGTAGTAGCGCAACGCGGACACGACCGCGATGCCGCTCTTGTTCATGAAAGTGGCAGGCTTGAGCAGCCACACCGACTCGCCGCCCAAACGCAGCTTGCAGGTTTCGCCATGCAGCTTGCCATCAAAGCCGAAGCGCTCGCCCTGCCCCGAGGCCAGGGCATCCACAAACCAGAACCCGGCATTGTGCCGGGTTCTGAGGTATTCGGCACCGGGATTGCCCAGTCCGACGATGAGACGCAGCCCCGCCATAGCGAGTGAAGCAGACGCGCTGCCATCCAGGCTTCCGCGCGGGAAGCCGGGATGGCGCGGCCTTACTTCTTGGCGTCCTTGTTGGCGTCAGCCGCAGCGGCATCGCCCTCGGCGCCCTCAGCCGGGGCGTCGACTTCTTCCTGCACCGCGTAGGCGGTTACGACAGCGATGTCGTGATCGGCACCCAGCGTGAGAGCCGGGATTTCAACGTTGGCCGGCAGCTTGATCTGCGACAGATGGATGATGTCGCCTTCCTTCAGATCGGCCAGATCGAGTTCGATGAACTCCGGCAGATGCTTGGGCAAGCAGGACACTTCCACTTCGTTGAGGTTGTGCGAGATGACCACGCCAGCGGTCTTGCCAGCCGGCGACTTTTCCTGGTTCAGGAAGTGCAGCGGCACGTTGACGCGAATCGCTTCGTTCTCGTTGATGCGCAGGAAGTCCATGTGCAGCATCTGCTGCTTGAACGGATGCTTCTGCCAGTCACGCACCAGCACCTTCTGCACCTTGCCGTCGACGTTCAGGTCGAGCACCGAGGAGAAGAACCACTCGTGCTTGGCGGCGAGCAGGATGGTGTTGTGCTCGATCTGGATGCTCTCGGCGGGCTGACCCGCACCGTAGACGACGGCCGGCACGAAGTCCGCACGACGCAGGCGGCGGCTCGCACCTTTCCCCTCGTCCTTGCGGCCCTGAGCCTTGATTTCATGAGTTGTAGCCATTGGGCTGTACCTATCAGTAGTTGTTTGCCTCGCGGCAACCGGGCGACTCTCCCGCGACCAGGAGAGTCTTGGACGGGCCTTGGAACTCGGGCCCGCGAAATTCAATCCACGTACAACGAACTCACCGACTCGCCAAAGGCGATGCGGCGAATTGTCTCTGCCAGCAATTCGGCCACCGAGAGCTGGCGAATCTTGCTGCACGCAGCGGCTTCAGGCCGCAACGGCAAGGTATTGGTGACGATGAGCTGATCAAGCTGCGAGCCCTCGACGTTACTGATGGCCGCGCCCGATAACACCGGATGCACGCAGTACGCCACGACCTTGCGCGCGCCGCGCTCCTTCAATGCGGCAGCGGCGGCGCACAGCGTACCGGCCGTGTCGACGATATCGTCGACCAGGATGCAGGTCTTGCCGTCCACTTCACCGATGATGTTCATCACCGTGGCCACGTTCGCACGCGGGCGACGCTTGTCGATGATGGCCAGGTCGGCATCGTCCAGGCGCTTGGCGAGCGCGCGCGCACGCACCACGCCACCGACGTCCGGGCTGACCACGATCAGGTTGTCCATGCTGTGGTGACGCCAGATATCCGCCAGCAGTAGCGGCGAGGCATAGACGTTATCCACCGGGATGTCGAAGAAACCCTGGATCTGGTCGGCGTGCAGATCCACCGTGAGCACGCGATCGACGCCGACGGTGCCGATCATCTTGGCGACCATCTTGGCCGTGATCGGCACACGCGCCGAACGCGGGCGGCGGTCCTGGCGGGCGTAGCCGAAATACGGCATCACGGCCGTGACACTGGCCGCTGAGGCACGCTTGAGGGCATCGACCAGGGTCAGCAACTCGAACAGGTTCTCTGCGCTCGGTGCGCCCGTAGGCTGCAGCACGAACACTTCCTGGCGCCGCACATTCTCCTCGATCTCGATCTGCGTCTCGCCATCGCTGAAACGACCAATCAGAGCCTTGCCCAGCGGCACGCCCAGGCGATGGGCGACGTCCTCGGCCAGCTTGCGGTGCGCATTGCCGGTGAAGAGCATCGGGGATGACGTATCCACGGTCACTTCCTTCAAAAAACTTGCAGCCATTCGGTTGGATGGCTGGGGCGGCAGGATTCGAACCTGCGCATGCGGGAATCAAAATCCCGTGCCTTAACCAGCTTGGCGACGCCCCAGTATTTCTCTATCCACAACCTGCGCGACGGTACTGGCCACCGTCACGCCGATGTTTCTCAGGCACGGCCGCCGTGGCGGCGCAATGCCTCGTGCAGCGGCGAGACATTCACGCCCGCGACCACGCGCGCGGTGAATGAAGCCGGACACGCTTCGGCGATCACCTCGGCCGCGTCGCGCGAGCGTGTCTCGACGAACACGCACGCACCGCTGCCGGAGAGCCTGGCCTTACCGTATTCACCCAGCCAATTCAGCGCCGCATCCACCTTGGGATGACGTGCACGAACGACCGGTTCGAATGCGTTCTCAGCTGTTTCGCCCGAAGTAAAGGATGAAATTGTCACCCGTGGAGCATTTCGTGTCAATTCAGCCGCTTGAAAAAGTTCGCCGGTTGGCACGTGTTCGTGTGGATCGACCACAACGTACCAGCGCTGCGGCAGCTTCAGCCAGCGGAGTTTTTCGCCGATACCTTCAGCCCAGGCCGAGCGCCCGCGCACGAAAACCGGTACGTCTGCACCCAGTTGCAGACCCAGTTCGACCAGGGCGTCCACCGACAGGCCACAGGCCCACAGCTGGTTGAGGGCAACCAGCATCGTAGCGGCATCAGAGCTGCCCCCACCCAGCCCCCCACCGAGGGGTACGCGCTTCTCCAGCGCGATATCGACTCCCGCACCAGCCCTGGCGTGAGGTTGCAGCAGGCGTGCAGCCCGGACAACCAGGTCGGTCTCGGCCGGCACACCGTCGATCTCATGGAGGCGCAGCACCTGGCCATCCTCGCGCTGGCGCAGGCGCAGTTCATCGCCCCAGTCCAGAAGACGGAACACCGTCTGCAACTCATGGTAGCCATCGTCGCGCCGCCCAGTGATACGCAAGAACAGATTCAGCTTGGCGGGAGCCGGCCATATCGTCCAGTCGCCAGCGGCCAGTGGCGCCAGTTCACGGCGCATGAACACGCGCAGATGGTCGGGAAAACCGTTCTCGCGGTCGCGTTGCAACGCGAAGGCGAACTCCGGCGCACGCTTGTCCACTTCCATGAAGCCGTGATCGGCGTAGAACGGGGCATTCCATGGCACATCACGCAGGGTCCCCAGCAGCACTGACCGGTAACCCGCCTCTCGCGCCCACCCGCATGCATGTTCCAGCAGGGCCGCGCCGATGCCACGACGCCCCCAGGTCGGCAGCACGTCGATCTCGGCGATTCCAATGGAATCGCCCCCCTCCTCCGCATCCAGGCAGATGAAACCGACCGGCTCGCCTTCGTCACTGAGCGCCACCCAGACCAGCCCCAAGGTCATGGCATCGGCCAGCAGATCCGGCGGCAACTCGATCGCCCGATATGCAGGCCAAGCTTCATGCCCCCTGAACAACTCCACCGCGCTGCGTTCGATGGCGCACAAGGCACCGATCTGGGAATGGTTTGCACGCTGGATGGAGAACATGGCTTCCGAAATGGCGGCTGCGCCGTCGATAGAGAGTTAAAGAATCAAGAGTAAAGAGACGGCGATAAGGAAGCGAGCCGCAAGGCGGCTTTGCCTCTTACCCACGACAAGGTCGCAGGCGCGATTTTACGGCTCGCACGGCGAGCGGCTTCACTGACCCAACCGCCAACTTTCCACCGACAGCTTCACCTTGAACGGCGCCTTGTCGGCGAACACCTTCTTGGGCAGAGCGGGCCGGCGGGTTGCGTCCCATTCGCGGTAGTCGACGTTCCAGCCGTCCTGTTGCAGCAGGGACGGCAGGCGGTTGACACCGAAGCTCAGCTCGGCCGGGCCGCCGTCAGCACGCAGGCCCAACACCCAGGCACGAAGTTCGTGCAGCGGCACTTCCCAACCCAGGGCCTTGCGCAGCAAGTCCTCGGCATCGGGCCCACTGAGTGGGCCGCCATCCATGCCCTCGATCAAGGCCTGGTCAGGGCCGCCGGTCAGCCGGAAGCTTTTGCCGAATGGCCCACGGATGGTGAAAACATAATGCTCGCCGTCTTGCACCCAGGTGATGTCGCCACTGCCACTGGTGCGCGCGTCGGAAACCGCAATGCGCCCTTCCAGCGTCCATTGGTCGACGTGGGCCAGCGCCTGCTCGCGCATCTGTTGTTCGTTGAGCAAGCTGGCATCGCCATGCACGCGAAGCGCGGGCTTGGGTACGCAGGCCACCAGCAGCAGTGCCAATAGCACTGCCGCAACATTTCGATACATGAAATTCATGGGCTCAGTCGCTTCAGTGCGTCTTGCAGGCTGGTGTTCTTGGGATCCATCTGGCGCACCTCATCGAAAACCTTGCGCGCTTCTTCCTGCTTGCCACGCTTCCACAACACTTCACCCAGATGGACGCCAACGTCGGCGTCCTTCTGACCCTGCCAGGCGACCGTGAGCGCCTTTTCGGCCTGATCAAGATGACCGAGGCGGTACTGCACCCACCCCCACGAATCGGCAATGGCCGGATCGTTCGGCTTGGCCGCTCGAGCGACCTGGATCAATTGCTCCGCCTCGGACAGGTCGCGGTTGGCGTCGGCCAGGGTGAAGCCCAGGGCGTTGCTGGCATCGGCATCGTTGGGCTTGAGCTGCAGCAGACGCCGCAAGTCGCCCACGGCCTGGTCGACCTTGCCGTCGGATGCGTAGGCAATACCACGCCCATAGAGCAGGGCCGGATCGTCCGCCGCGATCTGCAGCGCGCGCGTGTAGGCCGCCTCGGCCTTGGCGTAGTTCTGCTCCCGCATGTACAGCTCGGCATCAACCTCATAGGCGCGGCGCAGTTGCGCGGGCTGGTCGAGGTAGTCGGTCTGCATTTCCTCCAGTTGCGCATGGGCATCAGCCGCGCGGCCGGTCTCGAGCAGCAGCACGGCGCTACGCAGGTCGGCATCGAAGGCGTGTTCGTCCTCGTCGGGCACCTGGCCGTACCATTTCAGCGCATCCTGTTTCTGCCCCTGCATTTCGGCCAGTTGTCCCAGCAGGTACGCGCTCTGGTCGCGCACGTCTTCGGGAGAGTGCTGCAACTGGTTATAGAGCCGGTTAAGGGTTCTGGTGTCGTTAGCATGAGCGGCCAGTGCGGCGCGCAACTGAAAGGTGTCGGCATCCTGGGGACCGCTGTCGAGCAACTTCGAGGCAGAGGCATAGTCGCCGTTCTGTCCCAGCACGCTGGCATAAGCCAGGCGCAGGCGGACGTTTCTTGGCTCCTTGGCGATGGCCTTCTGAAACAAGACCTGCGCGCCCTTGCGGTCGCCTGCCTTGTACTTGAGCTGGGCCGCCCAGGCATAGGTATCGGCACTATTGAAACGCTTCACCGCCGCGTCGGCGATCTGCTGGGCATAACCCTGCCGCCCCAGGCGCTCGCCAAGCTCGCTCATCGCCAGCCAAGCCTGCGCATCGTGCTGGGGCAGGCGTTGCGGCGTGGCAATGGTCTCAAGCAACTGCCCGGCCAGGGCCGGATCGCGGCTACCCACCAGTACCCGCCCGAACAGCCGCCATGCATCCATGTCGCCGGATTGGGTGAGCAGTTCGAGCTGCTTTTGCGCCTCGGCCGAATTGCCTTGTCCTAGCGCCAGTTGGGCGCGGGCCTCGGCCAAGTTGGCGGGGGACGCCCCCAGTGTGGCCCAACGATCAATGGCCCGTTGCGCGGCCCCATCGTCTCGGATGGCAATGGCGATGCCGGCCGACTGTTCAGCCACATGCGGGTCGTCGGATAGCATCATGGCCCTGTCATAGGCCGCCGAGGCATCCTTCAGATCAGTGCGGGTCAGTGCCATCTCGCCAGTCAACAATTGGGCGAGCAGGTCGTGATCGGCATCGGGTGTGGCCACGACCAGATGATCCAGCGGCTGCCTGGAGGTCGACGCCCCGCTGCCACCGCGACCTGGCGCAGCCGCACACCCCACCAGGGCCAGGAGCATGAAGCCCACCCCAAAATGCCGCAGTTGCTTGAACTTGGCCAACCTGCTCAGCACACTATTCTCCGTTGAACCTTTTGATCCGGTACGTTGCACTTACGAACCGGGCTATCGAGTCTAGTCTACGCCGCCCGGTACGAGTCACAGCCACTTTTTATTCCACGCCATGACGCTGATCGCCCTAGGGCTCAACCACCTCACCGCGCCGGTCAACCTGCGCGAACAGGTGGCGTTCGATTCGGACGCCGCGGGTATGGCGGTGCACGACCTCCGTCGCCAGCCTGGCGTGGAGGAGGCGATGATCCTCTCCACATGCAACCGCACCGAGCTGTACGTCAGCGTGAAGGCTGGCGCCGAACTGGCGCCGCAGGAATGGTTGAGCCGCCATCACCAGCTGACCCCGGGAAAGCTCGACGAGTTCCTTTATCGCCATGATGAGGACGATGCGGTCCGTCACATGTTCCGTGTGGCAACCGGACTGGATTCCATGGTACTGGGCGAACCGCAAATTCTTGGGCAGGTGAAAGATGCTTACCAGTTGGCGCGCGAGGCCCAGACCCTGGGCGCGTCGATGGATCGCCTGCTGCAACACACCTTCGCGGTCGCCAAGCGGGTGCGCACCGATACTCGAATCGGCGCACACACCGTATCAGTCGCCTTCACGGCGGTGCGCCTGGCCGAACAGGTCTTCACCGACCTGCGCCAGGCCTGCGTACTGCTGGTCGGCGCCGGCGACACCATCGAACTGGCTGCCCGCCATCTGGCGGACAAGCAGGTACGCCGTCTCATCGTGGCCAACCGCACTCTGGAAAATGCCCAGGACCTGGCCGGGCGACATGGCGGTTACGCCGTCTCGCTATACGACCTGCCCCAGCACCTGGCCGAGGCGGATATCGTGATTTCCTCGACCGCCGCCCGCGAACCGGTGATCACCCGAGCGATGGCCGAGAAAGCCATCCGTGCGCGCCGGCGCCGGCCGATGTTCATGGTGGACATCGCCGTACCGCGCGACATCGAGGAAAGCGTCGGCGAGCTCGATGACATTTTCCTCTACGGCATCGACGACCTGCGCCAGGTTATCGATGACAACCGTCGTTCGCGTGAGGCGGCCGCTCGCGAAGCCGATGCCATCATCGACCTGCAAGTGGAACGCTACATGGCGTGGCGCCGTGCACTGAACGTGCGCAACCCGGCGCTGGACATGCGCCAGCATGCCGAGCAATACCGCGATGAGGTGCTCGCCAAGGCCCAGGCCATGCTGGCACGTGGGCGCACCCCGGAAGAAGCACTGGCCTTTCTTGCCAACACGCTGACGAACAAGCTACTGCATCATCCGAGCGCACGATTGCGCGAGGCCGCCCTCAGTGGCGACATGGACCTGCTGCACGCCGCCGGCCGCCTTTATGGATTGAGTGATAGCGAGAAGCTCGACATGGAAGGATAGCGGCGTCGTATGGATCCATCCCGCCGCCCATCCCCCTCCATCGACTTCCCTGCCCATGACGCCATCGATCCGCCGCAAACTCCAAGCCCTCGCCGAACGCCACGAAGAAGTCGCACTGTTACTGGGCCAGCCAGACGTGTTGGCCGACAACCAGCGCTTTCGCGAGCTCTCGCGCGAATACGCCCAGCTTGAACCGGTCACCAGGTCGCTGCGTGAACATGATCAGGCCGAGCGCGAACTGGCCGATGCGCGCGACATGCTGGACGACCCGGACATGCGCGACCTGGCGGCCGAGGATGTCGAACGCCTGGAATTGCGCCTGGTCCAACTCGACGGGGAGTTACAGATCCTGCTGCTGCCCAAGGACCCCCGCGACGAGGCCAATCTGTTCCTGGAAGTGCGTGCAGGCACCGGCGGCGACGAAGCGGCGATCTTCGCTGGCGACCTGTTTCGCATGTATGCCCGCTATGCCGAGCGGCGCCGCTGGCATGTGGAGATTCTGAGCGAAAACCCTGGCGAACACGGTGGCTACAAGGAAATCGTCGCGCGCGTGGAAGGTGCCGGCGCGTTTTCGAGGTTGAAGTTCGAATCGGGCACGCACCGCGTGCAACGCGTGCCGGAAACCGAGTCGCAAGGCCGCATCCACACCTCGGCGGCCACCGTGGCAATCCTGCCCGAAGTGGAAGACATCGGCGATATCGAGCTGCGCGATGCCGACCTGAAGGTCGACACATTCCGCGCCTCGGGTGCCGGTGGCCAGCATGTGAACAAGACCGATTCGGCCATCCGTATCACTCACTTGCCGAGCGGCATCGTGGTGGAGTGCCAGGACGAGCGCAGCCAGCACAAGAATCGCGCTCGCGCCATGAGCCTTCTCAAGGCCCGCCTGCTCGACGACGAACGCAGCAAGCAGGCTGCCGCGCAGGCTGAATCACGCCGGTTGCAGGTCGGCTCGGGCGATCGCAGCCAGCGCATTCGCACCTACAACTTCCCCCAGGGGCGCATCACCGATCATCGTGTGAATCTCACGCTGTATCGCTTGCCGGAAATCATTCAGGGCGACCTGGACGAACTGATCGATACCCTCACTCGCGAACACCAGGCCGACGAGCTCAAGACCCTGACCGCGTGACAGGTCGTTACATCGCCCTGGCGCTTGGCGCCATGACGTCCATCGGTTAGCGTTCGCGCATGAATCGTATTGTCCTACGCCCAAGCAACGCACCCGCTCTCACCAGGATGAGGCAACAGGCCCGCATGCACATCGTCGGCCGGACAAGCGCATGAGCCGGCAATGGGATTCCCGGCGGCGCCTGGCCGACCTGCTTGAGCGTGGCGCGATTGCCGAGGCGGAAATGGCCGCCGCGCAGTTGCGTGTGCAGTTTCCTCAAGACGTGGAATATGCGCGGCTGCATGGCCTGGCTCTGCTTCAACTGGGGCGTCGCGACGAGGCCCTGGATGCCTTGAGGCGTGCTCGCGAGCTGGCGCCGGACGATGTGGATGCGGTCTGCAACCTCGCCACCGCCATGGTGGCCAACGAGCAGACAAACGCGGCCATCGAGATGTTGCGCGGCGCCCTGAAGAAATCGCCGGGTCACCCTGCGATCCTGCTGACCCTGGGCAATGCATTAATGGGCGCGGCGCGATACTCGCAGGCACGCGAGTCTTACGCCATGGCCACGCATGGCGCGCCGGAACACCCCGGGCTGCGCCTGAACCTGGCAGCGGCCGAACTGGAACTGGGCCATGCCGAACAGGCCCTGCGGCACATCCAGGAGGCGTTGCAGCTCGAACCGAACTTCGACAGCGCATACGAACTGCTCGGCCTGGTTTTTCGCTCGCTCGGCAAGCGACAGGAAGCCGCGCAGGCCTTCCTTCAGGCCGAAAAGATTTCCCCGGAAAACCCACGTTACCCCTTGCAGGCAGGCATCGCCCTCGATGACATCGGCCAGCTCGAGGCAGCACTGCAAGCCTATGCGCGCGCGCTACGACTGGACGCATCCTCGGGCCTTGCACTGAGTCAATTGATCTTCACCAAGCGTCGCCTGTACGACTGGGTGGGCTTGGATGATCTGAGCACCCGCCTGCATCGCGCGGTGGCCGAACAACGTCCAGGCATCACGCCGTTCTCCTTCCTGGCCGAAGCGGGCACGCCGGCCGAGCAATTGCGCTGCGCCAGCACCTTCGCCGAGCACACGGAGGCGCAGACCGATGCCTTGCGACGCCAGCTTGCGTTCACCTACCCCAGCCTCAAGGCAGCCTCTCCCTGGCGCGTGGGCATGGTGTCCAACGGCTTTGGCGAACACCCGGTAGGCCGCATGATCGTAGCGCTGGTCGAGGCACTGCGCGGCGACGAGCTGGAGCTGCACCTGTTCGCGACCAGCCCGGACGATGGCGGCCCCGTGCGCCAGCGCTTGCAGGCGGCGGCAACGCTCCACGACGTCTCGACGATGTCGCCCGCCGACTGCGCCACGCACATCCACGCTACCGACATCGAGATCCTGTTTGACCTTCGCACTTTCGGCAGTGGCTCGAATGTGGATCTGTTCGAATTGCAGCCGGCGCCCATCCAGGTGAACTGGCTGGGTTTTCCGGCGACCTCCGGCGCGCCATGGATGGATTACCTGCTCGCCGACGCCGTCGCCCTGCCCTCGACGATGCGCAAGTACATCAGCGAAAAAGTGATTCGTCTGCCACGCAGCTTCCTGCCCTGCGATGCCAGTGCCGTGATCGCACAGGTACCCACGCGCCAGGCCTGCGGCCTGCCTGCGCAAGGCACGGTGTTCGCAAGCTTCAATAGCAGCTACAAACTGGACCCGGCGACGTTCGCGCGGTTCATGTTGATCCTGCAACAAGTGCCCGGCAGCGTGCTATGGCTGCAATCGGGTCCGGAGCGCAGCGACGAGCGCCTGCGCCTGGCCGCGAGCACCCTGGACATCGCGCCCGAGCGACTGATCTTCATGCCGCAACTACCGCATGCCGACTATCTTGCCTGCTATGCCCACGCCGACCTGTTTCTCGACACCACCCCGTACAACGCCCAGGCCACAGCCATCGATGCATTGCGGGCGGGTTGCCCGGTGCTGACCTTGCCAGGCCAGGGCTTTGCCGGGCGAGTCGGTGCCAGCCTGCTGTTTCATGCTGGCCTGCCCGAGCTCATTGCCGAGGATGACGAAGGATTCGTGGGCATGGCAACCGAATTGGGAACCGATCGCGAAGCGCTCGACGTCGTACGCCGCCATCTGGTGCAGGCACGCGAAAAGCATCCTCTTTTCGACATTCCGGCCTTTGCCGCTGATTTCCGGCGCGCCATCCAGGGCATGAGCGCTCGCCATCGCATCGGTCGCCCCCCTGCGGATATCGACCTTGGAGGCTTGCTGTGAGCAAACGCAAGAAGACGTATGAAGATGCCATGGACGAATTGCAGCTCGAACTGGCCGGCCTCAATCGCTGGCTGCGCCGCAGCGGCCGCCGGGTGCTGGTCATCTTCGAGGGACGCGACGCTGCCGGCAAGGGCGGCACGATCAAGCGCATCACCGAAAGCATGGATACACACAACTACCGCATCGTGGCGCTATCCAAACCGGACGAAACCGAAGCAACGCAGTGGTACTTCCAGCGTTACGTGACGCATCTTCCGTCGGCTGGCGAACTGGTGCTGTTCGACCGTAGCTGGTACAACCGCGCCGTCGTGGAGCCGGCGATGGGTTTTTGCAGCGATGCCGAATACGAGGCATTCCTTACGCAGGTACCGGTGTTCGAGAAACTATTGACCGATGACGGCATCATCCTGCTCAAGTACTGGCTCGCCGTGGACCAGGACAAACAGGAAGAACGCTTCAAGGACCGCGCGCAGGATCCGCTCAAGCGCTGGAAACTATCGCCGGTGGATATCGCCGCGCGCAAGAAATACAAGACCATCGGTCAATTGCGCGACACCATGATCGAACGCACACATGCACCGACCGCGCCCTGGTTCGTCGTGGATTTCAACGACCAGAAGCGTGGACGCGTCAACCTGATCCGGCATCTGCTCGAACAGGTGCCGCGCCATGACGAGAAGATCCCGGCAGTCAAGCTGGACAAGCTCAAGCACAAGCCGCGCACCGAGAACGTGACCGACAAGGCGCTGTGGGTGCCTGACACGTTCGACTCGCTCGAAACCCAGTAGCAGGCCACTCAATAAATCATGAAGTCCCCTAGCCCGCCATCTATCGCGGGCTCACGGGTCACATCGTCTACCCTGGCCGATGGTGACCCCTGCCAGAGCCACCGTTCAAACGCATCCAATGCCGCCTCGTCACCGAAGGCCAGCACCTCGACACCGCCATCTGCCATGTTTTTCGCATGCCCGCGCATGCCAAGTGCAAGCGCCTGCTCGCGCGTGCAGGCGCGGTATAACACCCCCTGCACGCGTCCATGGACGATGAAGCGCGCGCCGGCCATGTCACTTGATTCCGATCGCATCGGACAGGGACTTTTCCGTCACCCCGCCTACCAGGGGCTTGGTCACGCTACCGTCGGGGCGGATCAGCCAAGTGGTCGGCAACCCCCTGGGTTCGTCGAAATCCGGCAAAGGCTTGTCCAGCGTGACCTGGGCCACCGGGTAGGACACCGGGTGCTTGACCAGGAATGCCTGGATGTCGGCTTTGTCGCTGTCGTCATAGGCCAGCCCGATCGCCGCCACCTTGTCCTTGTGATCGGTAACGAACTTCGAAATCGCCGGCATCTCCTTGATGCATGGCACGCACCAGGTTGCCCAGTAATTGACGATCACCCACTTGCCTCGCTGGGACGCCAGGTCATAGGGCTTGCCGTCGAGCGTGGTGACTTTGAGTGCCGGCTTGGCGGGCATGGCGGCATGCACGGGAGCCGCCAGCAGGGCAGCGGCAGCCAGGATAGCGGGGACGAACAACTTCATGGGGAATATCCTTCCGGATCGGGATGACAGGGGGTGGAATGGGAGGACGGCGGATAAGCCGTTTCAAGCCGCGTACCAAGCTCGCTACCCAGCGCCATGGCCACGCGATCCAGCACCGCGACCAGTTCGGCAGGAAGGGTCAGACCAAGGGCAGCGACTTTTTCGACCGGGTTCAACGGTAGCCGGTACTGACTGTGCTGGTACACACGCAACAAATCCGTGCTATCGACGCTGCGACTGAGCATCCATGCGCCACTTTCGGCACGACGGATCATGTCTGCGCGTTGCAGGTCCTCGAAATAATTGGCGATCGCCGCGCTGTGCAGATAAGGCGCTCGCTCGCGCACCACGGCCGGCTCCACGTCGCATCCGAGACGTTGCGCATCAATGAAGAGTTTCAGCACCACCAGCAGACCCAGGAACTCATCACCTTCGGGCAGCGCCTCGGCAGGAAGCTGGTATTCGAACGCCGACACCGAAGCGGCAATAGAGGCGCCAAGGATCACGATAACCCAGGACAGGTAGATCCATAGCAACAGAATCGGCAAAGCCGCCAGGGCCACGCCATAGATCTGTTGGTAGGTCTGCGCGTTGCGCACGAACTGCCCGAAGCCCCAGCGCACGATCTCGAACAGGACCGCTCCGATCAGGGCCCCGACCGCGGCCTTGCGCCACGACACCCGGCGATACGGAATCACCGTGTACATCAACCAAAGGATCAGGAAGGTCAGCACAAATGGCAACACCCCGAGCAAACGGCTGCCGAAGCTGGGAAACTGCCCCACAGTGCTGTTGATCAGCGGCAACGCCGTAACATATGAGGTCACCACGATGGAGCCGATCATGAAGACAGGACCCAACGTGAGCGC
>NZ_DASVMI010000027.1:0-20571 GCF_036384435.1 Dyella sp. | reverse complement strand
AGGTTGCCCGGCAACAAGGGTTGATCGACGATGGTCGTGATGGGCTGATCGCTGCCACCATCCTGCAAAAACAGACCACGCTGCGTGCCTATCCACAAACGTCCGCTGTGATCGCGCACCGTGCTCATCACGTTGACGTCGCCGACCTTATCCTGCGCATAGGGGTGCGCGACGTCGTTCGCGTCGATGGTGAACAGACCACGCACGGAACTGACACGCACTTCGTCGCCATCGCCCTCGATACGCCATGCATCGATGACCTGATCGGAGCCCGCGCGACGAATGGCATGAAAGCTGCCATCGACATCGCGCCTGAACACACCGAGATTGGAACCGATCCAGAGCCGACCACGTGGATCGACATAGAGCGCGGCAATCATGCCAAACGCCTCAGGCTTGCTGCCCAGCGCCGGATTGACCACGTGATCGAAGCCCGCGCCATCGGCACGAATCCGCTCCAGCCCACGCGCCGTGCCTACCCATATCGTGCCGTCGCCCGTTTGCGCGATCGCCCAGACCTTGTCGCTGGCCAGGCTGGTGGAATCGCTGGCACTGTGGCCCCAGTGCTCGAAGCGGTTGTGCTCCGAATCGTAGCGATTGAGCCCGGCCTCAAGGCCTCCCGCCCACAGCCTGCCCTGCTTGTCGACAAAGAGCGTGGAAATGCCATTGTTGCCAAGCGAATTCGGATCGTCGGCGGCGTGGCGATAGACCGTAAAGGCCAGGCCATCGAAACGTGCGATGCCGCCCTTGGTGCCAAACCACATGGCACCGTGGTGATCCTGCACTGCTACATATACGCTGCTGCTGGGCAATCCGTTGGCGGTGCCATAACGTCGGAATTGCGGCGTCAGCAAGATGGCATGACCATTTGCCGGCATAGCCTGGGCAGGCACCGGTTGGCTGGATCCAACCAGCAGGCCAAGACTCAGCAGCACCGACGGCAGCATGTTTTCCCCTCACGTGGCGGGAATAATGCCAAAACAACCGCAGAGGCACGAGCACTTGCACGTCAGGCCGCACGCCGGAGCCTGTTCAGGGCCGCGAGTGCAATTGATAAATCTTTTCCATTCAATGGCTTTCGAACAAAGCCATCCATGCCTGCTGCGTGCGCATTGTGTTCGTCATCGGCCGCCGAACGAGCGGTCACGGCGATAATCGGGATGCGCTCGCCCTCGCTTTCCCGCTGGCGAATGATTTTGGCCACATCGAAACCACTCAATCCAGGCAGATCCAGATCGAGCAACACCGCATCGAAATCGCTCTGGGTCAGTTCGGCCAGCGCCGCCAGGCCATTGCCCACCGGCTGCACGCTATGCCCGAGCGATTCCAGCAAGCCGATGATGACATCGGCCACGACCGGGTCATCCTCAACCAGCAGCAGCGAGAGGGCCTCGGATGGCTCGGACACGAATTCGCCAGACTCGACGAGCAAATCCCTGACCGGCTCCGGCAACGGCAGGAAGACGCGAAAGTGACTTCCGACCCCTGTCACTGACTGCAATTCGATCCTGCCATTCATCAGTGTGACCAATTCCTGGCAGATCGCCAAACCCAGTCCACTGCCCTGCTGACGCTGGGGACCAATGCCTTGCTCGAAACGCTGGAACATTCGCTCCTGGCTCTCCAACGGAATGCCAGGGCCGGTATCGATGACATGGAAAACAATGTCCGGGGCGTCGTATTCGATCCGCAGTGTCACCTTGCCGCGATCAGTGAATTTGAGCGCGTTGTTTGCCAGGTTCAGCAGGATCTGCTTGATGCGCAGCACATCACCAACCAGCCGGGGTGGCAAGCCACTCAAAGCCTCGACCTCGAACGCGAGCCCTTTCTTCCTGGCCTGGAACATTTCCAACCTGGAGATATCCTCGATCAACTCCGATACCTCAAATGTCGCCGGCTCCAATTCGAAGCGACCAGCCTCGATACGAGCCAGGTCCAAGGCTTCGTTGACCAACTTGAGCAGCAACGCTCCAGAACGTTGCATCGCCAAGGTATATTCGCGTTGCTTTTCGGTCAGTGACGTGCCTAGCAGCAATTCAGCCATACCGATCACACCGGTCATCGGTGTGCGTATCTCATGGCCCAGGGTGGCCAGGAATTGTGTCTTGGCCGCACTCGTCTGTTCGGCCAGCTCATGCCGTTCTTCGGCCAGGCGAATGCGATGCCGATCGGCAACCCTGCGTTGCCATGCCCATAGTGCGGCATAGCCGAACCCGATGATGATCACTGCGTAGGCAAGCCATGCCCACCAACGCACCCAAGGCGGCGACTCCAGTTGGACCCATACCGAGGTCGCCCCAAGGACATCGCGGTTCGGATCAAAGGCCTCGGCCTCTAACAGATAAAGCCCTGGCTTGAGCCCACCAAGCAAGTACTCGCCGCGCACGCCAAGATCGATCCAGCCGTGGCTGACTCCTTCGATCCGTATACGATAGTGCGTGCTGGCGTGACTGGCGAAAGACAGTAGTCTCGTCTTGATCTTCAACGTGCGCAACGACCAGGACAAGGTAATCCTGCCGTTTTCCGGAATCAGCTCCGTCCGTCCTTCGCGATCGCTGACGCTCAACTCGGTGAACCGCAAAGGCGGTCGGTAAGCCGTCTCGGGCGATACGTGGGAAGGCCTGAATCCGATCAGGCCGTTGCGCGTGGGCACATAGCGAGGCTCGTTGTTCTGGCCGAAACCCGGAGCACCCGGTCCTGTAGCGCCGTCGACAGGTTCATTGCCGGCCTCCACACGCCGCAACGTGCCTCTTGACCCGTCGAGGTTCCAGATACCGGAACTACTGAATACCCACAGATTATTCGATGCGTCGACATCCAGGTCGGTGATCACCGCGTTGCGCCAAGCTGCCTGAGGCGTAAGGCTCATCACCGGCACGGCCTTGTCCTTCTCCCATCGATAACGCTCCAGTTCCCTCCCGCGAGCCAGCCAGAAACCATTGTCGCCAAAAGCCAAGGCCGTCACCGGCCTGCCCAATCCGACACCCGGTACCCAGTCCATGGGGCCTTTACTGTATTGCCAACGCATCAGGCCATCATGGTTGCCGTACCATAGCTGTCCATCATGCATGGACAGCACACTCGGCTGCAGATCCATGTTGGTCACACCCGTGGCAAACGGCACCGGGTGGATGTCCAAAGTGATCGGATCGACCTGCACGATGCCGTGGCGCGCGACCGTGACATACACCGTGCCGTCATCGCCACGCGTCAGCATTTCCGGCCGGGTGATCCAGTGCCGATGAGGGTCGATGTTCTCCACCCGTCCATGGCGAAACCGCAATAGTTCACCTCGCACGGTGAACCAGGGTTCGCCACCGACATCGACGACATACATCACCGGCTGCTTGAGGTCGCCCACCACCGTTTCATTCTGGCCAGTGACCGGGTCGAATTTGTCCAACCGGCCCTGCCGCCCGACCCATAGCTTGCCATCGATACTGGAAGCGACGACTTTGGGAGGGTCATCGATAGCCGATGGATCGCGCTCCGGAATAGATGGATAGCGCGAAAATCCCTCCCAGTGCGGCGGTAGATAGGCTGCGCCACCCTCATAGAAGGTAAACCATAGACCACCTTCTCGGTCGCGGAGAAGGCCCAGCACCCAGTCGCCAGGCAGCGCTCCCGGCACGGATGGCTTACCGTTGAAGCGGTGCAGCCTGGATCGTTCGTCCTCCATGATGACACCGTCCAGTGTAGCCATCCACAATCGCTCCTTGTCATCACGCAGGCTGGCAAAAACCTGGAACGACGCCGGCATCTGGGTCTGCCGAAACGCGGGCCTTGCCTGCCCTTGGGAATTGGCAATGAACAAGCCATGGCGTGTACTGATCCGAATGTCGTCGCCGTGGCCATCAATGTCACGGATCTCGCCGATACTCAACGGCAAAAATGGCATCTCGACCCTGAGCCACGCACCGTCGGGGCGTCGAATGAAAACCTTGCCTGATCCTGTACCCAACCACATGGAGCCATCCCGCTCTACCATCAGGGCACTGACTGTCTGGTCTTCGGGGAGCCGCGATTCACTGGGCATCGGCTCTCGCTGGACCGCTCCGTCAGGCAGAAGCCGATTCAAGCCATCTGCCGTACCCACCCACACGCCGCCATCAACGGCTGGGGCCAATGCGAGCACGCTGTTGTTCGAAAGGCTGGCCTGATCGTCATCCTGATGACGCCAGTGCCGGAATGTGCGGCTCTTGGGATCAAACAGATCCAGACCACTGTCGGCCGTGCCAATCCATAAGCGTCCATCGTGAGTGGCGAGCAACTGGGCCACGCGACTGCTGGCGAGGCTGTTGTCGTTGAGCGGATCATGGATGAAACTCTCGAAATCCACCCCGTCATAGCGGGCCAGGCCTCGTGTTCCTCCGAACCAGATGAATCCTTCCGAATCCTGGACAATCGCGTTCAACGTACCATGAAGACCGCTAATATCGCCAAAACGACGAAAATACGGCGCTGGCATGGGTTCGGCAAATTTCGTCACAGTTGCCGGCACTTCTTCTTTCGAACTGATGGGCACGAATGTGGCAACAGCCATCAGCATCCCGGCTAGACAATCGAAAAACATGGAGGCTCCATCTCCTTTATGCTTACAAGCATAGCGATGCCTCATTGAATGCTTGGCATCTTTTTCCTACTTACCATGTAGGCGACCATCATGTCTTTTCGCGAAGCAACACCGACATCCCTGCAAAGTCTGTAGCTCATCATGCCTCTACGCATACGTTTGTTGCTTTCGGCAACCGCCATGCTCGCGATGGTGTGGCTGCTTTTTGCGATCGCCGATCGCGCACTTGCCCTGGTCCAGCGCTTTCTTGCCCTGCCATGGATCATGCAGTCGGTTATAGGACTGGTCTTAATTTTGTTTTTGTTGTCAGGACTGGTATTCCTGTGGTGGTTGCTCAAGCCAAGGCGACAACGCAGGCGTCATGTGCCCGACCGCACGCAGATCGAGCAACGCATCCAGCAACTGCGTGCGCATGACATCGATACCTCGCTGCTGGATGCCGAGCTAGCCGACCTGGACCGCAGAAAGGTCGAAGAACGCCTTTACTTAGCCTTGTTCGGAGAGATATCCACGGGAAAATCTTCCCTGATACGAGCCATGGCACCTCACGCCACCCCGTACAGCGATGTCCGCGGTGGTACGACGCGAGGGGTGCAGCATATCGATACCTTGCTCGGCGAATACGACGTGACGCTTGCCGACGTGCCAGGCAGCCGTGAAGTCGACGGCGAAGTCTTCGAGCAGATGGCGCGCCAGGAAGCATTGCGCGCACATGCCGTTGTCTATCTATGTGCCGGCGACCTGGCCCGTACCCAGATGGAAGAACTGCGCTGGTTGGCGGAGTTCGGCAAGCCGCTGCTGCTGGCCCTGAACAAGGCCGATCAATGGAGCGACCTTGAGCGCGAGCAACTTTGCGAAAGGTTGCGTGAACGCAGCAAGGGCATGGCCGATGCCGTCGTTGCCATCAGCGCAGGCGGCAGCGAGCGATTTGAACGCACGCTCGCCAACGGCCAGACCGAACGGGTCGAGCGGCAACGGCAGCCCGCGATCGCTGCCTTGACGGCCGCCCTGCTGAAAATGATCGCCGCTGGCGCGCGAGGCCTGGAATCGGCTCGCGAGCAGGCCGTACTGGCCGGACTGCATGAAAGCACCGGCGCGCTGGAACAGACCTCGAGGGATGCACAAGCATCGCGTATCGTCACACGCTATGCCCGACGAGCCGTTGTCGGCGCCATGGCCGCGATCGCACCCGGTAGCGATCTAGTGATCCAGGGTGTCCTGGCCGCCGGCATGACGCGTGAACTGGCCAAGTTATACGGAATCGGCGTAACCGATGTGCAGATCGAGGATTTCATCCACCAGGCTCGTCTTACGCTACGCACGGGTAGCTCCCTGGTGCTGGCGATCGCAGGCAACGCATTGAAGGCCTTTCCCGGGCTGGGCACCCTGGGGGGCGGTGTAATGCATGCATTCGCCTATGCGCTGATCTTCGACAGTATGGGCCGGGCCCTGGCGACATCGCTGGCCGAACGCCAGTCGCTGGATCTGGATGACGCCAGTACCCGGCTCAAGGACCTGCTCGGCCAGGCGCATGCCGGACGACTGCGCCAGTTGGCCACACTGACCACCGATGCGTGGCGAGAACGCGCTCAGCTGAACGAATCGTCGGATGCTGACACGCGCGGTTGAACCTTTCCACCGACCGGAACTTATTCACGAAGGAAACAATCCGTTTCGTATGCCCGTGCTAGGCATCCATCCCTCCTTCAGACAGACTTTCCACCTATGCCCAGACACCTCCTGCTCCGTAGCATCACTGCATTTTCGCTTGCCCTGGCCGGGGCCGCACAAGCGACTGAAACGACCTATCGCTACGACACGGTGCACAGCCAGGTGCTTTTCAGCATCGATCACAATGGCTTTTCGCGCCCCTTCGGACGGCTGCATATCGCCAAGGGTGTACTCAAGCTGGATCCAGCGAACCTCGCCTCGGCATCCACGGAACTGGACATCGATCTGTCCAGCCTGGATATGGGCGACAGTGCGTGGAACGCGGCTGTCCTCAAGCCCGGCCTGCTGGATGGCTCGAAGTATCCGCTTGCCCACTTCGCCAGTACCGGCGTGGAGCTCAAGGACGCCAACCATGGCATCCTGCACGGCAAACTCACCCTGCATGGCGTCACCAGGCCCGTGGACATCACCTTCACGTTCAACCGGGCCGGCACCACCATCTATGGCCTGCATACGGTGGCCGGATTCTCTGGCAATCTGATGTTGGATCGCACGGATTACGGCATCCAGGCCTTCAAGAACTCGATCGGCCAGAAGGTCTCCATCTGGCTGGAGATCGAAGCCATCAAGGACGCCAATGCTGACAACCCCGCGACACCATCATCGGCAAAGACATCGACAACTGCCCAGGAGAACCCGTCACCATGAGCCTTCGCAGCACCGATCACCAATGGGGTTCCGTGGCCAAGTTCTTTCACTGGATCATGGCACTGGCTATCCTTGGCAACGGCATCTTTGGCCTGTGCATGGACCTGGCCCACTCGCCCATGCAGAAAATCGGCTGGTTCGCGCTGCATAAATCGATCGGCCTGACTGTGTTGGCGCTATTCGTGCTGCGCCTGCTATGGCGCGCCGCAGATCGCCGTCCGCTGGACGAGCCGGGCCCTCGTTGGCAACAACTGGCGGCGCATGCGGTGCATGGCGTGCTTTACCTGCTGATCCTGGCGCTACCGC
Organism: Dyella sp.; assembly: GCF_036384435.1. Classification (GTDB taxonomy): domain Bacteria; phylum Pseudomonadota; class Gammaproteobacteria; order Xanthomonadales; family Rhodanobacteraceae; genus GSA-30. The sequence continues at coordinate 13,313 of NZ_DASVMI010000027.1, read as the reverse complement.
TGAGCGGCTGGTGGTTCAACTCATTGCGCGGCTTTCCGCTGCAATACTTCAAGCAATTCAACCTGCCGGCCCTGGCCAGCAAGAATGATGACTTGGCGCATACCGCCATCGCCGTCCACGAATATCTTTTCTATGCGCTACTGCTGGTGCTGCTCGCCCATGTGGGCGCAGCGCTGAAGCATCACGTCTTTGACAACGATAACGTTCTTCGGCGCATGCTGCCCTTTGGCAAGCCCCGTCGCCCCACCTCGCAAGGAGATATCCCATGAAACCGATTGTCCGCGCGCTGTTTCCGCTGCTGCTGACTGCCACCGTGCCAGGCTTGGTACAGGCCACCGATTACACCGTGCAACCGGGTTCGAGCAAGCTTGGATTTACCAGCAACTTTCAGGGCCAGAGCTTTGACGGCAGCTTTGGCACATGGAAGGCGGCCATCAGCTACGACGCAGCCAAACTGGCCAGTTCGCGATTCGATGTGGAAGTGGATCTTTCCAGCGTCAAGACTGGCGATAAGGATCGTGACGGCGCCTTGCCCGGCTCGGATTTTTTCGACATCGCCAAATTTCCCAAGGCACATTTCGTGACCACGGCTTTTCACCAGAACGGAGACAAGGTGGTGGCCGATGGCAATCTCACGCTACGCGGTGTGACCAAGCCGGTAAGCCTCAATGTCACCTTCGTGCCGCAGGGCAGCGGCGCCACGCTGGATGTGACCGGCTCGATCAAGCGCCTGGATTTCGGCATCGGCAGCGGCGACTATGCTGACACCTCGGTCATCGGCCCAGACGTGAAGGTCAACGCCCATCTGGTGCTCGTAGGCAAGTAAACTGCTTGCCATGGCGACGGACACGCTATGGAAAAAACTACGGGGCTGGCTGGCAACAGCCGGCCCTGTTCGTGCAGCATCATCGGCGGCCACACCATCGGGCGCACATGTCCGGGTAGCCGATAGCCTGCGGCAACTGCTGGAAGACCCTGGCATTCCGGGCTCGATACGAACCGAACTTTCCAGCGACTTCGCCCGTATCGAAAGCATGCTGGCGCGGCTGGAACACGGCGAGTTGCATGTGGCCGTCTTCGGACGTGTATCGGCGGGCAAATCCGCGCTGGGTAATGCCCTGCTTGGACGAGATGCGTTCGAGGTCGGCGTTCTGCACGGCACCACCATCCTCTCCGAACAGGCGCCGCTTGACGAAGCCGCACAAGATGGACTCGTCCTGATCGACACCCCGGGCATCAACGAGTTGGATGGAGAATCACGCGAGCGACTGGCCTTCGACGTCGCCGAGGTTTCCGACCTGGTGGTATTCGTCGCCGATGGCGACCTGACACGCGATGAACTCGACGCACTGGCCACGCTCGCGCGAACACAGCGCCCAATCCTGCTGGCCCTGAACAAGATCGACAGGTATGGCGACAGCGAACGCCAGTCCCTGCTGGACCACCTGCGCGATCGCACGCGCGGCCTGCTGCACGCCGAAGATGTAATCGCCGTGGCCGCACGCCCGCCCGCGCGCCGCATCCTGCTCCGCGACGATGACGGGAACGAACACGAACACATGCAGGCGGTTCCCGCCGACGTCGCGGCATTGCGCGAACGTCTGCTCGACATCGCAAGGCGCGAAGGCAAATCGCTGTCCGCGCTCAATGCGGGGCTGCATGCCAGCCGCCTGACCGACCAGGTATCGACACGCATCGCCGAGACGCGTCGCGACATGGCCACGCGGCTGATTCGCAACTATTGCCTGGCCAAAGGCATCACGGTCGCACTCAATCCGATTCCCGTCGCCGACTTGCTCGCCGCTGCTGGCCTGGACGCGGCGATGGTCGTGCAACTGTCACGCTTGTACGGACTTCCCCTCACCCGCGCCGAGTCCGGTCGCCTGGTCGCGGTGATCTCGGCACAACTGGCCGCACTGATGGGGGCGATCTGGGGCATGCAACTGGCCGCCTCCGCACTGAAAGGCTTCAGCGCAGGCCTGTCGGTCCTGGTCACGGCAGCCGCCCAGGGCGCGATGGCCTGGTACGCCACGGTACTGATCGGCCGCGCCGCCGAGCGCTATCTTGTAGCAGGCAAATCCTGGGGCGAACTGGGCGCCAAACGCGCCGTGGCCGAAGTCGTCGCCAGCCTGGACCGCGATTCGATCCTGCGCGAAGCGCGCGAAGAGATCTTGCGCCGACTCAAGGGGCGGGAGGCTTAGGTCGTCAGGTTGCGCGCGGTGGGAATCGAGGGCCTTAAGATTGAGGGCTTTGGGGATTAGAGATGGAGTGTGGGGGCGCGCAAGTCCGTGCGCATAAGTATGTCGCGGTGCGACAGTGAGGGCAGATCAAGCTCGTGTGATGAAATGCGGACATCCACCATCGAAACGACCAACTTATCGTGGTGATGACGCTCCTGCGTGCCATGATTTTCCACACACGCCCGAACTTGCGCCCCCACTACCCGTCTCCAATCTCAAGCCTCCCCACAAATGCTGCAACACCGGCCGCATCGAACGGCCAGTCCAGTTCGCGACCGCTATGGTTGTCTCGTAGCACCGGCACCCGTGTGCCATAGCGACGCTCCAGTTCGGCATCATCATCGACCCATGCGCTCGTGAAATCGGGCGCATGGGCCTGTGCCATGACGGCCAGCGCCTGGTCACAGAGATGGCAGTAGTCGCGTTGGTAAAGGGTGAGATCGGCCATGGCTGTCACGCAGGAAAAGCACGCGTAGAATAGCCGGTTCCCCACGTCTATCCATTGCAGCGCACCATGGCCGTCAGCGTATTTGACCTGTTCAAGATCGGAATTGGTCCCTCCTCTTCGCATACCGTCGGCCCAATGCGCGCGGCAGCGCGTTTTTGCGAGCACTGGCTGGAAGAGAAAGGCGTGCTCGACCGCACCGTACGCCTGCGTGCGGAGTTGTTCGGCTCGCTGGCCATGACCGGCCGCGGTCACGGCACCGATAAGGCGGTACTGCTGGGCTTCGAGGGTGAGCATCCCGACCGCGTCGACCCCGATCAGATCTCGGGCAACCTCGAACGCATCCGCCAATCGCATCGTCTGCGTGTGTTGGGCAAGCACGAGATCGATTTCGACGAGAAAAGCGATCTGGTGTTCAACAAGCGCCAGAAACTGCCGTTCCACACTAACGGCATGCGCTTTACGGCCTATGACGCCGAGGGACATGTGCTGGCTACACGCGACTATTACTCGGTCGGCGGCGGCTTCGTGGTCAACCCCGATGAAGCGGCCGAAGATCGCATCGTCGCCGACACCACCCAATTGCCCTATCCGTTCGCCACCGGCGACGAACTGCTCGCGCTATGCGAACAGCACCGCATGTCCATCGCGCAGCTGATGCTGGCCAACGAGAAAGTCTGGCGCAGCGAACAGGAAATCCGCGAGGGCCTCATGAAGATCTGGAAGGCCATGCAGGATTGCGTGACACGCGGCCTGCGCTCGCCCGGCACATTGCCAGGTGGCCTGAAGGTCACGCGCCGGGCACCGGCGATGGCCGAGGACCTGCGCCGGCAGCCCGAGGCAGCCCTGAAAGACCCGCTGACCATTCTGGACTGGGTCAACCTGTATGCCTTGGCGGTCAATGAGGAAAACGCCGCGGGCGGTCGTGTAGTCACCGCCCCTACCAACGGTGCCGCCGGTATCGTGCCTGCCGTACTGCACTACTACGCGCGGTTCTGTCCCAAGTCGGACGACAACGGCGTGATGGATTTCCTGCTCACTGCGGCGGCCATCGGCATCCTCTACAAGGAAAACGCCTCCATTTCCGGCGCCGAAGTCGGCTGCCAGGGCGAGGTGGGCGTGGCCTGCTCGATGGCCGCTGGCGGTCTGGCTGCCGCGCTGGGTGGCAGCGTGCTGCAAGTGGAAAACGCCGCCGAGATCGGCATGGAACACAATCTTGGCCTGACCTGCGATCCGATCGGCGGCCTGGTGCAGATTCCATGTATCGAACGCAACGCCATGGGCTCGGTCAAGGCCATCAATGCCAGCCGCATGGCCCTCAAGAGCGACGGCAAGCACCGCGTCTCCCTGGACAAGGTCATCGCCACCATGCGCGATACCGGCCGTGACATGAAGGACAAGTACAAGGAGACCTCTCGCGGCGGTCTGGCGGTGAACGTCATCGAATGCTGACCGCCCTGGACGGGCGAACCTAGGGAAACTCCCAATTGCCCCGTACGGGGAACTGCGGCGTAAATGCCACATTCCCCTTGCTCGGCCAGGAGGCTGCCATGTTTCCCGTCGATTCCGGCTCACCCGTCCGCTTTACGCCACCGCCGCCTCCGCCACCCAAGCCTCACGTGGTAGCCAGTGGCGAAACCGTGACCAGCATCGCCCGGAATTACAGCGTCACGCCGGAGGAACTGGCGCGTGGCAACCAGATCACGGTCGACACGCCACTGACGCCGGGACAACGGCTGACGCTGCCAGATAGTGCCGTCAATCCTGCGCAGACGGACAAGACCCATACACCTGCACCGCAGACACCGGCGCAGAAGACCGATGCGGCGATCGCTGCCTACGGACAGGCTGTCAAAGATCGCCAGACGGCCTTGGACAACGCACCTCACAACATGGGTGTGCGCAGCGAGGTCAATGAGGAGGAATCGGCCAAGGTCGACACCGCGCGCACCGCGATGAACAAGGCCATCGCCGACGAACTTGCCAACGAGGTCAATGTGCGCAACATGGGCGTGCCCGGCCAGTGGCGCACACCGACCGACCAGATCATCGACAGTGCCAGCCAGGCGATCCTGGCGCGCCATTCCGGCGATGCGCAAGCCACTGCCGAGATCAAATCAGCGACCGACGATTACCAAGTGCAAGCCAAGGCGCAGTCGCTGATTCCCGGTTACTACGGCGATTTCAGTCCGGCCGAGAAGCTTGCCGGTATCAATCTTCAGGGCCAGCCACAGGCCGTTGTCGACGCCGTGCTGGCCGATCCGCGCGTCCAAGGCTGGATCAAGGACGCCGCCAATCAAATCGGCGCGCCGTATAAGGGCGTGGACAAGCCGGCCAATGCCGAGCAGCAGGCGCCGGAAGCCGCGCAGCGACTGGCCGACACTATCAAGGGGCTACCTCCATCGCTGGCCGCCGCGGTCGTGCAACAGAGCATGCCGACGATCCAGAAAATCGCCCAATGCGAGATGACCTATGGCGGCACCGCAGCCTACAACACCATGCAAGGGGTGGCAGCCTCGCTGGGCAACAGCCCGCAAGCCCAGGGCCTGGTGCAACAGATCGCCCAGGCCTATGTCGGCCAAGCCGAACGCTGGGAAGGTTTCACCGATCAGATGACCCAGACTTTCATGCAGCAGCAGGGCAACCCGGCCCTGCCGCTGGCACTGGCCAATGCCCTGGCCGCTGACGGCAAGACCGATGAAGCCAATGGTCTGCGCAATATCGCCACGCAAGGACTGCACGAATACCTGGCCAACAACAAAGATAGTCCGCTCAAGGCTTACAACGACGCACACAAGGCGGCCGACGACAAGAACAAGGAGCTATCCGACCTGCTTGCGCACGCAGGCCCCCTTACGGAGGAGCAGCAGCAGAAATTCATCAAAGCCTTCATGGAGGACCCGGACAACGCCAAAGTCTTCAAGGCCGACGCACAGGCAGCCAAGAAACTGGCCAATTACATGGATGCTAATCAGGGTGCGCTGCTTTATACGGCTGGTCGCAGCCCCGACGCAGCCAAGCAGTTGTACGACGCGATGCAAGATCTGGCGCAGTCCGGCCAGAGCGTCGAAGTGCTGAAAATGGCCGCTGCCATCGCCGACGACAGGGATGCCTCCAAAGCTTTCAGCACATTCTCTGACTACCAGACCAAACTTCTGCCGCAGGCTATTGCTTCGGCACAAGGCCAGCTTCTGGTCGAGGCCAATGGCGATACCAAGACGGCGACCCAGCAATTGATGAAGCTGGCCGATCCCTTCTTCAAGGGACACGATGGCTGGGACCAGCTCAAGGAAAGCTACGAAAAACTCGGTGAAAACGATCCGCGCGCCTTTACTCCCGAGGCGCTTGGGGAGAGCTTTGCCAAGATGGGCCCCCTGGGCCGCGGCTTGGCAATGGCATCTATCGTGGTCAGTTCCTACAACGGAGCAAATGCGGAAAGCATCTCGGAGATGATCAACGGTTACAGCGTGGCAGGGGGTACGGCGGCAGGATTGGCCAGCGGCGCCGTGCAGACCTTGGCCGATGCCGGCAAGTTCGGTCGTTACACCGAAGCGGCCGAAGCTTTCGGTAAATTCGCCGCCAAGTTCGTTCCCGGATTATCGCTGATCGCCAGCACTTCGGCCTTCGTGGCCGACTTCAGCGAGGTCAAGGACAATCCTGTCTATGCCGGCGCATTGGTCGGCGACATTTTCTCGGTGGTGGGCAGTGGCCTGGAAACCACCGGTGTCGGTGAAGTGCCCGGTGCCCTGGTCAACGGGCTGGGCATGATCATTTCCGCACCGTTCGAGCTGATCGGCGGCATCATCAGCGGCAACAAGGAACAGAAGGAAATCCAGGAAGAAGTCGAAAAATACCTGGGCAAGGGCGGCGTCGGCCTGGATGAGGACACCAGCAAGGCGTTGGCCGAAAGCGACGGGGACCAGGACAAGCAATGGCTCGCCACCGGCATGACGCCCGAACAGATCCAGGATCTGGCCAAGGATTATCCGCAGCTGTTACAGAGTGAACACAAGGGCAACCCCTACGTAGGCGACTTGCCGGCGCTTGAAAAGCGGACAGGCATGAGCGGTACGGATCTCTACAACATGCTCAAGGCAGCCGATCAAGGCGGTACGCCAGGCGAAGGGATCGCCAACGTGATGTGGGTGCTAGGACATCCCGGCTGGTTCCCGCAGGTCGCCTACGCGCAGACCAAGCAGCAACTCATCGATGGCCTGCATGCGCAGGTACAGCAGATCAAGCAATCGGCCATAGGCGACGATTCGGATGCGCAGATTCGCGCACTCAATCAGGCAGCCGATTACCTGGCAACCAGCTAAGCAGGCCCGTGGCACGCAGTGACCTGGGGTACGTCGCGCAAGAGCCGCCACGGGCCTCGTGGCCCTGCCTTGGTACCCCAGGCAGCAACGCCGTGAACGGGCGACGATAAGGCCGTCTCCACCGTGGCGGCGTGACATCCCCGCGCGTCTTTGCGACCATCCCAGGCTTTGCAGGCCTGACGGGCCGAGCCACGGGAATGTAAAATCCATGTCTTCAAGCTCCCCCCATCGCCAGGTTGGCGCATTTGCCCTGATGTTGACGGGCCTGGGTTCCATCATCGGTTCAGGCTGGCTGTTCGGTGCGGCGCGCGCGTCGTCACTGGCCGGCCCTGGCGCAGTCTGGGCATGGGTACTCGGTGCGGCGGTGATCATGACCATCGCCCTGACCTATGCCGAACTCGGTGCCATGTTTCCCGAATCGGGCGGCATGGTGCGTTACAGCCACTATTCGCACGGCTCCCTGGTCGGGTTCATCGGCGCTTGGGCCAACTGGATCGCTATCGTCTCGGTCATCCCGATCGAAGCGGTCGCTTCGGTGCAGTACATGAACCATTGGCCCTGGGAGTGGGCACAGAGCCTTTCCACGCTCTCATCGGATGGCCATGTCGAGCTGACCAGCATCGGCAAGGGCCTGGCCGCGATTCTGGTGTTCTGCTACTTCCTGCTCAACTATTGGAGCGTGAAGCTCTTCGCGCACTCCAATACCGCCATTACCGTGTTCAAGCTGGTGGTACCGGCTGCGACCGCGTTGCTGTTGATCGCCAGCGGCTTCCATACCGACAACTTCCATGTCGGCATCCATGGGGATGCCCATGCGATCGATTTCCCGTCCATTCTTACCGCGGTCACTACCGCAGGCATCGTCTTCAGCTTCAACGGGTTCCAAAGCCCGGTGAACCTGGCCGGTGACGCGAAGAACCCCGGCCGCAGCATCCCCTTTGCCGTGTTGGGTTCGATCGCCCTGGCGACGGTAGTCTATGTGCTCCTTCAAGTTGCCTACATCGGTGCTGTACCGCAGGACCTGCTCGCCAAGGCCGGCTGGCATGGTATCCACTTCCGCTCGCCGTTTGCCGACCTGGCCGTTCTGCTCGGTTTGCAATACCTGGCAGTACTGTTGTTCGCCGATGCAGTGATCAGCCCGAGCGGCACCGGCATCACCTATACCGCCACCACGGCGCGCATGCTCTACGGCATGGAACGCAACGGCACGCTGCCTAGCTTCCTGGGCAAACTACATCCGAAATGGGGGGTGCCACGTCCGGCGATGTGGGTCAACCTGGTGGTTGCGTATATCTTCCTGTATCAATCTGGCAGTTGGGACTCGCTCGCGGACGTGATCGGCGTGGCTACGGTGATTTCGTACCTGACCGGCCCGGTAAGCGTGATGACTCTGCGCCGGACCGCGCCAGACCTCAAACGTCCTCTGCGCATCAGCGGCCTGCCGGTGCTGGCCGCACTTGCCTTCATCCTGGCGACGGAATTGCTGTACTGGGCTACCTGGCCGCTGACTGGCTGGATCATCCTTCTGATGGCCGTCGCCCTGCCCGTCTATATGTATTACCAGCACAAGCAAGGTTGGAAGGACATCGGGCGGCAGTTGCGCGGCGCCTGGTGGCTGATCTGCTATCTGCCGCTGATTGCCTTGATCTCGTGGGCCGGGAGTAAGCAGTTCAAGGGACACGATTACATCCCCTACGGCTGGGACCTGCTGCTCGTTGCCGTGGTCGGCCTGATCTTCTTCGGCTGGGGTGTCAAATCCGGCTGGCGTACACCGTCAGTGGAAGAGGCGCAACTTGAAGCGCAGCATTAAGCGACATCGGCTGCGGTTCGATTTAATGCAATAGACCACCGAATCGCAGCCCGCCCCGATGCAAGGGCGACGTCAGTCGCGAAGCCATCTGCGATTTCATCGCAGATGGCAGCTCTTAAGACCTCCAAACTGCGACTGAAGGAAGCTTCTAAAAACCTTCCTATCCGTCGTCGCGGTGCAGGACGGGACACAGCGAGTTGGATTTGATGGGGCTAGAGGCACTCGATTCCGACCCTGGGTCCCCCCCAGGGCATTCGCCGGAATAACGACTTCGATGCGAGGTCTCCAGAGGTTCCCTGCGATCGCTACTGCCTCGCACGACGCGGCGGTGCAGATCTCCTATCCCAGTGCGAGCACGTCGCCAAGCAATGCCTGCGCGGTGACCTCCGGGCCGGCGCCCGGCCCCTGGATCACGAGCGGCTGTGTGTTGTAGCGCGTGGTGGTCAAGGCAAACTGATTATCCGTGCCGTAAAGGCGCGCCGCCGGGTGCGTCGCAGGCACTTCGACCAACCCCACGCGTGCACGTCCCCGCTGATTCAGGCGAGCGAGGAAGCGCAATACGCCACCGCGAGCACGCGCCTCTTCGCAACGCGCCGCGAGCGGTCCGTCGAGGTCTTCCAGACGATCCAGAAACGCCTCGGTACTGATCTGGCGCAAAGACTCGGGCACCAGGCTCTCGACCGCAACCTCGTCGGCACCCAACGCGAAACCAGCCGTGCGCGCCAGGATCAGCAGCTTGCGTGCCACGTCTTCGCCGGATAGATCCGCGCGCGGATCGGGTTCGGTATATCCCAGTTGACGAGCCTCGCGCAGTAACGCGGAGAATGGTCGCGATCCATCGTAGTGATTGAAAAGATAGGAAAGCGAGCCAGAAAAAACACCCTCCAGCGTCAACAGGCTATCACCGCATTCGTACAGGCGGCGCAAGGTGGAAATCACCGGCAAACCGGCACCCACAGTGGCTGAGTCGCCATAGCGAGCCCCGCCTGCTCGCGCCGCCTGTAACGCACGCCAGCCGCTCAACTGCCCACCGGCTAATGACTTGTTTGCGGTCACCACGTGATAACCACGCGATAGCCAGTCCGTGTGACGCGCGGCCAGTTCGGCCGAAGCCGTGGCATCAACGACGACCCGGATGCTGGCATCGCTGGCATCGAGTACGGCCAACAATGGCGCATCATCGCGCGCGACGCCACTGTGCTTGAGTCGCTCGCGCAAGTCACGCACGGCGAGCTGATCGGGCTCGGTCTGCTGGCGACGCGAATTGGCAGCACCCACAAGGCGCAATCGCGCTCCCGCCGGCGTGCGAAGCAGCTTGAGAAAAGCACCACCAACGACGCCGGTGCCGAGCAACACGATGGCGATGTCGTTCGACGCGGCGGCGCCGCTGGTGGCCGAAAGCGGCGAAGCCAGGACTGCGCTCATGCACTCACCCGGCGTTTGTTTTCCTGCGCGGTGGCAGCCTGCGCACGTGCAAGCCCCGCGGCCAGATCGCGCAGCAGGTCATCGGCGTCCTCGATGCCTACGGAAAGACGGATCAGCGTATCGGCGATACCAGCCGCGCGACGTGCCTCCGGTGCCATCGCCGCATGCGTCATCGAAGCAGGATGCGCCACCAGGCTCTCCACACCACCCAACGATTCGGCCAGCGTGAAATAGCGAAGATCGTTGACGAAGGCTTCGATCTGCGTGAACTGGCCGTGCAGTTCCACGCTGAGCATGGCACCGAATCCCGTTTGCTGGCGCGCAGCCAATGCATGGCCTTCATGGCTCGCCAGCCCTGGGTAATAAACCTTGCGCACGGCGTCATGGCCGTCGAGAAATTCGGCGATGCGCTGTGCGTTCTCCTGATGCTGGCGCAAGCGTACGTTTAGCGTACGCAGACCGCGCAAGGTCAGGAAGCTATCAAACGGCGCGCCGGTCAGGCCGTTGCAGTTGCCCCACCACTTTAATTGCTCGGCAACCGCCGCATCACGCGCTACCACGGCGCCACCGACCACGTCGCTGTGACCATTGATGTACTTGGTGGTCGAATGCACCACCACGTCGGCCCCCAACGTCAAAGGCTGCTGCAAGGCGGGAGAGAGAAAGGTATTGTCGACCACGACCAACGCATCAGCCGCGTGCGCCGCATGTGCCACGTGGCGGATATCGGTAATGCGCAACAAAGGATTGGAAGGCGTTTCCACCCACACCACCGAGGGCTTGCCCGCCAGTGCCTGGGCCAATGCCTGGCTGTCGGTAAGATCGACGAACTGCACGCTGAAGCGACCCTTCTTCGCCCAGGCATCGAGCAGTCGCCAAGTACCGCCATAGCAATCATGCGCGGCAATCACCCGACCTCCCGCCGGCACCAGCTCCAGCGCCAACGCCACGGCGGACATGCCGCTGCTGGTGATCACCGCGCCGGCGCCCTGCTCCAGGTCCGCCAGCGCTTCTCCCAGCAGGTCACGCGTGGGATTGCCGCTACGGGAATAATCGTAAGTGCGCTTCTGGCCAAGCCCGGCAAAACTGTAATTGGTGGACAGATGCAGGGCTGGCACCACGGCGCCATGCTGGGTGTCCGACTCAATGCCGGCGCGCACGGCACGGGTACAGGGGGCTGTCGTCTCGCTCATAGGCTTTGATCTCTTTGCGTATTCGTGTTCAGGCCAGCGCATCGCGCAGCAAGGGTGCAAGGCGCTCCGATTCCTTCAGGAAGGCATCGTGGCCGTAGGGGGAGTCGATTACCTCAAGGGTCGCCGACCCTTGCAGGCGGCGCTGCAATTCGCATAGATCCGCCAGCGGAACAAGGCGATCGGAAGGCGTACCGATCAGCGTGGTCGCCGTGGGTATCTGCTCGGGGCACACGTCATGCAGATCGATGGATTCCGATAGCGCCAGGTAGCGCTCGATATCGAAGCGGGCGACAAAACGACGTCCGGCCTGCTCCAGATAATCTTCCACCGGAAAGTGAAAGCGACCGTCTCGGTACTCCGGTGCAGTTGCGAAGCGACGCACGAATTCCTCGCTACCGCGATAGGTGGTCATGGCCAGTTGGCGTGCCAGCGCAAGGGCCTGCTCTGGCTGACCGCTCTCCAGCCCCAAGCGAACGATGCTGCGCTGGACAGAACGCTGCGCGGTGGCCAGCGGGTGAGGGCGATGGGCACTGCCCAGTAGCACCAGGCGGTCGAGCGCATAAGGATGCCGGGCTGCAAAAGCCAGGCCGGTCATACCACCATAGGAATAGCCCACGAACGCGTGCACACGATCGATGCCCAGGGCCTCGACCAGGGCTGCCAGGGCATCGGCCTGGTCTTCGCTGGAAACAGCCTGGGCACTGCCCAGATCCCTCGGCGTCAGCCAATCGATCGATAGGACACGAAATCGGTCCAGGTCGATGGTGGAGCCCTCGCCGATGAATGACTGCCACCACCCGGCTGCCTGCTCACCGAAAGTTACGGCATCGCGATCGGCGGAAATACCACCCTGCACGATGATGGTCGGTGCATCCGGCGCACCGCACCACAGATAGCGCACATCCACTTCGCAGCAGGCACCGTACTTGGGAAAGAGCGTGACACGGCGTGTGCTGCGCTGCGCGGTCAGATCGCCACGCGGCACGGCCACCGGCGACACGGTCGCGGCAAACACAGGTGGCGGTACGGGACTGGCTTGGCTTGGCATCTTCAACGCTCTCCGGTCGGGCATCGCGCCTGCGGCACCGGAGAGGTTTGAAGCCCGTGCCACGCAGAACGCGCGGCAAGCAGGATTCAACCCATCTCTCGGCAGCGTTGTTGGGAACGCCTCCGCAGGAGTTGGCACCGTTGCAGGAAATCCCGCAGGTTGCCCCGGCTTCAAAGGGCCTGTCCCTCAGCCGGTCTCGATGAGTGTCATCGACTTTATTCCCCTCGTATCTAGGTGTCAATAGACGTTTAGACGTCTAAGTGGATATGCGCTTTTTCCATGTGTTGGCGAAATGCCATGTTTTTCTGGCTGGAAGACGGGCCATGACGCACGGACGGGAATGGGTAGACGATCCATACAACTACGTGTTGCCGCGAGTGCAAACGTAACACCAGCAAGAACTTCGGCCAGCTTCGATCGCACGGACTTGCGCCCCCACAACCCACCCCCCCGGCCCCCAAAAGCCATCCTCCAACGGACAACTCGCCCCACACCGGCCGTTCCCATAAGCTGAGCCGCCCCCGACACTTAAAAGCCCTGCCCCATGAGTATTCGAGCCGATTTTCCTTCCACCGTGGGACGCACACCCCTTGTGCGCCTGCGCGGCCCTTCGGACGCCACCGGCTGCCACATTCTGGGCAAGGCTGAATTCCTCAACCCCGGTGGCTCCATCAAAGACCGTACGGCCCTCGGGCTACTGCTCGACGCCGAGCAGCGTGGGCTGATCCAGGCCGGCGGCACGATCGTGGAGGGCACGGCGGGCAATACCGGCATCGGCCTGGGGCTGATCGGGGCCAGCCGGGGCTACCGCACGGTGATCTACATGCCCGATA
>NZ_DASVMI010000026.1:0-19582 GCF_036384435.1 Dyella sp. | reverse complement strand
CCGATCATCCGGGCGACCTGGTATTCCATCAGGGTCATTCGAGCCCGGGTGTTTATGCTCGCTCGTTCCTGGAAGGCCGCCTGAGCGAAGAGCAGCTCGATCTGTTCCGCATGGAAGTAGCCGGCAAGGGGCGGGGCCTGTCCTCGTACCCCCACCCCTGGCTGATGCCTGATTACTGGCAGGTGCCGACGGTGTCGATGGGCCTGGGTCCCATCCAGGCCATCTACCAGGCCCAGTTCTGGAAGTATCTGGAGCATCGCGGCCTGGTGCCCAAGAGCGATCGCAAGGTGTGGTGCTTCCTCGGCGACGGCGAGACGGACGAACCCGAGTCGCTGGGGGCGATCTCGCTGGCCGGACGTGAGGGCCTGGACAACCTGGTCTTTGTGATCAACTGCAATTTGCAGCGCCTGGACGGGCCTGTGCGCGGCAACGGCAAGATTATCCAGGAACTGGAAGGCGTCTTCCGCGGCGCTGGCTGGAACGCCATCAAGCTTATCTGGGGCAGCTATTGGGACCCGCTCCTCGCGCGCGACTCCAAGGGCGTGTTGCGCAAGTTGATGATGGAGACCGTCGATGGCGAGTATCAGGCTTGCAAGGCGTTTGGCGGCAAGTACACGCGCGAGCACTTCTTCAACAAGTATCCGGAAACCGCTGCGCTCGTTGCGAACCTGTCCGACGACGACATCTGGCGCCTGAACCGCGGCGGTCACGATCCGCATAAGGTCTACGCGGCCTACCATGCGGCCGTGAACACCAAGGGGATGCCGACGGTCATCCTGGCCAAGACGGTCAAGGGCTACGGCATGGGAGCGGCCGGTGAGTCGCAAAATCCGACGCACCAGCAGAAAAAGCTCGATGCCGAGGCCGTGCGCCATTTTCGCGACCGTTTCAATATTCCAGTCACCGACGACAAACTGGCTGATGTGCCGTATTACCACCCCGGCAAGGATTCGCCGGAGGTGCAGTACATGCTCGAGCGTCGCAGGCAGCTTGGGGGCGCGTTACCGCAGCGTCGCCGTCATGCCGAGGCCAAGCTCAAGGCGCCGGATCTGGCCGCCTTCGAGCAGATCACCAAGGGCACGGGCGACCGCGAAATCTCCACCACCATGGCGCTGGTGCGCGGCATGAACCTGATGCTGCGCGACAAGCAGATCGGCGAGCGTATCGTACCGATCGTGGCCGATGAGGCTCGTACGTTCGGCATGGAGGGCATGTTCCGCCAGATCGGCATCTATGCGCCGTTCGGTCAGAAATATCGCCCGCAGGACGCTGATCAATTGCTGTATTACCGCGAGGACCAGAAGGGTCAGGTGCTCCAGCAGGGTATTTCCGAAGCCGGTGGTATGGCTTCGTGGATGGCTGCGGCCACCAGCTACAGCATCAGCAACCAGGCGATGCTGCCATTCTTCATCTACTACTCCATGTTTGGATTCCAGCGCATTGGCGACCTGGCCTGGGCTGCTGGTGACATGCGCGCTCGTGGCTTCCTCATCGGCGGCACCGCCGGTCGCAGCACGCTCAATGGTGAAGGTCTGCAGCACGAGGACGGTCATTCGCACCTGCTTTCCGGTGCCATCCCGAACGTCAAGTCCTACGACCCCACGTTCTCCTACGAAGTGGCTGTCATCATGCAGGATGGTACGCGCCGCATGCTCGAAGAGCAGGAAGACGTGTACTACTACATCACCGTGATGAACGAGAACTACGCGCATCCGGATCTGCCGCAAGGTGTCGAGGAAGGCATCATCAAGGGCATGTATTTGTTCAAGGATGCCGGCAAGGCGAAGAAGGGCGAGCCGCGCGTGCAGTTGCTTGGTTCAGGCACGATCCTGCGTGAAGTGATCGCTGCCGCCGAACTGCTGGAGAAGGATTTCGGTGTCAGTGCCGATATCTGGTCGGTGCCGAGTTTCAGCGAGGTCCGTCGCGACGGTTTCGACGCCGAGCGCTGGAACCGATTGCATCCGGAGTCTGAGCAGCGTGTGCCTTATGTCACCGGATTGCTGCAAGGTCACCAAGGCCCGGCGATTGCTGCCACTGACTACGTTCGCGAGTACGCGGACCAGATTCGTGCCTTCATGCCCGATGGCATGCGCTATACCGTGCTTGGCACGGATGGTTACGGCCGATCCGATACCCGCGAACACCTGCGTGGCTTCTTCGAAGTGGATCGCTACTGGATTGCCCACGCGGCCCTGGCGGCGCTGGCCAAGGAGGGCAAGGTCAATGCCAAGGATGTTGCTCGGGCCATCAAGACCTACAAGCTGGATTCGGAAAAGCCCAATCCGCTGTCCGTCTGATATATGATTCAGTGTAAGAAAAGCCCGCCGAAAGGCGGGCTTTTTCATGGACACGATGCGGCCTGGGAGCTGCGCAAGGACTGGGGTTATGACCACGCAAGATCCGTTTAAATTCGCATTTGACGACAGCACGCAGCCAACCGGCACGAACGCTGACAGTGCGGCGCGCCCGGCATCGGCTGGGCCAGCACCACCTCCATCTTCATCCAACGATCCGGTGCGTTATCACGCGTTGGCGATTCGTAACGGTGCATGTCCCCAGTGCAAGCGGCAGGGAGCGCCGGTCGATCTTCATGAAACGCACTGGATATGGTCGGCCCTGGTGATCACCCGTTACGGACGAAAGACAAGGCTGTGCTGTCGTGATTGCGGCCGCTCGAACTATCTCAAGGCACTCGGCAGCAGTACGCTGCTAGGCTGGTGGGGTTTTCCCTTTGGTTTGCTGATCACGCCCTACAAGATCGTGATGAACCTGGTCGGTTATTTGCGCAAGGACAGTGGCTCACCATCGCCGCAGCTTACGCAATGGGTGCGTGAGCGCTTGGCCGGTCAGTAGCTTGGGATCCTTGCTGGGGCTCGAACCTGCCAGATGCTATAGCAAACTCAATATCGTTATGGCGCCACGAGTGGGTTAACGATGACCGGCAAAGTGTCCCGATGAATGCGTCGCGACATTGACAGCTAATACAAAAAAGCCCGCCGGATGGCGGGCTCCCGTGGCGCTGCAATCAAAGCCACGCTCAATCCTCATCGTCACCGCGCAAGAGGTGGCGCAGCAGGAAGAATGCACCCACCGTGCCGGCAACAATCGCGACAGTCGCGGTCGGATGGCGCTTGACCTGGCGGCGCAGGCGCCGGTACTGGTAATTGGCTTCATCAGCCATGTCTTCAGCGGCATGGGCGATGCGCCGACTGTACTGACCATTCTTCTGACCGAAGCGGCGACGAAACTGGCGGCCTCGCTCTGCGAGCGTGCCGGCGTGATCGGCAGCTTCGTCGGCGTAATGACGCACGCGTTCACTTACGCGCTCGCCCACGCCGTTAATGGTGTCCTGGATATCACGCTGTCTGCTCATGACGGTCTCCCTTGCGGTCTCGACCTCAAAAACTGCCAGTGCAGCCGTGAGCGGCGTGTAAACGGTCGCGCAAGGCACTCGTCATGCCGGGCGTGTTGTTCAGGAATCAGCCGTTTGCTGCCTGTCGGCGCCCAGGGCCTGAAGCAGGCGTCGGGTCGGTTTTGGGGACGCGAGGCGATGAATTACTGAACGACTCCTCGCGATCAAAGACTGAGCTGCTGGCCGCATAGAGCGATTCGTACGAAGTAAGTTTGAGGCGTAGCCATTGGCGTAGCCGGGGGCCGAATACGTCGTGCACCTTGCTGGCCGCAGGCCTCGGTTGCCCGCTCAACGCAGCCTGTTTCCAGGGTTCGAGTTCGGGGTAGCTGATGGTCTGCTGGCAGGCGTCATCTATCTTGGCGTCCGACTCCAGCTGCAGAAACTCACAGAGGCGCTCCCATTCGGCGGCTGGGTCACGCGTCAGGTCCTCCAGAAACAGGAAGTGATGTTGCGGCAAGCCGATGCGCGATCGATGGATTTCGGCAGCACGGTTCCAGCGGCTCACCCACAACGCCAGATCTCCACCGAAGGCGTTGCCGGCGTCGTAGCGCATGTTTGCGTCCAGCAGGGACGCAAGCACATCCATACCTGGCCGAATGACGTGAACAAAACGGGCTTCCGGCAGGTGCTGCTCGATATCGTCCAGGTAAAGCAGGTGAGCGGGGGTCTTTTCCAGCCACATCGACCGCCCGGCCTTTTGCGTGGCCTCGTCCAGCATGCCGAAGAAGCGGCAGATGCAGGTTTGTTCCCGCCAAGGGGCATGTGGGCGGGGGGACAGGTCGCCCTGGATGCAGCGTTGCAGTTCAAGGAATTCACGCCGAGCGTAGCGTCTGGCCAGCCCGAGCCGTCTAGCCAAGCGGCGCCTGGGTGCCTGGGCTTCCTTGTCGCCCCAGCGATAGGCCGCTCCGCCCAGCAGCCGTTCAAAGAAGTTGGTTTCCGGCAAGGTGTATATATCGGGGTGCCTGGCCAGCATGGCCTGCACGACCGTTGTGCCCGAACGCGGGCAACCTACGATGAAAGTTCGACGCATGCGCTGCGTTTGCCCCCTTTTCGTCATGACACGGCCGATCGGGCGTTGGCTTCACGAAAGGAACGCGTCAGGTTCGCGAAAGGTTGACAGGTTTTTAGATCGAACTCGTCACAGGTCGGCATCGAGGCTGGATGAGCCTGATGCCAAGTAAGCGCATGCGGTAGAGAGAGGGTTAACCAACGTGATAAGCACCACCCTTTTCCAGTGCGCGCTGATAAGCGGGCCTGCCATGGATGCGCGTCAGGAAATCGGCCAGCCTCGGATAACGGGCCGGCGTTAGCCCGGCGCGCCCCGATGCGGCCTCCAGCGGGAAACTCATCTGGATGTCCGCGGCGGTGAAAGATTCGCCAGCAAACCAGGGGGTCTTGGTCAGCTCGCTCTCCAGGTAATCGAGATGCAGTTTGATCTGTGGGTCGACAAAACTATCCTGAACCTTGGTCGCCACACCCTTGAGCACTGGTTTGACGAAGAACGGCGCCGGTGTGGTTGCTACGCGCTGGAACACCAATTTGAGCAGCAGGGGAGGCATGGCCGAACCTTCCGCGTAATGCAGCCAGTAGGTACAACGCAGCCGTTCCGGCGTTCCTGCTGCTGGCAAGAGGCGCCCGCCGCCATGATGACCGGCGAGGTATTCAATAATGGCGCCGGATTCGGCCAGCACCAGATCGCCGTCCGTAATGACCGGCGACTTGCCCAAGGGGTGGATTTGCCGGAGCTCTGGGGGCGCCAGCATCGTCTTGCGATCGCGTTCATAGCGCTTTATGTCGTAAGGCAGCGCGAGTTCTTCCAGCAACCACAGGATGCGCTGGGAGCGCGAGTTATTCAGATGATGGACGGTGATCATGTGCGCCTTGTCCGTAAAATTTTCGCGGTACGGCCTATGAGTGTAGGAAGCATGCTTATGCGGCGGAAGCTGTATAGCACGAACATGCGTAAGAAGTATGGTCGTCAAACTAAGCGACGTTGAGCTTTCGACCGGCATGTCGTGGTAGGGCGCCTACAAATCTGCGTGACGTATATCTACCTTTGAACCGCGGCGAATGGATAACCTTGCTGCCGCTTCTGATGAATGAAGCGATACATATTTCAAAAGGATGCTTGAATGATAAGGAAATTGGCTTTTATCGCCCTGTGCGTTTATGGCGGCAGCGCCATGGCTGGCGCCCCCGTTCATGGACGTGTTTTGGAACAGCCAGCGGTTTCGGGCCCAAGCTTGGCTTCGGCTCAGTTCATATCTGGCACATTTGAAGGCAAGCAGAACCGCAAGTTGCCCAGTGAAGGTCGAATCATCGATTTCACTGGGCCCTTCAGCACGGATGTGGTTCATATGAAGCGTCTTGACGACGACGTGGTGGAATTTAACGTTCGTTCCGAGCTGGCTCCCGATGGAAATGTGCGACGCATCCTCGGCCTTACAATAAATATCTTGAAAAGCGAGGGCATGGCGCCTGCAGTGCAATCCATTCATGCCAGTATGATTGCGAGAAGGGGAAGCACGTTGATTTCAACTGAGACCATGACGGACGTGATGTCGGACATCGTTTTCGATGAGTCGAATAACACGTTCTCTGGTACGTTGAGTGGTCGCGGTACGAAAACGTCAATCGACAACGCGACGTTCTCGTTCTCGCTCGCGGAGCAGTAAGCGGCCGTAGCACGAAATCAGGGGCCCGGCCTGCGGTCGAGCCCCTGATTAATCACGTGGCTTTCTTCAGCGAGGCAATGTCGATCACGAAGCGATAGCGCATGTTACTCCTTAGCATGCGTTTATAAGCGTCGCTGGTGTCCTGGATGTCAATCATCTCAAATCGGTGACGAGGCGGTGTCGCCGCAGTAGTCGAGTATTTCCGGCGTTACTGCGCCTGCGCCAGATAGCCTCCGGCGGTAGGCAAACCCAGCAGATGGCCCGAGCGATCAAGTGGCTTGAGCGTGCCGTTGCTGCACTATCGCTTCAACACAGTCACGGCGATGAGTTCGTTGCCGTACCAAAAGCTGCCGTGCTTGCAGGAAATCAGGCGTTTGTTCTTGACCGAGCAATGCGATGCCACCCCGCAGCCTATCGCGTCGGTTACGAAAGTCTGTTGCAGTTCAGTCCCGAATGCAGCCGCTTTCATGCTGCGCCGCCCGAGCGGTGTAAGGCCGTAGCCTGCACCCGAATGACCACTTCCATGAGGGGTCTTTCCGAACCTCCCTGAAGTCGCTCCTGCAAAATCGCCGAAGTCGCCGTTACAACGTTGCTTCGGCTGTTCGCGCGGTCTCGGGTTCCGATTGCAAGCGCTGGCGCCTACGCAGCGTGGGGAACAGGAACATCCACAGGCCTACGACGAGCAGGGTACCCACGCCGCCGATCAGCGTGGCGTTGATGGCGCCCAGCCAAGCGGCAAGCATGCCTGATTCAAATTCACCCAGCTGATTGGACGTGTTGATGAAGATGGCATTGACCGCATTGACGCGGCCACGCATATCATCGGGCGTATCCAGTTGTACCAGCGAGCCGCGAATGACCACGCTGACCATGTCGAAAGCGCCTAGTGCGAACAAGGCTGCCAATGACAGCCACAGTGTGCGCGATACGGCGAAAACCAGCGTCGCCAGACCGAAGCCGGCGACGGCCGCGAACATGGTGATACCCACGCGACGTTGCATGCTGTGGCTTGCCAGCCAGATCGACATAAGTAGCGCGCCAATGGCCGGCGCCGCCCGCAGCAGGCCCATGCCCCAGGGGCCCGTGTGCAGGATGTCCTTGGCGAAGATCGGCAACAGCGCGGTGGCGCCGCCAAGCAACACGGCGAACAGATCCAGCGAGATGACGCCCAGCACATCCGGGCGTCGACGGATGAAATCCACGCCGGCAAAGACGGTTCGCAGCGTGGCCGGTTCGCGGCGCGGCGGAGCCTGCTCATAGCGCAGCATGGCCATCATTACCACGGCAACCGCATAGAGCACGGCGGCTAGCAGGTACACCGCGCCGGGGCCTGCCACATACAGCAGTCCTCCCAGCGCAGGCCCCAGGATGGTCGCCGCCTGTCCGGCCGAGCTACTGGCGGCCATCGCGCGAGGCAGGATGGGTGCAGGTACGAGGCCGGGCAGCATGGATTGCAGCGCGGGGAATTCGAAGGCTTTGGCTACGCCGATCATGAAGATCAATATCAGGATGCCTGCCTCGTGTACGGCGTGGGTCAGGCTCAGCTCTGCGAGTACGGCGATCGCCAGCAGCTCGACGATCAGGCCGTAGCGTACGATGCGGCGGCGCTCGAACTGGTCGGCGACGTGTCCGGCGGGGAGTGCCAGCAGAAATGACGGCACGAACTGGACCAGGCCGATCAGCCCGAGGTCAAAGGCCCGCCCGGTCACTTCATAAATCTGCCAGCCAACGGCGACTGATAACATCTGGAAGCCGAAACTCGATGCGACACGCGCGAACCAGAACTGAATGAAGGCTGGATGCTTGAAAAGGGAGTCCGCAGGGGGCGGCGCGGAAGCAGGCATGGAGGATCCTTCTGTAGGCGTTCGATTATCCGCCTGTTGTGCGATGCCGGCAAAGTTGCCTTCACGCATGCCTGCCATGGCATTGACCCGCATTTTTCTGCGATGAGTTCACGATCGTCTTGGGTTCAATAAGCCAAGCGGAGTGAACCATGGGCAAGTTCGCCGAACATGTATATACCGACCAAGGCCGCATTCATCGGCTGGAGGCGCTGGTCAATGAGTTACCGACCAATGGGCACGTCGTCCTGCAACTACGCGATGGATCGGCCTGCGATGGCGTGATTTGTGAGCGACCCAGTGTGCAGATATTCCATGATGGGCAACATCGTGAGGGGCTTAATGGCGTCGTGCGGCTGGAGCGCCCGGATGTGCCGACCTGGTCGCGCTCTATCTGGCTCGACGACATCTGTCATGTGGAGCATCTTGATTCCACGCTGGGCGGGGAAAGCTGACCGGTAATGAATGTATGCGTTTGACTTTGGTTCTTGGATGACATTCAGGTCGCCAAGATTTTGCGCACGCTCCCACCATGAAAAAATCGATCTGCAGCCTGACTGCAGATCGATTCGCCAGAGAATTCGCCTTCAAGAGTGTTCTTGCGCAAGTGAGGCGTAATGGAGGGGTCGTGGTTGCCTTTCCTTGGGTTCCAGTCCGAAAAACATCCGTAGCCAACCGATGCGGCGAATGATTTCGTGTCCCACGGCGCAGCCAAGTACGGTGCCAAGCAAGATCAGTGTGGGCTCGGCAATCGGCCCTAATCCCATGTGCAGCACTGGCCAGGCCAGGCCCAGCATGATGCTCTGGTGCAGTATGTACCAAGGAAACACAGCTTCACGGGTGTAGGGCAGCCAACGAAAGGGCCGGTTGAGATGGGCGCGTCCCCAACCAAGCACTGCCATCAGCGCCGTCCACATGTACAAGTATTGGGTAAACTGGATCAACGGCACGCCGATGGCGATGTCCAATGGCGTAGGCGCATGGCCGATCAGCGTATCGGCGAAGCGATCCAGCCCAATATACACAGTGAACGACGCCAGTGCCGTCGTCAGTGATATGTGACGCAAGCGCGTCAGCTCATCCCATAGACGCGAGCTCGTGCCTAGCAGGTAGCCATAGAGAAATATCGTCCCGTAAAGCGCATGAGCGAACCAGTCACCCATCAGCGCGTGGGTCATCGGGTAATGATCGGCCAATTGTCCGATCAGCCATAGCGGCAGCGACGGCAGCACCAGCAGGGCGGCGCCGCGCAATCCTTCCAGGCGCTCGCGTACCCGGCGCACCGGCGCCGATTCGAGTAGAGGCATGATGAGCAGCAGGATCAGGGTGTAATTCCACAGGTAGGCCAAGTACCACAGGTGGTTCCAGGTCACGCCGTAGTTCCAGCCGGAAAAGGCATGCGCCGGCCAGGGGCCGCCGGTCCAGTAGCGCAACAGGAACTGCCCGAAGCCCGGTTGTACCAGCCCTGTGCCCAGGCCCTCGACATAGGGCTGGATTGGCACCACCACGGCCATGCCGAAAAGCAACGGCAGCAACAACCGGACCGTGCGCTTCCAGGCCAAGCGCGGGAGCGAGGTGCGTTTGCGCAGGAAATGCACCGCCAGGCCCGAGATCAGGAACAGCAGCTCCATGCGCCAGCGGTTGAGGAAGATCATCGGGTATTGCAACCAATGCGCGGCGTGTGTGCTCTTGAGGTGGAAATCCCAATGGGCGACATAGAGCATGCCCAGGTGATAGAGGATCAGCAGGCCGAAGGCCAAAACGCGCAACGCGTCGATATCGTGGCGCCGGGTCGGGTTGTCCATGAGGTCGCTCCGGTGGAAAGGTGGAGCGATACTCGACGGGGCCGTCCAGGTTGTCTCGCCGCAAGTGATTGATTGACCTGGCCTGGGGACGAACGGAGGGGTGGCGGTGACGAACCGGGGTGGCTTTTGGCCCCGGGCTGGCGGCGCCCGACCCGATACACTTCTCGCCATGCCTGCCGCCCCATCATTCGACTATCGCTCCTTCGCCCGCTGGCGCCGGTCTTTCGAGATTGGCTTCTGGGTGGCTTTCTTCGTGCTCAACGCCACATTCAACAGCATCACCTCGGCCATGGACCACCCTGGGCTGGCGGCCTGGGAGCCGTGGTCCTGGGAGTGGACCAGTGCCCTGGTCATGCTGGCCCTGATTCCGGGCGTGCTGGTTGGCCAGCGCCGATGGCCGGTGCTGTTCGAAACCTGGCGTACCAGCCTGCCCTGGTTGCTGGGAGGCAGCGTGGTCTTCAGCCTGCTGCATGTGGGCGGTATGGTGATGCTGCGTACCTGGATCTACACCGCGATGGGCCGGCACTACGACTTCGGCCCCTGGTACATCTGGGGCTACGAATACCTCAAGGACATCCGTTCGTATGCCGGTATCGTAGCCCTGATGGGCCTCTATACCCTCTGGCGTACCCGCTTCCAGGGCGAGGCGCGCGTGCTGGCCGAACCGGATGAAGGGCCGCCGGTCGAGCCGGTTGAACGCCCCGAGCGCTTCCTGGTGCGCAAGCTGGGCAAGGAATTCCTGATCAACGCGCGGGAAATCGAGTGGCTGCAAGCCTCGGGCAACTACGTGAACCTGCATGTTCGTGGACGTGACTATCCCTTGCGGGCGACCATGGCCGGCATTGAGGAAAAACTCGATCCGTCGCGTTTTGTGCGCGTGCAGCGTAGCTATGCCGTCAACCTCGACTACGTGGCCGAGATCGAACCCCTGGAAAACGGCGACGCACGATTGACCATGCACGGCGGCATGAAGATTCCGTGCAGCCGCCGCTATCGCGCACAATTGCGTGAGCGCTTCGGTGAAGCGCCGCGGCCGGAGGTTGCACGAGGCTGATGGGCCGGCCACTCTAGGCGCCTGTCCTGAAGCGAGGTTGCCGCCATGAATGTGATTTGCCGTCCCTTGATTGTCGTGCTTGTGGCCGCCGCGCTCGCCGCCGGGTGCTCACAGCAGGACGACGAACAGGCCGCAGCCAAACAGCAGGCGGCAGCCGATGCTGCGCAGCAAAAGGCCGATCAGGCGCGCAAGCTGGACAACTACCGCCAATTGGCCAAGCAGGGCAACGACGAAATGACGGTCTTGCAGGGCGAAGACATCGTGCAGCGTTATCCCGGTACGGATGCCGCCAAGGAAGTGCAGCAATCATTGCCCGCCGTGGAGCAGCGTCTTAAGGACACCAAGGAAAAGGCGCGTTTGCAGGCACTTTGGTATTACCAGGTAGCGCCGATGCAAGGCGGCACGCAATCCACCGCGACGATCTATTCAACCTTGCCCGCCGGCAATGATCGCGTACGCCTCGTGCTGCGCCGGCACACCGAGTGGGGACAGAATGCTTTTCTGTACGGCAACGGGCACGGTTTCGTCTGCAAGGGTAACTGCACCATCAATGCCAAGGTGGATGGCAAGCCCGTGGGTATCAAGGGCTTTGCGCCGACCACCGGCGAACCGGCCATCATGATTCGCGATGACAAGGCATTCATTGCGCTTGTCGAGAAGGCCAAGCGTATCACCCTCGATGTCACCACGAAGGATGACGAGAAGCACGAGACCCTGGTCTATGAGGTGGGTGGTTTCGATCCTTCGAAGTGGCAGCCCTTGAGCAAGGGTAAAAAGTAACCGCCGTGCACCGTATCGCTCCGTGGCCGTTTGCGTTGCTCGTCCACTCCGGGAGTCATTGCCATGAAGTACGTGCGCTCATGCATTATCGTGTTCATTGCGGCAGCCTTGGCCGCCTGTGCGACGGGGCCTGAAAAACCCAACCAACGCCTGCTCGACTACCAGGCCGCCGCGGGTGCCCCGGTCAACAGCTTCCGGTTCTTCAACCTGTGGTCCTGGGAGGCGCTCGATCGCAGCCATCTGGCCGTCTATACCCGCGGCCAGGAAGCTTACCTGCTCACCGTCGATGGCGGCGGTGGCTGCCAGAACCTGGAATGGGCCAATGCCATCGGCCTGACCTCGCGCATGCATGAAGTCAACGCGCGCCTGGACAAGGTGCTGGTCGGCGGCCCCGGCCCCTGCTTCATCATGGAAATCCGCCCCGTTGACGTAGGCAAGCTGCGCGCGGAAGAGAAACTACAGAAACAGCGCAAGATCGAAGAAAAGGAGCGTGACGCGGGAGCGTGAAGAATTGTCTGGAGTTGGGGCGGGGGCGCGAAAACCTGCCACCGAGGCGAGGCTTCATGCTGGCGACGCCGCTTCGGCGGCGTTCAAGATTTTTCACCCGCCTGCAGGCCTTCGATTTCCCGTCTCTGGCGTAGCGCATCTGCCTTGAATGGCAAGTCACTGCATGCCGATGGCAAAGCGCGGCGCGACACAAGCGTCAATCTTGGCCCTGGTGGCAGGTTTTCGCGCTCCCGCCATCCATCTCCCATCCACGGGCTTCACCATCCATGCGCTAAAGCCCCCTGGCGCGCCTTACTGCAAAAACAGCTTCTCAGCGATGCGCGCCAGCGGCTTTTCGATGGCGTTCTGCACGCGGGCGGGCAGATCCAGTGGCTTGAGCAGCATCTTGACGGTCATTTCCGCGGGGATATTCTTGCGTAGCAGATCCTGAGCGCGGCCCGTCACTTGGCGATACTTGGCCTTGTCCTCGACATGCTGGGGATAGCACTGGTTGAAGACGTGGCGAAGGGCGATGTCGCTGTCTTCGCTCTTGATCTCGTTGACCCGGCGCAACACCGCGCGGAACACCTTGTAGCGACCGAAGCCTTCCTTCTCGCGATAACGGCGGAAGTGCTGGTAGAAGTTCTTGTAATGGCGAACTTCATCGCTCTTGATATGGTTGGTCAACTGCTTGAGCACCGGCTCATCGGTAATGTCATTAAGTGCGCGGTAAAGGCTGGCCGTGCCGGTTTCCACCACACAGCGCGCGGCCAGTTCCAGCCCGCGACTGGCTTCGAGCTGCTCGGATGTGCAGACCGCGCCGTATTCATCCCAGAATGCCTTGAAGCCTTTGTCCCAGTCGAACTCTGGCCATACCTTGCGCACGTAGGCAGCCAGTGCGCGACCATGTTGCAGCTCCTCATGCTCCCAGTGCTGGCTGAGCCAAGTCTGCAATTCCGTATCGCCAGCGAAGTGATCCACCAGGTTGTGTGTATACAGGTCCGAACCGCTTTCCACGAACGATGCGCTGCAAAGCAAAAAGAACAGGTCTTCGTTGTGACGGATGCGCTCGATATCGATGCTGTCGAGGTCGAGGCTCTCCAGGGTCCATGGCAACGATGTGGTGTAACTCACGGTGATTCCTGTTCGGGGGCGGCGCCAAGTATGAGCTTGGCATGACTGTATTGTGACAAGAGAATACGACGGCTTCGACCCCAAGGGGATTAACGTTTGTTCATGCAGGTACCCCGGCCGCCCTGGCGGGCCGGGTCCGACAGGACGGGCGTGGGAAATTACGCTCGAAAAGACGCCGCCCGCAGGAGGCGGGCGGCGTGATCCGAGGGGCTCAGCGCACGACGGTGACCGGGACGTGTGATCGGGCCAGGATGTCATCCGATACGGAGCCGACCAGCCAGCGGGCGAGGGCGCCCCGTTCAGTGTGGCCGATCACGATGTGATCGATGTTGTGGGCATGGACCTGGCCGATCAGCACGTCACCGGGGCTGCCATGCAACACCTCCAGGTCTACCAGCGTGTCGGCGTCAGCGGCCAGGGATTGCAACTCCGCCTTGAGCTCGACCACGCGCTGGCTGGATGTATCGGTCATGACCAGGGAGGTAGTGTCCGCACCGCCCTCGACGACTTGAAGCGCTGACACGACACGCAAACGACCCTTGGTCAGGCGCGCCAGTTCGACGGCAAAACGAAATGCCTGTTGCGATGAATGGGAACCGTCATAACCGACGAGCGAATACTTGAACATGTTGATGTTGTCTCCGATGAAGCCACTTGCAGTCGGTCAGACAACTATTTTTAGTCTTCTACTTCGTGGCACCGACGCTCGATATGCGTGTGCTTGGCTTGCTGGTTTTCCTGTACTTTCTTGCCCGCATAGCCGCCCGCCACTGCGCCACCGACCGTGGCGAGTGTCTTGCCTTTACCGCCGCCGATCTGGTGCCCCAACAAGCCGCCGCCCACGGCACCGATGGCCATGCCGGCAATCTGGTGCTGATCCTTGGGCTGGTCCTGCACCTCGACGTTGTGGCAAACCTCATGCGAGGCATGCGCCGCCATCGGTCCGGCGGCCAGAGCCAGGGAAAGACTTGCCGCGAAAATCTTCAGGGTCTTGGTGTTCATCGCTATACCTCCATCAGCTTTCTGTGTTTCGTTGGAGGGTGAGTCTGCTCGGTAGTTTGTTACGGTGGGATCAAAATCGCAGGAGACTGCGTTTTCTCCACATCGCCATCACCTTCTTCAGGTTGAGCTATATGCACTGAACATGGCCGTCCGGCTCGATGCTCGCAATGAGGCCGACGGTTCCCCCGGGTAAGAGCGACATGAAGGAGAGCTTCACATGAGCAAGCGTCATTTGGGTCTGGCTGCACTGCTGCTGTTTTCGGTTACGGGATTGAGCGCGCTGCCGGTGGCACCTGCCCACGCAGCCGATGCGTCGGTGGACTGCGACCTGCGCTTCTCGCTGAAGGGTTGGTCCATCATCTACAAGCACGCCGAGGGCCAGGGCACGGTGGTATGCAATAACGGCCAACGCGCCAACGTCAAGATTTCCGTCGTGGGCGGTGGCCTGACCGCCGGCAAGTACCGTATCGATGATGGCAAGGGTGCCATCTCACACGTGCGCAGCGTGGACGACGTGTTTGGCGACTATGCCCAGGCCGGCGCCGAGGCTGGCGTGGTCAAGAGTGGCCAGGCGCAGGTGCTGACCAAGGGCACCACCTCGCTGGCGCTGTCGGGCACCGGCGAGGGCGTCAACCTGGGTATCTCGGTGGGCAAGTTCTCGATTGAACGTGTTCACTGATAAGCGGTATTCACCGCTTGCGTTGCAAAGGGCGCCTTTCGGCGCCCTTTGCTTTTGAGCGTACACTTGCCCAGTTCCCCACCCCGGAGTAACCCATGCATCGCAAAGTCCTGCTTTTCCTGCTCTCACTTTTTATCGGCGCTGCCGCCCCAGCATTCGCGACAGATGCCCCGACTGCCAACATGCCCCAGGTCGGCCAGGTTGCCCCGGATTTTCGCTTGCAGGACCAGAACGGCCATTGGCAGACACCGGCCGATCATAAGGGTCGCTGGCTGGTGATGTACTTCTATCCGAAGGATTTCACCGTAGGATGCACCACGCAGGTCTGCACCTTCCGCGATGACATCGCCAAGCTGCGCAAGGCCGGTGCTGACGTCGTGGGTGTGAGCCTGGATAACGTCAAGTCGCATCAGGAGTTCGCCGAGAAGTACCACGTGCCGTTCCCGTTGCTGTCCGATGCCGACAGTAAAGTGGCTTCCACCTATGGCGTGCTGACCTCGATGGGCGGCGTGCACTATGCCAAGCGCACCACCTTCCTGATCGACCCCCATGGCAAGATTGCCAAGGTCTACGTCGATGTGGACCCGGAGAAGAATTCCTCGCAGGTACTGAGTGATCTGGCTGCTCTGAAGGCCTCGACCTGATGGCAGTTCTAAAAGTGCGAAGTGATGCGGCCAGTCCGCGTCGCTTCGCGATCTGGAGCCTGGCACTCTGGGTGTTGCTGCTGCTGGCCGGCTATGCTGGCCTGCAGTACATGCAACATGGCGAATTCGTTTATCTGGCAGCCACTTTCGTGGTCATCGTGATCTGCGTTGCTGCAATCATGCGCCATGAGTGGGCTCGTTCCGCCATGCGTGCGACCACCGTTGTGCTGGCCCTGTATGCGCTGGTGAGCGGCGTCGCAATCCTCGTGCACTGGGGAGATTTCGACAAGGCCCGACAGGCTGCGCTGGCTCAGCCGCAAACCGCTGACCTTGCCTTGTTCATGATCGAGCGTACCCGGCGGACCTTCCAGGTGGTGCTCGGGTTGAAGGCCATCGCGATACCCTTGCTGTTGTGGCTTGGCTGGGTGCTTGGCCAGCCACCGGTGCGATCACAGTTTCATCGGCGCGACATGCGATTCAGCAAGCGTTGATCCTGATCCCGGTATCGCTGCGGCTGCCCAGTTCATCTCGCGAGACTTCATGCGCCGCTTTACTCTCTTGCTGCCGCTGTGCTTCGTCGCCGTGACTGCCCATGGCAGTGATCTGGCGGCTACGTGCCATGCCAGCAGCAGCTACGACCTGACCATCCAGCCCCAGGGGCTGCTATTTGACCGTCCCCAGCCTGCCCCTTATCGGGTCGTCTTGCAGGACGGTTCGCTCACGACGGACGGCCGGACGGTCGCCCTGCGCCCCGACGAGCAAGACCGTCTGGCCTTGTTCGAACGCCAGTTGCGCGCGCTCGAACCACGAGCCAAGGCTATTGCGCGGCAAGGGGTGGACCTGTTGGCCCGAGCTGTCCACGATGAAGCGACACAGCTGGGGTTGAGTGCCCAGACCCAGGTGGAACTCGACCGCCGCCTTGATACGCGCGCCCAGGAGCTGAAGCAGCGCATCACACGCAGCGAAAGTACCCATGACTGGCAAGGGGACATGGCCGATCGCTATGCCAATCAGATCGCCAGCGACATCATGCCGCTACTGGCCAACGACCTCGGACAACAGGCCGTCGCCGCCGCCATGAGCGGCGACCTGCAAGGGGCGGCGAGCCTGCGGGATCGCGCCTCGGACCTGGCCACGGGGCTGCGGCCACGGCTTGAACGGCGCATGCAGGCCTTGAGCCCCCAGATTCAAGCGCTCTGCCCGGACGTTCAGCGTCTGGCCGAATTGCAGGAGGGGATTCAGGCGGCCGATGGTCGACCGTTGAATCTTCTGCACATTGGGCAGTAGAAACGCTGGCTGAGTGAACGCTTCACAACGGTTAGGGGTTAATCCTGGGGTAAGTGCCCCGGCAGGACGATGTGGGCGTCTTCCCATCGTCATGTATCGCCAAGGAGGCGATGACCGTGTCCCAGCCCGTAGCTCTCTATAACGCCCTGATCCGTCGTGGTATCGACGACCGTGCGTTGTACAGGCGTGCGTTGATCCAGGTGCGTGAACCGGGATTGCGCGTGTTGCTGGAGGAAAACGCCCAGACCCTTGATGCGCTCATTGCCGACCTGCAGCAGCAGGTTCTCGATCAGGGTGCGCGTGCCGCTGACCATGGCACGATGATGGGAGCGGCGCGTGGCTGGTTTCTCGATGTTACCGTCAGCCGCGCCGGTGATGCGCATAGGGACACCGCCTGGGTGCGTTGCCTGGCGCGCTGTGAATGCGCCTTGCTGGATTGCTTCGAGCGCCATGCAGGCGCGGCGGCCAACGACGATTCGGCTCGTGTGCTGCGGCGTCAACTGTGCCGGCTACACCGTATCCACTTGGATATGCACTGCTTGGCAGGGACGACGCACGGGTCATGCTGATACGGCATCTTGAATGAGAGCGTAGATCAGAGCGTTGATCGTCGTGCTTTCACATCTTGAATGAGAACACTTCTTGCGCTTTTTCGCTGACACGCATTGCCTGATTTCGCCTACATCGGTCAGCGATGTGGGCGGAGTGAGCTTTGGTGTATCCGTCATTAAAATATGAATCGTAGTGACGGAGAGTAACGCCAGGGATGGCCCCCGTGGATGTGGGAAGTCGTAAGACGCGCTTCTTTTTCACTCATGGGGCTTATAGCGTTCGGGTTTCACGGCGAGCATTGATGCTCGCCATTTTTTTGATACTGGTATCGGCAACTTCTCCGATGGCTGCAGCCACGTATCGCGTGGGAGCCCGGGTTTTGTCGTCGGGCGATGATGTGGCCCGAGTCGTAGCGATGTTGGGGCGGCCCGATCGTATTTCTCGAGGGCGTCATGCTGGCGGATATCATTCACGCTTTGATGAGAAGCGCCGCCACCGCGGTAAGCGTGATAGGCGGTTGATTCGTAGCGATGCAGCGCAGTTCTGGCATTACGCGGCCACGCCCGCGCGCGGCAAGGCCGTTGTGATCATCATTGCGCACGGCAAGGTCATCGACATCCGCCCCTCCCGCACCCTGTAGATACCGTCTCGCGCCCATCTAAGCAAGCGCGATATTGGGATCAAACGGCTTGCCGGATCGGATGACGCCCCAGGCGATGTGAAGGAGTTTTCGCATGGAAGCGACGATGGCAACGAGGCGAGGTTTGCCCTGGTCGAGCAAGCGCTGGCAGAAGCGACTGATGGCAGGGTTGTGTGTTTTGGCGACGACGGCGGCCATGTAGAGCTTAGCGCGCACGATGGGCTGGCCAAGCTTGGAGATGCCGGCGCGGCCCTGAGTCTTGCCCGATTGGCGAAGGGCTGGAGCCAATTCATTCGCGATGTCATCTGCGATGCAGTCGCAGATTGGGGGTTTTAAAACCTCCAGGCCGCGACGATGCCGCAACTTGCATCGCGAATGAATTCGCTCCCACGGCGTGATGCAGTGTGCGATTCAGTCGCAGATGGGAAAGAGGCTCCAAACCTGCAAGTCGCGATCACGGCGAGGCGATTCGTAACGTCAAGGTGGCCTCAGGCTTCAAGGGCTCAAAGCCATGTTCCGGCCACAGGAATCGGGCACCCTTACGCCGGGCTTACACACCGTAGCCTTTGCCGGCGGCAGCTTGAAAGCCGGAGCTTGACGTAACGCCTCGTAGGCGCTTGGCTATGCGTATCGCAGGTTTTCGCGACCGATAGACCTTTACGTTCACGGGGGATCCATGGCAAACCGTTCCGGCGATGCAGCACACGTCTTGAAGGGCCTGTTGAGGCGCAGGGATGGCGAGGGGCATGGCCGGGTCACGAATATCGAGTTGTTCTTCGATCTGGTCTTCGTCTATGCCGTGACCCAGCTGTCGCATACCTTGCTGGGAGACCTCAGCATGGTGGGCGCAGCCGAGGTGCTGCTGCTGTTCCTGGCGGTGTGGTGGGTGTGGATCTTTACCGGCTGGATCACCAACTGGCTCGATCCCGAGCGCCTGGCCGTGCGCATCATGCTATTGGCGCTGATGCTCGCCGGATTGCTACTTTCTACCGCGCTACCAGAGGCATTCGCCGAACATGGTCTGATGTTCGCGCTAGCCTTTGTCTTCATGCAGGTGGGGCGAACCTTGTTCATGCTCTGGGCCATGCGGGGAAGCCCGCTTGCCAGTGTACGCAACTTCCAGCGAATCGCGACATGGTTGTGTGTGTCGGGAGTGTGGTGGCTGGCGGGTGGCTGGCTTGAAGGGCAGGCCCGTTGGCTGTGCTGGATCATCGCACTAGCCATCGAATACGCCGGTCCGGCGTCATCGTTCTATGTGCCGGGCCTTGGGCGCTCCACGACGACTGACTGGGATGTGCAGGGCGGACATTTTGCCGAGCGATGCAGCTTGTTCGTGCTGATCGCCCTGGGTGAGTCGATCGTGGCCACGGGTTCCTCGTTTGCTGAGACAACGCGTGAGGGAGCGCACTGGGCCGCGTTGATTGCGGCATTCCTGGGGTGCGTGGCGATGTGGTGGGTATATTTCGACCTCGGAGCCGAACGCGGCAGCCGATCCATCGCGGCGTCGGCCGACCCCGGTCGCTTTGCCCGCCTCGCCTACACGTACCTGCATCTGCTAATCGTGGCAGGCATCATCGTCAGTGCCGTTGGC
>NZ_DASVMI010000025.1:0-6805 GCF_036384435.1 Dyella sp. | reverse complement strand
TGTC
This sequence comes from Dyella sp., assembly GCF_036384435.1. Taxonomy (GTDB): domain Bacteria; phylum Pseudomonadota; class Gammaproteobacteria; order Xanthomonadales; family Rhodanobacteraceae; genus GSA-30. Next base: position 6,801 of record NZ_DASVMI010000025.1, on the reverse strand, counting down.
ACCGGGGGCCGAGCAAGGGGCGCAGGAGCCTCAGTTATCCAGAAGCCTGAATCCTTCCTTCGCAACATCTCGCAGCCCGCCCCGACTTCCTCTAAAATACCTATTTCCAGCACGGCTGCTTCCCATGACCCCCCTGATTTTCGTCACCGGCGGTGTGGTGTCCTCCTTAGGCAAGGGCATCGCAGCGGCGTCGCTTGCGTCCATTCTGGAAGCACGCGGGCTCTCAGTCACCATGATGAAGCTCGACCCCTATATCAATGTGGACCCGGGCACCATGAGCCCGTTCCAGCATGGCGAGGTTTACGTCACCGACGATGGTGCCGAAACCGATCTGGACCTGGGCCATTACGAGCGTTTCGTTCATACCCGCCTGACTGGCAAGAATTCCATCACTACCGGCAAGATCTATGAGTCGGTAATCCGCAAGGAGCGTCGGGGTGACTATCTGGGTGCTACCGTTCAGGTAATTCCGCATATCACCGACGAGATCAAACATTGCATCCATGAGGCCACCCGTGGTTTCGACGTGGCCCTGGTCGAGATCGGCGGCACGGTGGGTGATATCGAGTCGCTGCCCTTCCTTGAAGCCATTCGCCAGTTGCGCATCGAGCATGGCCCGGAAAAGTGCCTGTTCATGCATCTGACCTTGGTGCCGTATATCAAGGCCGCGGGCGAGATCAAGACCAAGCCGACCCAGCACTCGGTCAAGGAGCTGCGCTCGATCGGTATTCAGCCCGACGTCCTGCTTTGCCGCTGCGAGCAGCCCTTGCCCGATGGCGAGCGCCGCAAGATCGCCCTGTTCACCAACGTTCCCGAGCAGGCGGTCATCAGCGCGACGGATGTGGACATCATCTATAAGCAACCGCTATGGCTGCATAAGCAGGGGTTGGACGATATTGTGATCAAGCGCCTGGGGCTGGAGGCTGGCCCGGCCGACCTGTCCAGCTGGCAGCGCACCGTGGATGCGGTCGAGCATCCCAAGGACGAGATCACGGTTGCCATAGTCGGCAAATATGTCGAGCACAAGGATGCCTACAAGTCGCTTGGCGAAGCGTTGCGCCACGGCGGTATCAAGCAGCAGACGCGGGTCAACCTGGCCTGGATCGATTCCGAGCAGATCGAAGCCGATGGAGCTGCCAAGGTGTTGGGCGAGGCCGATGCGATCCTGGTACCCGGCGGTTTCGGCAAGCGTGGTTTCGAAGGCAAGGTACTTGCTGCCCGTTATGCGCGTGAGCACGGCGTGCCCTACTTCGGCATCTGCTATGGCATGCATGCAGCAGTAGTCGACTTCGCCCGCCATGTCGCGGGTTTGGCTGGGGCCGATTCCAGCGAGAACGACCGTAACAATCCACACCCGGTGATCGGCTTGATTACCGAGTGGACGACTGCCTCCGGCGAGGTGGAAACGCGCAACGAGCGTTCGGACCTGGGAGGCACCATGCGCTTGGGGTCGCAGGAGTGCCGCCTCAAGGCAGGCACGCTTGCCCGCGAGCTTTATGGCCAGGACGTGATACGCGAGCGTCATCGCCATCGTTACGAATTCAACAACCGCTATAGGCAGACCTTCGAGGATTTGGGTCTGGTGATCTCTGGCAAGTCGATGGACGATTTGCTGGTCGAAATCGTCGAACTGCCGCAGCAAAAACATCCCTGGTTCCTCGGTTGCCAGGCGCACCCGGAATTCACCTCGACGCCGCGCGACGGCCATCCTTTGTTTATCGGCTTCGTTCACGCGGCGCGTGAATTCAAGGCCGTGCGCGAAGGGCAGTTGCTGGCCAAGGAGTCCGTCGCATGAAGCTCTGTGGTTTTGACGTAGGCCTGGACAAGCCGTTGTTCCTGATCGCAGGGCCATGTGTGGTCGAGTCCGAACAATTGCAGCTCGATGTGGCCGGCAAGCTCAAGGAGATCACCGGCACGCTGGGTGTCCATTTCATCTTCAAGTCCAGCTTCGATAAGGCCAACCGCTCCTCGGGCAAGAGTTTCCGTGGTCCGGGCATGGAAGAGGGGTTGCGTATCCTGGGTGAGGTCAAGCGCCAGATCGGCGTGCCCGTGCTCACAGACGTGCACGAATACACGCCGATGAATGAAGTGGCTGCCGTGGTCGACGTCTTGCAGACGCCGGCCTTCCTGTGCCGTCAGACCGACTTCATCCAGAATGTTGCGCGAGCTGGCAAGCCCGTAAACATCAAGAAAGGCCAGTTCCTCTCCCCATGGGAGATGAAGAACGTGACCGAGAAGGCCAAGGCTGTTGGCAACAACGAGATCATGGTCTGCGAGCGCGGTGCCAGCTTTGGCTACAACAACCTGGTTTCTGACATGCGCTCACTGAGCGTGATGCGTGATACCGGCTGCCCGGTGGTGTTCGATGCCACGCACTCGGTGCAGTTGCCGGGTGGGCAGGGCACTAGTTCCGGTGGTCAGCGCGAATTCGTGCCGGTGCTCGCACGTGCGGCCGTGGCCGTGGGGGTGGCGGGCCTGTTCGCCGAGACCCACCCCAATCCTGCGCAGGCGTTGAGCGACGGTCCCAACGCTTGGCCGCTGGACAAGATGGCTGCGCTGCTGGAGACCCTGCTGGAGCTCGATACCGTCACCAAGAAGCATGGCTTCCTGGAAAGCGTGTACGGCGCACGATGACGCCAGTGGCCGGGACGACGACACTTTCGCCGCCCGTCCACTCCCGATGGGCCGTCGTGTCGGCTGTGCTGTGGGGCCGTGGCGTTGTGCGACATCTTGCTGTTGATGGCGCGGGTGGTATGCCTGCTGAGCCTTCGCCTGAAACCATGCATAGAACCCTTATAGGCGGCCGCGCTGGGTTTTTTATGTTTCCCCCCTTGGCCCTGGCTGATTTCGCGGTAGGCTTGGCAGCTATCCGCAGGCCGCCCAGCGCAAGCGCTATGCGCACGTGGGGATTGCGCAGGGCCTGCTGTTCCTTGCGTTCATCTTGATCGCCTTCTTATTGCCTAAAACTGCACGACTGGGAGTTCCATGAGCACTGACATCACTCGCATCCACGCCCGCGAAATCCTCGATTCCCGTGGTAACCCCACGCTCGAAGCGGAAGTGACCCTGGCTGGCGGTGGCTTTGGTCGCGCGGCAGTTCCCAGCGGCGCGTCCACCGGTTCGCGCGAGGCCGTTGAACTGCGCGACGGTGACAAGTCGCGTTACCTGGGCAAGGGCGTCAAGAACGCCGTGGCCAATGTCAACGGCGCCATCGCCGATGCCCTGAAAGGCTTCAATGCGGCCGATCAGAAGGGCTTGGACGACAAACTCATCAGCCTCGATGGCACGCCCAACAAGGGGCGCCTCGGTGCCAACGCGCTGCTGGGCGTTTCCATGGCCGCCGCACATGCCGTGGCCGCGTCGCGTGGCGAGCCGCTGTGGAAATATCTGTCGCAAGGTAAGCCGGGTAGCCTGCCTGTGCCGATGATGAATATCATCAACGGCGGCGCTCACGCCGACAACAACGTCGACGTGCAGGAGTTCATGGTGCTTCCGGTGGGTCTGCCCAGCTTCGCCGAAGCGTTGCGCGCCGGCACTGAGATTTTCCATGCTCTGAAGGGCGTGCTCAAGGGCAAGGGCCTCAATACGTCCGTCGGTGATGAGGGCGGTTTCGCGCCAAACCTGCGTTCCAACGTCGAGGCACTGGATACCATTCTCGAAGCCGTGCACAAATCCGGTTTCAAGATCGGCAGCGACATCCTGCTCGGCCTGGACGTCGCCAGTTCGGAATTCTTCAAGGAAGGCAAGTATGACCTCGAAGGCGAGGGTAGGGTCTACAGTCCTGCCGAATTCGTCGATGTACTGGCCAGTTGGGCCAAGCAGTATCCGATCGTCACCATCGAAGATGGCATGGCCGAGGGCGACTGGGATGGCTGGAAGCTTCTCACCGACAAGATCGGCAATAGCGTGCAACTGGTTGGCGACGACCTGTTCGTCACCAACCCGAAGATCTTCCGCGAAGGTATCGACAAGAAGATCGCCAATGCCATCCTGATCAAGGTGAACCAGATCGGCACGCTGTCAGAGACGCTCGAGGCCATTGCCATGGCCGATGCGGCCAGGTACGCCGCCATTGTGTCGCACCGTTCGGGGGAAACCGAGGACACCACCATTTCGGACATCGCCGTGGCGACGACGGCCACGCAGATCAAGACCGGCTCGTTGTGCCGCACAGATCGCGTAGCCAAGTACAATCAGCTGTTGCGCATCGAGGAACAGCTCGGCGCCTCGGCCAGGTATGCCGGCCGTGATGCGTTCCCCAGTCTTTCGCACCTGCCAGGCTGACGGGACGGATTCGATACGCCATGCTGCGATGGGTCGCGCTCATCCTGCTGCTGATACTCGTGGGCCTGCAACTCAAGTTATGGGGCCCACACGGTGGCATGCACGAGGTGCAATCCCTCCGTGTTGCCGTGCAGAAGCAGAAAGATGAGAACGATCGGCTGCTCCAGCGGAATCAGGCGCTTGGCGCGGACGTCCAGGATTTAAAAACCGGCGAGCAGGCCGTCGAAGCGCGAGCGCGCAACGAGCTGGGCCTGATCAAGCCGGGTGAGGTGTTCTACCAGGTAGTCGACAAGCCCGCCGATGGCAGTTCCGTGCCGGTCCCGGCCGGCAGTAGCGGGCGTTGAACATGAACAAGCCGGTCTGGTGTGTTGTGCCGGCGGCAGGACGCGGAATGCGAGTCGGTGGTCCACGGCCCAAGCAGTACATGCCGTTGGCGGGGAGGCCATTAATCGAGCACACGCTCGATCAATTGGCGTGCCATCCAGCCGTGGCAGGGCTGCTCGTGGTGCTGGCTCCTGACGACGGCTATTGGGCCTCCGTAGGCACACCGGCCTCCAGGTCCGTGCTCACGACCGTCGGTGGTGTCGAGCGCTGCCATTCGGTGCTGGCTGGCCTGGCGGCATTGCCGTCGGAAGTGGCTGGCGATGACTTCGTGCTAGTGCACGATGCAGCAAGGCCATGCGTGCGTCATGAAGACATTACGCGACTGATCGAGCAGGCCGGCGCGCTGGAGGGGGGGCTTTTGGGGGCGCCGTTGCGCGATACCCTCAAGCGTGCGGATTCCTCACTCCGCAGTTGCCAGACCGAGCCCCGTGATCATCGCTGGCGCGCTTTCACGCCACAGATGTTCAGGCGAGGTGCCTTGTCCGACGCCCTGCGTGCGGCCGACGCGGCTGGCGTCGTGGTCAGCGACGAAGCCATGGCGATGGAGCGCGCGGGTTTTGCGCCGCTGTTGGTGGAGGGGGCCGAGGACAACATCAAGGTTACGACGGCGACGGATTTCGCCCTCGCCGAATTTCTGCTTCAAAGGCTTCACACAAGGAACGCGGCTTCATGATGCGCATCGGCCAGGGTTTTGACGTGCATGCGTTTGGCGAAGGCCAATTCGTGATGCTGGGAGGCGTGAGGGTTCCCCATACGCAGGGTATCGTGGCCCATTCAGATGGCGACGTGGTCATCCATGCCTTGTGCGACGCAATATTCGGCGCGCTTGCCGTGGGCGATATCGGCCAGCATTTTCCGCCATCGGACGAGCGCTGGCGAGGGGCTGACAGCAGTGCTTTCCTGCGTCATGCCGTCAAGCTGATGCGCAACCATGGTTATGCGCTAGGTAATGCTGACATTACTGTCATATGCGAGCGACCGAAGGTGGGGCCGCATGCGTTGGTCATGCGAGAGCATCTGGCTGGCGTGATTGACTGCAGCGTCGACCAGATAAGCATCAAGGCGACTACGACGGAAAAACTCGGCTTCACCGGGCGCGGCGAGGGCATTGCGGCCCAGGCCGCGGTGCTCCTGGTGATCTCGTGAGCGACGTTCACACTTCAGGCGCTGGCGCACGGCTGCATGAGCCGTTGACGGCAGTGATGGAGTTGTTGCGGCTCTACCGTCTGGCTATGGCCGAGTACGCCGATGAGGCATCCGGTGAATTGCTTGCGGCCGACCATGCGCTTGCCGGGCAAGCGCTCGGCCGTCTGCATGACCAGCTTGATGCGCTGCACCCCGCGGACGTCGCATACATTCTTGAATCCTTGCCGCCCGACGACCGTCTCATCGTCTGGCATCGCGTCAAATCCGACCGGGACGGTGAGATTCTTCTGGAGGTCTCCGACGCGGTTCGCGAATCCTTGATCGCGGACATGGATGAAGGGGAGATTCTCGCCGCGGTCGAGCCGCTCGATGCCGATGAGCTGGCCGATCTTGTCGAGGATCTCCCCGAGGAAGTGCTGCCCGAACTGATGGCCAGCCTCGACGCGCAGCAGCGTGAGCGAGTTCAGTCAGCGCTTTCCTACGCCGAAGACCAGCTTGGTGCACTGATGGATTTCGAGATGGTGACCATCCGCGAAGACATCAGTCTGGAGACCGTACTGCGCTATCTACGGCGTTTTGATGAAATTCCGCCGCAAACGGACAAGCTGTTCGTCATCAACCAAGAGAACGTACTTACCGGCGTATTGCCGTTGCACTGGTTATTGGTAAATCCACCAGACAAGATGGTCAGCGAGGTCATGGCACCAGACGTGAACACCTTCGCGCCGGATGACGATGCCTACCATGTGGCACAGGCTTTCGAGCGCTATGACCTGGTGACGGCTCCCGTGGTCGACTCCAATGGTCGGCTCATCGGCCGTATTACTGTCGATGCCATGCTCGACGTCATCCGTGAGGAAGGCGAAAGCGAAGCGCTCAGTCGTGGCGGCCTGCGTGAGGAGGAAGATATCTTCGCCTCGGTATGGGCGTCGCTGCGCAATCGTTGGGCTTGGCTGGCAGTCAACCTGGTCACGGCGTTTATTGCCT
>NZ_DASVMI010000024.1:0-9779 GCF_036384435.1 Dyella sp. | reverse complement strand
AACGGAGCCGAGGTGATTGCCGATGGCAGCATCCACATCTACGGCAGCTTGCGCGGCCGCGCCATGGCCGGTGCGCAGGGCGACGAGAAGGCCCGTATCTTCATTTCCGACTTCCGTGCCGAACTGGTAGCCATCGCCGGCCACTACCGCGTATTTGAACAGATCCCGAAGGACCTCGAAGGCCAAGCCGTGCATTGCTGGCTCGATGGTGAAAAACTTCTGATTGCCAAGCTTTGATTTTCAATCTCGATTGATCACCACACATTGATCACTACAAGAATATTCGCGGAGATAAGCCTTGACTGCTGAGATTATCGTTGTCACTTCGGGCAAGGGCGGCGTCGGCAAGACCACCACCAGCGCGTCCGTTGCCACCGGCCTGGCCATGGCCGGCAAGAAAGTCGCGGTGATCGATTTCGATGTCGGCCTGCGTAACCTCGACCTCATCATGGGCTGCGAGCGACGCGTGGTATACGACTTCGTCAATGTCGTGCAGGGCGAAGCCACGCTCAAGCAGGCGCTGATCAAGGACAAACGCCACGAGAACCTGCACGTACTGGCGGCCAGCCAGACGCGCGATAAGGATGCCTTGACCCAGGAGGGCGTGGAGAAGGTGCTTGAGGGCCTATCCGAGGACGGCTTCGACTTCATCGTATGCGACTCCCCCGCCGGTATCGAAAAGGGGGCCCACCTGGCCATGTACTTCGCCGACCAGGCCATCGTGGTCGTCAACCCGGAAGTGTCTTCGGTGCGCGATTCGGACCGCATCCTGGGCTTGCTGGCCAGCAAGACCCGTCATGCCGAGCGCGGCGACAAGCAGGTCAAGCAGCGCCTTCTGCTGACCCGCTACAACCCGGAACGCGTGGCTAAAGGTGAGATGCTCAGCGTCAAGGACGTCGAGGAAATCCTGGGAATCGGCGTGATCGGCGTGATCCCGGAATCGGAGAACGTGCTGGCGGCCTCCAATTCGGGTGTGCCGGTCATCCTCAACTCCGAATCGCTGGCCGGCCAGGCCTATAACGACACCGTCGCGCGTGTGCTCGGCGAAGAGCGCCCGCTGCGCTTCACCGAAGTGCAGAAGAAGGGCTTTCTCCAGCGCGTATTCGGAGGTTGATCGCGATGGGTATTCTCGATTTTCTCAAGCGCAAGCCGGAGCCGACGGCAAACGTCGCCAGGGAGCGCCTGCGTATCATTGTGGCGCAGGAGCGCTCCACGCGCGGCGCGCCGGACTACCTGCCACTGCTGCGCAACGAACTGCTCGAAGTCATCAAGAAATACGTGCAGGTGGACCTGGAAGCCATCAACATCAACGTCGAGCGCGACAGCGGGCACGAAGTGCTGGAGCTCTCGGTCGCATTGCCGGAAAAACCCGAGCCCAAGCCGGCCGGCTGAACATGGGCCGGGCGGTTTCACGCCCGGCCGGTTCCTGATATCCATGACTCATGCTCCCGTAGCACCCGACGTGATGCGGATGGCCGATCTTGGCTTCGCTCTCGCTGCCACCCTGCTTGCACGCTATGGTCTGAGCCTTGAATCCGTGGCCGATGGCCAGCCGATTCCAGGCAGCTACTGGGGCGATGACGAAGCTGGCATCATCGGTCACACCGTCTATGCCCGCGGCGACACACCCGTGCATTCACTGTTGCATGAGGCCGGGCACCTGATCGTCCTGCCGCCCGAACGGCGCGACGCGGTGCATACCGACGCCACCGACTCCATCGAAGAAGAAGACGCTACCTGCTACCTCCAGATCGTGATGGGCGATGCGTTACCCGGTGTCGGTAGCAAACGCATCATGCGCGATATGGATACCTGGGGTTATTCGTTTCGGCTAGGCTCGACGCAAGCCTGGTTCGAGCAGGACGCCGAGAATGCGCGCGAATGGCTGGTGAATAGGGGTTTGTTGTCGGCTGAGGGCGCATTGTGGTTCTAGCGCCGCAGGGGCAAGACCCCGCGCAGTCGTGATGCAAGACGCGACGATGTCGCGGCTCGGAGTTTTTAAAAGCTCCCATCTGCGACTGGAGCCGCTCCTACCAGACAAGGCAGGTTGGGGGCCTGGAGGCAGCAGGCGCGATGCGTGGCGTCGGCGTGATACCTACCTGTGGCATATCTCGAGCTTACCGCCCCGGGTCGGCTGGAATCGGGTAGGCAGGCCGGAGGCCGGATCAGGGGACATACGTGAAGCTCCACTGGGTTTGCGCGGTATCGCTGCTTGCGGTTGCCGCCCCCACCCTTTTGTGCCGGTCCAGCAAACTGCCCCTTACCCCGATCTCCCGAACATGCCACGATTGCCCGCTGTCCGCCCAATGATCCGACGTCGTGCTCAAACGCCTCCGCTCCTCCACTCGCGTCAATGACCAGCGCCGCCGCGTCGCGCAAGGGCTGATGCGCCTGTTCTTCGGCAAGCCCGTCACGCAGAGCAGTGCGCCCCTGCCCACCGCCGGCATCTTCCGCATCCTGGTCTGTCACTACAGCCATACGCTGGGCAATGCGTTGTTACTGACGCCTCTGATCCAGGAATTGGAAGCCACCTATCCTGGTGCGACCATTGATATCGTCACGCGCAGCCAGATCGCCGAGGCGATCTATGGCCAATATTTCAATGTGGACCGCCTGTACAAGCTGCCATCGCATAGCGCACGCCATCCTCGCACCCTGCTGCGCCAGTGGCGCGCTATCCGCCGCAACCACTATGACCTGGTGATCGATCCCGATCCGCAGTCGCAAACCGGACGCCTGCTGCTGTTGCGCGCCGATGCCACGTACAAACTCGGCTTCGACAGCCCCAAGAAAAGTGGCAACGTCACACACGCAGTACCGGTGGCCGATGCGCCAACCAGCAAAGGCAAGCGACCTGTGTTCCTGCTGCGCGCCGCGCTGGGCAAACCTGTGGATGCCCCCTATCCGTATGCCGACCTGCGCCTGAGCGATGCCGAGCGTGCTGCCGGACGGCTGGCATTGCAACGTGTGCTCGGCGCGCGCGCACAGGGGCGACGTGTGATCGGCATCTTCGCCAATGCCACCGGGCCCAAGCTGCTACGCAAGGATTGGTGGTTGCCATTCCTGGAAGCATTCGAAGCGGCAGCGCCCGATTGGCAGTGTGTGGAAATCGTTCCCGCTTTCGGTCGCTCGCTACTGGATTCGCGCTATCCGGCATATTTCTCCAATGACCTGCGCAAGCTGGCCAGCGTACTGGCCTCACTCGATGCATACAGCAGCGCCGACTGCGGCATCATGCATCTGTCCTGCGCCGCACGTACGCCCACCTATGGCATCTTCAATACCACTAATGCCGAGGAATGGGGGCCGTACGGTGGCGATAACCGCATCGTGCATGCCTACGAGATGCCACCGGCAGACGTGGGGCGCAAACTGGCGGCCATGCTCGACTCACATGAGGCGACCGGCGCGTAAACGGGCACGCTCGCCATAGGCGGCGCGTCTTCCCCGCAGCAGCCTCCCAACCCTACAACCTATTTGCTAGCATGCAGCCATCAGGGAGATGGCATGCCTCCCGCTTCGCTCGAAGCAAACCACCCACATGGGTTGATGATGCCTGCACGACCGGGCTTCCGGACGCGCAGGCGTACACGCCTGTTTCCATGGACGCCTATCGACCTTGCCAGGAGACACCTCGTGAATGTCGGCGGTTTTGTTGCGGTAGGCCTGGGCGGCGTCCTCGGCTGCTGGTTGCGCTGGGGATTGGGAGTCCTGCTCAACCCGATTTTTCCCTCCATCCCGTTGGGCACGCTCACTGCCAATCTCACCGGCGGCCTGATCATGGGCTGCGTGCTGGCGTTGTTTGATCACTACCAGACGATCCCCGCGGAATGGCGGTTGTTTGCCGCGACCGGCTTTCTCGGTGGACTGACCACGTTCTCCACCTTTTCCGCGGAATCGGCGAACCTGCTGTTACGTCAGCAATACGCTTGGTTTGCGGCCCATGTAGCCCTGAACCTGGCAGGTTCAATCACACTGACCATTGCTGGCCTGGCGCTTGTACGGGCGATCATTCGAGGCTGAGGCAGCTCCCTGCACGCGATTTTTGCTTTCGTCACGCTAGAGTTTGCTGACGATAATTAGGCTCGGCTTTACCGTTCGACACGAGGCCATGCATGAGCAACGATTCACTCAAGCACCGCGCGGCCGCATTGCTTGAACTGGCTGGCATAGTCATTGACGGCCCAGCACCCACCGATCTTCGTGTCCACGATGATCGCCTGTACGCACGCGTGTTCGCGCATGGATCGCTCGGCCTGGGTGAGGCCTATATGGATGGCTGGTGGGATACGCCCGATCTTGCCGGCATGTTTACCCGCTTGCTCTCCTCACATATCGACGAGGAACTGAAAACACTCGATACTTTGCTCGCACATTTCAAGGCACGCTTCATCAACCGCCAGCGAGGCGAGCATGCCTTCGACGTGGGACGCGTGCATTACGACCTGGGCAACGATCTGTTCCGGGCCATGCTGGGCAAGCGCCTGGTGTATTCATGCGCGTACTGGGCGCAAGCTTCCACACTCGATGACGCCCAGGAAGCCAAGCTCGATCTGATCTGCCGCAAACTGCGTCTACAACCGGGTCAGCGTGTGCTGGACATCGGCTGCGGCTGGGGCGAGGCCTTGAAGTTTGCCGCCGAGCGCTATGGTGTGGAAGGCGTGGGCGTGACCATCTCAGCCGAACAGGCCGAGTTCGCGCGACAGCTGTGCCGGGGTCTACCAGTGGACATCCGCTTGCAGGATTATCGCGAAGTCAACGATAGCTTCGACGCGGTATTTTCAATCGGCATGTTTGAACACGTCGGCGCACTCAACTATCGAACCTTCTTTGAAGTCGCGCATCGGGCGGTCAAAGATGACGGCCTGGTTCTGCTTCATAGCATCGGTAGCAACGGCACGCCATCGCGACCCGATCCATGGATCGAAAAATACATCTTTCCCAACTCAATGATTCCCGCCGCCAGCCAGGTCGCCGAAGCCTTGCAGAATCTCTTCGTAGTGGAGGACTGGCACAACTTCGGCGCCGACTACGACCGCACACTGTGCGCATGGCGCGACAACGTGGACGCCGCCTGGCCCGTGCTCGATGCACGCTACGACGCGCGCTTCCAGCGCATGTGGCACTTCTACCTCGCCGTATCGGCAGCCGTATTTCGCAGCCGTCGTGACCAGCTATGGCAACTTACCTTGAGTCCGCACGGCGTGCCCGGGGGCTATCGCGTGCCCCGTTGACCGGACAAGTTCCCGCGGAACCGAGGGTGGACTCGCCAGCCCGGTCCGGTTAGCCTCGACCTCATGTCACAAGCCATCCCGGACCTCGTCGTCACCGACGTCCCCGCGCGACTGGATCGACTGCGCTGGGGCCGCTTTCATACGCTGGTGGTGTTCGCACTCGGCATCACATGGATTCTCGATGGCCTGGAAGTCACGGTCACCGGCTCCATCGCTGGCGCACTCAAATCCAGCCCGGTCCTGCACCTGAGCGACGAGCAGGTCGGGCTGGCCGCCAGCTTTTACCTGATCGGCGCCGTGCTCGGCGCATTCGGTTTCGGCTGGCTCACCGACAAACTGGGCCGCAAAAAGCTTTTCAGCATTACCCTGGGTCTTTATCTCACCGCTACGGCGCTGACTGCTTTCAGCACCAACTTCTGGATGTTCGCGCTGTTTCGCGCACTGACGGGCGCAGGTATCGGCGGTGAATATGCCGCGATCAATTCGGCAATTCAGGAGTTGATCCCCGCGCGCTATCGCGGCCACACCGATTTGGTCATCAATGGCAGCTTCTGGATCGGCGCGGCGCTGGGCGCGCTCGGCGCAGTCGTGCTGCTCGATTCGCACTGGCTTTCGGCGGAACTGGGCTGGCGTCTGGCCTTCGGCCTCGGAGCGGCGCTGGGTTTGATCATCCTGCTGTTGCGACGCTTCCTGCCTGAAAGCCCACGCTGGCTGATACTGCATGGACGCGTGGCCGAAGCCGAAGCGATCATGAGCCAGATCGAGGCGCGCCTGGGGGTGGCGCCACCGTCCGAGCCGCTGCCGAAACTACGCCTGCGTCCACGCGAACTGGGCCTGGGAGATGTCGCGCGCACGCTGTTTCGCGCCTATCCGCAGCGTACCGCGGTTACCCTTGTACTGATGGCCTGCCAGGCTTTCTTCTACAACGCCATCTTCTTCACGTATGCGCTCGTACTGAGCCGCTTCTACGGCATCGCGGATGATCGCATGGGCTGGTTTCTGCTGCCGTTCGCAGCTGGCAACTTCTTCGGCCCGCTGATTCTCGGTCGATGGTTCGACAGCCTGGGCCGCCGCCCGATGATCGCCATCACTTACGCCATGTCTGGCCTGTTGCTCGCTGCGACGGCCTGGTTGTTTGGCAAAGGCGTGCTGACGGCCCAAACCCAGACCATTGCCTGGAGCGTGGTGTTCTTCTTTGCATCGGCCGCGGCCAGCTCGGCGTACCTGACCGCAAGCGAAAGCTTCCCCCTGGAATTGCGTGCCCTGGCCATCGCCCTCTTCTATGCCCTGGGCACCGCTATCGGCGGCGTCATCGGCCCTTGGCTATTCGGCATTCTGATCGGTAGCGGACAGCGTGATGCGATTGTCGGCGGCTACCTGGGTGGTGCAGCACTTATGCTGATTGCCGCGATCGTCGTGTGGCGATGGGGCGTGGCCGCGGAGCGCAAGTCACTGGAAGAAGTAGCCGCGCCTTTATCGCTGGATGAGGGAAGCGGATGAGAGGCCGCAAGCCCTGAAAGCAGTCAGTACCTCCCAGGCACGCGAAGATTTCCAGGCACGACCTGATCGCCAATGACCTGCAGTCAGGATGCGAGAGCTTGAACGCAAGTCGCATTCGCTGACCATGACGGGGGCGCCGCATAGCTGAGGTGTAACCGTGGAAGGCCTGGGCGCGAATCCTGTGGCATGTACCGGTGATGTGTCTTCGACATGGTGTGTTGTCCACGGTCAGGGCTGTGATACGTCCTGGCGAATGGCTGAAGGCATTGACCAAATATCTACTAGTTGGTAGATTTTCGTCATGAAAACGGCCTGTGCCCCGGTTACAAGAAAAAGCCTAGCCTAACCAAGAATTCGCTTCCTAGCCGTTTTGTGCTGCCTGTTAAAACTTCCAACTAGTAGATAGATGTAAGTATCTTAACGTCGTGATAGACATCGCCCAGGAGAGTCCCATGCACCCGCTCAACCGTTCCAAGCTATTCGCCCTTTGCGCCAGTGCGGCGCTATGTATCGCCGCTGCCTCATCAGCAACGGCCGCCGATGCCACTGACAAAGTGCACGTACGCGGTACCGTCATCGCGCTGACCGGCAACCAGCTCCAGGTGAAGTCCCGCGATGGCAAGCCCGTCACCGTGAGCCTCAAGGACGGCTGGAAGCTCTCGAGCGTCGCCAAGGCCAGTGTCAGCGACATCAAGAGCGGCGATTACGTCGGCATCGCATCGCTCCCGAAATCGGAAGGGGGTGACGGTGCCCTGGAAGTGCTGATCTTTCCGCCCCAACTGAAGGGTCTCGGGGAAGGCAACTACAGTTGGGATCTTAAGCCCCATAGCTCGATGACCAATGCCACCGTATCCGACGCCGTCAAGTCGGTCGACGGCAGCACCGTCACCGTCAACTACCAGGGTCACGATAAGAAGATATCCGTCCGTGACGGCACGCCCGTCGTCACCCTGGCCCCGGCCACGACTGAGGACGTCAAGCCCGGTACGGTCGTCTTCATCCCCGCCGAGAAAGGCGCCGATGGCAGCCTGGTCGCCAATCAGGTCGTTATCGGCAAGAACGGCGTCGTCCCGCCGATGTGATCCATCAACGCTGGCCAGCCATCCAGGCTGGCCAGCAAGGAATTCCCGGATGATCAGTATTCACCGGCATTCACTCACGGTGCGCCTCACCCATTGGCTCAACGTCATCTGCCTCACCGTTCTTCTGCTGAGCGGCTTGCAGATATTCAATGCCCACCCCCGACTTTACTGGGGCAAATACGGTGCCGATGCCGACCATGCGTTTCTGGTCATCGACAGCAAGCCTGATGGCGACGCGCTCCAGGGCTATCTCCAGATCGGACGGCTCCGCCTGGTGACTACCGGCGTCCTGGGCGTTTCCAGCGAAGACGGCAGTGCCGCGGCACGCGCCTTCCCCACCTGGCTCACCCTACCCTCGTATCGCGATCTGGGCACCGGACGTCGCTGGCACTTTTCCTTCGCATGGCTGCTTGTCGTCAATGGCCTGATCTATCTCATTCACGGGTTTCTACGCGGCCACTTTCGCCGCGACCTACTGCCGAGCGGCGAGCAACTCGCTCCCAGGCATTTGTGGCGTGAAGTGATTGATCATGCACGCCTGCGGTTCTCGCATGGCAAGGAGGCACGACGCTACAACGCGTTGCAAAAGCTCAGCTATCTGGTCGTCGTGTTCGGGCTGCTCCCGATGATGATACTGACAGGACTGACCATGTCGCCCGGCATCGATGCAGCTCTGCCCTTTCTGCCGGATCTATTCGGTGGCCGCCCCTCCGCCCGCTCACTGCATTTCATTACGGCTTTGCTACTGGTGGCGTTCGTGCTCGTACACGTATTGATGGTGATCGCATCGGGCCTGTGGAACAACCTGCGATCCATGATTACCGGGCGCTACTCCATAACCGATGACGGGACTGAACCTTGAACATGAACTCATCACGCCGCAGGTTTCTAAGGAGCCTGGCGACAGGTGCCGCGGCCGCCACCCTGGTAGGCTGCGACCGGCTGTCACAGAACAACACCGTGGATTCGCTGTTGCGACAGACCGAAAAGCTCACACGGGGCGCCCAGCGATCGCTGCAAGGGCGCCAGGCGCTTGCGACTGAATTTACCGAGGCCGATCTCTCGCCCGTGTTTCGAGCCAACGGCACGCAAATGCCCGATTCGGACGAGTACGCGCATCTTCTGGAGCGCAACTTCATCGACTGGCGCTTGCAGGTCGGCGGCCTGGTACAGCGCCCCCAAAGCCTGTCGCTGGCCGACCTGAAACGTTTTCCCTCGCGCACGCAAATCACGCGCCATGATTGCGTCGAAGGCTGGAGCGCCATCGGAAAATGGCAAGGCGTGCCGTTGGCACTCGTACTGCATGTCGCCGGCCTCAAGCCCGGCGCGCGTTACGTGATATTTCACTGCGCCGACGAATTGGAACAAACCCTCGACGGCAGCGGCCGCTATTACGAAAGCATCGACCTCGTCGATGCCTATCACCCGCAAACCATCCTGGCTTACGGCATGAACGGCAAGGATCTTCCCGTGGCCCACGGCGCGCCACTGCGCCTTCGCGTCGAGCGCCAACTGGGGTACAAGCACGCAAAATATCTGATGCGCATCGAGGTCACCGACAGCTATGGTGCACTTTTCGGCGGCAAGGGAGGCTACTGGGAAGATCGTGGCTACGAGTGGTATGCAGGGATTTGATGGCGGGAACTTCAGGCCGGCTCAATACGGAGAAAAAGATATCTCAACATCAACGCTGCACCGACCGCTTCCATATCTATGCTTGAATTCTGCAAGATCCCGTTCCATCCCGTTCCATCCCGCGCCACCGTGGTCATGCTCTGAGTCCACAATCCATGTGGCGTCGACCACCACCGCTTTCATTCGATGCGCCATACGACGATTGTCTTAAAATAAGCGGGCTCCATGCTCATGACAGCAGACAAAAGATCTCAAGGATCTCCATAGCCAGAGGTATGAGATAAGGCAACCCGGCCCCTTGCTTGATGAGCATCCTCAAACCTCCAGT
>NZ_DASVMI010000023.1:0-6835 GCF_036384435.1 Dyella sp. | reverse complement strand
GACCCAGAGCGGGTGAGGCAACCAGCCGGTTGCCTCACCCATTACGCGGTCGTGCGCAGCGGCATGGGAGGTATGACGACGATTCGTTGAGCTCGCCAGCCCTGCGTGGGCGGTATGTGCTCTGCGCAGACGAATTCTTCCGCGGTGCAAGGCGTGACGTGGATCGCGGCTTGGATGTTCCGCGACTTGGAGGTTTTAACACCTCATCTGCGACCGAATCGCAGATTGCTTCCCGACTGAAGTCACTCCTACGACGAAGAGGCGGCGCGACGGGTGCGGGCGGCCTTGCGGGCGGCCGTAGCGCGACCGCGCGCGCCCTTGGTGCGGGCGGCTTTTTTTGCAGCTGCCGAGCGACTGGCTGCGGTTCGCTTGCCAGCTGCCGCACGTGATTGCCGTGAGAGTGCCGTCTTGCTGGCGCTGCTGCGGCCTTCGCGCTTGAGCGCCTTGGTGGCAGCCCGCTTGCGCGTCGCTGT
Organism: Dyella sp.; assembly: GCF_036384435.1. Taxonomy (GTDB): domain Bacteria; phylum Pseudomonadota; class Gammaproteobacteria; order Xanthomonadales; family Rhodanobacteraceae; genus GSA-30. Next base: position 6,362 of record NZ_DASVMI010000023.1, on the reverse strand, counting down.
GGTCTCAGATGACTTCTTGCGCGTAGTCGCTTTCTTGGCAGCCGGGCGTTTGCGTGCCGAGGTCTTCTTGGTGGCCGCTTTCTTCGCAGAGGCACCCTTGGCCGGTATGTTCACTCCCGCACGGCGGGCTTTGGACAAACCAATAGCGATAGCCTGCTTGGCCGAACGGGCGCCGTGTTTACCTTCACGAATATGATCGATTTCCTCGCGCACGAACTCCCCGGCCTGGGTGCTGGGCGCCTTGCCCGCGCGCTTGTCGGCACGGGCACGTTGCAAGGTCTTCTTGTCAGGCATGACCACTCTCCGCGCTATCGGATGAGGTGTCAGGGTGCACCCGATGGCGTGAAGCACCGGGCAAAAAATACTCAATGCTCTATCGTTTTCAGGCGTCGCTATCCTCGGCGGCGACAAAGCCCCCGGTCTGGTGCGCCCACAAGCGCGCATATAAGCCGCCCTGCCCGATCAGCTCGGCATGCGTGCCACTTTCGACGATGAGCCCCCTGTCCATCACGACCAGACGGTCCATACGTGCAATCGTCGAAAGCCTGTGGGCAATGGCGATCACGGTCTTGCCGCGCATGAGCGTATCCAGGCTCTCCTGGATCGCCGCCTCCGATTCGGAGTCGAGTGCAGAGGTCGCTTCGTCGAGAATCAGGATCGGAGCGTCCTTGAGCAACACGCGAGCAATGGCGATGCGTTGCCGCTGCCCGCCACTGAGCTTGACGCCACGCTCGCCCACATGAGCCTCGTACCCGCTACGGCCTTCACCATCGATCAACTGCGGAATGAACTCGTCCGCACGCGCCTTGCGCACCGCATCGGCGATCTGTTCCTGGCTGGCATTCGGGCGGCCATAAAGCAGGTTGTCCCGGATCGAGCGATGCAACAACGCCGTATCTTGTGTGACCACGCCGATCTGCGAGCGCAGGCTCTGCTGGGTCACGCCAGCGATATCCTGGCCATCGACCAAGATTCGTCCAGACTCAAGGTCATAAAGACGAAGCAACACGTTCACGAGCGTGGATTTGCCCGCGCCGGACGGCCCGACCAGGCCTATCTTTTCGCCAGGTCGCACATGCAGGTCCAGCCCGGCCATCACGCCACCGGCCTTGCCGTAATGAAAATGGATGTTCTGGAAATCCACGCCGCCTTCGGATACCTGCAACGGCACGGCATCGGCATGATCCTGCACGGTGCGCGGTTGCGAGATGGTTTCCAAGCCGTCCTGCACGGTGCCTACATTTTCAAAGATGCCGTTGACCACCCACATGATCCAGCCGGACATGTTGTTGATGCGAATGACCAGGCCGGTGGAGAGGGCGATGGCGCCGACCGTGACACGGCTTTCGCTCCACAGCCAGATCGCCAGCGCTGACGTACCCACGATCAGGAAACCATTGAGCGTCGTGATGGTGCTGTCCATCGCCGTCGTCAGCCGCGTCATGCTGCGCAGTTTGACGATCTGCTCGCGCATCGCGTCGGCGACGTAGTTTTCCTCGCGCTCGGTGTGCGAAAACAACTTCAGGGTAAGAATATTGCTGTAGCCATCGACAATCCGCCCCATCAGCTTCGAGCGGGCCTCGGACTGGCGCCAGGAGCGCTCCTTGGTGCGCGGCACGAAATACGCCAATGTACCGATATAAGCGAAAAGCCAAAGCAACAGCGGCACCGCCAGCCATACATCCGCTTGCGCGAACATCACCAGGGCGCTACCTGTATAGATAGCCACATACCAGATGGCATCGACGATCTGTACCGCCGATTCACGCAGGGACGCCCCCGTCTGCATGATGCGATTGGCGATGCGGCCGGCATAGTCATTCTGGAAGAAACTCAGGCTCTGTCGAATGACGTAGCGATGATTCTGCCAGCGGATACGCCCGGTCAGGTTCGGCAGGATCGCCTGGTTGACCAGCAGGTCATGCAAGCCCAGCAATACCGGGCGGGCGATCAACGCCACGAAGGCCATCCATAGCAACTGATGCCCGTGTTGCTGGAAGAATGCGCTGCCCGGCGTGCCACGCGCCATGTCCACGATGCTGCCGATGAAACCGAACAGCGATACTTCCACCAACGCCACGCCCAGGCCCACGACGATCGTGGCGGCGAATATCGGCCATACCTGGCGCAAATAGAACACGTAGAAGCGCCAGACGGACTTCGGCGGCATGCTGTCGATCGGCTCTTTGAAGGCGTCGATCAGGGATTCGAACCAGCGGAACATCATGGTTTGCCTTTAGCAGGGAAAGGCTATTGTGCGCGGTCGTGTCGCGTGAGGGAAATCAACGGCTCAACGGCGCGAGGCCAGTTTGTCTGCCCAACGGGTCGGCTCGGGCAACCGGTGGCGCAGGCAGCAACGCAGGACCAGCTCTGGCGCACTCGCCTGGCTGACACGATGACCCGGCGACACAATCAGCGGCCGCACTCTGTCCTTGCTACGCAATACCGTCCCAATCACATGCCCGCGATAGAGCAGCGGCGTGTGTTCGCCCCGCTTTTCGCCGAGCGGCCCGTGGGTGCCTACCAGGATGTTCTTGGCCACGCCGATCGTCGGCAAGCCAGTCACCACCCCCAGGTGCGCGGCAATACCCAGCCCCCGAGGATGGGCAACACCTTGCCCGTCCACAAAGACCAGGTCAGGAACCTGGGGCAGCCGCGCCAGCGCATCGAGCACGGCCGGCAATTCACGAAACGACAGCAAACCGGGAATGTACGGCATACGCGTGGGCATACGCGCCACCACATCGGCAACCGGATGCAGGCTGGAGGCATCCAGCAGCACGGCGGCTGCCCGCGTAATGGCGCCTTCGGCTTCCAATCCCACGTCCACCCCGGCGATCAGCCGCAACGCGGGGAAGTCGTCCTCAAGCGTTACTTGAGTGGCCAATTGCGTCTGCATGGCCCGCGCCCGCGCCACATCGCCATCCCATGCGGGCCAGGAGAGAGAGGATATTGTCATCGTGAACAATGCCAGAGGCTGAACGCCGAATCGTACAGCAACGACATATATCGCCCGTGACGATTGACCGTGCCCATGCGCCCCCGGATCATCCGCGCCATGCGCCTATTGCCCAGACTTCTGCTCATCCTCTCGCTGGCCGCCACCAGCGCCCTCTCCTTTGCGCAGGATGCGCCAGCCTCTTCGAGCACCGCGGCACCACCGTCGGCTGACCAACTGCTCGACCAGCTCGATCAGATCCAGGACGCCCTCAAGGCCAAGACGCCTCCAGATGACGCGGATTTGGTCGGCTTGCGCAACAAGGTGCAAGGCATCCAGCAACAAGCCAATGCCCTGATGGACACGCTCAAGCCGCAAAGCGCCAGCTTGCAGGCCAAGCTCGACGTCCTGGGCGCACCGCCGGCCAAGGGCGCGCCCCCGGAAGCCCCGGAGATCGCCAGCCAACGCAAGGAGCTGACCAAGGCCAAGGCTGACGTCGACGGACAGGTCAAGCAGGCCACGACCGTAGGACTCGACAGTTTGCAGGCGCTTGGCAGCATCGCCGATCTGCAGCGCAAGACTTTCGAGGCCCAGTTGTCGCAGCGCACCGCATCACCGCTGACAGGCAGTTTTTGGCAAACCCTGGGCCACGACCTTCCACGCGATCTTGAAGAGCTGCGCCAGCTCACCGGCGATATTGGCTCGGCAATCGGCCAAGCCTGGGAAAAACCCAATCGCCTGCCATTCCTGCTCTGCCTGACCGCTGCCATCGTCTTGCTGGTGGCCCGGCGGTTTATCGAACGCGTAACAGTGCACCTGTCGGCCCGCTTCATGCCCAAGGGGCATCTGCGCCGTAGCGGCCTGGCCACCCTGATCGCCATGATTACCGCGCTATGCATGGGTATGGCTGCATACCTGGCGTATCTGTCGCTCAACTGGAACAAACTGCTCGACGAAAACCTGGACAGCCTGCTGCATTCGATGGTGCGACTGGTGTGCTTTTGCGCCTATGTCTCCGGCCTTGGACGAGCCCTCCTGAGCGTGCGGCGTCCATCCTGGCGCATGCCAACACTTTCGGACGATACCGCCACGCATCTGCGCCCCTTCCCCTGGCTGATGGCCGTTGCCGTCTTCATCATGGGCACGGTCGATCAGATCAACAAGGACATTGGCGCCGGCCTCACCACGATCATGGTGACCAATGGCACGCTGTCACTGATCATCAGCACACTGATAGCCGCCGTGCTGTTGCGATTGGGACAAGCACGCCGAGTCATGCTCGCGGCGGGTGAAACCCCTGCGCGTCGTCCCATCTGGGTAGGCATCCTGGTCTTCGCCGCGTTTTCGGGCGTGATCCTCTGCTGGCTGGCGGTGCTGACCGGTTTCTTTGCCCTGTCCTGGGTGGTTGCTCGCCAGATGGTCTGGACGAGCGTGATCATCATTTCGTTTTATTTGTATTCGCATCTGCTGCACGATCTGGCCGAAACCCTGCTTTCGCCAACCGAACGCGTCGGGCAGCGCGTACAGGAAACCTTCGGCCTGCCGGCCGAACGCCTGGAACAGACCGCTACCATTATCTCCGGTGCGGGCCGCGCCCTGCTGATGTTGCTGGCGCTCTCACTGGTGTTCCTGCGCTATGGCGCCGGCCCCACGGAACTGATCAACCAGGTCATGCATTTCTTTGCCGGCGAGAAAGGCGTCGGTTCATTGAGTTTTGCGCCAGGCGACCTGTTCAATGCAGCACTGGTGGTGTTCTTCGGCATGCTGGTGGTGCGGGCGATCAAACAGTGGCTGAGCAATCAGTTACTGCCAAGAACCTCCCTCGAACTTGGCATGCAGAACTCCATCGTCACCTTGCTCGGTTACGTGGGCGGCATCCTGGTCTTCCTGATCGCCCTGGCCGCCTTGCAGGTGAACCTGCAAAGCATCGCCTGGGTCGCCAGCGCCTTGTCGGTCGGCATCGGCTTCGGCTTGCAGGCAATCGTGCAGAATTTCATTTCCGGCCTGATCCTGTTGGCCGAACGCCCCGTCAAGGTAGGCGACTGGGTCAGTCTGGGGAGCGGCGTGGAAGGCGATATTCGTCGAATCAACGTGCGTGCCACGGAAATCCAGATGTCGGACCGTTCGACAATGATCGTGCCCAATTCGCAATTCATCAGCCAGAACGTGCGTAACGTGACCTGGGGACACGCCCAGGGACGCGTATACCTGCAATTGTCGATGCCGCTGAGCACCGATGCCAGCCGTGCCCGCAAGATCATCCTGGAGGTGTTCAATGCGCATCCATCCACGCTGGAAACGCCAGCCCCATCGGTGACGCTGGACAACCTGGATGCCGGCACCATGACATTTTCCTGCGTGGGTTACGTCAAGAGCCCGCGTGAGGCCAGCGGCGTCAAGAGCGACATCCTGTTCGAACTGCTGGAAAAGCTGCGCGAGGCCAACATGCCCTTGAGCAGCCCGCAGGACATGGTAATCCACACCGTCAGGCAGACGGTGGCGCGTAGTGAAATCTCACCGGTGGTCGGTAGCGACGATGCCGAAGGCAGCAATGCAGGCGATACAAAGCCTGGTTGACGACATGGGAGCAGACGTATGAGTAGCAGCGGCAGCACAATCATTCCCGGCATGCGCTATCGCGACGCGCGCAGCATGATCGATTGGCTATGCAAGGCATTCGGCTTCGAGAAACATGCGGTATACGAAGAAAACGGACATATCGTGCATGCCCAGCTGACTTACGGCAACGGCATGATCATGCTGGGCGAAATACACGATGACGCTTTTGGCAAACGTTTCGCGCAACCGAGTGACATCGGCGGACGCGAAACACAATGCGCTTGCGTGATCGTGGCCGACTGCAAGGCTCATTACGAACGCGCCAAGGCCGCCGGCGCGATCATCATCGACGAATACGCCGAGAAGGAATACGGCGGCGCAGGCTATGGATGCAGTGACCCTGAAGGCCACCTGTGGTGGTTCGGCAGCTATGACCCATGGGCTGGCGGCGATGGTGATGAGTGAAGTCGCTCTTCACGGCCGCCGCAGGAGCGAATTCATTCGCGATGCCATCGGCGACTCAGTCGCCGATGGGGGCTCCAAGAACCGCCAAGCCGCGACCACGTCGCGACTTGCTTCGCGACTGGAGTCGCTCCTACAACGCGCGCGGCGGGTGATACGGCACTTCCAACACCGGTATCAACCTTTCTTGACTGGCTCCAGTTTCAAATCCTGAAAGTCGAAGCTGAAATCCGTCAAAGGCGAGATGGGCTCCATGCGCACATCACGAATCTTGCCGTCGGCATCAAGCGAGTAGGTCACAAAGGCATCGGCGTTGAGTGAGCGATCATCCCATCGCACGACGAAGCTGTCGTGTTGCCATGGCGTCATGCTGCCTTCCAGTTGCGCTGTTTTGGTAAAGCGC
>NZ_DASVMI010000022.1:0-21180 GCF_036384435.1 Dyella sp. | reverse complement strand
AAAGCGCACGTCATGCAGGATAGCGGTCGGCGCCGCATCCCCGTCGCCTGGATAGCCAGCCTCGACCTCCTCGAGCTGCAGCATCGAATCAGGCAAGCGTTCGGGAATGGCGAACTCAAAACGGAAGGCGCGCTCGGCACGTACCGCTTCGGTCCCGGCCATCTTTTCCAGCCGCTTGACGCGCGACTGCGCCTGCTTGGCCTTACTGGCCTTGGCCTTGAAGCGGTCGATGAACGATTGCAGGTGCGCCCGCTCGGCCTGTTCGCGGTCGTGCGCAATCTGTTGCTGGCGCAGGTGCTCGGCACGCTGGCGCTCGAAGGCGCTGTAGTTACCGACGTAGAGGCGCCCTCGCCCCTCGGTCAGATGCAAGGTATGCGAGATCACGCCATCGAGGAATTCGCGATCGTGCGAGATCACCAGTAGCGTGCCCTGGTATCGGCGTAACCATTCTTCCAGCCATAGCACGGCGTCGAGGTCGAGATGGTTGGTCGGCTCGTCCAGCAGCAGCAACTCCGAGGGGGCCATCAGCGCACGCGCCAGGTTGAGGCGAACGCGCCAGCCACCGGAAAACTCCTGCACCGCGCGCTCGTGGGTTTCCGGTGAGAAGCCCAGGCCATGCAGCAAGCGCCCGGCGCGAGCACGTGCATCGTAGCCGTGCAGTTCCTCGATGCGATGGTGCGCCCGCGCCATGGCCTCGGTGTCCCCCCGGGCCTGGGCGTCGGCCTCGTCGCGCAACGCCACAGCCAGTTCCTCGTCGCCACCCATCACATAGTCGATGGCCGGATCAGGCAAGGCCGGCGTTTCCTGCGCCACCGAGGCCAAACGCAAGCGGGCGGGCATATCCAGCTCACCGGCGTCGGCCTCGAGCTTGCCCTGAAGCGCTGCAAACAGGCTGGATTTACCGCAACCGTTACGACCGACCACACCCAGGCGCCATCCCGACTGGATCACCAGGTCGATGTTGGAAAGCAGCAGGCGGCTGCCACGGCGCAGCGCGAAATGGCGAAAGGCAATCATGATTCACAGGCTCAGCGGAACAGGCAATCGGCCATGATAACCGCTGGGAATGGCGCCAGGGATGGGGATGGGGATGGGGGCGCAAGTTTAGAGCGACATAGGCAAGCCCGGTGCGTCCAACAGTCCGGCGCGGCGGTAAAACGCACGACACCACTCATCCAAGCATCCCGCTATCCGTCCCCCACAACCGATTCCCAATCCCTGGCCCTATCACGCCATACCCAGGCGCCCGTCCCCTCACGCCCTTGAAACTGGGTGGACAACGCCTACCCCATCGCATTGCCTGCAAGCGACGATGGCGGTAGCCATGCAGTTCTGCTAAAACGACGCGGCAACGCTTTGAGCGGGGGACCCTCCATGAATACGTTCTACAATCGCCTGGGGCTGGCTGCCCTGCTGGCTATCGCCCTGACGCCGGTCGCCGCCCAGGCTGACAATCTGTTGGTCAATCGCGTGCAGCAAGAGCAAGGCATGAACCTGCCGGGCCGCGGCATGAGCATGAGCCAGGTGGAAAAGCAGTTTGGCGCGCCGCAGCGCAAGCTCCAGCCGCGCGGTGGCGACAGCCGCAAGCACCCTGTGATCAATCGCTGGGATTACGCGAACTTCATCGTGTACTTCGAAAACAGCCATGTGATCCACTCGGTACTCAACACTCCGGCCGGCAACAACCGCAACCCGTCAAGCGCCAACTGACGCCGGCAACAAGGCTGGCCTGGAAGGACCGCGACTGGCGGTCCTTTTTTTGTGGATAAGCCTGCCAATCGGGACAGCTGGCGCGGTTGGCGCATGGTCACAACTCCCGCACACCCATCCCGTACAATCGGGCGCTTGTTCCTATCTTCACGACGAGATTCCCATGACCGACTCGACCCTGCGCCTGCCGGCGGAATGGGAGCCCCAGGGCGCCGTGCTCATTGCATGGCCGCATGCCGGCACTGACTGGGCTGATCGCCTGACCGAGGTGGAGACCACCTATGTCGCGCTGGCGGCGGCAGTGACGCGCTTCGAGCGATTGATCATCGTAGTCAGTGATAAGGCGTTGCGCGAGCATGTGCAACGCCAGCTCGACGGCAAGGGCGTGGCTTTGGACAAGCTGCGCTTCGTTCAGTTGCCTTATGACGACACCTGGCTGCGCGACTCCGGCCCGATCACGCTCAAGAATGCCCAGGGTGATTTCCAGCTCACCGACTTCCGCTTTACCGGCTGGGGCGGCAAATTCGGCGCCGAACAGGATGATGCGCTGGTACATGGCCTGGCCCAGGCCGGCGTGTTTGGCGATGCCAGCCACAAGCGCATCGACTGGGCGCTGGAAGGTGGCGGCATCGAAAGCGATGGCGAAGGCACCGTGCTGACGACCTGGCGCTGCCTCAAGCAGCGTCATCCGGAACAGTCACGCGAGCAGATGACCGCCATGCTCGAACAGAGCCTGCACGCCGACCGCGTGCTCTGGCTCGATCATGGTTATCTTGAAGGAGACGATACCGACGCCCATATCGATACGCTGGCGCGGTTTGCGCCTGGCGATCGCATCGTGTTCCAGGCCTGCAACGACCGCCAGGACCCGCACCATGACGAATTGCAGCGGATGGCCGGCGAACTGGCAGTGCTATGTAACCGCCAGGGCAAGCCATACGAACTGCATCCGTTGCCCTGGGCCAGGCCGATCCTGGATGAAGGGCGCCGGCTGGCTGCGTCGTACGCCAATTACCTGATCGTCAATGGCGCGGTACTGATCCCCGCCTATGGCGACGAGGCCGACGATGAAGCCGCCAGGGTGGTCGCAGCCGCGCATCCGGATCGCCAGGTGGTGCAGGTTCCGTGCCGCCCATTGATCTGGCAGAACGGCAGCCTGCATTGCATCACCATGCAACTGCCCGCTGGCCTGACCTGACCATTGATCAGTTCCAACCGGCCTCGTGCCGAACGACGTAACGGACATACCGCAATGACCCGCAAGACCCTCAAAGTCGCCTTGCTGCAGGAAACCGACCACGGCACCCGCGATGCCAACCTCGATGCGATCGAGACCGGCCTGCGCGAAGCGGCCGCCGCTGGTGCCGAACTGGTTCTGCTGCAGGAACTACACAATGGCGCGTATTTTTGCCAGCACGAATCCGTGGATGAGTTCGATCGCGCCGAGAGCATCCCCGGCCCGAGCACCGAACGCCTGGGCAAGCTGGCCGAGGAGCTCAAGCTGGTCGTGGTCGCCTCGCTGTTCGAGAAGCGCGCCGCGGGCCTGTACCACAACACCGCCGTGGTCTTTGATCGCTCCGCCCGCATCGCCGGCAAGTATCGCAAGATGCACATCCCGGATGATCCGGCCTTCTACGAGAAGTTCTACTTCACGCCGGGCGATCTCGGGTTCGAGCCGATCGACACCTCAGTGGGGCGTCTGGGTCTGCTGGTGTGCTGGGACCAGTGGTACCCAGAAGCTGCTCGCTTGATGGCGTTGGCCGGTGCCGAGCTGTTGCTCTATCCCACCGCCATCGGTTGGGACCCGAACGATGCGCAACCCGAAAAGGACCGCCAGCGCGATGCCTGGGTCACCGTGCAGCGCGGCCATGCCGTAGCCAATGGCCTGCCGGTACTTGCGTGCAATCGCACCGGTTATGAAGCCGACCCAGCTCATGTGGGCGCCGGCATTCAGTTTTGGGGCACCAGCTTCGTGACCGGCCCCCAGGGAGAGTTCCTGGCCCAGGCCGGTACCGACCGTCGTGAACTGCTCGTGGCCGAGATCGACATGGAGCGCAGCGAGAACGTCCGTCGCATCTGGCCCTTCCTGCGCGATCGCCGTATCGATGCCTACCAGGACCTGCTCAAGCGCTTTCGCGACTGAACCCCAGCCGGCGCAACTTGTGCCATCCTTGCGCCGGCCCCATGGATGAACTCCAGATTTCTCAACGACTGAGCGCATGAGCCTGACCGAAATCACCGAACTGCCATCCTCCGCCCTCGACGGCCAACCGATCGAGCGTATCGAACGCGACGGCGTGGAATATGTGGTGCTGGGCACGGCCCATGTGTCGCTGACCAGCGTGCAAGCGGTACAGGCCCTGCTTGAGCAGGAAACCTTCGATGCGGTGGCGGTGGAGCTGTGCGACAGTCGCGCCCAAGGCATGCGCGATCCCGAGGCCTTCAAGCAGATGGATCTCTTGCAGGTGATCCGCCAAGGCAAGGTCGGCATGGTTGCAGCGAGCCTGGTGCTATCCACCTTCCAGAAACGCCTGGCCGACCAGCATGGCATCGAACCCGGTGCGGAAATGAAGGCGGCGATGGAAGGTGGCGCCACGCGCAACCTGCCGGTATGGCTGATCGATCGCGAAGTGGGCACCACGTTGCGCCGGGCTTGGCATAGCGTGGGGTTTTGGAAACGTTTTGGCCTGATGGCAGGCCTCATGGCCAGCGTATTCGAACGCGAGGCCATCGATGAAAAGGAAATCGAGAAGCTCAAAGAAGGCGACATGCTCGAAAGCGCCTTCAGTGAATTTGCCAGTGAATCGGCTCCTCTCTATCGCAGCCTGATCGCCGAACGAGACAGCTTCATGGCTGCGCGCCTGCGCGAGCATGCCGAGCGCGCCGGTTTCGGCAGTGGCCGTAAAGTCCTGGTGGTCATCGGCGCCGGTCACCTCAAAGGCATGGGCGAACAGTTGCGCCATCAGCAGGAAGATCCGATCCTTACTGCCGCGGAACTGGCCAAGGCCCCGCCCAAATCACGCTGGCCAAAATGGGTGGCGCTGGGTGTGGTCATTGCGATCTTCGCGGCCATCGCCTTCGCGTTCCATAAGAACACCGCACTGGGTGCCGATGCCTTGCGCAACTGGGTGCTGTTCACCGGTGGCCTGTCGGCACTCGGCGCCATCCTCGCAGGCGGCCATCCTCTGAGCGTGGTGGCTGCCTTTGTCGCCGGCCCGATCAAGCCTTTCCGGCCAGGTATTCCCTCCGGCGGTATCAGTGCCATGGTCGAGGCCTGGATCCGCAAACCACGCGTGGCCGACTTCGAATCACTGCGAGATGACATCACACACTGGAGCGGCTGGTGGAAAAATCGCGTGGCACGAACGCTATTGAACTTCTTCCTTGTGTGCACAGGCACGATCGTCGGTGAATACAGCGCCGGCTTCCATATCCTCAAGAGCTTGATGTAGGCCTGCGCGTCTTAGGGAAGAGGAATGAGTATCCAGGGCGCCAGCTCGTACGTAATCCAACCACTTCAATGGCTCGCCCTGGGCCTTACGGCTTGAGTCAAGCATTCGGACTTACACCCTCGCTACTAGCCCCTTCCCGCCCGCACGTCAAGGCCCGCGCAACCCCTTGACCAGCACATCAAGCAACTGCTGCTTGGAATCCAGGCTCTGCTCCCAATACATCACACCACCAAGCCCGTGGCTTTTGACGTAAGCCGTCTTGGCTGCGAGTGATTGCGGATCTTCGTAGCTGATGAACGTGTGCGTCTGGGCATTCCAGAGCCAAGGAGCCTGCGCCTTGGCATCCCAGTGACGTACATAGCCCTGCTTGTCGATGTACTGCGCGTTGAGTTCGTCCCAGGAAGGCGCGCCAATGAATTGGGTGTAGGGCTGCTGTACACCGTCATGCTCTGCGGTGACTCCAGCAAACGCGCGTCCATAGAAGGCAACGCCCAGATTGAGCTTCTTCGCCGGCACGCCCGCGGCAAGGAACTGTTGCACGGCCTTGTCGCCGGAACGATCGTCAGCCGGTGTCCATTGCGAATGAAAGAGGCCGGCGTGATGTCCCGTCGTTGGCGTCAGGCTGGTATGGAAGTCATAGGTCATCAGATTGAACCAGTCCAGCGTTCGTCCCACTCGTTTCAACTCGATGCCCGCGACAAATTCGCTATCGGCAGCGGCTATGGTCAGCAGGTAATGCCTGCCTTGATGCTCATGGCCCAACTTGTCCAGTGAGGCACGCAGCTTCTCCAGCAGCAGACTGAAATGGCGGCGGTCGTCCGGCCGATGGCTGATGCCTGGGCCTGCCAGGGTCGGATATTCCCAGTCAAGATCCACGCCATCGAGGTTGTATTTCTCTATCAGCGCGAGTGCGCTGCGGGTGAATCGCTGACGCGAAGCGTCGTCCAGCGCCGCCTCCGAAAAGTGCCCCGCCCCCCACCCACCGACCGAAAGCACGATCCGCAGGGATGGATTGCGCTTGCGTAAGGCAGTGAGATCGGCCAGAGAAACCGGCGCGGTCGGGCTCTCCAGTACCGCCTCGCCTTGTGGGCTGACCTTGGCGAAAGCGAAGTTGATGACGTCGATCTTGTCCGGACTGATCGCCGGCAGGGGCTGTGCATCGGACACATAACCGACGATCCGGTAGTCGCCCGCGCTGGCACCGAACGGCATGAGCCACAGCGAGGCCAGCAGCAAGGCCAGCAGCAAGGCCATACGATTCAACCGATTGCGCAACATTCGCCCCTCCGCCCCGGCCTCGATGCGGACAGCATGAGCCCGATATTGTTCCGATTGGAAAGCAGCCACTATACTTCCGAGACTAATCTCCATGTACCAGCCGGAATCGTGGGAATGACCTTGATGACTCGACTGCAAGTGCTTGGCCTGACCTTGGCCGCAACTTTCCTCGCCACCGCCACGGTGCATGCGGAAGGTGACAAGGCCGCCGGACGTAAGCTCGTTTATACCTGCAACGGCTGCCATGGCGTTGTCGGCTACGAAAACGCCTATCCGCAGTACCCCGTGCCGAAGATCGCCGGACAGAACCAGCAGTTCATCATCAACGCGCTGCACGAGTACCAGTCGGGCGAACGCAAGCACCCGACGATGACGGCGCAGGCGCAGAGCTTGTCCGACAAGGACATCGAAGACATCGCAGCCTATCTGTCCAGTCTGGCCAAGTAAGCCGTCAAGGAGCCTTCGAATGATCCGCAAGCTTTCCCTGCTTTCGCTTGGCGCCATGTTGGCGTTCGCCTCCACCCAACTGATGGCCGAAGGCCACATCGATGCCGGCAAGCAGAAGGCACAGACCTGCTTCTCCTGTCACGGCACCGATGGTAATGCGGTTGATCCGCAGTACCCGCGCCTGGCCGGCCAGTACAACCTGTATCTGCAACAGGCGCTGCACGAGTACAAGAGCGGCCAGCGCTCCAACGCCATCATGAAGGGCTTCGTCGCCACGCTGTCCGATCAGGACATCGAGGACCTGGCCGCCTATTTCTCCAGCCTGCCGACCAAGCTCGATACGCTGGAGGGGCATATCCAGGGCGACAAAAACTAGGAAGTGAGATCGCCCGCTGCGCGGGCTGTGAGAAGTGAGGTCGGCTGCGTTGCAGCCGGTGAGGGGCGAAGACTTTTAGCGACAAGGGCGACAACGTCGCTTTTCCTCATGTTTTTCACAGCAGGCGCAGCGCGCGAAATCCTCAGCGCCGACAGCGCCGATCTCTCAAAATGGGTTGCCTACCTCTTCCACTATTCTTCGTCCTTGGCGTATTGATCGGTAAGGCCTTCTGGGGCGACACCGGTGCGGTCTGGGGCGCAGCGGCGGGACTTGCTCTTGGCTTGTGCGTTACCGGCGGACTTATCGTGTTGTTGCGCGGGCGAAGAGAGTAATTTGAGCGCCGAATCAGCAAGCGCCGCCACTCCTGCCCCCTCATGGCAAACGTTAGAGAGCGGCTTCACAGGCGCGAACGGTGCGGGGCTCTCGCTCCAGTCAACTCAACGCCGAATGGCCCTCCGCCCTGCTGTAATACGGATTAGCGCCGTCAGTGTGGTCGGTCGCATCGCGCACTTCGGTGATTTCCGGTACGCGTTCGCGCAAGGTCTTCTCCACACCTTGTTTGAGCGTCACATCGACCATGCCACAGCCGTGACAGCCGCCGCCGAATTGCAAGACGACCACACCCTGGGCATCGATTTCGAGCAGGCTGACGCGACCGCCGTGAGACGCGATCTTCGGGTTGATCTCGGCTTCCAGCACGTACTGCACACGCTCGACCAAGCCAGCTTCCAACCCGGGCAATTCACCCTTGATGCGTGGAGCGCGAATGTTCAGCTGGCCACCAGTGATGTTGGGCTCATAGTCGATGGTCGCGCCATCGAGCCATGGGGCACTAGGGCCATCGATATGGAAGTCGAAGCCATTGCATTCGACCGTCCATTCGTTGCCACGAAGTTCGGCCAACTCGCAAAATTCCAACTCGCAATTGGCCGCCGGCGTACCCGGCTGAGTCACACTCAGGCGAATACCCAGGCTTTCGATGCCCTGACTGGAAAGCAGGCGCAGAAAATGCTGTTGCGCGCGCTCGGAAATATCGATCATGTCTGCTCCAGATGACGTCGCGGCGGCCGGAACGGCGCCAGCGAGAATTAGCACCATTTTAGTACTGTTTCACAGCAAATGCGCGTCCATGACCTGTGCATGGGCCATTTAGGCACCGGCTTCTTTAAACTCGGTGCCTTCAAGCACTGGAGCTTCGCATGACCGATCTTGCCCGACAGCATTGCCAGCCACGCAAGGGTCCCGAACACGCACTGGACCGCACGACCATTGATGATCTGCTCGGGCAGCTTCCGGGCTGGTCGCTGGCAGCCGATGGCAAGGCCATCGTGAAGGATTTCAAGTTCGACGATTTCCATCGCACGCTTGGCTTCATCAATGCCGTGGGCTTCATGGCCAACCATGAAGATCATCATCCGGATATAGACGCCGGTTATGGACATTGCCATCTGCTCTGGTCGACTCACGACGTGGGCGGCCTGTCGCTGAACGATTTCATCTGCGCGGCACGCGTGGAAGCCCTGCTAGCCCGTTGAAGACGGCTACGCTCCTGCGTCGCATTGCCTGGTCCGCCAGCTTCCTGCTGGCGGTTGCCGTGCTGCTGTGGACCATGGCTGCCACATCCGCCTGGATCGTGCGTGGCGAACTGAACCGCGATGCACGTCAGCGGTTGTGGTTGCTGCAACACGACGAGCCATTGTGGCGTTGGTCGCCTCGCTATCCGCAGGACCTGGTCTCAGGTCATGCCTTCGGCAAGGCACACCTCCTCGTAGGTGTGGACGGTCTGGACAGCGTCAGTGGGGACGGCAGCCCCTTCGATCTCGGCTTGCCGCTGACTCACCCCGTCGATCTGCACCATTGGTCCACCTTGCTGATCCACGCCAAAAGCAGCTCTCCAGGTCGCCTTGGGCTGTCGTGGGAAACACCGGAGCAGAAAGGTTGTCTGATCGCCGATGTTGCCGAGCTATCCACGCACTCGAACGAAATTCGTGTGGATCTTGGCCACTTGCAGGCGCTTTCCTCCGATTCTGCTCATCCACTGTGTCAACTGCCGCAGGTCGCGACGATGCTCAGGCTGCGGCCGATCATTCCCGCCGGCGCATCATGGTTGCTCAAGGATGTGACCTTGCAAGCCGGCATGCCGATCCCTCCTCCTGCCACAGCCAGCCTGATGCTGGAAGGCTCCGTGGCCCAGGCGCGACAGCAATTGGCGAACTGGCATGCAGAACAGGCCGCCCCCAGGATTCGTCTTCCGACAGGTGCCAGCGCCGAGCAAGCGCTCACCCTTCGTGACGACATCCTTGCCAGACAACCGGGCGCCATCATCGCCACGGACAATCAGACCCTGACGCCTTCACCGCGCCTGACCTGGCTCCCGTGGCTAGGGTGGGCCGGTTGCATGCTCTACCTCGCGACATTGCTGTTCGCTGCGCAATATCGCACGCGTGAAAGCATCGCGTTGGCGCTGATCGTGCTCGGACCGCTTTGGCTGATCATCGGCCTGCAATGGCAATTGCACCCTTCGATACCGGCCATCATCGGCTTCGTAGGAGCGTTGGGCTTCGCCGCATGGCGCGAGTGGCACCTGCCACGACCGGTTACTTGGCGCTGGTTTGGTCCCGACAAAAATGGCTGGCTGTGGCCGCTCGGTCTGGTCATCGTAGCCTATGTCATGGTGTTGGCGGTCGACGGACATCACCTGCGCCCCCTGCCCTGGCGCCACGTGCTGATCTACCTGGTATGGGCAAGCCTGCAACAGTGGTTGATCCTGGTGGTGGTCATGCGCCGCTGGGAACAGTGGCGTTGGCCATCGGCGCTATGCGTCCTGGTCACCGCACTGACTTTCGCCTTGTTGCATACCCCAAACGGACTGCTCATGCAGATGTGCTTCCTGGCTGAACTTTATTGGG
Source organism: Dyella sp. (assembly GCF_036384435.1). Classification (GTDB taxonomy): domain Bacteria; phylum Pseudomonadota; class Gammaproteobacteria; order Xanthomonadales; family Rhodanobacteraceae; genus GSA-30. The sequence continues at coordinate 11,008 of NZ_DASVMI010000022.1, read as the reverse complement.
CCTGGTGTTTCCTGCGCACGCGCTCGCTCGCTCCCATCGCCATCGCCCACGCCGCTTGTGCGCTGATCGTGGAGGCAGGACTGGCCGGACCGGTACTGCGCTCGCTCGAAGTGAGCGGCCGCTTCTTCCTATAGGCGATCGGGAAATGGTGATGAGTGGCGGGGACGCAATGGTTGAGATTGCGCCGCGCCGCAATCTCGCAGGATGCCATCGAGGCTGGTGGACTGCCTGACACTGACGACACGCTTGCGTCCCCTTCAGGCATTCAATGGCGCCCGCGAATCCGTCCCTTGGGGCCTTTGGTGGACAACACATCGAGGAAGTGCTTCAGATCGTCTGGAAGGGGCGCTGAGAAGGCATAGGCGCGGCCGTCCACTTCGAAGCTCATATGGGCGGCGTGGAGGAACAGGCGATTGAGGCCCCATTCCTTGAAACGCTTGTTGGCTTCGCGGTCACCATATTTGATGTCTCCGGCCAGCGCGTGCCCGACATGCTGAGCATGCACTCGGATCTGATGGGTGCGGCCCGTGCCGAGGGTGGCCTGCATCAATCGAGCGCCAGGGTATTGTTCCATCTCGCGAAAGAAGGTCAGTGAGGGCTTGCCATTCTCGGCCACTCGCACCATCCGCTCACCGCCCTGGAGCACAGACTTGAGCAAGGGCGCATTCACGTCGAACTTCGCCTTGTCCGGATGCCCGGTCATCAGGCACAGGTACTGTTTGGTCACCGTGTTGGCACGAATCTCCGCTTGCAGGCCGGTCAGTCCGGCGCGGGTCTTGGCGAACACCAGCACGCCACTGGTGTCGCGGTCCAGGCGATGAACCAATTCCAGATGCTCCTGGGGCCGCGCCGCGCGCAGTAGTTCGATGGCACCGAAACTGACGCCGCTGCCTCCGTGGCTGGCCACACCGGCCGGCTTGTCGATGACCAGGAAATGCTTGTCCTCGAAGATGACCGCATCCGTCACGCTGGTCACAAGATGCTCGGGCGGCCCCTGCTCTACCGGGCGCTCAGCCACCCTGACAGGTGGAATGCGCAGCGTATCACCCTCGGCGAGACGCGTATCGGGTTTGGCTCGCTTACCATTTACACGCACCTGCCCGGTGCGCAACAAGCGATAGATCATGCTCTTGGGCACGCCCTTGAGCAGGGTCATGAGTGCATTGTCGATGCGCTGGCCATCCCTTTCCGGGCCAACTTGAACTTGACGCACCCCTTGAGGTGCGTCGGGGGAAGTTACCGTCTGCATTGAAAAAAACCTGACGAGATAGGATACTCGGATGGCGCTGCGCCCCGTCCGATGAAAAATTCGGTTGGAGCGGTCAGCCCGCCCGCGACGCCGGCGAGGATAGCGCTGGCCGCCATATTCGGCAGCCGGTCGCTGCTCCCTTTCATCGTAACGGTTCGGGTTGTCGTTTGTCCGGTATCGAGGGGTACTGCGACAGAAGAGCGTGACCCAGAGAATCACCCCGGGACCAGAAACGGTTCCGTCACAAGCCGCTTAACGCAGCGGCGCGATCCCCGGCAGGCCGCCCTTCTGGCGCCACCGCGGCACGCGACGCGCGGTGAGCCGAGGAAAAATTACAATGAAGCGTATGTTGATCAACGCAACTCAGCGTGAGGAGTTGCGTGTGGCCATCGTTGATGGTCAGACCCTTTACGATCTCGATATCGAAATCCCGTCCCGCGAGCAGAAAAAAGCCAATATCTACAAAGGCCGCATCACTCGCGTCGAAGCCTCGCTTGAAGCCTGTTTCGTTGACTATGGCGCCGAACGCCACGGCTTCCTGCCGCTCAAGGAAATTGCCCGCGAGTACTTCACACCGGGCCTGGACCCGAACAAGGCCAATATCCGCGACCTGATCAAGGAAGGCCATGAGATCGTGGTCCAGGTCGAGAAGGAGGAACGTGGCAACAAGGGTGCCGCCCTGACCACGTTCATCAGCCTCGCCGGCCGCTACATGGTACTGATGCCCAATAACCCGAAGGCCGGTGGTGTATCGCGCCGGATCGAGGGCGAAGATCGCCAGGCATTGAAGGAGGCCTTGGAGCATCTGACCGTACCGGACGATGTAGGCCTGATCGTGCGCACCGCTGGCATGGGCCGCGACGCCGAAGAGCTTCAGTGGGACCTGGACTACCTGCTGCAACTGTGGAAGGCGATCTCCCAGGCCGCCAGTGCGCAGAAAGCACCTTTCCTGATCTACCAGGAATCGAAGCTATTCATCCGCGCGTTGCGCGACTACCTGCGCAACGACATCGGCGAAATCCTCATCGACGAGGAATCGCTGTACCAGGATGCCCGCGACTTCATGCAGCAGGTCATGCCCAATGCCCTGCGCAAGCTCAAGCTGTACCGCGACGATACCCCGCTGTTCTCGCGCTACCAGATCGAGACCCAGATCGAGAGCGCCTTCGAGCGCAGCGTGCGCCTGCCGTCCGGCGGATCGATCGTGATCGACCAGACCGAGGCCCTGACCGCCATCGACATCAACTCGTCGAAGGCCACCAAGGGAAGCGACATCGAAGAAACCGCCTTCAACACCAACTGCGAGGCGGCCGTTGAAATCGCCCGGCAGTTGCGCATCCGTGATGCCGGCGGCCTGATCGTTATCGACTTCATCGATATGGACAGCCCCAAGCATCAGCGCGAAGTAGAAGAGCGCCTCAAGGACGCCCTCAAGCTTGATCGCGCGCGTGTGCAGATCGGCCGCATCTCACGGTTCGGCCTGTTGGAGATGTCACGCCAGCGTCTGCGCCCCAGCCTGGGCGAAGCCACCCAGAATGTCTGCCCCCGCTGCGAGGGCCATGGCCACATCCGTGGCGTGGAGTCGCTGTCGCTGTCGACCCTTCGATTGATCGAAGAGCATGCCATGAAGGACAACACCGGCCAGGTGCTGGTGCAGGCTCCGCCGAGCGTGGCCAACTTCATGCTCAACGAGAAGCGTGCCAGCGTGGTGGAGATCGAGCTGCGCAACAAGGTGCATGTGGTCATCGTTGCCGACGACAAGCTCGAAACGCCGCACATCGAGATCCAGCGCATCCGCGAAGCGGACATGGGTGAGCACAGCAAGCCAAGCTACGAACGTTTGACCGCCGTGGAATCCACGCCCATCCCCAAGATGGGTCAGGCGCTGGGCAGCAGCGAACAGCCCGCCGTCAGCGGCATCATGCCCGCCTCGCCCGCGCCCATGCGCGAAGAGGCGGCGGCCCAGCCGGTTGTCGCTCAAGCGACGACCAACAAGCCTGCAGCAGCACCCGTGGCGGCCAGCGGCGGCCTTTTTGGCTGGATTCGCGGCCTCTTCGCCGCTCCAGCTCCCGCCCCGGCTCCGGTGGCGCCTGCCGCAGCGCCCTCGCAGCGCAAGGAGTCGCGCGGCAGCGAACAACGCGGCAATCGTCGCGACGAACGCGGTAATCGCGGCAACCAGCAAGGGAGCAACAAGCAGCAGCGGCGTGAAGCGCAGCAACAGCAGCCCAAGGTCAGCCAGCAGCAACCCCAGGCCGGCAAGGACAAGGACAAGAGCCAGCAACAAGGGCAGCCACGCCAGCAGCGCAACGAAGCGCAGCAGCCACGCCAGCCACAGGTCAAGCAGGAAAATACACGCCAGGAGCGCCAGCCCAAGGCCGCGCAGGAAACCGCCGCCCAGCAGCCTCTGCAAAACGAACGCAAGCCACAGCCAGCCACCCCTGCCTTGCAATCGGTCCAGCAACCCAGGCAGGAGCGCAACCCGCGCCCGGCCCAGGCGGCCTCGCCAGCTGTGCTTGATCAGGCTGCGACAGGAGGGGACAAGGATCTCACCCTGACCACGATCGTCGATGCGACGACCACGCCAGGTGCCGAGACTGGAACATCCGCCGAAGGCGAAGCTGCGCCCGCACGTCGTCGTCGTGGACGTCGTGGTGGTCGCCGTCGCCGTCGCCACGAAGACGGCGCCGCGCAGAACGTACAAACCGATGGCCTGCCGGTGGATGACGCCAGCGACCTGGACGACGAAGACCGCCAGGAGCAGGCGGTTTCCGAGCCGGTACAGGCAAAGGCACCCACGCACACGCCGGTTGCCGCCGCCCCCGTTTCAACGGCAGTGGCCGCCGTCGTGGCCGTCACTTCGACCGAGGCCGCCCAGGCTCCGATACAGGCACCGGCGATCGACACACAGGCGAGTGGCGAACATCCTCTTGTCGGTCAGGCCACAACAACAATTTCTGCCGCGCCCATTCGGACCACTCGGACAGATCTGGAAACACCCCCGGAAGTCCATGCGTCGGCACCGATCGCCCCTTCATTCAACTTGCCAGCCCTGCCGCCCATTCCGCAGGCCGAGTCGAATAGTGAAGATGCGATCACCGTACACACCTCCGAAGGCCATGCCGCTCAAGACCATCTTGAGCCTTCGCCCACGGCAGCGTCGAATGCGCGCGTCGAGGAAAGTACCTCGACGGCGGCCTCGTCATCGCATGAACCTGTTGCCGAGGCCGCTACCCCGGTGATCTCCGCCTCAACCCATGCAGATGCGCCCGTGACCGAGCCGGCGACCGCAGCAGCCCGCGAAGACCAGACCATCGATTTCCACGGTCAGGCACCGCTGGCGCATACAACGCTGGCTTTTGCCGAAGCGGCGCCGCAGCTCGTAGCCATCGAAACCAAGGTGGAGCCCGTCGGGGAAGCACGCACTGTCGAACCACCTCCCGTGGTCGAGGTTTCCGAGGCTCAGGCTACTACCCAGGAAACGGCGCAAGAAACCGCTCAGGAATCTCCGAAGGTCGTAGCACCGCCGACGCAGGGTGACCTGCTGGCCGATGCCGGTGTACACCATACCACCCAGGAGCCTTCAGCTCCGGCAGCCGAGGCCCCTGCCGCGCCCGAAGAAGAGAAGCATAAGCAGGAACACGATACCGACAAGCAGTCCTGAGCGACCTCGACATCGACGCCAACAAAAAAGCCGGGACATGTGCCCGGCTTTTTTGTTGGCGTCCGAGCGGCTCTCAGCCGCCAACCTGGTTGTTGTGCGTATCGAGCAAGCCATGCACCGTCATGAGATGCGCCAGACCGACGACGTGGTCGATCTGTAGCTTTTCCATCAGACGCTGCTTGTAAGTCGATACGGTCTTAGGACTGAGGTTGAGCTGCTCACCGATGGTGGTCAGCGGCTTACCACGCACTAGCATCATCGCCACTTCGAGCTCGCGACTGGACAAGTTGTCGAAGGGCGATCCCTCTCCATCCAGCGTGGCCAGAGCCAATTGCTGAGCCACTGCCGGCGCAAGATAGCGACGTCCGTAAGCGACCTGACGCACTGCACCGAGCAGTTCGTCGGCTCCGCAGCCCTTGGTGAGATAGCCCAGCGCCCCGGCATCGAGTAAACGCTTGGGAAAACGCGCGTCATCGACAACGGTGACCACGATGATGCGTGTTTCCAGCTTGGCACGCGCCACACGTTCAGTCAGTTCGATGCCGCTCATGCCAGGCATGTGCACATCAACCAGTGCGATATTCGGTTCCAGCGAACGAATCAAACGCAGCCCTTCCTCGGCCGTCCCGGCTTCCGCAACGACGCTGATGTCATGTTCTTTGTCCAAGATCATGCGAAAGCCGGTGCGCACCAGCTCATGGTCGTCGATAAGTATTGTCTTGATCACTCTTATGCCCTCCCTGGGTAAGGTACCTTGAAGTTAGGATGCGCGCTAAGCCATTGCAAGCGTAAGCGCGCCCACAAAGCACCTTTGGTTGCCCCAGAAAGCAATTTCAGAATTACCTGACAACGTTGACGGGTCTTAACTCGCTTTGAGCATGGCAAATCATCATAGATGAGTCTCACTGCCCAGCATGCTAGGATTCACCGCCTCGCGAACAGGTTTTCCGCCCGGATGGCGAAATTGGTAGACGCAAGGGACTTAAAATCCCTCACCCTCGCGGGTATGCGGGTTCGATCCCCGCTCCGGGCACCATCACTGCATTCTTTCCCATCACCGGCTTCCATGTAGGAACGCCCCACAGCGCCCTCGAGTGACGAAGTTCGTTTACGGGCCCAGTCCTACGTCGATGCGCCCTACATTGAGCAGGCATGTCCTTACTCACGCACTAGCATTGCTCTGACGAATGGATGGCGAGCTCACATCGATTGCATGTCGTTTGCGACACACCAGAGCACCTCGTGCTGAAGCGCACGGAAACGGTATATAGCCCTGAAGCGAGAAACCGTGACCACAAAAAAAACGGCGCCACCAGGGCGCCGTTTCGTATCGCGATGGAGGCCAGGGTCGGAATCGAACCGGCGTACACGGCTTTGCAGGCCGCTGCATGACCACTCTGCCACCTGGCCATCTATGCGACAGAAGCCCATCAGGGCTTCTGTGCACCGATAAAACAAAACCTCGGGGGCACCGAGGCTTTGACTAACTGGAGCGGGAAACGAGACTCGAACTCGCGACCCCGACCTTGGCAAGGTCGTGCTCTACCAACTGAGCTATTCCCGCATCGGAGCTCGAAATCATATCAGAACATCTGGATTTGTGAAGGGGGTGGCGTGAAATTTTTCCGATATATGACGCTCCTGATCCCATGGGCGAAACAGCCCCTGCCAGAAGGCAGGATTGACGCGGTATGGCGCCAGATCGTTATGTCTGGGGGTTAGCACCGCCCTCCTCCGCCATCGTGTTCATACTCATGACAAGACTTCGTACACGCCCCTACACCTTCATTGCTGGCCTGTTGGCTAGCCTCACCCTCGTCGCCATGACGGCGGCGCATGCCCAAGACCCGGTATTGTCCGATGCCGACGCTCGCGAGGTCATGAAGACCCTCAGCCGGGAACTGGTCAAGGGCTATCCATTTCCCGATCTATCCAAGCGCTACGCCAGGACACTTGCCGATGCGGCCAGGTCTAATCGGTACGAAGGGCTGGACCATTGCGACTTCGGCAAGAAATTGACCGAGGAACTGCGCGCCACCCACAAGGACGTCCATTTGGGCGTGTATTGCGAAAGCCGCTTCCGTGCTCCTCCGGTCGCCGGCCATGGCGCCAAGCCTGCTGGCGAGGACACCAGTATCGAAACCGTGGAACTGGATAAAAATCTGGCGAGCGCCTACATCCAGTCACAGGGCGCCTGGGGTGAGGATCAGGACAACTACGATGCCGTCGTCAATGCGATGGGGCTGGCCGCGCACGCCAAGTACGTGATCATCGATATCCGCAACAATCCCGGTGGCAGCGGCACCATCGGCCGCCTATTCGCGTCGTATTTCTACGGGACCGGCGACGAGCAGTTCTATTTGAACGGCTTTCACAAGGACCGCAGCAAAGATATCCAGGAATGGACCTATAGTTATGTGCCTGGCAAGCGCTTGCCGAACGCCAAGGTATACATTCTGGTCAACAACCGCACTGCATCGGCTACCGAGGGCTTTGCCTATGCCATGCAGCGACTCAAGCGTGCCACGATCGTCGGCCAGACCACCGCAGGTGCGGGTATCGCCGGAAGCATCGTCGATCTCGGCCACGGTATGCGCGCTTTCATTCCCGTCAAGATGGTGGTCGCACCACGTACCGAACAGGGATGGGAAGGCGTAGGAGTGAAGCCGGACGTCGAAACAGCTCCGGGCGAAGAAAAGACCAAGGCACTTGAATTGATCAAGGCCGATCTCGCGACATCGACTTCCACCCCCGATGCACCATGAAAGCCAGACAGCAAAAAAGGCCCCTCGGGGCCTTTTTTGAAACTATCGCTGAGAGCCAATAGTGAAACTGGAGCGGGAAACGAGACTCGAACTCGCGACCCCGACCTTGGCAAGGTCGTGCTCTACTAACTGAGCTATTCCCGCATCGGAGTCGCGCATTTTAGCGATTAAAAAAGTACCGTCAAGCCTCTGTCGCAAAAATTCTCAGGGCTCGGCGCGATCGGATGTTGCCGCCATCGCATCGCCACGCAGCATCGGCCAAGCGGCCCGCAGATAGTGCAGGCCGGACCAGATCGTGAGGATGCCGGCAATGACCAGCAAGGCCTCACCCACGTGGTAAAGCCGTAGGGCTTCGGCATCGTGCTGCACGATCAGCACGACCAGCGCAAACATCTGCATCACCGTCTTCAGCTTGCCCACGAAAGCCACTTTCACAGTGGCACGCATACCAATTTCGGCCATCCATTCGCGTAGTGCGGAGATGCTGATTTCGCGACCGACGATCACCGCCGCCGTGACCGCCATCACGATACCCGGCCAGCCACCACGGTGCGATTCCACCAGCAGGAACAAGGTGACCGCTACCATGAGCTTGTCGGCGACCGGATCGAGGAACGCGCCAAAGGCCGAAGTCATGTTGAGGCGACGAGCCAGATAGCCATCGAACCAGTCAGTCACAGCAGCCAGCACGAACACGATCGCCGCGGTGAAGTTGTGCCACCGGAACGGCCAATAGAACACAAGCACCATCACTGGCAGCAGCGCGACACGAAAAAGCGTCAGCCAGGTTGGCAAGTTGATACGCATCGATTCAATCCGTTCCTGGGAGGCGCCGGGCCCTTGGCAAGGGCCTGGGGGACTCAGTGCTCAAGTGTCGCATGAATGGGCGGGACCCATTCCGTTATGTGGTTCAGATTCACGCATGCAAGGCATCGTAGATACGCTCGGCCAAGCCACGATCGATACCTTTGACCTGCATCAACTCTTCCACGCCTGCCGCCTCGACCCCGGCAAGGCCACCGAAGGCTTTGAGCAAGGCCGAGCGCCGACGCGCACCCACCCCCTGGACATCCTCCAGTACGCTCCGTTCACGCGCCTTCTCGCGCCGCTTGCGGTGTCCGCTGATGGCAAAACGGTGGGCTTCGTCACGCACGGCTGCAACAAGATGCAAGGCCGGGGACGCCGGTCCGGGATGCAGTTCGCGGCCGGTATCGGCGAGCACCAGTGTTTCCTCGCCAGCGCGGCGGCCCGGCCCCTTGGCCACGCCCACCACTCGGATACCGTCCACTCCCAGGGCATTGAGCACATCCAGCGCCTGCGATACCTGGCCGCCACCGCCATCGATCAGCAAAATATCCGGCTTGACGCCCTCGCCCTCAGCGACCTTGCGAAACCGGCGGGTCAATGCCTGGTGCATGGCGGCATAGTCGTCACCGGGCGTGATGCCTGCAATGTTGAAGCGACGATAATGGGATTTTTCTGGCCCTTCCGGACCGAACACCACGCACGACGCCACGGTTGCCTCGCCCATCGTGTGACTGATGTCAAAACATTCGATTCGGCGCGGTGCAGCGTCGAGTTCCAGCAGTCGTTGCAGATCATCAAAACGTGCACCCAGCGTCTGCCGGCTGGCTAAACGGGCAGTCAGCGACGCTTGCGCATTGCGCTCGGCCATTTGCAGGAAGCGCGCGCGTTCGCCACGTACGCTGGTCTTCAACTCGACCGAATGCCCCGACTGCTCGGTCAGCAGGTCAGCCAGGATGGCGCAGTCGGTCGGTTCGTCACCCAGAATGAGTTCGCGCGGTACTGGGCGATCAAGGTAATACTGCGCAATGAACTGACCCAGCAGATCACCCGGCTCGGCATCTAGCGGCAGGCGTGGATAGAAATCGCGGGTGCCCAGGCTGATGCCATTACGGAAGAACAACACACTCACGCATGCCAGGCCCGATTCGATGCGGCAGGCGATCACGTCCATGTCGGCGCTGGCGCCCTGCACATGATGCTCGGCCTGCAACTTGCGCAAGATCGAGATCTGGTCACGCGCTGCTGCCGCGCGCTCGAACTCAAGCGCTTTGCTTGCCTGCTCCATCGAATCGACCAGTTCGTCGATCACGGCGCGACTACGGCCCTCAAGGAACATTTCAGCGTGACGAACATCATCGCGGTAGTCATCCACGCTGACCAGTTCCACGCACGGCGCGCTACAACGACCAATCTGGTGCTGTAGGCATGGCCTGGAACGATTACGAAAATAGCTATCTTCGCACTGGCGTACCTTGAACAGCTTCTGCATAAGGTTCAGGCTTTCTCGCACCGCGTAAGCGCTCGGATAAGGTCCGAAGAACTTGCCGGGCAGATTGCGCGCGCCTCGATGAAAGGCAAGTCGCGGATAATCCTCGCCGCCGGACAAATAGATATACGGATAGCTCTTGTCGTCGCGCAACATGATGTTGTAGCGCGGCTTGAGCGACTTGATCAGTTGCGATTCGAGTAGCAGGGCCTCGCCTTCGGTGCGCGTGACCGTGATTTCACAGCGGGCGATCTGCAAGATCATCGAGGCGATGCGTGGCTCCATCCTCGGCTTGAGAAAATAGCTGCCGACACGCTTCTTCAGGTTGCCGGCCTTGCCGACATACAGGAGTTCATCCCCATCATCGAAGTACCGATAGACGCCGGGAGAACTGGTCAGTGTCTTGACGAAAGCCTTGCCGTCGAACGGTGGCTGGGGACTGGGCTGCATTCGGCTATTCTAGCCGGTCGGTCAAGCCTACGGGGCCCGGCTTAGCGTCGTGCCAAGCGGCTGATCAATCCGGCCACTCCGCGTTCAGCCAGCGCGACGGAGGCGGCAAAACCGGCCTCGTCACCGTAATACGGATCAGGGAATTCCTGGGGCTCGTCGATGCCACTCCAGGGCAAAAACAGCGCCACCCCAGCTACCGGAACAGGCTGGGCCAGGCGTTGGATGTCGCTCAGGTTCGACCGATCCATCACCAGGATGAGATCGCATTGCGGCAAGTCACGGACGTCGAACTGGCGGGCCCGGTGCGACGCTAGGTCATAACCGGCGGCATGAGCCGCCGCCTGCATGCGTGCGTCCGCCCCCTTCCCTACATGCCATCCATCGGTACCGCTGGAAACGACCTCGATCGCCATACCCATGCGACGCAGGCGCTCACGCGCTACGACTTCGACCAGGGGAGACCGACAAATGTTGCCAAGGCAGACGAAGTGAATCCTGGAAATCGCATGTGTGCTCATGATTCGTCGATCTTATGGCGGCACACGCCGATGGCAGGGAGGTGACATTATTTTACACTTTGCCCGGCGAAC
>NZ_DASVMI010000021.1:0-2828 GCF_036384435.1 Dyella sp. | reverse complement strand
GGCAAGTTCTTGGACGGCGCCACGCTGGTGAAAGAGATCCGCAAGCTCGAAACCAGCGCCATGACCACTGGCAACCCTGTGGTCTGGGGTTCCGATGCGGCCGTGTGGTTCGTGATGGTCAAGGACGCCAAAGGCCGTTTCTGTTGATTTCCACTGAGAAGTGACCCGGGTAGGGCGTATATCGGAAATCCTGCTGTCCGCAGCTTGATCTCCGCGATTGCGGATTAGCCCGCGCGAGACTGCGCAAGAGAACTTCAAAATGATGTGAACGACCTCGCTTGTGGGGCTGCTGGACTGCGGCAGACAGGGGCGTCGTCTGGGAGAAGGCTGTGTTGAAAGGTTCCAAGACGATCGTGTGCGGCTGTCTGCTGGGAGCAGCGATCATGACCGGGTCGACTGTCGCCCTGGCGCAATCGGTGCCTCCGGCCAGCACCGAGGACGAGTCCGCAGGTGGCCCGATGGGCAGCCAGGCGCAACCCGGTGTTCGCCCCCCACGATCGCAGCCCCGCGCTGCCGTGGCGGTCCCCGGCGGGCAGACGGGAACGCCGAACCTTCCCCAGGCGATCCGCTGGACGGAGGACTGGTCGCAGCCCGTCAGCAAGGATGCGCCATTGATCGACAGGATCAAGCACATCCCGATCGGCTCGGATGACATATACCTCTCCCTCGGCGGTGAGGCGCGCGCATACTACACCGCCTGGGATCATCAGAATGCCGGGCGCACTGCGAATGACGCCAATGACCCGGTGCAGCGTCGCTTGCGACTGCTGGCCGATCTGCACATGGGGCCGCACGTCCGGGCCTTTGTGGAACTGGGCGACAATCGTGAGTACGGTTCCAGCCTGGTCACTCCGCCGAACCGGGGGCCCTTCGACGTCGAGCAGGCGTTCCTCGATGTGACGGTGCCGCTCGGCAAAGCTGGAAAGTTGACGTTGCGTCCTGGTCGGTTCGAAATGCCGCTTGGCAACGGCAAGCTTGTCACGCTGCGGGACGGTGTCAATCAGCGTGTGCTCTATCAGGGCCTGCGCGCGACCTATGCCCTTCCCGGCAAGATCTCTGTCGACACGTTCGCCGTTCGCCCCGTAAACATTAAGGACGGCGAATTCAACAATGCCCCTAACCACACACAGTCATTCCACGGCGTTTACGTCAGCGCTCCGCACGTGGTGGCTGGCTTTGGCGTCGACGGGTACTGGTTCCAGGTGAAGCGTGACACTGCATTGAACGCTCAGGGCAGGGCCTCCGAGAACCGTAGCAGCTGGGGTGCGAGGCTGTGGCAGCGCACTGCGACCTGGGATCTCGACGTGGAAGGTACCTACCAGTCCGGTCGCTTTGGAACCAAGGACATCAGCGCATGGGCGATGATGATGGATGGTGGTTATACCTTCCCCAAGGTTGCCCTTCAGCCGCGCCTGGGGCTCAGAGCCAATGTATTTAGCGGCGACGGCAACGCCGGTAATGACACGCTGGGTACCTTTGTCGCGCCTGCGCCTCGTTATCAGATGCTCAATGCCGGTGTTTTGTTCAACTACTCAAATTTGATGAACCTCAACCCAACGCTTACGCTGAAGCCGGCGCGATCGGTGACGATTGTGACCGGGGCCCAACTTTACTGGCGCCATCGCATTGCAGACGGCGCTTACGTCGGGCCTGCCGGTGCATCGTTTGCGTCCGCTTCCGCTCGGCGGATCGGTACCGCCATGGAAATCGACATATCATGGCAGGCCACCAAGCGCCTGCAATTCGGCGTGGCCAACAGCTATTTCATGCCGAGCAAGTCGCTGGAAAGCGTTGGCGGCAAATACGGGAACTACTTCGGCGCCTACACCAGCTTGAGATTCTGAGGGGTTTCCCGATCGCCATCTGTCGCCTCCGGCCGCTGACTGGCATAGACTGCGGTGGTCCATTCGTCATGTTAGAGCGGTTGGATTAGGTCCGGAGCGACCAACTGGGGCGCAATGCTGCCATGTCGGAAACCGCATGTTTCCCGACAGGGGACGACGCAAACGGATTGAAGCTCCATGATCGCGGCTGATTATGCGCGACAAACCCTGTCGCTTTGACCTACTGTGCGACAACATTGATCCAGGGGTTTGTCGTACATGCTCATCGGGTACATGCGTGTCTCATCGGTCGACGACCGCCAGTCGGTCGACCTCCAGCGCGATGCTCTGCTCGCCGCCGGCGTCGATGAACGCCATCTCTATTCCGATAAGGCATCGGGCGCCCGGGATGATCGCTCCGGCCTGAAGACGTGTCTGGAATACCTGAAGGAAGGCGACACCCTGATCGTTTGGAAGCTCGACCGCCTTGGGCGATCCTTGGCCAACCTGCTGACCATTATCACCGACCTGAAAGTCCGGGGCGTGGCTTTTCAATCGCTGACGGAGCAGATGGACACAACCACGCCCCACGGAGAATTGTTGTTTTCGCTTTTCGGCGCGCTTGCTCAATATGAACGCGCGCTTACGCGCGAGCGGGTGATGGCGGGACTGGCGGCGGCAAAGCGCCGGGGCAGACGCGGCGGTCGACCGCCGAGCATCGACGCGGAGACGATCGAGCAGATCACGGACGCACTCAATGCTGGTGCAAGCAAAGCGTCAGTGTGCCGGTCCTTCAAGGTGCCCCGATCGACCCTCATCGGCACGCTCGATCGGATTGGCTGGACGGGGCCAGCCAAGGCCTAATGGAGCAGGCCGTTGTGCACGGAGCCGTGATAGGTGCCTACCGCCAACGCGAGCCAGCGCTCCAGCTCGCGCAGCGTCAGGGTGGCCATCTTCTCGGAATCGTACTCGCCGCGCTGGCCGGGATTGGAGAAGGTCGTCCCC
>NZ_DASVMI010000020.1:0-28483 GCF_036384435.1 Dyella sp. | reverse complement strand
GCCGTATATGCCAAGTTCGGTCTGGGCCGTAACAAGTTGCGCGAAGCCACCATGCGTGGTGACGTGCCTGGCCTGCGTAAGGCCAGCTGGTAAGAAACATGGACTGTGCCCCTTTGGGGGCCCGTCTGAGCGGCGGGGGTGCGGGTTACCGTGCCCCCGTTGACGCAACTTTCGCTCGCTATTCGCAAAAGCTGGAAAAGCTGATATAGTCGTTGGTCTGTTTCACGCAGAACTGCCGGCCATGCCGGCTCACAATCGAATATTGATTTCCGGTTTTATCGGATATCGGTGCACTCTGAAGGATGTTTTCATGAGCATGACTGATCCCATCGCCGATCTGTTTACGCGCATCCGCAATGCCCAGCTCACGGGCAAGCAGGCCGTAAGCATGCCGTCGTCGAAGATGAAGGTGGCTGTCGCCAACCTTCTCAAGAACGAGGGTTATATCCTCGACGTCAAGACCAACGCCAACGAAGGCAAGCCGGTTCTTGAAATCAAGCTCAAGTACTTCGAAGGTCGTCCGGCCATCGAGCGTATTGAGCGTGTCAGCCGTTCCGGCCTTCGCATCTATCGTGGCAAGAGTGAACTGCCGAAGGTGCTGGGCGGTCTGGGCATTTCCATCATTTCGACTTCGGCAGGCCTGCTGACCGACGCGCAGGCGCGCGCCAAGGGCCTGGGCGGCGAAGTCATCGGCTTGGTCGCTTAAGGAGTATCCGATGTCTCGCGTAGCCAAAAAGCCGATTTCGCTGCCCAAGGGCGTCGAACTGAACGTTGTCGACGGCGGTGTCGCCGTGAAGGGTCCGAAGGGCTCGCTCAAGACCCACGCCCTGCCGGGTGTTTCCGTGGTCGTGGACAACGGTGTGGTCAACATCCAGCTCGCCGAGGGCGCCGAAGACAAGTTCGGCGGCACCGCTCGCGCTGTGCTGGCCAACATGGTCAAGGGTGTCTCCGAGGGTTTTGAGCGCAAGCTTGAACTGGTCGGCGTGGGCTACCGCGCTGCGATGCAGGGCAAGGCGTTGAACCTCAGCCTCGGCTTCTCCCACCCGGTGCTGTTCGAGGCTCCGGAAGGCATCAGCATTGAGACCCCCTCGCAGACCGAAATCCTGATCAAGGGTTCGGATAAGCAGCTGGTGGGTGAGGTTGCCGCCAAGATCCGCGCTTACCGTGCCCCAGAGCCTTATAAAGGCAAAGGTGTGCGTTACGCCGGCGAGAAGATCACCCTGAAGGAAGCCAAGAAGGCCTAATCGGCCTATCCGCTTCCGAGGAACCGAAAGTCATGAACAAGAACGAATCTCGTCTGCGCCGCGCCAAGTCGACCCGCGCTCATATCCGCAAGCTGGCCGTTGCCCGCCTGTCGGTTCATCGCACGGGCCAGCATTTGTATGCGCAGGTTTTCGATGCCTCCGGCAAGAACGTCGTCGCTGCAGCTTCCACGGTGCAGAAGTCGGTTGCCGAAGGCCTGAAGGGCACCAAGAACCTCGAGGCGGCCGCTGCTGTTGGCAAGGCTGTCGCCGAGCGCGCGATGGCCGCCGGCATCGAAGCTGTCGCCTTCGACCGTTCGGGTTTCCGCTATCACGGTCGCATCAAGGCTCTGGCCGAGGCGGCACGTGAGGCTGGCCTGAAGTTCTGATCGGCCGGGAGTGAGGGGTTAAGCGTTAGGGGCTTGTTCGCTCCTATCAGGCGACAAGGTCGCCGTTCCCTCACTCTTTGCTCTTCACTGTAGTTACAACAACTCCAAGCGGCCCAGCCGCAAGTAAAAGCCCCGGGTTGTCCGGGCATACGGAAAGAATTCAATGTCTTCTACCGATCGTGAAAATTCTGACGGCCTGCTCGAAAAGCTGATCGCCGTCAACCGAGTGGCCAAGACCGTCAAGGGTGGTCGCCAGATGAGCTTCACCGCGCTGACCGTGGTCGGCGACGGCGAGGGCAAGGTCGGCTTCGGTTATGGCAAGGCGCGTGAAGTGCCGGTGGCCATCTCCAAGGCGATGGAACGTGCCCGTCGCAACATGGTTAGCATCGATCTGAACAACGGCACCCTGTGGTATGCCATCAAGGCCAACCATGGCGCTGCGCGCGTGTTCATGCAGCCCGCTTCGGAAGGTACCGGCGTGATCGCGGGTGGCGCCATGCGTGCCGTGCTGGAAGTGGTAGGCGTGAAGAACGTGCTGGCCAAGGCCGTCGGTTCGCGCAACCCGATCAACCTGGTGCGCGCGACCATCAAGGGCCTGCAGGCCGTTGCTTCGCCCAAGCAGATCGCTGCCAAGCGTGGCAAGACCGTGGAAGAGGTGCTGGGCAATGGCTAATACCGAGAAAACCGTTCGCGTCCGCCTGGTCAAGGGCCTGCGCGGTGTGCAGAGTCGTCATCGCCTGAGCGTCAAGGCGCTCGGCCTGAACAAGCTCAACGACGTCCGTGAATTGAAGGACAGCCCGCAGGTGCGTGGCCTCATCAACACGGTCTATTACCTCGTGCGGGTTGAGGAGTAAGCATCATGCGTCTTAATGACATCAAGCCGGCCGCCGGTTCGCGCAAGACGCGTCTTCGCGTCGGTCGTGGCATCGGCTCGGGCCTGGGCAAGACTGCCGGTCGCGGTCACAAGGGTCAGCACGCTCGCGCGGGCGGCACCCACAAGTTCGGTTTTGAGGGCGGCCAGATGCCGCTGCAGCGTCGCTTGCCGAAGGTCGGCTTCCGTTCGCTGAAGAAGGCTGAGAGCCAGGAAGTGTTCCTGTACCAGCTGGCCAACCTGAAGGCGGACGAGATCACCCCGGTGGTGCTGCATCAGGCTGGCCTGATCGACAGTCGTGCCAAGAAGGTCAAGGTTGTCGCCAAGGGCGAGATCGGCCGTGCGGTCAAGCTGTCCGGCGTGCTGGCTACGGCCGGTGCCAAGGCAGCCATTGAAGCTGCCGGCGGCAGCGTGGAGTAACGAAGTGGCGGCTGCCCAGGGCTCATCGCTCGGATCGCTCGGTAAGCTGACGGAACTGCGTCAGCGCATCTTCTTTGTGTTGGGTGCGCTGATTGTCTACCGTCTGGGTTCGTTCATTCCGGTTCCGGGTGTCAATCCCGAGGCCATGGCGAACGTGATCGAACAAGGCGGTGGCCTGCTGAACATGTTCAACATGTTCTCGGGTGGCTCGCTCTCGCGTTTGTCGGTGTTTGCGCTAGGCGTGGTGCCGTATATCTCTGCTTCCATCGTGGTGCAGATGATGGGTTCGGTGATCCCGAGCCTGCAGGCACTACGCAAGGAGGGCGAGTCGGGGCGTCGCAAGATGACCACGTACACGCGCTTTGGTACCGTCGGCTTGGCGGCCTTTCAGGCATTCGGCATCGCGGTGGCGTTGCAGAAGCAGGTGGCGCAAAGTGGCGCGCCCGTCGTCTACACGCCAGGTTTCGGCTTTGTCCTGTCGGCCATCGTTGGCTTGACGGCAGGTACCATGTTCCTGATGTGGCTGGGTGAGCAGATCACTGAGCGAGGTATCGGCAATGGTATCTCGATCCTGATCTTTGCCGGCATCGTCGCGGGTCTGCCTTCGGCCGTGGTGCGCACGCTCTCCATGGTGACCGACGGTAACCTGAACGTGCTGTCCCTGATCCTGGTGGTGGTGTTGATCCTGGCGGTGACGGCGTTCGTGGTGTTCATGGAACGTGGACAACGACGTATCACGGTCAATTACGCGAGGCGGTCCGGTGGGCAACGTGCGTACATGAACCAGACCTCGCACTTGCCGCTGAAGATCAACATGGCCGGTGTCATTCCGCCGATCTTCGCCTCCAGCTTGTTGATGTTCCCGACGACCGCGGCGACGTGGTTTGGTCAAGGGCACCAGATTCGCTGGTTGCAGGATCTGACGCAGGCCTTGGCACCGGGTGAGCCGTTGCATGACATCTTATTTGCCGTGTTGGTGATCACCTTTGCCTTCTTCTATACGGCGATCATCTTTAATTCGCAGGAAACTGCGGACAACCTCAAGCGCTCTGGTGCCTTGATCCCGGGTATCCGTCCGGGTAAGGCGACAGGCGATTACATCGATGGCGTCATGACCCGGTTGACCGGCATTGGCGCGATCTACCTGGTGCTGGTCTGTCTGATACCTACGTTCATGCAGAACCTTTGGCACGTGTCTTTCTACTTCGGCGGCACCTCTCTGCTGATCGTGGTGGTTGTGGTGATGGACTTCACTGCTCAGGTGCAGGCGCACTTGGTCAGTCACCAGTACGAAAGTCTGCTCAAGAAAGCCAATCTCCGCCGCAACTGATGGCTGCTGGGGCGGTGGGGAAGGGCTGGTAAGGAGGGCGGCGGCAATGGTGCCGCAGGGCTTTCCTATAGGGTTAAGTTAAGTTAGAATTGCGCGTTTACCGCGCACGAAACGCATCGGAGAAAGTACATCATGGCGCGCATCGCGGGTGTCAATTTGCCGGTCCAGAAGCATGTCTGGGTTGGCCTGCAGAGTATCTACGGTATCGGCCGCAGCCGGGCCAAGAAGGTCTGTGTAGACGCTGGCGTGGTTCCCACCACGCAAATCAAGTCCCTCAGCGAGGGCGAGGTGGAGAAACTCCGCCACGAAATCGGTAAGTACGTGGTCGAAGGTGACCTTCGCCGCGAAGTGGGCATGGCCATCAAGCGTCTGATGGATCTGGGTTGCTACCGCGGTCTCCGTCACCGTCGTGGTTTGCCGGTGCGCGGCCAGCGCACGCGTACCAACGCACGCACCCGCAAGGGTCCGCGTCGCGCGATCAAGAAGTAACGGATTCCAGACATGGCTAAGCCGGTTAAGACCAAGAAGAAGATCAAGCGTGTTGTCACGGATGCCGTGGCCCACGTGCATGCTTCGTTCAACAACACCATCGTGACCATCACCGACCGCCAGGGTAATGCCCTGTCGTGGGCGACTGCCGGTGGCGCGGGTTTCCGCGGTTCGCGCAAGTCGACCCCGTTTGCCGCCCAGGTGGCCGCCGAAAAGGCGGGCCGCGCTGCTGGCGACTACGGTGTGAAGACGGTGGAAGTCCGCATCAAGGGCCCGGGCCCGGGTCGCGAGTCGGCGGTGCGTTCGCTGAACGCCCTCGGCTACAAGGTCCTCAACATCATCGACGTCACGCCGATTCCGCATAACGGCTGCCGTCCCCCGAAGAAGCGTCGAGTCTAAGGAGCATACCCATGGCCCGTTATCGTGGAGCTACCTGCAAACTCGCTCGTCGTGAGGGTGCAGATCTCAGCCTGAAGAGTCCGGCTCGCGCCATCGACTCCAAGTGCAAGCTGGAAAACAAGCCCGGTCAGCATGGCGCCAACAAGCGCATGCGCATGTCCGACTATGCCAACCAGCTGCGTGAAAAGCAGAAGGTCAAGCGCATCTATGGTGTGCTTGAGCGTCAGTTCAGCAATTACTACGTCAAGGCGTCCAACCTCAAGGGCAACACGGGTGAGAACCTGCTGCGCTTGCTTGAGAGCCGTCTCGACAACGTCGTTTATCGCATGGGCTTTGCGGTGACCCGCGCCCAGGCTCGTCAGCTGGTCAGCCACAAGGCTGTGCTGGTTAACGGCAAGAAGGTGAACATTCCGTCGTACCAGGTTCGTCCGGGCGATGCGATCGCGCTGACCGAGCGTGCGCGTACTCAGTTGCGTGTACAGGAAGCGGCGACCGTCTTCGACACCATGGACCTGCGTCCTCAGTGGGTCGAAGTTGACTCCAAGAAGTTCGAAGGCACCTTCAAGTCGACGCCGGACCGCGGTGATCTGCCGTCCGACATCAACGAAAGCCTGATCGTCGAGCTTTACTCGAAGTAATCAATCGGAGCCCTGCATGGCAGTTTCGTCAACTAGCGTGCTGCGGCCGCGTGGCCTCAGTGTCGAGCAGCTCGGATCCAACCGTGCCAAGGTTGTGGTCGAGCCGCTCGAGCGTGGTTTCGGCCACACTCTGGGCAATGCGCTGCGTCGCGTGCTGCTCTCCTCGATCCCTGGCTCTGCCATCGTCGAGGTGGAAATCGATGGCGTGCTGCACGAGTACACCACCCTTGAAGGTCTGCAGGAGGACGTGATCGAAGTCCTGCTGAACCTAAAAGATGTGGCGATTCGTCAGCACTCGGGTGATGAAGTCACCCTGACCCTGGCCAAGAAAGGCAAGGGCGTGGTGACCGCCGGTGATATCGCGGTCGACCATTCGGTGGAGATCATCAATCCGGAACACGTGATCTGTCACCTGACCAAGGACATCGCCCTCAATATGCGCCTGAAGGTGCGTCGTGGCGTCGGCTATCAGCCGGCCAGCTCGCGGCAGCATCCGGATGACGAGGCACGTCCGATCGGCCGCCTGCAACTGGACGCTTCGTTCGCGCCCGTACTGCGCGTGGCCTACGAAGTGGACGCCGCTCGCGTCGAGCAGCGCACCAACCTCGATAAGCTCGTGCTGGATATCGAGACCAACGGCACCATCGGTGCGGAAGACGCGGTTCGCAAGGCCGCTGAAATCCTCAACGATCAGTTGTCGGTGTTCGGTGACTTCTCGCGTCGCGAGAGCGCCACCGACAAGGCTGAGAAGGGTGGGTTCGATCCGCTTCTGCTCCGCCCGATCGATGATCTGGAACTGACTGTTCGTTCGGCCAACTGCCTGAAGGCCGAGAGCATCTATTACATCGGCGATCTCGTACAGAAGACCGAAGTGGAGCTGCTCAAGACGCCGAATCTTGGCAAGAAGTCGCTGACCGAAATCAAGGATGTCCTTGGCGGTCGTGGCCTCGCGCTGGGCATGAAGCTCGAAAACTGGCCGCCGCCGGGCCTTTCGCACGGCATGCAGCTGGGTTGATCAGATCAAGGGCGACCGGCAGCGGTCGCCCTTGATGTTGCACAGCTGGCCTTCCAGCTAGATGGAAAACACGGTCCGCAGAGGCCGTGCTCTTATAACAAGGCGTTCTTAGAGCCTTGAATAGCGGGTAACCGCGGGAAGTCGGATCATCGTGACCGGCTTTTCATAACAACAGACTAGAGAGTAATTGCCATGCGCCACCAGAAATCCGGTCGCAAGCTCAATCGCACGAGCAGCCACCGCGAAGCCATGTTCAAGAATATGGCTGCGTCGCTGATCAAGCACGAGCTGATTCGCACCACCCTGCCCAAGGCGAAGGAACTTCGCCGCGTGGCCGAGCCCCTCATTACCCTCGCCAAGACCGATGGCGTTGCCAATCGTCGTCTTGCGTTCGCGCGTCTGCGTGACAAGCAGGCCGTAGGCAAGCTGTTTGTCGAACTGGGCCCGCGTTACCGCGAGCGTCCCGGCGGCTACCTGCGCATCCTCAAGTGCGGTTTCCGCGTCGGCGATAATGCTCCGATGGCGTACGTCGAGCTGGTGGATCGTCCGCGCACCGAAGTGGCTGACGCCGAGTAAGCCTGCGTCGATGTGCTGATCTAGAAAAGCCCCGGCTAGCGCCGGGGTTTTTTTGTTATGGCGTGGCACACCTTGCACGACCGAAAGTCGCCGGGTTACCCGTATGACTACGGCAAGTGACGGCAACAGGCGCATGCCGGGAACTCCCCGTCGAACCGGTGTTCCATAATCGAAGCATTCACATAGCCACCACCGTCCAAAAGGGCTAAGGTTGCTGCCTCGCAACATCCCAATCCGGCGTCTCCTTCATGAATCCGTTCCGTTGGTCATATCGCACTGTCTGCCTCGTCGGGCTACTTGTCTGCCTGGGCTTGCTCGGCTTCGCGCTTTACGCCGAACACGTGCTGCACATGGAGCCGTGTCCGCTATGCATTTTCCAACGCATTGGTTTCATGGTGATGGCGTTGTTCTTCCTGCTCGGAGCGATGTTTGCCCCCAAGGGTGGTGGACGCTGGGGCCTTACCCTTGGCGCTGTGGTCGGCGGCCTGGCAGGGCTGGCCGTGGCGGGGCGCCACTTGTGGTTGCAGACGTTACCGGCTGACGAGATTCCGTCCTGTGGCCCGAACCTGGGTTACATGATGAACACCTTTCCGTTCCACAAGGTGTTGCAGATGGTATTCACCGGCTCCGGGGAGTGTGCCAAGGTCGAGCCAATTCTCGGTTTGCCGATGCCTGCGTGGACTTCCTTCTGGTACATCGTGTTAATTGCCCTCATCCTGGTGGCGACGCTGCGCAAGCGTCCTGCCTGATCGAAAACCTTCGATGGTCCGTGCCATGAATATGCTCGCCGTTTCCGCCCACGATACCGCTGACTGGTCTCCCGACAGCTGGCAGCAGCGCGTCGCCTTGCAGCAGCCCCATTACGAGGACGCGCAGGAACTGGCCCGTTGCACGACGCAGCTGGCCTCCCTGCCGCCGCTGGTGACCTCGTGGGAGGTGCTCGCGCTCAAGCAGGCACTGGCCGACGCCCAGGAAGGCAAGCGATTCCTGCTTCAGGGCGGCGATTGCGCGGAGAGTTTTGCTGATTGCACCAGCCCGATCATTTCCAACCGGCTCAAGGTACTGCTGCAGATGAGCCTGGTCATGGTGCACGGCCTGAAGAAGCCGGTGCTGCGTGTCGGACGCTTCGCCGGGCAATATGCCAAACCGCGTTCGACCGACATGGAAACTCGCGATGGCGTGACGCTGCCCAGTTTTCGCGGCGACCTGATCAATGCCCCCGCATTTACTGCGCAAGCACGTCGTGCCGATCCGCAGCGCCTGATCCAGGCACACGCGCACTCGGCGCTGACGATGAATTTCGTGCGTGCATTGATCGATGGCGGCTTCGCCGACCTGCATCATCCCGAGTACTGGGATCTGGCCTGGGTGGAGCATTCTCCCCTGGCAGGCGAGTACCGCCGCATGGTGGCGGGTATCAGCGACTCGCTGCGCTTCATGGAAACCTTGTCCGGGCCAGTGGCCAATTTCACGCGGGTGGATTTCTTCACGTCCCATGAGGCCTTGCTGCTGCATTACGAGCAGGCGCTCACACGGCAGGTTCCCCGTCACGCTGGCTGGTTCAACCTGTCGACGCATTTTCCGTGGATCGGCATGCGTACGGCTGCGCTGGATGGTGCGCATACGGAATATTTCCGTGGCATTCGTAATCCGATCGCGGTGAAGGTCGGCCCCTCGGTCAAGCCAGGCGATCTGCTGCGCCTGATCGATGTGCTCAACCCAGGCGACGAACCGGGCCGCCTTACGCTTATTCATCGCATGGGCAATGCGCAGATTGCCAGCGCGCTGCCCCCCCTGCTTGAAGCCGTGCGCCGCGCAGGCAGGCGTGTGCTTTGGGTAGCCGATCCTATGCACGGTAATACCGAAAGTACGTCAAACGGTTACAAGACACGCCGTTTCGACAATATTCGCGGTGAACTCGACCAGGCTTTCGATATTCATGCGGCTGCAGGTACACGCCTGGGCGGCGTGCACCTGGAGCTGACCGGTGAAGATGTCACCGAGTGCATGGGCGGTGCGCGCGACTTGTCGGAAACCGATCTCGATCGCGCGTATAAGTCAACCGTCGACCCTCGCCTCAACTATGAGCAATCGCTTGAGTTGGCGATGCTGATCGTGCGCAAGTCAGGTGGCATGACCTGATAGTCGTCAGTGCATCAGCGCGCGGGTGATTTTGACTTGGCATTTTCCTTGGCGATGCGCTCGTCGAGGTTGACCTGGGCTTTTGCCGCGTAGGCCTTGCAGGCATTCGGATCGATCAGTGCATCGGGGTTGTTGCCGCCGTGCTGTGTCGCCTTCTCGATGAGATTAATCGAATCGGGATGCGGTGCAATCATGATGTCGCACGGCAGTTTGGCGAGCGTATCGATGGTGCCGCGAAAATCGGCAATGCGTTCGGGATGGGCAGGATCGGTATAACGATAATGGCCATTGTTCGCAGTAAGGAGGGCGATGCTGTCGACATACGCCATCGAAAGGCAGCGAGTTTGCTCACAGGAGGTCCATGTCCATGCCGTGCCACCCGGCGTATGACCTGGTGTCGGATGCATGGTCAAGGCCAACGGCCCAAGCTTGATGGTCTCGCCGCCATCAGCGATGCGCACGTGCTCGACCTTCGCATATGGTGAAGCGTCGCCGTATTGAGGATCGTCCGGATCTTCACCGCCGAGCTTGAGCGCCTTGGCTGCCTTGGCGCTTGCTACGACCTGCGCGCCGGTATCGTGCGCAAGGGCCGCAATGCCACCTGCATGATCGAAGTGGGGATGCGAATTGAGAATCAGCTTGACGTCCTCGAGGCGAAAGCCAAGAGCACGAATATTCGCTTCGATCATGGGCACATTCTCGGGCAACGTGCCATCCAGGAGGATATGTCCTCTCGGTGATGTCACCAGGATTGCCGAGAGCCCATGCGAGCCGACGTAGTAAGTATTGCCGTAGATGCGAAAAGGCTTTTGCGGCTGCGTCCACGCAGCGTTGGAATAATGCTGTGGCGCAGGTGGCGTGGCGGCTTGAGCGTGTGTGGCGAGCACCAGTGCGATGCTCGCGGTGAGAAAAGATAATCCTTTCATGTGCGGCTCCAAGGGCAAAGAGCACTCATTCTTGCACGCGTTCGCTCGGCGATGGAGGCAGGGTACTTACCATGGCATGGTCATTTTCTGGCAACCGTAACTGGCTTACTCCTGTGGTGTTCCACCAACTGTGTTGAGAAAACGCGGTCGCCTGAACGGCATGTTGTGCTGTTCGAAACCATAGGCAATCGAGATCAACGTCGGTTCACTCCACTTTTTACCGAAAAACACGATGCCTATCGGCAGATCATGCGCATACGCTGCCGGCACGGTGATAGAGGGATAGCCGGCAACGGCGGCCGGTTGTGAGGCACCTCCCACGGTCGGATCGCCACTGACGACATGGTCGCCAAGCACGGGGTCCGTAACGAAAGCCGGCCCCCAGGAGGGGGCAAGCAATGCATCCAGATGCTTGGCTTGCAAGGCGGCGTCGATGCCTTGCGGTCCGGCTAGTCGCTTGGCTTTTTCCAGGGCCTGGACATAAGCATCGTCGGTCAGCGCGCCCTTGGCTTGCGCTTGTTCGAATAGCTCCTGACCGAAATAGGGCATCTCGCGATCGGCCTCGCGCCGGTTGAAGGCAATGAGATCGCCCAGCGTTTTCATCCGCGTGTCGCCACGTGCTGCCAGGTAGGCATTCATGTCGTGCTTGAGGTCGTACAACAACACGGTCATTTCCGGATCGCCAAGCTCATGCAAGTGCGGTAGTTCGACCGGGTCGACGATGATGGCCCCCTGGGCTTTCATCACCGCAATGGCCTGTTCCAGGGCGCGATCGGCATTGGGTTCGGACCCCGCCAGTGCGCGGACCACGCCGATCCGCTTGCCTCTCAGCCCATCGGGATCGAGGAAGCGTGTGTAGTCGGTAGCGTGCCTGTCCGCGTCAGCCGTAGCCGAATCATGGGGATCGCTACCGGCAATGGCCGACAATACGACTGCGGCATCCGCCACGCTGCGTGCGATGGGACCTGCGGTGTCCTGGTTGTGGCTGATCGGAATGATGCCGGTGCGACTGACCAGGCCCAGGGTCGGCTTGATGCCGACCAGGCCGTTGCTGGCGGCAGGGCAGATGATCGAGCCGTCGGTTTCGCTGCCAATGGCTACGGTCACCAGGCCGGCGGCCACGGCGGCAGCCGAGCCCGCACTGGAGCCGCAAGGATTACGGTCGAGCACATAGGGGTTGCGCGTCTGGCCGCCGCGCGCGCTCCAGCCGCTACTGGCATGATTGGAGCGCATGTTGGCCCATTCGCTCAGGTTTGCCTTGCCCAGGATCAGAGCGCCCTGCGTGTGCAGCCGTTCGACCAGACTGGCATCGTGCGAGGCCGGATTCGTGGCCAATGCGAGCGAACCGGCGGTAGTCAGCATCGGGCCCACGGTATCGATGTTGTCCTTGAGCAGCACGGGAATGCCGTAGAGCGGGCCAACTGGCGCGTGCCCCTTTCGTTGTCTGTCCAGGGCAGCGGCCTGCTTGTCCGCATCGGGATTGAGTTCGATCACCGCATGCAGCGTCGGACCTGCCTGATCGATGCGCGCAATGCGCCGATTGAACTGATCCACCAGCGACTGGCTGGTCAAGGCTCCCTCATCCATGCGCTGATGCAACTGGCCGATGGACGCCCAGACGTCCGTGGTGTCATCCGAGGCGTAGGCGGCGTTGGCGCACAGCAGGCTGGCAATGATCAGGCCGTGCAGGAACGATGGACGAATCACTTAAAGTTCTCCCCGGATATGCGGCAGGATGTCGCGTCACGGCAGCTTATCAGGCTGCCCCTCTCCCCAATGCTGGTGTGCAGCAAGGAGTAAGTGCTTGAAATGCAGGTATCGGTTCAGGGGCTACGCCCGCGTCGCAGCGCAGGTCGGACATCGTGTCGCATCCATGGGACCTCGGTCAGTCGCGCCTATAATCGCTTCATGATCACAACAGCCCGGCAGGCAGTGCATGTGTTCCATGGCGTGGCCCTCCTGGCTGCCGTGGCCTTGGGGTTTGCCACCACGTTCGCGGCGCAGGCGGCTGATCAGCCGCCAAACGATATGCCACCGGACACCTTGCAGCAACGCATCGCTGCTTGCACAGCCTGCCATGGCACGCATGGCGAGGGCACGCCCGATACGGGATTCTTTCCGCGGCTGGCTGGCAAACCGGCGGGATACTTGGCGCGCCAGATGCAGGATTTCAAACAGGGGCTGCGCAAATATCCGCCCATGGAATACACCGTGCGCTACCTGAGCGCGCAATACATGCAGGAGATCGCGCAATACTTTGCCGCACAGCAGGTACCTTACAGTCCGTCACCGGTTCCCAGGGTTTCCCATGAAGCGATGAAGCGCGGTCAGGCGCTGGTGACACAAGGCGATGCCGCGCTCAAGGTACCGGCATGCAGCGCATGCCATGGAAGCGAGCTGACGGGGGTGCAACCGGATATCCCAGGCCTGGTGGGATTGCCCTATGACTACGTCAGTTCCCAATTGGGTTCCTGGCGTACGCGCACGCGCGCCACGGTGGCACCCGATTGCATGGCCCAGATAGCCGGGCGCCTGACCGAGTCGGATATCACCGCCGTATCGGCTTATCTGGCAACGCGCCAGTTGCCTGCCGACATGCACGCACAGCCGGCCGGTTCGGTCAATCCGCCTCTGCACTGTGGCGTGCTCGGCGGCAAGGAGAGCGGCGCATGAAGATTTTCCTGCGCTTCGTGCTTGCCCTGGTGGTCCTGATCGCGGTAGCGGTCACCTGGTTGTCCTGGGGGGGCAGCATCGCGCCGGTGCCACGCTCGGCGAGCAAGGTGGCTGAAGCGACACTGCGCGATCCGGCCTTGATCGCCAGAGGTCACTACCTGGCGACCATCGGCGACTGCGCCGCCTGCCATACCGAGCAGGGCGGCGCACCGTATGCCGGGGGCAGGGCGTTGGCCACACCGTTTGGCAATATCACCGCGCCGAACATCACGCCCGACAAGGCGACAGGTCTTGGCGACTGGAGCTTCGAGGATTTCTGGCAGGCCTTGCATAGTGGCAGGGGGCGACACGGCCAATACCTGTATCCGGTATTCACCTATACCTCGTACACCAAGGTGCATCGAGACGATGCGCTGGCCATCTTCGCGTACCTGCAATCCTTGCCCGCCGTCAGCCGGCCGTCGAACCCGCCAGCTCTGGATTTTCCCTATAGCGTGCGCGGTAGCCTCAAGGCCTGGCGTGCACTGTATTTCAAGGAGGGCCAATACCAGACCGATGCTTCTCGTTCGGCAACGTGGAATCGAGGTGCCTACCTGGTACAGGGCCTGGGTCACTGCAACGAATGCCACATCGCGCGCGACGCCTTGGGCGGCGCACGCGACGACATCAGTCTTTCCGGCGGGCAGATGCCTGAACAGAACTGGTTTGCCCCGGACCTGAGTACGCAGGCCCATGGTGGCCTGGAAGGCTGGACCGACCAGGACATCGTTGACCTGCTCAAGACCGGCAAGTCGACGCGTGGTGTCGCCTTTGGTCCGATGGCCGAAGTGGTTGTGCGCAGCACGCAGCACATGAGCGACGAAGATCTCGGTGCGATCGCCCAATACTTGCGCTCGTTGCCCGCACGTCCCGTGCCGCCGGTCCAGGATGTTTCCTTCGACACCAAGGCGCTGGCCGATCATGGCAAGGATGTCTACAAGCAATACTGCAGTGACTGTCACGGTAGCGACGGCAAGGGCAAAAGCGATATCTACCCGGGCCTGGATGGCAATGCGTCGGTCATCGAGCCCAGCGGTGCCAATGCCACGCGTGTGGTGTTGCTGGGTGGCTTCGCTCCGGCGACGCAGGCCAATCCGCGGCCATATTCGATGCCGCCGTTCGCACAACAACTGAGCGATGCCGATGTGGCTGCCGTGGTCACCTACATTCGCACCGCCTGGTCCAACCAGGCGTCGCTGGTGCGCGAGCGTGACGTGAGCGGCTTGCGCCATACGCCAAGTGATTGATGGGCCTTTGTGGCCACGCGCGATGCCTATGAAGGCCAGCTTTCGCTAGCAGCCGGCTACGTGCGAGTGGCTGTGTTACACCGACGTCTCCCATCTTGACCGAGAGCCCCATGCGCGGGCGCACGCGCTGCGTTTGGTCAAGGCCATCTGGTTGACAACATGCTCATGCTGATCCAGAAAATCGCGTGCATGGTCTGGAGTGCCTTACCCCTGACTCGATGAGTCCTTCGCATCCGATTCCGTGACAAAGTTTCCTGCGCATAAGTTATCTGACATCGCCACGGGATGATCCCTACAGCACGCAGAATCTTGTACTACAGCGTAAATCGGAGATGGCGCATGTCGCGGACAGGATGTGCCTTGTAGGCTGAGGTAGCGTAACCGCGGGAGACATGGCGTCATGCAATGCTCTTGCAGGTGACTGACATATGGATGAATACGGTTTGCGCGACGTCGCGTCGGTTCTACGGATGACATTGAACCCATGAAAAAGACTTCGTTTCCTCTGCTCGATTGTCGACCGCTTACGGTGTGTGGCGCTCACGATCAGGCTGGCCTTGGATGGCTCCTGGCGTGTTATTCGGCGAACAGGTATGTCACTCGTGTCAACCGTGGTGGCCGCGCCTGTCGCCACGTCACCAGCGTGTCAGAACCGGCGTTTGCCGCGAGTGTGTCCCGATGAATCGCCACGGTATGACCCGACGGGAATTCCTGCGCGCCGCAGCAGCACTTGGTGTCACGGCGACCGTCGCGCCGTTGGCTCGACTGCTGGCAGCGTCAAGCGCCGCCGATGCCCGTCTGGTGGCATCACCGCATTGGCTCGACCAAGCCGGGAATATTCGCTTCCGGCAGGACGGTATAAGCAAGATCACCGGCTCGAAAGTGTTCGCCTTCGACATCAGGGCGCGCGACATGCCAGGCTGGCCGCAGCAGCAAGCGTATGCTTTTATGATTCGCACCACGCGCTGCGATCGCGTGTACGAAGGCGTCGACCTGTCGATGCTCGACGATGGCCTCAAGCCAGACCGACTCGTCGTCGCTGCCGATCTGAAGCGCGATGGCGTCGCCATGCCTGAACCAGATTTCTACGGCCAATTATTGCTGGCGGAGGGCACCGTGCCGACGATGCTTGGTCAGCCCGCCGCACTACTGGTCTATCACGACTACCCGCGGTTTCGCGCAGCCAAGGCCAGACTCCACTTTGACCCTGCTGTGATCAGGTGGGGGAGCGAAGGAGCGCCGGTAGAGCGCGCGCCTTATGGCGTCTCACGCTTCGTGCGTATTGGCGGCGCCACGCCTTACGACGATGATGTGTTCTCGCCTATGATCCATGAGGGCCCGGACACAGATGAGGCGGTGGCGGCGCATGCCAAGACCATTGCCGACCTGCTTGCCGCCCCGCCGCCCGGTCAACGTGTGTTTGAACGCCAATTTGCCTCTCAGTCGGTCGACCCGGCGGCACTGGAGCCTGATAACGGCACTGCATGGTATGACCGGGCTACCAGGACGCTTCATCTGGTTGCCGCCACCCAGGCGCCATATGTGGTCGCCACTCAAGCCATGACGATGGCAAAGGCCAGTCGCCTCGGCATTGACGCCTTCCGCTTTTATCCCACCAGCACCGTGGGCTATGGTCAGAAAGAGCACAGCAGTTTTCCTTATTACGTCACTATGGCTGCGCTTTATGGCGACGGGCGGCCGGTGAGGCTCGCGCTTGACCGCTGGGAGCACTTCCAGAGTGCCATCAAGCGGCATGCTTTCTGGTTCGACACACAGATCGCAGTCGATACGCATACCGGAAAATTCACGGCCCTCAAAAGCCAGATGGCCGCGGACGGCGGCGGCACGGCAAATTTCAGCGCCGCCGTAGGCCAGGTCGCTGCCACTGCCATACAGTCCATCTACTATTTTCCACTCAACGATTTATCGGTGACCGTGCATGCATCGCGTGCAGTCACGGCCGGATCGATGCGTGGCTTTGGCACACTGCAAAGCATGACGTCCATGGAAATGATGGTCGATGAGATCGCCCAGGTGCTTGGCATCGACGCAATCGAATTGCGTCGGCGCAATGTTTTGCATACTGGCATGAAAAATACCCAGGGTGCTGTGCCGGCCGGCTCCATGCGAGCGCACGAATTGCTGGACAACGCGGCCGCTCATCCGCTGTGGCGCGAGCGCGACAGGCGCAAGAAAGTCTACGAAGCCAAACGCCCTGGCTATTTTTATGGCGTCGGCTTTGCTTGTGTGCAAAAGGATTACGGCACGGGCGCGGAAGCGGCGATTGCGCAAATCCAGTTCGATGCCAAGGGTGGCATCCGGTTGCGCCACGTCGTTACCGAGATCGGAACGGGGGCCACTACCTCACAGATACAGGTGGTGACCGACATGCTGGGTCGCCCGGCGCAGACGGTAGAGTTTGCAGTCGTCGACTGGCCTGAGCTGAAGCTGGTCAGTAACGAGAATCCCTACGGCAACACGCAGGCCGAGGAGGATCGATTCTCGAAGAATCCGCACTGGGTGCCGACCTTGACCTCGCCGGCGAGCGCATCCAATTCGGCCTTTTACATGAGTCATGCCACTCGCGAGGCAGCACGCGTCCTGTTTGACTATGGTATCTGGCCGGCGGCGATGGCGATCTGGGGCAACGGTTCTGGCGGTGGCCAGGCAGCCCCCTTGTCGATTCGCCGGGAAGATGCGCGGTGGGTCGATGGCATGCTTGTTGCGCCGTCGCTTGAGCCGCTTTCTTTTGAGCGTATCGCCATGGTTGCGCATCAGCGTGGCCTGGTCACGGGCGCCACGGTACACACCTTCAATCGCTGGGCTTGGGCATCAGCCAGGTTCCCGATGGGCAGCGGCACGTATGAGGCGCCCATTGACGCGCTTGCCGTGCGATACGGCGGCGCGGCCGATGAAAGCACGCATGGTTACACCTTTGTCCCACGCGTCAGCGTGGACTACCCGCCGACTCAGCGGAACAAAGCGGGCGTGGTCTATTATGCGCCGCACGCATCCCTGGTAGAGCTGGCGGTCAATCCCGGCACTGGTGAAGTAGATCTGCTCTCGCATCATCATGTCATGGATTGTGGACGCATGATCGTGCCAGCCTTCGTTTCCGGCCAGCATCAAGGTGGCATTGCCATGGGCATCGGCCATGCCCTGTATGAGGAGCTGCCACGCTACGAAGAGGGGCCGGGCAATGGCCAGTGGAATTTCAATCGATACCGGCTGCCGCGTGCAAGCGATGTCGCCGTGTGGCGGCAGACTGCACAATACCTGCCGCCGCTGAGCCCCTCTGATCCGCCCAAGGGCATTGCCGAAGTGGTGATGATCCCTGTGGTAGCCGCCATCGCCAACGGCGTGGCGCATGCGACCGGCAAACGCTTTTACGAGTTGCCGTTGTCGCCCGAACGCATCAAGGCTGCACTGGCATGACACGCTCGACCCAACCTCTTTCGCTTACCATCAACGGCCGTCGTGTGGGCCCGGTCGCCGTGCCAGACGACCTGATGCTGATTGAATTCCTGCAGGAATACATGAACCTTACCGGGACGCGCTATGGATGTGGCCTGGGCGTGTGCCATGCCTGCATCATCATTCATGATCGTGACGATGGCACCAGCGAGAAACTTCCAGCTTGCATCACCGGCGCTTTATCGCTCAACGGGCAATGCATCCGCACCATCGAAGGGCATGCAACGCGTGATGCTGCCGGTAACGTGACGGCCTTGTCCCATGTGCAGCAGGCGTTTCTTGACCACTTTTCGTTTCAATGCAGTTATTGCACGCCGGGACTGGTGAACGGGGTGACGGTGTTGATCGAACGGCTGCAGCGACATCCCGTACCACGCGACCAGGTGGAGCAGGTTGTCCTGGATTCGCTCGATGATCACATCTGCCGTTGCACCGGCTACGTGCGCTATTACGAGGCGGTCAAACAACTGATTCTCCAAAGCCCCGGCCTGACCACGGGAGGCGACGCTTGACGCTGTAGTCAGGGGCGAGGTTGGCACCGAGCTGGCTGTGCCCGCGCGGGGGCTGCTATCCGTGGCATGACTCGGTCGAGGCCAGCATGGGCGGCCATCGTGGATTTCAGGCGCCTCGTGCGGTAGTCACGCACGTGCCATCCGTGGCGCCGGCGCAGCGATCGGGTCGACGTTGCTGTTGCTGTTGAAGAAAGTCCTGGTCTTCATGCCAGTCAGCGATCGGGGTGGATGGCGGCGCCTGCATTGCCAGCCAGGCTGGACGCGATGGTCGTGACTGACGGTGCAAAACCATCGTTGTGTGGAAACCCAACGCGCTTGATGGCTCTCATTCATCCCTTCTGGCCAACGCCGCCAACATCCGCCATAGCTCCACGTTCCAATGCCCGCGTGCCTGTCCCGACGGCGAGGGTAGTACGAACAGCTGCGTGTTGCCGATGCGTTGCCGGCACAGGCCATACCCGGCGTCGTCGCCTAGCGCCGCTCGCGCAGCAGCCTTGCTGGTGAAGGCGAGCCATCGGGGTTGCCAGCGTAAGACCTTCGCGCGCAGGCCCTGTGCATCGAAAGCACCAGGCGGCAACTGGTTGTCATTGCCGGCATGGTGCTTGGCGACATCGGTCAGGCCGATGCCAAAGGTCGGCAGCAGCGGAAATTCCTGAGGTTGTAAACGCCGAGGTGTCAATCCGACTTCGTGCAGGGTGGGCCAGAAACGATTGCCGGGGTGGGCATAGTAGGCCCGCTCGCGTGCCGAGCGAGCCCCCGCAGCGGTACCACAAAACACCAGGCGTATCCCCGGTTGCCATACATCGGGCAGGATCGGGGCGGGGGCGGGATCAAGGGGGTGGCCGGTCATGCATTCATATTCTGCCCACGCTGCATGAACATCGGGTGCGGCAGGGTGATGAAGTGATTTTCAGGCGGCAGGAGCGCCATGTTCGACGATTTCTCTCTGTTCTGGGCTCATCATCCCTGGGGGCGACTGGGTCTGGCCGTGGCCGCCGCGCTGGTCTTGGCGCTGGTGCTGCGCAGCCTGGCGTTCCTGTTTCTGCGTCGCCTGGCGCGGCGCCACCCATTCACCGCGTCCGTGGTCGGGCGAGCCAATCCGCCGATGGAATGGTTGATCCCGGTGCTGATGTTCACCGTCAGCCTGCATCTGACACCTGATATCGAGGTCTTTCGCTGGCTTGATCCGGTCAATCACCTGCTGCTGGTTCTGCTGATTGCCATCGTGACCTGGCTGGCGGTGCGTTGCCTGGGAGCGATGCAGCTGGTGGCCATGCACCTCTACCCGGTTGACCGCGAAGATAACCTGCGTGCCCGCCAAGTCGTCACTCAAGTGCGTGTGCTCGGGCGCATTGCCATGACCGGCGTGGTGCTGCTAGGAGCTGCGGCCATCTTCATGACCATCCCCGCGGTGCGGCAACTGGGCACGGGACTGCTGGCCTCAGCAGGCGTGGCCGGCATCGCGATCGGTTTCGCGGCCAAGCCGGTGCTGAGCAACCTGATCGCTGGCGTGCAGATTGCGTTGACTCAGCCCATCCGTCTGGACGACGTGGTGATAGTGCAGAACGAATGGGGACGCATCGAGGAGATCGGCGCCACTTACGTGGTCGTACGCATCTGGGACGAGCGCCGTCTGGTGGTGCCGCTGAATTTTTTTATCGAGAATCCATTTGAAAACTGGACGCGGGCCACGTCGCGAATCACCGGCACAGTCTTTCTGTGGGTGGATTACCGTATGCCGCTCGATCCGTTGAGAGCCCAGCTACAGCGCCTGTGCGAGGAGGCGCCGGAGTGGGACCGGCGTGTATGCGTGCTGCAACTGGTCGACGCCACGGATCGGGCGATTCAGTTGCGCGCTCTGGTCAGTGCGGCAGATTCGGGGCGGGCCTGGGACCTGCGCTGTCGCGTCAGGGAGGGATTGGTTTCCTTCGTTCAACGGGAGTACCCCGATTTCCTGCCGCTGCAACGGGCCAGCCTCAGCAGCTCGCCAGCGGCCATCATGGCCGGGGCGGCTGTCGAGGGCGACGTGAGGGAGGGGGCGGCGCGCGACGAGCGCTGACAGCGTCACAAGGCGTCTGCGCACGCATCGACAGCTTCCTCTCGCAACCGCTATAAAGTCGGATCACGGGAGGGTGCGGTGAGCGAAGAAATCCTGATTAATGTCACACCACGCGAGACCCGCGTCGGTGTGGTCGAGAATGGCATGCTGCAAGAGGTGCACGTCGAGCGTGCCTCCAAGCGTGGCTACGTGGGAAATGTCTACAAGGGCCGTGTCCAGCGTGTGATGCCAGGCATGCAGGCGGTGTTCGTGGAAATAGGCCTGGAACGCGCTGCGTTCCTGCATGCCTCGGACATCGTGCGGCCGCCGCTGCCAGCGGTCGAAGGGGCTGAGCCGCAGCTCAGCAACCATGGCGGCCATGTACCTTCGATCTCCGAACTGGTGCACGAGGGACAGGAGATCGTGGTACAGGTGGTCAAGGACCCCATCGGCAGCAAGGGCGCGCGCCTGTCCACGCACCTGTCCATACCCTCGCGCTACCTGGTATTGCTGCCGCATGCCCGCACGATGGGTATTTCCACGCGCATCGAGGAAGAGTCCGAGCGTCAGCGTCTCAAGGAGGTCATGACATCGCTGACCGGCGAAAACCCGCTCGGTTACATCGTGCGCACCAATGCCGAGGGCCAGTCAGCCGAGTCGCTGGCGTTCGACGTGACCTATCTGGGCAAGGTGTGGCGCGTGGTGCAGGAGAATATCGCCAAGGCCCGGGTCGGCGAGCGCGTCTACGAAGAACTCTCCTTGCCGTTGCGCAGCCTGCGCGACATGCTGACCGAGGACATCGAGAAGGTGCGTGTCGATTCGCGCGAAACGCACGAAAAAGTGGTCAAGTTCGTGCACAAGTTCATGCCCAGCCTGGATGATCGCGTCGAACACTATGTCGGTGAACGGCCGATCTTCGACCTCTACGGTGTGGAAGACGAAATTCAGCGCGCCTTGAAAAAAGAAGTGCCGCTCAAGTCCGGCGGGTACCTGATCGTCGACCAGACCGAGGCGATGACCACCATCGACGTCAATACCGGCGGTTACCTGGGTACGCGCAACCTGGAGGAAACCGTCTACCGCACCAACCTGGAAGCGGCCCAGGCGGCGGCACGCCAGCTGCGCCTGCGTAATCTGGGCGGCATCATCATCATCGACTTCATCGACATGACCGACGAGGAGCACCGTCGACAGGTGTTGCGCATGCTGGAGAAAGGCCTCGCCCGCGATCACGCCAAGACCACCGTCTATCCGATGTCGGCCTTGGGACTGGTCGAAATGACGCGCAAACGCACGACCGAAAGCCTGGAGCGTCAGCTATGCGAGCCGTGCCCTGCCTGTGGCGGGCGAGGCACGGTCAAGACGGCCGAGACCGTGATCTACGAGATCTTTCGTGAGATCACTCGTGCCGTTCGTCAGTTCAATGCGGAGAAATTGCTGGTCATGGCCAGTCCCAAGGTGGTGGGCCGGATCCTGGAGGAAGAATCCGCCGCGGTGGCCGAATTGGAAGAGTTCATCTCCAAAAGCATACGCTTCCAGGCCGAAGAACATTATTCCCAGGAACAATTCGATGTGGTCTTGTTGTAAGACTCCCCCGGCACCGCACTGGCGCGACTGGCTCGCGCCATGCCGGTCGCGGGCGTTTGAAACGCGCATGGGTCCATCTTTCCCGGTTTCCATGCCGTCCGCATGAGCAAGGCCTGGCATAAGGGACTGCACCGCCTGGCGCGTGCATTGGGCTGGATAGCCGGTATCGCGGTGATTACGCTGGCCGTGCTTGTCGCGTTGACGCAGTTGTTCCTGCCCATGGTGGCGAAGCATCCGCAGTGGGTGGCCACGCAACTGAGCGGCCGCCTGCATCGCCCGGTGAGTTTTGCGGGCATGGAGGGTCGCTGGCAGGGCTCGGGGCCGTCCTTTGTCTTGCACGATCTCACCATCGGCCCAGGCGAGGGCGGAGGCAAGCCGCTACATATTCCCGAGGCTGAGTTGAAGCTGGATTTTGGCGGGTGGCTGCTGCCCTCCAGGCATCTGGTCAATTTGCGCGCGCGTGGCTTGCAACTGGATCTCTCGCGCGAGATCGACGGCACCTGGCACATCAATGGCCTTGGTGTGACCGGCGGACAGGATCGCCAGAGCGTGTCGCTCGGGCGCCTTTCGGTAGGCCTGTGGCTGGATGACCTGCGACTGGATATCGACGAAAAAATCGGCGATCGCCATTACACCGTGATCGCCGATCAGGTGCGCGTGAGCCGGCAGCACGGACGTATCCGTGCTGGCCTCTTGCTGCATCGTGACGGCACCACCGGACACCTTCGCGGCGCGGCCGATTTTCGCGAGGACGGTGCCCAAGGGCGCCTATGGCTCCATGCCTCGCACGCCGACCTGCGCGACATGCTCGTCGGCATCGACCTCGGCGGTTATGAGGTGGTCGGCGGGCAAGGCAGTTTTTCCAGTTGGCTCGATTGGGATCACGGCAAGGTGTCCCGCAACCTCACGCGCTTCGATCTCGATCAGCTTGCGGTAAAGACGCCCGAGAGCGCGCAGGTCGATGCGCCCCCGCTGCACGGGACGGCCCAGTTGCGACACACCCCCGACGGCTATGACGTGCGCTGGCTATCCGATGATGGGGGCGCGCTGGCCCTGGCGATGCATCAGATGGACACCGATCAGGCGCGTGTCGAGGCGTCCGCCAGCCAGCTCCAATTGGCACCCTTGCTGCCGTGGCTGGCGCTCAAACCCCATATTTCTGCGAGCGTGGCGCAGTGGCTCGGACAGGGCAAGCCGCGCGGAGAGGTCATCAGCGCAGGCCTGCGCTTCAGCCGTAGCGAGGGCCTGACCTATCTCTACGCAAAGTTCGACGGCATGGCCATCGATGCCGTTGGCAAACTGCCCGGCCTGGACAGCCTGCATGGCCAATTCCGTGGTGATGCTGAATCGATGCTGCTGAGCCTGCCGGCGCAAGCGGCGACGGTGAACTTTCCGCATACCTTCCGCAAGCCGTTGGCGATGAGCAACCTTGCCGGTGATATCGCGTTCTGGCACGAGGACGATGCCTTTCACATCGGCACCGAGCAATTCGATTTCGTCGGTGAAGATTTTGGCGGCCAGGCACGCGGCCAGGTGGCGCTCCCCGACAGCGGCGGCCGTCCGGTGATGGACTTGTACGCCACGGTCGATCACGCCAAGGTCTCGGCAGCCAAGCTGTTCTGGCCAATCGATTCGATGCCGCAAACGGCCATCGACTGGCTCGACCATGCGCTGATCGACGGCAGGGTGGACCACGGCGACGTGCTCATTCATGGCGATCTTCGCGACTGGCCTTTCCGCCATAATGAGGGACGTTTCGAAGCACGTGCCCAGATCAACGATCTGGTGCTCGATTACGGCAAGAACTGGCCGCGTGCCGATGGCATCAAGGCGGTGGCTTACTTCGTCAACAACGGCATGCAGGTCGAGGCAAGCGCGGGGCAGTCGTTGGGCAACAAGGTCGACAAGGCCACCGCCGCCATCCCGGATTTCGGCGATACCGTGCTGGACCTTGCCGTTCAAGGTACCGGCACAGGGCCGTCGATGATCGACTTCGTGCGATCCAGCCCGATCGCCAGCCACCAGGCCGACGTGCTATCCAAGTTCAGCCTGACCGGCGGCGCCACCTTCGGCTTCCACATGGTGCTGCCAATCAAGGACGCCAAGGATTTTACGCTCGATGGCCAGGCGCAGCTCAAGGATATCGATTTCAACGCGCCGGAGTGGAACATCAAGCTCGACAAGTTGACCGGGCCGGCTACCTTCAACGCGAAGGGTTTCCATGCAGGTCCCTTGCAGACACGATTCCGCGATCAGCCTTCCACGGTCGATGTGGCCATTGCCGATGCTACCGGCCAGCCGGATAAGGTGTTTGCCGCGCGCATGACCGGACGTTATCAGCTGTCGACGCTGATCAAAGATTATTCGCAGTTGCATTGGCTCAACGATATCGCCAGCGGGCAAAGCGATTACACCATCGGCTTCGATATCGCCTCGGCCGCAGCTAACGGGCAATCGGCCCAGACGTTGACCATTGACTCGCCGTTGGTGGGGACCGCCCTGAACCTGCCGTTGCCGGTCAGGAAGGAAGCCTCGGCCGACCTGCCGTTGCACCTTGCCCTTGGGCTTCCAGTCAATGGCGGGGATCTGCAGATGTCGCTGGGTTCGGTGGCACGCGGGCGCTTTCGCCTTCCCGATGGGGAGGCCAAGCCGCTGGCGGCCAGCATCATGTTCGGCAACCGTACGCCCGATGCTCTTCCAGACAAGGGCATGCGCATTCGCGGCCAGGCCGGCAAGCTCGATGTCAGCGGCTGGGTGCAATCGACCATCGGCGGTAATGGGCCAGGTGGTCCAGGATTGGAAAGCATCGACATAAGCACCGACGAAGCACAGATCTTCGGTCGCACGTTCGCCAGGATGCACATCAAGGCAGCCGTGCAGCCCAATGCCTTGAGCATCGATACCGATAGTGTCGGGCTTGCCGGGCATTTCGATGTGCCGACCGACGATGTGCGCAAGCGCGGCATCACTGCACGCATGCAGCGCCTGTACTGGCCCAAGGACAACACGCCAGCGGCCAGTCGTGACATCACGGGGGCGCCGGCATCCTCTGCCACGGTGCCCGGTAACGACGCGCAACCACCCGCGCATCCTGAAGTGACCGGGATCGATCCGAAGGCCTTGCCGCCCTTCCATTTATGGATCGGTGACTTGCGGTTTGGCGATGCGAAGCTGGGCGAGGCGCGTTTCGAATCCTGGCCGACCGAGCGTGGCATGCATATCGACCAGATCCGCACGCAATCGCATAGCGTGCAGATCAACGCGACCGGCGCCTGGAACGGTACCCCCGACAATAGTCATACTCACCTGCGTATCGATTTCGCTGCGCAAAGCCTGGGCGACATGCTCGCCGCATTCGGGTATGGAAACCTGGTCGCGGGCGGCAAGACCAATGCGCAGCTCGATGCGACATGGCCCGGTTCGCCCTCGGGGATGGACCTTGCCAACATGGATGGCAGGCTCAGTGTCAACGTCGCCAACGGGCGTATCCCCGAGGTGGCGCCGGGCGTGGGCCGCCTGTTCGGCCTGGTCTCGGTGCTGGAATTGCCACGTCGCCTGACCCTCGACTTTGGCGATGTTTTCGGCAAGGGCTTGGGTTTTGATGCGATCACCGGCGATTTCACGTTGGGCAACGGCAATGCCGTCACCAACAACATGAAGATCCTCGGCCCGGCGGCTGCCATTTCCATTACCGGCCGCACGGGTCTGCGAACCAGGGATTACGACCAGCAGGTGCATGTGGTGCCGCACGTTGGCAACAGCCTGCCAGTGGTCGGTGCGGTGCTGGGCGGGCCCATTGGCGTGGCGGCCGGTGTCGTGGCACAAGGGCTGCTCGGCCATGGTCTGAATCATGCGGCGGCCAAGCGTTATCACATTAGCGGCAGTTGGGACAAACCCGATATCACGCCGATCGATAAAGCGGATCCGAAGTTGCCCCCACCGCCAGCCAATGCGCCGGCCCCGGCCGGCGACAGCTCGGCCGATTGATGCGCCGGCCGGTCGCTTTCGCGCGACCGGCTGGTGATCGAGATCAGGAAGCGGCTTCCTCGACGGCAATCGCTTCGGTGCTGCCGACAAAGGGAAACATCTGTTGCTTGACGAAGCCGTCGGGCATGTAGTCGCCGACCACGCCATATTTTTCTGGGAATTTCTTCGGAGACTTCACCGCCGTACCGAAAAGGTAATCGAGAAACGCATAGTGCGCGGCGTAGTTCTTGTCGATCGCTTCTTCATCGGAAGCATGGTGCCAATGGTGGAAATCCGGCGTGACTACGAGGTATTTCAGCGGTCCCCAGGGCAGGTGCACATTGGCATGGTTGAACACTGCCTGGAAGCCGACCACGATGATGTAAGTATTCATCACCGCCTCACTGAAGCCCAGGATGTACAGCGGTGCGAGCACGGCTACGCGTGTAACGATCAGCTCCAGGATGTGCTGGCGCGAGCCGGCCAGCCAATCCATCGTCTTGACGCTGTGATGGACGGCGTGGAATCGCCATAAGAAGGGAACCTCGTGATACGCGCGATGGGTCCAGTATTGCGCCATATCCGCCACCAGGATGCACAACAGCAACTGCGGTACAAACCAGATGCCATGGACCATCTGCTGGAACTGGCTGCTTTGCAGCCAGCCGAACAGGTGATGCAGCAGGAAGTTCACCACCAGCAAGATCAGGCCGACAATGAAATGGTTGACCGCGAAATGCTTCAGGTCGGTCTGCCATTCCTTGCGAAACAACGCCTGGCCCTTGTACAGCGGGAACAACTTTTCAAAGGCCACGAAGATCAGGGTTGAGCCGAGCAGGTCCAGGATGAACCAGTCGAGCCCGACATAGGGCGTGTGCTCGGGGAAATTGCCTACTGGCACCCGTGAGCCGCCCAGGGCGACGGCGGCGATCACCATCGTCAGAGCCACTAGATTGAGGTTGCGCCGGCGATTGAGCACGATGTTGCCCAATGCGATGCCGCCAGCGACCAGCAGGCCTCCCAGCAGCAATTGGCGCAGCACATCCACCGAATACTTGTGGCGCAGTTCCGGCGTGGTCAGGTATTGCGGGAAATGGAAGGCCAGGACGGCGAGCAACGACAGAAAACCCAGGCAGAGCGCGATGACCGTGGTGACGCCGGTCTGGCTGCCACGCAGATGCCCATCCTTCTTCAGTAGTGCACGTGCCTCGTTCACGGGTGCCTTGGCGTGGTCGACCGCCTGCTGCAAGCGCTCGTGCTTGTCTGATTCGCTCATGGGGTTCCCTTCACATGGATTGCACGGATGTTACCTGGATCGTGCAGCCGTAGGACCAGCCTGCTTTAAAGCCGCCGCGTTCTCCCCCATATTGAACGCCTGTACCTTCACCCGAACCGGACCCTCATGGATTCACCCATTGCCCTCGCCACCAGCCGCCTGCTCACGCCCGGTGGTCTCGCCACCGACGATCTGGACCGGGTTTTTTCCCAGCTGATGGGGCCGTCGATCGACGCGGCCGACCTGTACTTCCAGCATTCGCGCAGCGAGTCGTGGCTGCTGGAAGAGGGCATCGTCAAGGACGGCAGCCATTCCATCGAGCAAGGCGTTGGCGTCCGCGCCATCAGCGGTGAAAAAACGGGCTTTGCCTATTCCGATGAACTGGTGCTGCCGCAATTGCTGGAGGCGTCCAAGGCGGCCAGGGCCATCGCCCAGGACGGCCATGGTGCCGGCAAGCCCCTGGCGTTGCATTCGGCGCGCACGCTGTATCCGGCCATTGATCCGGTGGAGAGCCTGCCCAACCCGGACAAGATCGCCTTGCTTCGCGAGGTCGATGCCTATGCCCGTTCGCGCGACCCGCGTATCAAGCAAGTCATCGTCAACATGGCCGCGACCATGGATACCGTGCTGGTGGCCGGCTCTGACGGCACCCTGGCGGCTGATGTTCGTCCCCTGGTGCGCCTGAGCGTACAGGTGATTGCCGAGCAGAACGGTCGCACCGAGCAGGGTTATGCCGGTGGCGGTGGCCGTCATGGCTACCGCGAATTTATCGACTCGGGGCGCGCCATGGCGTTTGCCGACGAGGCAGTGCGCCAGGCGCTGGTAAACCTGGAGGCGGTGGAAGCACCGGCCGGCACCATGACCGTGGTGCTGGGGCCTGGATGGCCTGGCGTGCTGCTGCACGAGGCCATTGGCCATGGTCTGGAAGGCGATTTCAACCGCAAGGGAAGCTCCGCCTTTGCCGGCCGCATCGGCCAGCGCGTTGCCGCCCCGGGCGTTACGGTGGTCGATGACGGCACGCTGCAAGGGCGTCGTGGATCGCTGAGCATCGATGACGAAGGCACGCCGACCGAGTGCACCACGCTGATCGAGGACGGCATTCTCAAGGGCTACATGCAGGACAAGCTCAATGCGCGGCTCATGGGCATGGCCCCGACCGGCAACGGACGCCGCGAATCGTTCGCGCAATTGCCGATGCCTCGCATGACCAATACCTACATGCTGGCCGGCCAGCA
>NZ_DASVMI010000019.1:0-28294 GCF_036384435.1 Dyella sp. | reverse complement strand
ACTTTGTCTATCCTAGTCGCCGTGGCTTGCTGCCTGGCGTGCGCGCCTTCGTCGACTATCTTGCCGAGTACCTGCCAGATACTACTCGGCAGGTGCATGACGATTGTTCGAAGCGACCACTACCTTGAGAGCCAAGCAGTGAGCGAACAGCGGTTGGAAGCAAGCGAAAGCTCGCAAAACCACGCAAAACCACGCCATGGCGAGCCTGGCTCTATCGCTCACTTCTCGCTCATCTTCACTCGCCCTTTCTACATGCTAGCATCGGCCAATTAGCCGTCCAGACTTCCAGATATCCGAGCCCTCGAATCCATGCCCATTCAAACCAAGCTGCCGAAAGTAGGCACCACCATTTTCAGCGTGATGAGCCAGCTGGCTGTCGAGCACAAGGCAGTCAATCTGGGGCAAGGGTTTCCCGATTTCGAGCCGCCACAGGCGTTGCGCGATGCGGTGACGCGTGCGATGGCCCAGGGGCGCAACCAGTATGCGCCTGGCATCGGGTTGGCCAACCTGCGCGAGCAAATCGCATTGAAGACCGAGCGCCTGTACGGGCACAAGGTTGATCCGGTGACCGAGGTGACTGTGACCTCGGGGGCTACCGAGGCGTTGTTCGCCGCGATCGCAGCCGTGGTGCGCCAGGGTGAGGAAGTGATCGTGTTCGATCCCTGCTACGACAGTTACGAACCGGCCATCGAGTTGCAGGGCGCGCGTGCGG
The DNA here is from genome assembly GCF_036384435.1 of Dyella sp. Lineage (GTDB taxonomy): Bacteria > Pseudomonadota > Gammaproteobacteria > Xanthomonadales > Rhodanobacteraceae > GSA-30. The sequence goes on along the minus strand of NZ_DASVMI010000019.1, from coordinate 27,582 downwards.
TGCATATTCCGTTGACTGTGCCGTCGTTCGGCATCGACTGGCAACGCGTACGCGATGCAGTGAGCGCGAAAACGCGCATGATCCTGATCAATAGCCCACACAATCCTTCGGGCGCGGTGCTGTCGCGTACGGACCTGGATGAGCTGGCTGCGATCGTGCGCAACACCGATATTGTGGTGCTGTCTGATGAAGTCTACGAGCACATCGTGTTCGACGGTGCCGATCACCAAAGCGTGTTGCGCCATCCGGAACTGGCCGGGCGCAGCATCGTGGTGTCCTCGTTCGGCAAGACATTCCACTGCACTGGCTGGAAGATCGGCTATGCGGTAGCGCCGCAGGCGCTAACGGCCGAATTCCGCAAGGTGCACCAGTACCTGACGTTCTGTAGCTTCCATCCGGCGCAGCAGGCCTTCGCCGAATTCCTGGAAAGCTCGCCTGAGCATTACCTGGAGTTGCCGGCGTTCTACCAGGCCAAACGTGACAGTTTCCGCGCGCTCATCGCTTCCTCGCGCTTCACATTGCTGGATGTGCCTGGTGGTTATTTCCAGTTGGTGGATTACTCGGCCATTCGCGATGAGGATGACGTGGCCTTCTGCGAGTGGATGGTCATGCACGCGGGTGTGGCGGCCATTCCGCTGACTCCGTTCTACGAGACCGCCCCGGGCACGCGACTCGTACGTCTGTGCTTTGCCAAGAGCGACGCCACCATGGCTGCTGCTGCGGAGCGTCTATGCAAGCTTTGACCGTAAGCCTGGTGCAGGGAGCCACGCGTTGGCACGATGCGCCGGCCAATCGTGATTACTACGGTGGCCTCGTACGTTCTATCGGTAGTGGCAGCGATCTGATCGTGTTGCCGGAAACGTTTCTCTCCGGCTTCAGCAACGATACGCAGGCCAGTGCCGAAACCATGGATGGCGAGGGTGTTGCCTGGATGCGGGCGCTGGCGCAGGAGGTTGGTGCGGTACTTTGCGGCAGCCTGGCCATTCGTGAGGATGGTACGGTCTACAACCGTCTGATCTGGGCGCGCCCTGATGGCAGCTTCGAGCAATACGACAAGCGGCACCTGTTTCGTATGGCCGGCGAGCACAAGCGATACGGTGGCGGTAACAAGCGCCTGGTCGTGGATCTGAAAGGCTGGCGCATACTGCCGCAGGTCTGTTACGACCTGCGCTTTCCGGTGTGGTTGCGCAACCGTCGCCTGGAGCAGAGCGAGGGCGGCATGGATTACGACCTGTCGATCTTCGTCGCCAACTGGCCAGCGCCGCGTCGCCAGCCCTGGCGAACGCTGTTGCGAGCGCGGGCTATCGAAAACCTTTCCTATGTGATCGGTCTCAACCGCGTGGGGGTGGATGGCAACGATCTTCCGTACGCAGGTGACAGCGCGATCATCGACCCGGTCGGTGAACCGATGATTGAGCTTGGTCCCCAACAGCAGATTGCTACCGTGGTACTTGATCCAGTGCCTTTGCTGGCGCACAGAGAGCGGTTCCCCGCCTGGATGGACGCCGATGCGTTTCACTTGGATATCTGACCGCTGACGACAGCCCCGGAATGAACAACAAAGACACCTGCCTTGGCATCGGCGCAGGCGGCTTTGCCGATGCGAGGCCTGGCGGTTGTCTGGTCGTCGGAATCTAAAGCAGGGCGAGCACGGATTCCGGCGGGCGGCCGATGGCAGCCTTGCCATCGACCACCACGATCGGGCGTTCGATCAGTATAGGATTGGCGGCCATCGCCGCGATCAGGGCGCTGTCGCTGAGCGTAGGCTCATCCAGTCCGAGCTCGCTATAGGCCGGTTCGTTGCTGCGAATCAATTCGCGCGGAGTCATACCCAGTTGATCAAGCAACTGGGTCAGTTCGGCCACGCTGGGTGGTGTCTGCAGGTAATTGACTACTTCGCAGGTACAACCGTTGTCCTGCAGCAATGACAGTGTTGCGCGCGACTTGGAGCAGCGCGCGTTGTGATAGATGCGGGCAGCGGTCGCCATCGGCGCGATCAGCGATTGCCGCCGCGGTTGCCACCACCCCGGTTGCCACCGTTGCCACCACCGCCGGGACGACGATTGCCGCCCCCCTGGCCTTGCGGGCGACCGCCCTGACCACCTCGGGAGTTGCCGCCTCGGCCCTGGCCGCGATTACCGCCTTGGCCTCCACCGGAGAAACCGCCGTACGGGTTGGCGCCGCCGGCACGCGTGCCCGCACCGCCGGGTTTGCCGCCACGGCGCCCCTGACCACCACCGGCGCCGGTGCTGAAGCCGCGTGCCTGGCCCTGGCCCTGGCCGCCACGTGCCGCGCCACCTTCGCGCGAATCGCCTGCAAACCAAGTACGCACCGAAGGCAGTTCCTGCCCGGGTGCCACGCCACGCTTGCTCTTGCGGCGTCCGACGCTGGGGCCGCGGTCCGGGCGGGCGACGTTGCCGTTGACTTCCTTGCCCGGGCGGCGGCGCTGCTGCTTACCACGGGTTGGCTCTTCACGAATGCGATCGAATGCCCGAAGCTCGCGAGCTTCATCTGCATAGCCGCCAGCCCAGGCATGGGTGCTGCCGCGCTCCGGACGGTATTCTGTAACATTACGCGGCGCACGACGCTGATGTAGCACGGGGCTCAGCGTCAGCACGGGGGACGGAGCACCCAGGCCGGTGATCTTGCGCAGGTCCTTGACCAGGTCTTCGCCTAACGCTTCGCAGTCGCCACGACGCAGCGCACGGGGCAGCTCGACGTTACCGTAGCGGATGCGCTTGAGGCGGCTGACCAGGAAGCCTTGTGAATCCCATAGGCGGCGTACTTCACGATTGCGGCCTTCGCGAATTACCACGCGGAACCAGCTGTGGCTGCCGCCACGGCTGATGATGGCGATTTCATCAAAGCGGGCCAGGCCGTCTTCCAGTTCCACGCCAGCCTTGAGTTTCTCGATGATTTCGTCGGGCACCTCGCCGTGGACACGACACAGGTATTCGCGTTCCAGGCCGCTCTTGGGGTGCATCAGCGCATTGGCCAGATCGCCATCGGTGGTCAGCAGCAACAGGCCGGTTGTGTTGATGTCCAGGCGACCGACGGCAACCCAGCGCGCACCCTTCAGGCGCGGCAACTGTTCAAACACCGTGGGACGACCTTCGGGATCTTCTCGGGTGGTCACCACGCCTTCGGGCTTGTGATAAACCAGCACCTCGGTCTCGTCGCGGTTATCCGTGGACACCACGAATTGCTTGCTGTCGATCGTAACGCGATCGCCGGCATGCACGCTGGCACCAATGCTGGCAGCGGTGCCATTGACCTCGACTTCGCCAGCCTGGATGCGTTGTTCAAGCATACGGCGCGAACCGAGCCCGGCATTGGCAAGCACCTTATGCAGGCGCTCTTCCAGTGCGGGAGTGTCGTCGTTGCGTGGTTCGCGTTTCAGGGTCAGGACGGATTTCTGCGGCGCATTCATGCGCGGTACTCCTCGGTATCTTGCTCATCGGACTTGCCGTGTTCGGCGTCCGCGTTGTCAGTGATGCTGTCGTCGGCATTAGCCGTTGCAGCCGGGTCGGGGTCTTCGACCGGCCCGGTAGCGCCGGTGTGATGTTCCGCATCAGGCTCATTAACGGCCTGTGCGTTGATTTCTTCCGTGGCGGGCGAGACCTGGAAATCGTTGGTCTCGTCGTTGACGTTCGGGGTTTGCGCGTCGCTGCTGGCCGACTCATCGTCAGAGGTATGGCTGCCTTGTTCCGGCGAGGTAGCCTGATCTTGCGTATCCTGGCTTTCTCCAGGCTTTTCCTGTGCCTCGGCTTCGGCCTGTTGCTGGTTTTCAGGTAGCAGTTGGGCTTCCTCGGGCGCCATTTCCTCATCCGGATCGATAGGTAGATCCTTGATGACACGGGCAGGAATCGGCTCCTGGTCGATACGCATCTGCGGATCTTCCATGTCGCGAATTTCCGACAGTGGCGGCAATTCATCGAGCGATTTCAAGTTGAAGTAATCGAGGAAACCGCGTGTCGTTCCAAAAAGGGCCGGCTTGCCTGGAACGTCCCGGTAGCCCACCACGCGAATCCACTCGCGCTCCTCCAGGGTCTTGATGATGTTGGACGACACCACCACCCCGCGAATCTGCTCGATCTCGGGACGAGTGATTGGCTGGCGATAAGCGATCAACGCCAGGGTCTCCAGCAGGGCACGCGAATAGCGGCTCGGCTTTTCCGTCCACATGCGTGATATCCACGGGTGCACATCCTGGCGCACCTGATAGCGAAAGCCCGAGGCGACCTCCAGCAACTGGATGCCGCGCCCTTGGCAATCGGCCCCCAGGGCTTCCAGCGCCTTGGCGATGTCGTCACGGCCGACTTCGTCTTCCTCGATGAACAGGTCACCCAGGTTTGCTACGGTCAGCGGTTGGGTCGCTGCCAGCAAGGCGGCTTCGATGATGGATTTGAGTTGCTCGATCTGCATGGCCTTCAGGTCGGATGCGGATACTTCATTCGTAGGCAGATGCGGCTTGGTCGTCATCTTCGGAGGTCGGTTCTTCCGTCGATTCCTCGCTCATCGTGGCCTTGGCTTTCACGTAAATCGCCGCCAGGGGTTCTTCCTGGACAATTTCCACTAGCATCTCCTTGGCCAGTTCCAACATGGCCAGGAAGGTCACCACCACGCCAAGCCGGCCCTCGCTCACATCGAATAGCGTTTCGAATCGATGGAACTGGGTATTGCTTAGTCGACCCAGCAATTCGCCCATGCGCTGGCGTACGCTCAAGGCTTCACGCTTGATGGCGTGATGTCCGAACAGTTCGGCTCGGTGCATGACATCCTTGAGCGCGAGCAGCAACTCCTTGAGATCCAGCGGCGGCGGTAGCTTGATCACGTTGCGCTCGCCGACATCGGCATGCACCACCGTGGTATCACGTTCGAGACGGGGCAGGGCCTCGATATCCTCGGCGGCCTTCTTGAACCGCTCATATTCCTGCAGACGGCGTACCAATTCGGCGCGCGGGTCTTCTTCGATGCCTTCCTCGGTCGGCGGCCGTGGTAGCAGCAGGCGCGACTTGATTTCGGCGAGGATGGCGGCCATCAGCAGGTATTCGGCCGCCAGCTCCAGGCGCATCACATCGCGCATCATGTCGATGTATTCCATGTATTGCCGGGTGATCTCGGCAATCGGAATATCCAGGATGTCCAGGTTTTGTCGGCGAATCAAGTAAAGCAAAAGATCCAGCGGCCCTTCGAATGCCTCGAGGATCACCTCGAGCGCGTCCGGGGGGATGTATAGATCCTGCGGCATCTGCAGGATCGGTTCGCCGCGCACGATGGCCAGCGGCATTTCCTGTTGTTGCGGTACCGACGCGAAAGCGTCCTGCGGGGCTGTAACCGCTTCGGGTTCGGTGCTCATCAATACATATCGTTCGGCCGCCCGATCGCGGCTTGCTGTGCTTTCAACACATTAGGAACCGTTCTGTCCGGCCGGATATCCGGCATGCGTTAACGAATGTCCCCGTCAGGATGCCGGTTGTCAGGCGGCGACCCTTGCGACCCAGAAGCCATCTAATATTTCTGCGTTCAGCCACGACGCCACGCGCGCCATTAACATCCCGGTTCACCGCTTGATGGAGCCGCTCAGGCGATTCCGGTCAGGCGAGCCGCGGTGCACAATCGCTGCGGTACCGTCGCAAAGAGAAGATCCGATGCGTCGACACATGCCCATGAGCTGACGAGCTTGACGTCACTGATGGTCTGGCGATCTGCTGAGAGCATGGGTCTGGCACCGCTGGCACCGGTTTTGACCGGCTTGCTCGGTAGCGTTAAGGACCCTCGCGTGACCGACAGAGTAATGGTAGGCGCGCGACAAGTCCAGTACGGGCGGCCGCCTGCATTCAGCCGTTGCGTCGTGAGCGCCGGGAGAGCCAGGGTAGGGCATCAAGTGACCCATCGTGTCGGCCGATGGCTCGGTTTGTCACGATGCTGTGCCGCAACCACGTAACCTGTGTTCTGCGTGCCATCTTTTTGTTCGCTTGCACGATGAAGTTCTGTCGTCTCGTGCTTAAAATGAATCATTGGCATGGATTGAACTATCTTGTGGCATGCGGCTTGCTTCTTTATGGGGCAATGAGCTGCCATACAAACGGGGGCTTTCCGGGTGGGGTGCCTGGAGGGTCAGCCGGCTAAAGAATAGGCGGTGGGGAGGACGTGTGACCAAGAACGACCAGATGAGCAAAAGCCTCGATTCGGAGCAACTTCGTCCGGCCCGAATGCGAATTGAGACCACCGTGTTGATGAGCCGGGGCGACCAGTCCCAGCCGACTGACCTGATCGATATCTCGGCCACCGGCGTGCTCTTGCGTCGCCCGTTGGGTTGGCAGGGCGAATCTGGCCAGAGTTGGGTATTGGACATGATTTTTGGTCATGATCTGCATATCCACCTTGAAGCCGTGGTTGCCCGCGTATCCAGCCGCCATATCGGTTTTGCCTACACCCATATCCCGGAAGACAAACAGGTCCCGCTGTGGAATCTGTTGGGTGGGTATGCGGATATCCTGGAGATGTGGAAAGACGATTGAGGCGTCAGGTCGCTCGCTGGCGCTCGCTGTGAGGCCACGTCCACGGCGCTGTAAAGAGTAACAGTGAAAAGAACAGCAGCAAAACAAAGCCCGCGTCATAGCGGGCTTTGTCTCTTCGCTCTTTACAGCGCCGCAGGCGCGACCTCACCCCTAACCAAGACTACGCCGCCGCAGGCTTCTTTTCATCGCGCAGTTCGCGTCGCAGGATCTTGCCGACGTTGCTCTTGGGCAGGGCATCGCGGAACTCGATGGACTTGGGGCGTTTGTAGCCGGTGAGATTTTCGCGGCAGAACTGCTTGAGCTCTTCGACGGTGAGGTTGGGGTCCTTGCGTACGACAAATACTTTGACGACTTCGCCGGAGTGCTCGTCCGGCATGCCCACGGCAGCAACTTCTGCCACGCCAGGGTGCTGCATGATCGCGTCTTCGACTTCGTTTGGATACACGTTGAAACCCGAGACGAGGATCATGTCCTTCTTGCGGTCGACGATGTAGAAGTAACCGTTCTCATCCATGCGGGCAATGTCGCCGGTATGCAGCCAGCCGTCACTGCCAAGCACTTTGGCCGTCTCGTCAGGACGCTGCCAGTAACCGCGCATCACCTGCGGCCCTTTGATCATCAACTCGCCCACCTCGCCGATCGGCAGTGGCTGGTTGTCCTCCGACCACACGGCTGCATCGGTGGAAGAGATTGGCAGGCCAATCGAGCTGTTGTAGTCCTTCAGGTCAAGCGGATTGATGCAAGCGGCCGGCGAGGTCTCGGTCAGGCCGTAGGCTTCGACCAGGGTGCAACCGGTAACTTTCTTCCAGCGTTCGGCCACCGCGCGCTGCACGGCCATACCGCCGCCCAGACTCAGGTGCACGCGGGAGAAATCCAGCTCGGCAAAACCCGGTGTATTGAGAAGGCCATTGAACAGGGTGTTGACGCCGGTAATGGCGGTAAAGCCAGAAGCTTTCAGTTCCTTCACGAAGCCAGGCATGTCGCGTGGATTGGTAATCAACCAGCTCAAGCCGCCCAGGCGCATGAAAACCAGGCCATTGGCCGTCAGCGAGAAGATGTGATAAAGCGGCAAGGCGGTGATCACCACCTCCTGACCGGCGCTGAGGTTGGAACCGATCCACGATCCGGCTTGCAACATATTGGCGATCATGTTGCCGTGCGTGAGCATCGCGCCCTTGGCCACGCCGGTGGTGCCGCCCGTGTATTGCAGGAAGGCCAGGTCCTCGTGTCCGATCGAGGGCTTGGGCAACGGGTGGCTTGCACCGCGCGAAAGCGCGTCCTTCAAGCGAACGGCCTGCGGCAGGTGGAAAGCCGGCACCATTTTCTTGATCGTCTTGATCACGAAGTTGACGATGATGCCCTTGGCGCCAAGCAGGTCGCCGATGCCGGTGGTGATGATGTGCTTGACGCCGGTCTCGGCTACGACCTGCTGGAGCGTGGCGGCAAAATTGTCCACCACGACGATGGCCTTGGCGCCTGAGTCATGCAACTGGTGCTTGAGCTCGCGGGCGGTGTACATCGGGTTGGTGTTGACTACGACCAGCCCGGCGCGTAGCGCGCCAAACAGAGCGATCGGGTACTGCAGAACGTTGGGCATCATGATCGCGATGCGATCACCCTTGACCAGTTTCAGTTCGCCGGTGAGGTAGCCGGCGAATTGCTTGCTCATCTCGTCGATCTGGCCGTAAGTTAGCTTCTTGCCGAAGCTGGCGAAGGCAGGGCGATCACGAAAGCGTTGGAAGGATTCCTCCAGGACCGCGACAACCGAAGCGTACTGGTTTATGTCGATTTCTGCGGGTACGCCATCCGGATATTGTTTCAGCCACGGACGCTCATTGCTCATGTCTAATCCCACGCTCCCAGTGTTCAACGCGCCGATGCTCAGCATCGGGCAGTATACGGCGGCGGCATTGGAGCATACGGTTGCGTATGCGGCAAGCCGCACTGCAACGAGGATAGAGCATGAATAAGCATTTTCGCAGGGGGATGTTGATCCTGCTTTGGTCGATGGCATTGGCTATGGCGGCTGCTTGCCATCGCACGCCCGATGAGGAGCGTGTCCGGCAGGCCGTGGTCACCGCTGGCAGGGCGGCCGAAAAGACCGACGCCTCGGCGCTGGGCGAGGTGCTCGATGAGCAGTTCGACGGCAATGCGGGGCAAGTCGCCCGCAAGGATCTGCAAGACATGCTGCGCCTTGCCAGGCTTCGCCACGAAACGATCCACGTGCTGGTCGGACCGGTTGATATACAGGCCCGGGGAGATCGTTACGTCGCCATGTTCACTGTCACCTTGACCAGCGGCGGCCAGACCCTACCGGCGCAGATGGGCCTGTATCAGGTGCAAAGTGCCTGGCGCAAAGACGGTGGCCGGTGGATATGCTATTCAGCGACCTGGAAACACTAGCTGGTCCGGGATTCACTCCGTCGCCCGAACCGACTTGCCCCTCGTCCATGAGGGGCGCAGACTCGCCGGCTCAAGCTCGCTGTCAGGCGGCTTTCTTTCCGGCCAATTGCCTCAGCACGTACTGCAGGATGCCGCCGTGGCGGAAGAACTCCCGCTCCTTGGGGGTGAGCAGCAGTACCTTCACGGTAAAACTCTTCTGACTGCCGTCTTCGGCGGTTGCCGTGACCTTGGCCGTCTTGGATTCGCCGCCTTCCAGGCCGACGATGTCGAAGGTTTCCTTACCGGTCAGGCCCAGCGACTGCGCGTTCTCGCCATCCTGGAACTGACAAGGCAAGACACCCATCCCAACCAGGTTGGAGCGGTGGATGCGCTCAAAGCTTTCGGCGATGACTGCCTTCACGCCAAGCAACAGGGTGCCCTTGGCGGCCCAGTCGCGCGATGATCCAGTGCCATACTCCTTGCCTGCCAGTACCACGAGCGGTGTCTTGTCTTCCTTGTACTTCATGGCGGCATCATAGATGGCCATTTGTTCGCCGTCGGGCACGTACAGCGTGTAGCCACCTTCGACGCCATCGAGCATCAGGTTCTTGATGCGAATGTTGGCGAAGGTGCCGCGCACCATGACATCGTCATTGCCGCGACGCGAGCCGTAGGAGTTGAAGTCCTTCGGTTCCACGCCCTTGGAAATCAGGAAGCGGCCAGCGGGGCTATCCTTCTTGATCGACCCGGCGGGCGAGATGTGGTCGGTGGTGATCGAATCGGCGAACAGGCCCAGCACACGTGCGCCGTGGATGTCCTCGATACTGCCCGGCTCGCTGCTCATACCCTCGAAATAAGGGGGATTCTTGATATAGGTAGAATCGTCCCACTTATAGACCGAGCCGTCCGGCGAGGCAATGTGGTTCCAACGACTGTCGCCCTTGAATACGTCCGCGTAGTTCTTCTCGAACATCTGCGGATTGATGGCGCCGGCGATGATGTCGGAAATTTCCTGGTTGGTCGGCCAGATGTCCTTTAGGTACACCGGCTTGCCGTCGTGACCGTTGCCAAGTGGATCGTGAGTCAGGTCGATGTCCAGCGTGCCGGCCAGCGCATAGGCCACGACCAGCGGCGGCGATGCGAGGTAGTTCATTTTCACTTCCGGATGCACGCGGCCTTCGAAATTACGGTTGCCCGACAACACCGATGCCACGGCGAGATCGCCTTCGCCGATACCCTGGCTGATTTCCTGCGGCAGCGGGCCAGAGTTGCCGATGCAAGTGGTGCAGCCGTAACCGACGATATAGAAGCCCACCTTCTCCAGTTCCTTGAGCAGGCCAGTTTTTTCCAGGTAGTCGGTAACGACCAGCGAACCCGGGCCGATCGAAGTCTTGACCCAGGGCTTGGCCGTCAGGCCCTTGGCGGCGGCTTTCCTGGCGACCAGGCCTGCTGCAAGCATGACGGCAGGGTTGGACGTATTGGTGCATGAGGTGATCGCTGCGATCACCACGGAGCCGTCCTTGAGTTCGAAATCCTTGCCGTTGCGAGTAACCGTCACACTGCCATCGCCGATGGAGTTAGCCTCGTTGCCGATGGCCGAGGAGCCGCCATCGCTGGCATAGCGTGATGAATCGCCATTGCGCGGCTTGCGGTTGGCGGTGAGTGGACCGACCGCATCGTGGAAACTCTTCTTGACCCCCTCCAGCAATACACGATCCTGCGGGCGCTTGGGGCCGGCCAGCGAAGGCTTTACCTCGGCCAGATCCAGCTCCAAGGTGGTGGTGAAGCGCGGTTCATGCGCATTTTCGTCATGCCACAGGCCCTGGGCCTTGGCGTAGGCTTCCACCAACTGAATCTGTTCCTGGCTTCGGCCGGATAGGTGCAGGTAGTTCAGCGCCTCCTGGTCGATCGGGAAAATGCCGCAAGTTGCGCCGTATTCCGGTGCCATGTTGGCAATGGTGGCGCGATCGGCAAGCGGCAGGTGTTTGAGGCCGTCACCGAAGAACTCGACGAACTTGCCCACCACGCCAAGCTTGCGCAGCATCTGGGTCACGGTGAGCACCAGGTCGGTGGCCGTAACGCCCTCGCCCAATCGGCCGGTCAGCTTGAAGCCGACTACTTGCGGGATCAGCATGGACGAGGGCTGACCGAGCATGGCTGCCTCAGCCTCAATGCCGCCCACGCCCCAGCCCAACACACCGATACCGTTGATCATGGTGGTGTGGCTGTCGGTGCCAAAGACCGTATCCGGATAGGCCCATGGAGCACCGTCCTTGTCAGTCGTGAACACGACGCGCGCCAGGTATTCCAGGTTGACCTGGTGCACGATGCCGGTGCGCGGTGGCACCACCTTGAAATTGTTGAAGGCTTTCTGGCCCCAGCGCAGGAACGAATAGCGCTCCTGATTGCGTTCGAATTCGATTTCGACGTTCTTTTCCAGGGCCGCTTCGGAGCCGAAGGCATCCACTTGTACCGAGTGGTCGATTACCAGTTCGGCTGGCGCAAGCGGATTGATCTGCGTGGCGTCGCCGCCCAGCTTGACCACCGCGTCGCGCATGGCTGCGAGGTCCACGACGCAAGGCACGCCAGTGAAATCTTGCAGCACCACGCGAGCGGGCATGAAGGCGATTTCGATATCGGGTTCGGCCTTGGCATCCCATTGGGCGATCGCTTCGATCTCCTTCTTGGTCACGTTGACGCCATCTTCGTGGCGCAGCAGGTTTTCCAGCAGGATCTTGAGCGAGTAGGGGAGGGTCTTGAGGTCAAACTGCTGACCGAGCTTGGTCAGGCTGGCGATCTGGTAAGAGCTGCCGTTGACATCGAGTGTGTCGCGGGTGGCGAATGAATCCAGCATGGTCGGAAACTCCTTTGCAAAGCGGACGCGTGAGGCGTAACAGGACGATCCTAGAGCAGCGAGCGTGAGGGCAATTGTAAGAACAGGCCAGCCGCGACGACACCCTCCATGTGGGGCGTGTTGCATGACGGGCAAGCCATATCGCACGCGCAAGCTCTTGCAAGATTTCGAACGCTGCCGGAAACGTTGTCTTGCGTTGCGGCGAGACGGCCCTGGCTGGCAAAATAGGCGGCTGCAAGCCCTCTGCAAATCGGCGCGGGAGCTCGTTTTTTCCCCGTCGAACCCCAGCCGGCCCGAAGTGCACGCGCCCATCGCGCGTTCGCCGATCGGGCCAAGCCATACGCAACTTTTCAGGACTTCGATCGCATGCTCAACGCCTATCGCCAACATGTCGCCGAACGCGCCGCCTTGGGAATCCCCGCGCTGCCGCTTTCGGCCCAACAGACCGCCGACCTGATCGAACTGCTGAAGAACCCGCCGGCTGGCGAGGATGCCTTCCTGGTCGATTTGATTTCCAATCGTGTTCCCGCCGGCGTGGATGACGCGGCCAAGGTCAAGGCGTCCTATTTGGCCGCCGTGGCTTTCGGCACCGAGCGCTGCCCGTTGATCAGCCGCGAAAAAGCGACCGAATTGCTTGGCACCATGCTCGGTGGCTACAACATCCATCCGCTGGTCGAACTGCTCGATGATGCGTCCGTCGGCACCATCGCTGCCGATGCGCTGAAGAAGACCCTGCTTATGTTCGACGCCTTCCACGACGTCAAGGACAAGGCCGACAAGGGCAATGCCAATGCCAGGGCCGTGTTGCAGAGCTGGGCCGATGCCGAGTGGTTTACCAGTCGCCCACAAGTGCCCGAGAGCCTGACCATCACTGTGTTCAAGGTGCCGGGCGAGACCAATACCGACGACCTGTCGCCCGCTCCCGATGCTACCACCCGTCCGGACATCCCGCTGCATGCGTTGGCTATGCTCAAGAACAAGCGCGATGGCGCGCCGTTCCAGCCCGAGGAAGACGGCAAGCGTGGTCCGATCCAGCAGATCCTCGATCTCAAGGACAAAGGCCATCTCGTTGCCTACGTCGGCGATGTGGTCGGAACCGGTTCGAGCCGCAAATCCGCTACCAACTCGGTGCTGTGGTGGACCGGCGAGGACATTCCATTCATCCCGAACAAGCGGTTCGGCGGCGTGTGCCTGGGCAGCAAGATCGCTCCGATCTTCTACAACACCATGGAAGACGCCGGGGCGCTGCCGATCGAACTGGATGTCTCGAACATGGACATGGGCGATGTCATCGAACTTCGTCCGTATGAAGGCAAGGCGCTGAAGAACGGCCAGGTGATTGCCCAATTCCAGGTCAAGTCCGACGTGCTGTTCGACGAAGTGCGCGCCGGTGGCCGTATCCCGTTGATCATCGGTCGCGGCCTGACCGCCAAGGCCCGCGAGGCGCTGGGCCTGCCGGTGTCCACGTTGTTCCGCTTGCCGCAGAACCCGGCAGATACTGGCAAGGGCTTCACACTGGCACAGAAGATGGTCGGTCGCGCCTGCGGCCTGCCAGAGGGCCAGGGCGTGCGCCCGGGCACTTATTGTGAGCCGAAGATGACCTCGGTCGGTTCGCAGGACACTACCGGTCCGATGACTCGTGACGAGTTGAAGGACTTGGCCTGCCTGGGCTTCTCGGCCGACCTGGTCATGCAGTCGTTTTGCCACACGGCGGCCTATCCCAAGCCAGTGGATGTCAAGACCCATCATGAACTGCCCGCCTTCATCTCCACCCGCGGCGGCATCAGCCTGCGTCCTGGCGACGGCGTGATCCATTCCTGGCTCAATCGTATGTTGCTGCCCGATACCGTCGGTACCGGCGGCGACAGCCATACGCGCTTCCCGATCGGCATTTCCTTCCCGGCCGGTTCCGGCCTGGTGGCGTTCGCAGCGGCCACCGGCGTCATGCCCCTGGACATGCCCGAGTCGGTGTTGGTGCGCTTCAAAGGCGAGTTGCAGCCCGGGGTTACGTTGCGCGATCTGGTCAACGCCATCCCGCTGTATGCCATCAAGCAGGATTTGCTCACGGTGGCCAAGCAGGGCAAGAAGAACATCTTCTCTGGCCGCATCCTGGAAATCGAAGGCTTGCCGAATCTGAAAGTGGAACAGGCGTTCGAGCTATCCGATGCCTCGGCCGAACGCTCGGCCGCCGGCTGCACGGTCAAGCTCAACAAGGAGCCGATCATCGAGTACCTCAACTCGAACATCGTGCTGCTCAAGTACATGATCGCCCAGGGCTACCAGGATGTGCGCAGCCTGCAACGCCGCATCAAGGCGATGGAGGCGTGGTTGGCCGATCCGCAACTGCTCGAGCGCGACGCGGATGCCGAATACGCCGCCGTCATCGAGATCGACCTGGCCGACGTTCACGAGCCGATCGTGGCCTGCCCGAACGACCCGGATGACGTCAAGACGTTGTCGGACGTGGCCGGCGCCAAGATCGATGAGGTGTTCATCGGTTCGTGCATGACCAACATTGGTCACTTCCGCGCAGCCTCGAAGCTGCTGGAAGGCAAGCGCGACATCCCCACTCGCCTGTGGGTTGCCCCGCCGACCAAGATGGACCAGCAACAGCTCACCGAGGAAGGCCACTACGGCGTGCTCGGTACGGCTGGCGCACGCATGGAAATGCCAGGTTGCTCGCTATGCATGGGTAACCAGGCGCAGGTCCGCGAGGGCGCTACGGTGATGTCCACCAGCACACGCAATTTCCCTAATCGCTTGGGCAAGAATACCAACGTGTACCTGGGCTCGGCGGAACTGGCCGCGATCTGTTCGCGGCTGGGCCGCATCCCGAGCAAGGAGGAGTACATGGCGGATATCGGCGTGATCAATGCCAATGGCGACAAGATCTACCGCTACATGAACTTCGACCAGATCGCCGATTTCAAGAACGTGGCTGATACGGTTGCCGCGTAGGGTAGGGCGTTTTTCAGGGAAACAAAAAGCCGGCGCTTGCGTCGGCTTTTTGTTGGTCGTTTGTTGGGGGGAGGTGGGGCGTGGGGGCAGGTCCCTGCGCGTGCGGCAGGCCGATGGCGAGGGCCGTGACGTTGTTCTCCATGGCATTGTGCCGCTGTTGTCGCGCTTTTGAGTCGAGGCCGCCGGTGGCGGGTCTTCGGCTCCCGCTCGCTATTCCCGTCACCATGTCACGAGCCCGAACACCGGCACTCCTATATCCTAAGCAGCATGATCTCTTCCCACCTTGCTGTCGTCTCGCTGCGCGACCTCACCCTCGTCCAGGCGGTGCATCGCCACGGCAGCTTCAACAGTGCCGCGCGCGCCATGCATATCAGTCCCTCGGGTCTGTCGCACCAGGTACAGAAAGTGGAGCAGGCGCTGGGTACGCCGCTGTTCGAGCGCGGGGGCCGAAAAGTGGTGCCAACGGCGGGAGGGGCGCGGTTGCTGGAGCAGATCGATGCGTTGCTGGTCGCGGCCGATCATTTGCAGCAAGCAGCCAAGGCCGGAAACGTGGCATTCGGCGGCGAGTTGCGCCTGGGCGTGCTCGCTACCCTGGGGCCCTACCTGCTGCCGCACCTGATCGCGCCATTCCCTCAGCATTTCCCAGGTGCGCACCTGAGCCTGTCCGAAGGCAAGCCGCGCGGCCTGTTGCGGCGGCTCCACGAGGGAGAACTCGATGCCGTGCTGGCGCCGCCGGCCACCGTGCCTAGCGGTATCGCCATGCGACCACTGTTCTTCGAGCCTTGGGAAGTCATGTTTCGCGCCGATCATCCTTTGGCTGGCAAGCGCGCCATCGACATTGAGCAACTGGACGCTGACGATGCCACGCTGATGAGTGAAAGCCACGCCGATGGTCTGCCCGGCAAGGCAGGCGCCGGACACGTGCAGGACGTGAGTCTGGAAAGCCTCGCCGCATTGGTTGGCCTGCGTGGCGGCTACGCGCTGGTGCCGGCGCTGGCGCACGAGCGTCTGGCGTCCATGCCGAATATCGTGCTGACGAAGATCAAGAATCCCTCGCAGGGCCGGGAGATCGCCCTGTACTGGCGCGAGGCCTCACCGTGGCACGCCGAACTGCAAGCCTTCGCCGACCTGTTGCGCAAGGTCGCGCGCCAGCGGCCGGGGTTGCGGGTAGTCGCCAGCGATTAATTGCATTCGGAGATGGGAGGCGGTAGTGGGGGCAAGTCCATTCGCACGTCGCCAACTTGCCGGGCTCACGTCGCATAAGATGGGAATACCCGCGGGAAAGGTTTTTGCACCCTTGCTACCGATCTCTCCCGTCTCCTGGAATCTAGCCACCGTTATCCAGCGTCGCGCCAGTCAACAGCCCGCGTGCCAGCATGCTGCACTGGCGGCGGTTGAGAATCAGCTGCCATTGCCGTCCGCCGATCTGGCGCCACAGCACCGCTGAGCGCACCGCCGCCAACAGGCTGCTGCGGACGCGTTCGACTACGACAGTTTGCTGCAATTGCTGTGGATTACCGGTCACCATGACGCGTGGCTTGAGCGTGGACAGGGTCGAGCTATAGAGCTCGGCCAAGCGGCTGAAGACTTGTGGAGAATCCTGGCCGAAATGCTCCACCTGGCGTTGCGCCAGCACGACGCCTTGTTGCAGGCGCGACAACAGGGCTGAGTGCCGCGACAGGCTTCGCTCCAGGCGCATGACCGTCACTGCCATGCGGGTGATCGCCATATCGCGACCGGTTTCGTCGAGCTGGCTGATCAGGCTGCGCAAACCCAGGCGTACGCCCGAAACTCCACCATAAACGGCAGCCACGGAGGGCGCGTCAATGCGAAATACGCTCGCGACACTCGATTCAAGCGCGCTCTCGTCGCAACGGCCGTCATTGGCCAGTTGCTGGGCGAGCGTGGTGGCCTGGAACAGGCCGGCGAGGGCGAGTACTCGCTCCTCGGTCATGGCAAAAACATCAAGCACGAAGTGACTCTTCAACTAAGGGGAATTCGGAGGTGGGCCAGCTCCCGAAGGGAGCGTCGGTGGCAGCGATCACCGCGCCACCCAGGCAGGCTTCACCGTCATAGAACACAACGGATTGGCCCGGCGTCACGGCGCGTTGCGGCTCGTCGAACTCGACGACGAGCCGATCGGCCTGGACTTGTACCGTGCAGGCTTGGTCTTGCTGGCGATAGCGGGTCTTGGCCGTACAGCGGAACTGGTTCGCCGGTGCGCCGCCTGCTACCCAGCCAGGGCGTTCGCTGAGCAGGCGTCGCGAATGCAGCCAGTGGTTTTCACCGCCCTGGGCGACATACAAGATGTTGGCCAGAACGTCCTTGCCGACGACATACCAGGCCTCGCCGCTGGCACCGTGCCGGCCACCGATGCCCAGGCCATTGCGTTGACCAAGGGTGTAATACATGACGCCCTGGTGCTCGCCGATGCGCTCGCCTTCTGGCGTAAGCATTTGGCCGGGGCGGGCAGGAATGTACTGGCTCAGGAACTGGCGAAAATCCCGTTCGCCGATGAAGCAGATACCCGTCGAATCCTTCTTGGCATGCGTGGGGAGCGCCGCTTGCAAGGCCATCGCACGAACCTGGGATTTTTCGATCTCGCCGACCGGAAACAGGGTCGCGGCAAGCTGGTCCTGGCCCAGCGCATGCAGAAAGTAGGTCTGGTCCTTGGTGGCGTCGACGGCGCGAAGCAGACGGAAAAGGCCATCGCGTTGATCCACGCGCGCGTAGTGCCCGGTAGCGATTTTCTCCGCTCCCAGCGCTCGCGCCTCGTCCAGGAAGGTCTTGAACTTGATCTCGCGATTGCACAGCACATCCGGATTAGGTGTGCGCCCAGCCCGATATTCGGCTAGGAAGTGCTCGAACACGCCATCCCAGTACTGACTGCTGAAATTGCGGGCATGAAAGGGGATGCCCAGGCGCCCGCACACCGCAACGGCGTCCTTGCGATCGGCGTCGGTGGTGCAGGGACCCGCGCGATCGTCCTCTTCCCAGTTCTGCATGAACAAGCCTTCCACGGAATGGCCGGTTTCTTGCAGCAACAGGGCAGCGACAGACGAATCCACGCCACCGGAGATACCCAACATGACCTTCATGGGTAAGGATCGCCAGGCAAATGGCTATTAAGGACCGCCAGCGGCAGGCGCTGGCCGGCCAGCCACGCATCGATGCTTGCCAGCACCATGGGTGTGCGCAGCCGGTCCCCCAGCATGACGATTTCCTGGCGAGTCATCCAGACGGCGCGATGGATGTCCTTGTCGAGCGGGCGCTCGGGGTGATGCCGCAGTGGTCTGCCAGCAAAGCTCAGACGCACCACACCATCGCCATGCTCGGGACTGATCCACTGCTGGATGCCGATGAAATGCTGCAACTGGATATCCCAGCCGGTTTCTTCCAAGGCTTCGCGTACGGCGGCACTGGCCAGGCTTTCGCCGGGATCCAGGTGACCGGCCGGCTGGTTGAAGACCATGCGCCCGCCCACGCTTTCCTCGACCATCAGGTAGCGGTCGCCATCGGCCACCACGCAAGCTACGGTGACATGGGGGTGCCATACGGAGGAGGAGAAAAAGGGGGAGCCGGTCATGACAACGCTATCGAATCGTCCCGCAGGGGACTGGAAAAGTCGATATTGTGCCATTACCTAGCATGGCAATGCCTGAAAGGGCTGCCGCTGCCAACGCCGGATGGCCGTTATACTGCCCGGCAAGGCTCAATATTCCCTTCGATCACCGTTTTTTCTCATGGCTCACGATCCAGATCACGAACAAGGCCACGGCCAAGGGTTGGCGGTGGAAACCTCCAAGCCGGAGGTGGCACGACCGCCGCTTTTCCAGGTGGTCCTGCTTAATGACGATTTCACGCCTATGGACTTCGTGGTCGAAGTCTTACGCAGTTTCTTCAACTTGGACCAGGAGCGCGCTGTGCAAGTGATGCTACATGTGCATACTCGGGGCAAGGGCGTCTGCGGGGTGTTCACCCGGGAAGTGGCTGAAACAAAGGTAACTCAAGTAAACGAGTATTCACGAGCTCATCAACATCCGTTGTTGTGCACTATGGAAAAGCTATAGTCGTCCCCATCTTGTAGCCATCGCGGCAAAGGCCGCAGCCATATTCGAAACGGAGAGGGTCCGGATGTTCAGCAAGGATCTCGAAGTCACCATCGGCCAGTGCTACAAGCAGGCCCGTGAGCAGCGCCACGAATTCATGACCGTGGAGCATCTTCTGCTCGCGCTTACGGAAAACCAGGCCGCCCTGGGTGCGCTGCGCGCTTGTGGCGTGGATCTGCCTCGGCTCATCGCCGAGCTTGAGAAAATCATCACAGAGACGGTGCCCGTGCTGCCGCAGGGCGATGAACGTGATACGCAGCCGACGCTGGGTTTCCAGCGCGTCTTGCAGCGTGCCGTCTACCATGTGCAGTCGTCGGGCCGCAAAGAGGTGACGGGCGCCAACGTGCTGGTCGCGATCTTCGGTGAGAAAGACTCCCACGCCGTGTACTTTCTGCACCAGCAGGAAATCACGCGCCTGGACGTCGTCAACTATATCTCCCATGGCATTGCCAAGATCGGCGACGAGCCGGCATCCAATATGCCAGGCACCGAGCGCGAGGCTGAGGAAAGTGGAGAGCCCAAGGGCAATCCGCTGGCCGAATATGCCAGCAACCTCAATGAGCTGGCCCTGGAGGGCAAGATCGATCCGCTGATTGGCAGGGCGGACGAGATCGAGCGTACCATTCAGGTGCTGTGCCGTCGTCGCAAGAACAATCCACTCTATGTTGGCGAAGCCGGCGTGGGCAAGACGGCCCTGGCCGAAGGCCTGGCCAAGCGTATCGTCGACGGCGAGGTTCCGGAGGTGCTCGAAAGCGCGACTATCTGGTCGCTGGACCTTGGTGCCCTGGTCGCCGGCACTAAATACCGCGGTGACTTCGAAAAGCGCCTGAAGGCTGTCATCGGCCAGTTGAAGAAGCAGCCGGGTTCGATCCTGTTCATTGATGAGATCCACACCATCATCGGCGCCGGCTCGGCCTCGGGTGGCACCATGGATGCCTCGAATCTGATCAAGCCGATGCTCGCTTCCGGCGAGTTACGCTGTATCGGTTCAACGACCTTCCAGGAATTTCGTGGCATCTTCGAGAAGGATCGCGCGCTGGCGCGCCGGTTCCAGAAGATCGACGTGGTTGAGCCTACCGTGGCTGATAGCATCGAGATCCTCAAGGGCCTGCGCTCACGTTTCGAGGAGCACCACAACGTGACCTACACCAACGAGGCCTTGAAGGCCGCGGTGGATCTATCGGTCAAGCACATACCCGACCGCCTGTTACCGGACAAGGCGATCGATGTGATCGACGAGGCGGGAGCCCACCAGCGCCTGCTTCCCGAGGACAAGCGCGCCAGCAAGGTGGATGTGCCCGAGGTCGAGTACATTATTGCCAAGATGGCGCGCATCCCGGCCAAGCAGGTCTCGGCCTCCGATCGTGATGTCCTGCGTAATCTGGAGCGCAACCTCAAGATGGTCGTGTTCGGTCAGGACCCGGCCATCGAGGCCCTGGCCGCCTCGATCAAGATGGCCCGCTCCGGCCTGGCCGATCCTGGCAAGCCTATCGGCAGCTTCCTGCTGGCCGGTCCCACCGGTGTGGGCAAGACCGAGGTGACCAAGCAATTGGCCATGCAGTTGGGCATCGAGATGATCCGTTTCGACATGTCCGAGTACATGGAGCCGCATTCTGTGTCTCGTTTGGTCGGTGCGCCTCCGGGATATGTGGGCTTTGACCAGGGTGGCTTGCTGACCGAGGCTGTCACCAAGCACCCGCACGCTGTGCTGTTGCTGGATGAAATCGAGAAGGCGCATCCGGATGTGTTCAACATCCTGCTTCAGGTCATGGATCGGGGTGTGCTGACCGATACCAACGGACGGGAGGCGAACTTCAAGAACGTGATCCTGGTAATGACCACCAATGCGGGAGCGCAGCAGGCGGCCCGTCGTGGCATTGGCTTCGTCAAGCAGAATCATGCCACCGATGCCATGGAAGTGATCCGCCGTACCTTCACGCCGGAGTTCCGCAACCGCCTCGATGCCATCATCCAGTTTGGCGCGCTGGACTTCGAGCATATCCTGCGCGTGGTAGATAAGTTCTTGATCGAACTGGAATCGCAGCTGGGTGAGAAGCATGTGGCGCTGGACGTGGATGCCGATGCTCGCCGCTGGCTGGCCGAGCATGGCTTCGATCCGCAGATGGGCGCGCGCCCCATGGCCCGCGTCATTCAGGAGCGAATCAAGCGCGTTCTGGCCGACGAACTGCTGTTTGGCAAGTTGGCCGATGGCGGCAAGGTGCTGCTGAGCGTGGCCGAGGGTGAATTGAAGGTGGACACCGAGGCCGCCGAGCAACTGCCGGCAGTAGTCGACTAAACGGCTGCAACCAGCCTCGCAGGGCTGAGGAGCCGCGCCTTCCGGGGCGCGGCTCTTTTTTACCCGCGCTTGGCGACTCAAGGGCGACGGGTTAGTAGCGAGGGCGCCAGTTCGAGAGCATCTGATCAGCTGAAATGCTCGTGTCATAGTTTCCGGGCTGGTCCCTGGACGCCGTTCTTCGCGCCCAGGCTCCTCGTCCCTCATCCCGCGACCCTCATTCCATGCCCAAATCGCAGGCACAAAAAAGCCGCAAGCCTATGGGCCCGCGGCTATGCAAAACAGGCGTGGCGCCGGTTTTACTTCATGCGGTACGTGATACGACCCTTGGTCAGGTCGTACGGGGTCATTTCCACCTTTACCTTGTCGCCGGTGAGAATGCGGATGTAGTGCTTGCGCATGCGGCCGGAGATATGGGCGGTAATCACGTGCCCGTTTTCCAGCTGCACGCGGAACATGGTGTTGGGCAAGGTCTCCTGGACCGTACCTTCCATTTCGATGACGTCGTCTTTGGCCATGCGTTCCGATCGATGGTGGCTGCCCGGCCGTGGTGGCCGCGTAAGCCGCCTATTATGCCATGACTTGGCCCGTGGTTAAAGAATCATCAGGCAAAGTGTTCATCGAGCTTGCGCCGGATCTCCTGTTCGACCAACCCCTTGAGCGGGGAAAGCATCATGCCAAGCTCGGCCTTGACCTGAATGGCTTCGGCTTCGACGGCAATCGAGCCGGTTACACCGGAACGACTGAAGTTGAAGGTGTCCCCTTGCCATTGCCCGTCCATGCCGAACTTCTCGCGCATCTTGTCGGCCACCTGGTCGACCACGGCGCGGGCATCGGCGAGAGGCAGCTGATGTGGCTTGCGGATATCGATCGTGGGCATGTCTGCTCCCTGAAATCTGACCAAATGAGGGCAGTCAGCATAACGGATCGGCGGAGATGGCAGGCATCTGGTAGAGTCCAGGCCACTATATACCGGTTGCTTCATGCGCATCGAATTTCCCAATTCGTCCCGCGAGGATTTTCCCTGGACGCAAGCCACGCTTCGCGTCGGCAGCGCTCCAGATA
The DNA here is from genome assembly GCF_036384435.1 of Dyella sp. Taxonomy (GTDB): domain Bacteria; phylum Pseudomonadota; class Gammaproteobacteria; order Xanthomonadales; family Rhodanobacteraceae; genus GSA-30. The sequence goes on along the minus strand of NZ_DASVMI010000019.1, from coordinate 5,397 downwards.
ACGACCTCGTACTGGCCGCCGGCCAGGCCCAGCCTTATCACTTGCGCATGCAAAGGGATCGTCGCGGCATTGTTCTGCAGGTGCTGGCCCAGGCTGGCCGCATTTACGTGAATGCGCGCCCGATCCGGGAACGCGCGCTACTGCGTGCCGGTGACATCCTTAGTGTCGGCGACTGCCGGATGCTGTTGCGTGAGGAGGAGTCCCCTGCGGGGCGTGAAACTCCAACGATCGTCGATGAAGATCGCTGTACCGCGTCCTTGCGTGCTGTGGCCGGTCCGCTTTCCGGCCGGGTACTGTCGCTGCGTGAGCGTGTTGAGCTCGGGCAGGGAGGGCGTTTTCCGCTTGACCTGCCGCAGGGGGAGGTCGCCACGCTGCGCATTGCCTGGCAGAACGGCAAGCTCTGGCTCGAAGCAGGTCAGCGTTCGGAGCGCTACCCTTTACGCATCAACGGGGTCGAAGTCAATCAAGCGGCCTTGCAGCCAGGCGACCAGATCGGTATCGCCATGCATCGGTTCGTCGTTGATGCGCCTGGCATGGAAGACGAACCGGAAATTCCTCCCTATATCCCACCCCGCGATCATCTGCCCGAGGAGGAAGCCGGTCCTCGTGGTGAAGTATGGTGGTTGATCGTCACGGCAGCGGTGATCGCCTTGATCATCGCGCTGGTGTTGTTTGTCAAGTTTTGACTCCCCATGGAAGCCTTTTGTGAGCAGAATCTGGAATTTTAGTGCGGGACCGGCGGCGTTGCCGCAGGTTGTCTTGGAGCGTGCACAGCGCGAATTGCTCAATTGGAACGGTAGCGGTGCTTCGGTGATGGAGCTGTCCCATCGCGGCAAGCTATTCATGGAATTGGCCGCAAGGGCCGAGAACGATGTGCGCGAGCTGGCGGATATCCCTGCCGACTATGCCGTGCTGTTTCTGCAAGGCGGAGCGACCCAGCATTTCGCGCAATTGCCGATGAACCTGGCTAGCCAGGGTGACAGCGCTGACTACATCGTCACTGGCCACTGGGGTGAAAAGGCCGCTAGCGAGGCAGCGCCCTACGTCAATGTGCACGTTGCCGCGCATAGTCGCGATACCGGATATATGCAGTTGCCGCCGCGGGCGTCCTGGGCACTCGATCCGCGAGCAGCCTATGTGCATTACACGCCAAACGAGACCATCCATGGCGTGGAGTTCCATGAGGTGCCTGACGTGGGTCAGGTGCCGCTGGTAGCCGATATGTCCTCGGATATCTTTTCCCGCCCCATCGATGTGCGACGTTTTGGCGTGATTTATGCCGGCGCGCAGAAAAACATCGGGCCCTCCGGATTGGTCGTGATGATCGTGCGCCGTGACCTGCTTGAGCGAGCGTCACGTCCAATGGCAAAGATCTTTCGCTATGCCGACCATGCCGCCAATGATTCCATGCTCAACACGCCTAACACCTGGGGCTGGTACCTGGCCGGGCTTACCTTCGAATGGATGAAGGAGCAGGGCGGCCTGGCGGCGATCGCCGCGCGCAACGACGCCAAGGCGGCGAAACTGTATCGCGCCATCGATAGTTCCAACGGTTACTATCGAAATCCGGTAGCGTTGGATGCCCGTTCGCGCATGAACGTGCCTTTCACCCTGCATGACGACAAGCTCGATGCGTTGTTCCTGCAGGAGTCGGAGGCGGCGGGATTGCTGGCCCTGAAGGGCCACAAGGCCGTCGGCGGCATGCGCGCATCGCTCTACAACGCCGTGCCTGTCGAGGCCGTGGAAGCCCTGGTGGCTTTCATGCAGGATTTCGCCGCGCGCCACGGTTGACGTTGCGCCGCGCACATGGCGGCGATGCGATGTAAGATCGGGAAGGCGGTGCCGCAACCCGGCGGTACCGATTAGACTTCTTTACATCCAAATGATGGCTTCATGACTGACCAGAAGAAATCGCTCGCCGAGGTGCGCGAGCGCATCGATAGCATCGACAAGACGATCCAGGAACTGATCTCCGAGCGCGCTACCTGGGCGCAAGAAGTAGCCAAGGTCAAGGGAGAGGGTCTGTCGGCGATCGATTATTACCGCCCCGAGCGCGAGGCCCACGTGCTGCGTATGGTGGTCGATCGCAATAATGGGCCGCTCTCCGATACGGAAATGGTGCGCCTGTTCCGCGAAATCATGTCTTCGTGCCTGGCCCAGGAAGATCCCTTGAAGATCGGCTTCCTCGGGCCTGAGGGCACGTTCAGCGAACAGGCCGTGCGCAAGCACTTCGGTCACGCCGCCTATGGTCTTCCGCTGGGCAGCATCGAGGAGGTTTTCCAGGAAGTAGCTGCCGGTCATGCCGATTTCGGCGTGGTACCCGTGGAGAATTCCGGTCAGGGCATGATCCAGGTCACGCTGGACATGTTCCTCACCTCCGACGCCACGATCTGCGGCGAAGTCGAATTGCGTGTGCACCAATGCCTGCATTCGCAGAAGGGCGTGCTGGACGTTATCAAGCGTGTCTATGCGCATGCGCAATCGCTGCAGCAGTGCAAGACCTGGCTACGCGTGAACCTGCCGGATGTGGAATGCATCGCCGTCGGCAGCAACGCCGAGGCGGCACGCCTGGCTCGCCATACGGATGATGCCGCGGCCATTGCTGGCGAAACTGCCGGTCGCGTCTATGGCCTGACCACGATTGCCCGTGGCATCGAGGATCGGGCAGACAACACCACGCGCTTCCTGGTCATCGGGCGCACCTTGTTTCCTCCGTCCGGCAACGATCGCACGTCCTTGCTCGTCACGGTCAACGACAAGCCCGGCGCGCTCTATGATGTCCTGAGCCCGTTTGCCAAGCACGACATCAGCCTGAATCGTATCGAGTCGCGCCCTTCGCATACGGGCAAATGGCAATACGCGTTCTTTATTGATATATCCGGCCATATCCACGATACGGCGCTGCAAGATGCCGTCAAGGAAATTGAATCGGGCGTCGCCAGTTTGCGCGTGCTCGGATCTTATCCGGTGGCACTGCCATGAGCGGGCGTCTGGACTGGATCAGCCGCAAGGCAGGGGCAATCAAAGGAGCACTGCGGGTGCCGGGGGATAAATCCGTTTCGCACCGTTCACTGATGCTGGCGGCTCTGGCTGAAGGAACCTCGCATGTGCGTGGTTTCCTGGAAGGCGAAGACACGCGCGCTACCGCAGCCGTGTTGTCCCGGCTCGGTGTGCGCATCCAGGTGCCCGCCGATGGCGAACGCGTCATTCACGGCGTTGGCCTGCATGGGCTGAAGGGCACGCAGGCGCCACTCGACTGCGGCAACGCGGGTACCGGCATGCGACTTCTTGCCGGATTGCTGGCCGGACAGGCATTCGACAGCACCCTGGTAGGTGATCAATCCCTGTCACGACGCCCCATGCGTCGTGTGACCGATCCGTTGACGCTCATGGGCGCACGTATCGACACGCAGGATGGCCTGCCGCCCCTGCACGTGCGTGGCGGGCAGTCGCTTCAAGGCATCCGCTATACGTTGCCGGTAGCCAGTGCCCAGGTGAAATCCGCCGTGCTGCTGGCCGGGTTGTATGCTCAGGGCGAGACGGAAATCATCGAACCGCATCCGACGCGTGACTATACCGAGCGCATGCTGGCCGCTTTCGGCTGGCCGATCGATTTCGAGCCGGGCCGAGCCAAGCTTTCTGGCGGGCATCGCCTGCTTGCCACGGACGTGGATGTGCCGGCGGATTTTTCGTCCGCTGCGTTTTTCCTGGTGGCTGCCAGCGTGGTGCCTGGCTCCGAATTGCATCTGCACGCGGTGGGGCTCAATCCGCGCCGTACCGGCTTGCTCGAGGCACTGCGGCTGATGGGGGCTGATATTCGCGTGGAGAATCCGCGTGAAAGTGGTGCAGAGCCAGTCGGCGACCTCGTGGTTCGTTACGCTCCGCTGCGTGGCGTGGCATTGCCGGAAGCCTTGGTGCCGGACATGATCGATGAATTCCCGGCGTTGTTCGTTGCCGCGGCCGTCGCCGAGGGGCAGACTGTGATTCGCGGTGCGGCCGAATTGCGCGTCAAGGAATCCGATCGTCTTGCCACCATGGCCGCCGGTCTTCGTACCCTGGGTATCCGTATCGATGAAACTCCCGATGGAGCCACCATCCATGGCGGAAGCCTCGGTGGCGGCACGGTGGATAGCCACGGCGACCATCGCATCGCCATGAGCTTCGCCATTGCCGGCCTACTGGCGGATGCATCCGTCACGATTACCGACTGCAGCAACGTGGCAACCTCGTTCCCAGGTTTTGTCGAGTTGGCCAATGGTTGCGGGTTTGGGATTGGCGTCGCGGGTGGTTAAAAAACTGGACATTGACCCATGAAAGTTGGCCCAAAGGCGAGGGCCGGGTAGCCAAGCGCGAGCTCGATTGGTCTTGCGATCTGTCGCTCTGCGAGGTGCTTTCAAAACGTGGGATTTTGCGATCACCTGTGGCATGGCGCACCCGCTACTCGCCCCTCCTCCCTGGTGTCGCGGCACATGCCCAGGTGAAAGAGCTACCTCTTCACTCGCTGGCGCCCCAAGGGTAGCCTTGCAACCTCGTTATGCGAGGTTGCCCATGTCCACTGCCGTTCCGCCGTTCATCGTTGCCATTCCCGCGCGTTACGGGTCCACCCGGCTATCGGGTAAGCCACTGCGGGAGATCGCTGGTGTGCCTATGGTGGTACGCGTGGCACAGCGTGCCTTGCAAGCCGGGGCGGCGCAGGTAGTGGTGGCAGTGGATGATTCGCGTGTCGCCGATGCCTTGGTCGGGCAGGGTGTCGAGGTCTGCATGACGCGCGGCGATCATGCTTCGGGCAGCGATCGTCTTGCCGAATGTGCGGCCCATTATGGCTGGCCTGATGACGCGATCGTGGTGAACCTGCAAGGTGACGAGCCTTTTGCACCGGCCATGGGGATTCGTGAGGTGGCGCGTGCGCTGGCTGAGGATGATGCGCCCATGGCTACCTTGGCGACGCCGATGACCGATGCGCATGAATGCTTTGACCCCAACGTGGTCAAGCTGGTGCGTCGGGTCGACGGTCGTGCCCTTTACTTCAGTCGCGCCCCTTTGCCCTGGGCACGAGATGCCTTCGCGCAAAGTAGCGATGAGTTGCCCGGCGATGTGCCGTTCCTGCGTCATATCGGCATTTATGCGTACCGTGCCGGTTTCCTGCATCGCTACACCACCTTGTCGCGCACGCCACTGGAACAAGCCGAATCGCTGGAGCAGTTGCGTGTGCTTGAACATGGTTTTCCCATTGCCGTGCGCATGACGCCGGAGCCGTTTCCGCCGGGCATTGATACCCAGGCAGATCTGGATCGCGCCGAACAGTGGATCGGGCAGCAAACTGCTCGAACATGATTTGGCTGCCGTTCAAGATGGCTCCGATGATCTCTGTCTCGCGCAACATGCATCCTCGCTGTC
>NZ_DASVMI010000018.1:0-54049 GCF_036384435.1 Dyella sp. | reverse complement strand
CTGGACCCTCATCCCTCGCGAACCCGTAGCTTGGCGCGTTGATCGGGTGGCCCGCAAGCCGTTGGTCCGAATATCGGCATACACGGACGGCGAGTGGATACCGCACAACAAAAAGGGCGCCGAAGCGCCCCTTTTCCTCATGCCGTCAGCGGCTTACTTGCCTTCTTTCAGGGCGATGGCGCTGATACCGGCCGAGCGCAGTCGCTGTTGCGTGGCTTCCAGTTCGGTGGCCGATTTGAACGGGCCCAGGCGCACGCGGTTGTACGTCTGCCCGTTCACGTTCACTGTTGCCACGTTGGCCACGAAACCTTGCAGTGCGAGCTTGGCCTTGAGGCTTTCTGCCTCCGATGCGCTGGGCAGGGCGGCCACTTGCAGCAGGTATCCGCCACCCGTGCCCGACGCGGCTGGCTGGGCGGGAGTGGCGGGCGCGGCCGTGATGTTCTCGGTCACCGCGTTCGGCGCGTTTGCTGGCGGCTTCTGCTGTGCGGCGGCTTGTTGCTGCTGGGCCGCGGCAGCTGCCTGGGCCGCCTGCTGCTTCTGCTGCTGTTCGGCCTTGGCCTGGGCGCTGATCACCGCGTCGGGAATGCGGACTTCCTTTTCCGACAACACCGAGTAGAAGTCGTATTGCGGCTTCTTGGGCGCGCCGCCATCGGCCGCCGGCGGTTGTTCGGCTCCGGCATCGCTACCGCGCTGGGCCGTCGCCTGTGGGTTGGCTTGCGGAACATCGCCGGATTTGCCGCCCATCGGCAGGTGGCTGCGAGCCAGAACCATCAGTACCACGCCAATCAGGACGCCGATGATCGCCCAGCCCCAACCGGGCATGCCACCGTTGCTGTTGCGCACGGCCTGACGGCCTTTACCCTTGCGTGGTGCCATTTACATCTTCTCCGGGGCACTGAGACCCAGCAAATCCAGACCGTTGCGGATGACCTGACGCGTGGCGACAGCCAGCGTGATGCGCGCATTGCGCACGGTGGCGTCGTCCACGATCCATTTGTGCTCGTGATAGTAACTGTGCAGGGCACCAGCGAGATCGCGCAGGTATTGGGCGATCAGGTGCGGTTCCAGATTGACGGCGGCGGCTTCGACGATTTCCGGGTAACGGGAAATCTCGGTCACCAATACCTGCTCGTGCTCGCTGTCGAGCGTGGCAAGCTGGTCGATACCCGCTTGCGTATCTACGGCGGGCAGGCCACGTTCGGCCAGTTCCTCCAGCACGCGGCAGACGCGGGCGTGGGCGTACTGGATGTAGTAGACCGGATTGTCGTTGCTCTGCGAGCGGGCCAGGTCGATGTCGAAGACCAGTTGCGAATCGGCCTTGCGGGCGATCAGGAAGTAACGCGTCGCGTCACGGCCGGCTTCCTCGATCAGATCGCGCAGAGTCACGTAGCTGCCGGCGCGCTTGGAGATCTTCACCTCCTCGCCACCGCGCATCACCGTCACCATCTGGTGCAGCACATATTCGGGCCAGCCCTTGGGGATGCCGCAGTCGAGCGCCTGCAAACCCGCCTTCACGCGGGCCAGGCTGCCATGGTGGTCCGAACCCAGCTCGGTGATCGCGCGCTCGTAGCCACGTTGCCATTTGCTGAGGTGATAGGCCACGTCCGGCACGAAATAAGTGTAGGTGCCATCGGACTTGCGCATGACGCGATCCTTGTCGTCACCGAAATCGGTGGAGCGCAGCCATAGCGCGCCGCCTTCCTCATAGGTGTGGCCATGGGCGACGAGCTCACGCACGGTCTCTTCCACCTTGCCGTCCGTATACAGCGAAGACTCAAGGAAATAGGTGTCGAAATGGACGCCATAAGCCTTCAGGTCCAGGTCCTGCTCGCGGCGCAGGTAGGCCACGGCGAACTGGCGGATGGCGTCCAGATCATCCGCATCGCCCGCGCCCGTCACCCACTGGCCGTCTGCCTCGACCGATTCACGGGCCAGGTAGGCGCGGGCGACCTCGGCGATATAGTCGCCGCGATAACCGTCTTCCGGCCAGCCGGCGGTGTCGGGTGCGATACCCCGTGCCCGGGCCTGGGTGGAAATGGCCAGGTTGTTGATCTGCACGCCAGCGTCGTTGTAGTAGAACTCGCGCTTGACGTTCCAGCCGGTGGCATCGAGCACCCTGGCCAGGGTGTCGCCAATGGCGGCCGCGCGGCCGTGTCCCACATGCAGCGGACCGGTCGGGTTGGCCGACACGTATTCCACGCCGACGGTTCTGCCGTTGCCGTGGGTGCTACGGCCGTAGCCCTCGCCTTCCTTGAAGATGCGCTCGGCGATGACCGAGGCCATGCCGGAGCCCAGGTAGAAGTTGATGAAGCCCGGGCCGGCGATCTCGACACGATCGATGCGCAATTGCTGCATCCCTTCGGGCGGCAGCGCGTCGACCAGTTGCTGGGCCAGATCACGTGGCTTGGCTCGTGCCGGCTTGGCCAGCAGCATCGCGGCATTGGCCGCGAAGTCGCCATGGTCGCGGTTGCGCGTGCGCTCGATAACGAAGCTTGGCACTTCGAGGTCGGCGGGCAGGGTGGCATGGGCCTGCAGGGTACGAATCGCCTGCAGCAGCAGGTCGCGCAGCTGTTCTTTCACGGTCGAGGGTCGGCATGCAATGGAACCGACAATCCTAGCAGACCCGGGAGGTTACGCCCGTGCGCGGTATCGGCAATGCCCCTCGTGCTGGGGGTAAGCTTGTGGATAACTCTGTGGGGAAGCGAGCGGCGCGTGGGCGGCCTGATGGGCAAAAAGACGCTGAAATCTGCTTGAAATGAAAAATATTATTTAAAATCAATAAATTGCATCGTCAATCTCACGTCGCTGAAATGTTAGGCCTGCAAACGACGGTGCGACGCCTTATGTGCATAACTCTGTGGCTTGTGCATAAGCGGGCTGACATGAGGCGCGTCACGTCCTTGTCATGCCGCACTGCCACACTTATCGGCATACCTCCCCGACACCCTCCCCGTCGGATCGAGGTATTGAGAACCCGTACCTCTCAATCCTCCCCAAAAAACGGTTCTGACGGCGCGCTCCCCGCGCCGTTGTTTTTTTGTGCGCCGGCGACCCCGTTGCGGCCCGCCTGGTGCCCCGCATCGCGATTGAAATCGCTCCTACGCCTTGCCGTGGATCGTCTTGTGTCCATCGGGAACGATGCCTCCCATGGCTTCTTTCATCCGCGCCCGAAACCACGCATGCGCAGGATCGTTGTCCTTCGAGTCATGCCAGTAAGCAAGGATCGGGAAGGCTTTCAGGCGCAATGGCAGCGCATGAGTGACGATGGGCAGTTGGCTAGCCACATGAGTGGCGTATGACTGTGGCAGGGTCAGCAGCAGATCGCTGGCGGCGACGATCTGGCAGGCCGAAAAATAATGCTGGCAGACCAGTCGCACCTGTCGGGTCATGCCGTTCTGGCCGAGCAGGATATCCAGGGCATTGGGCTCGCCCAATGGTGAGACGGTGACGTGTTCGGCGGCCAGGTAGTCGGCTCGTCGCAGCAGCGCGCTCAAGGGATGCGCATGGCGCATCGCCACCACCAACGTTTCATCCAGCAGATGCTGGCGTGCGATGCGTGGGCCGGCCCGCAGTGGGCGGTCGACCGCAAGGTCCAGTGTGCCCGTGGTCAGTTCACGCTCCACTTCGTCGGCGGCAACGCGCCGGCTGACCAGCCGTACCCCGGGTGCCTCACGTTCGATGCGTGCCATCAGGCTTGGCAGCACCGTCGATTCGAGGATGTCGCGAAAGCCCACCACGAACTCCATCGCCAAACGCGATGGCGAGAAGCTGGGCTGGGTATGCGCGCTGGCCAGAAGGGCCTGCAAGTGCCACTGCACCGCCGGCATCATCGCCCGCACCTTCTCGGTAGGCACCAGCCGGTTGCCCTGGCGCACGAACAACGGATCGCCCAGGTGCTCGCGCAACCGCCCCAGCGCATGGGTCACCGCCGGCTGGGTCAGATGCAGCACCCGTGCCGCCGCGCTGACACCCCCGTGGGTGTAGATGGCATCCAGCACACGAAAGAGGTTGAGGTCGATGCGGATATCGCGGTTCATGACGCCTCAGGGCCGGAAGACAAATGACAAAGACAAGGGCGACAGGAAGCCCATCCCAGGATTGCCAGATCCTCTCTGCGACCCTTGATGCCACGACCCTCATGCATCAATGCGCTCTCGCTGCTCGCCTTTCGTCCCATTCCAGGTTATTCGTCAAATGAATGTGCCTACATAAAGCACATTCATTTCAATTATCGACCTCCCCGGGCGTACCCTGCAACGATTCACGAGGAGGTCGCCATGGATTTTTCTCCGTCCGAGCGCAGCCAGCAGCTTGCCGCCAAGCTGTGGCGCTTCATGCGTGAACACGTACAGCCGGCTGAATCGGTCTATCGCCAGCAGCTTTCCGGCAGTGGCGATCACCGCCACTGGCGGCAGCCGGCGATCATGGAAGCGCTGAAGCGCCAGGCGCGCGAACAGGGCCTGTGGAACCTGTTCATGCCCGAGCTTTCCCAAGGCCTGGGTCACGCCGAATACGCGCCGCTGGCCGAGATCATGGGGCACTCGTTCATCGCGCCAGAAGTCTTTAACTGCTCGGCACCGGATAGCGGCAACATGGAAGTGCTGCATCGCTACGGCTCGGCCGAGCAGAAGCAGCAGTGGCTGCTACCGCTGCTCGACGGCACGATCCGTTCGGGTTTCGCCATGACCGAGCCAGAGGTCGCCTCCTCCGACGCCACCAACATGCGCGCCACCGCGCGCATGGACGGTGACAGCGTGGTGTTGGACGGGCGCAAGTGGTGGACGACCGGCGCCGGTCATCCGCACGCACGCTTCGTGATCTTCATGGGCCTGAGCGATGCCGACGCCGAGCCGCATCGACGCCACAGCATGGTGATCTGTCCACTCGATGCGCCCGGTGTGAACGTGGAACGCATGCTGCCGGTATTCCACGACCTGGACGAGCCATCCGGCCATGGCGAACTGAGCTTCGATGCCGTGCGCCTGCCGCGTGACCATGTGATTCTTGCTCCCGGCGCGGGTTTCGAGATCGCGCAGGGTCGCCTTGGCCCTGGCCGCGTGCACCATTGCATGCGCGCCCTGGGTGCTGCCGAGCGTGCCTTGTCGCTCTTGTGCGAGCGCGCCGCCGCGCGCATGGCCTTCGGCAAGCCATTGGCGCAATTGGGGGGTAACGCCGACATGATCGCCAACCTGCGCATGGCGATCGAACAGGCGCGTCTACTCACCCTCAAGACGGCGTGGACACTCGACACCCAAGGCAGCAAGGCCGCGTTGAGCCTGATTTCGCAGATCAAGGTCGTCGTGCCGATGGTGGCGCAGCAGGTGGCCGATGCGGCGATCCAGATCCACGGCGGTGCCGGCCTCTCCGACGATTTCCCACTGGCGCGCCTATATGCCTACGCTCGCGTGTTGCGGTTAGCCGACGGCCCGGACGAAGTGCATCGCGCCGTGGTGGCGCGCCTGGAAATGAAGTCGCAGCACGCCGCGAAGGAGCAGGCATGAATATGTTGACCGATCCGTTGCGGGCGGTGCGCGAAGAAGATGCTTTCGATCTCGTACGCCTGGATGCTTTCCTCAAGGCACAGGTGCCCGGGTTGGAGGGCGTCCCGCAGGTGCACCAGTTTCCTGGGGGCGCCTCCAACCTGACCTATCTGCTCGCCTACGCCAATCGCGAGATGGTGTTACGGCGCCCGCCTGCGGGTGCCAAATCCAAGGCCGCGCATGACATGCTGCGCGAAGCGGGCATCATGGCTGCGTTGCGCAACAGCTATCCGTACGTACCGCGCATCCTCGCGCGCTGCGATGACGACATGGTGATCGGCGGCGACTTCTATGTGATGGAACGCCTGCACGGCAGCATCCTGCGTCGCGACCTGCCGGCGTCCTTGGGATTGGATGCCGCTGGCGTGCGCCAGTTGTGCCTGGGATTCGTCGACAGGCTGGTCGAACTGCATCGCGTCGATCCTGCCCGCGCCGGTCTGGCGGATCTGGGCAAGGGCGAGGGCTATATCGCACGCCAGGTCAGCGGCTGGACCGAGCGCTATCGCCAGGCCATGACGGAAGGTGCCGATGCTTGCGATGACATCATGGCGTGGCTCGACACGCATCGTCCCGCCCACGACAACGGTCGCTGCGTGATCCACAACGACTACCGCTTTGACAACGTCGTGCTGCATCCAGACGATCCACTGCGCATCATCGGCGTGCTCGATTGGGAAATGGCCACCATGGGCGATCCGCTGATGGACCTTGGCGGATCGCTGGCCTACTGGGTGCAGGCCGATGACGATCCGGTGTTCCAGTCGTTCCGGCGCCAGCCCACCCACGAGGCGGGCATGCTGACGCGTGCCGAAGTGGTGGCCTATTACGGGGAGCGCACTGGTCGTGACATGCCTTCGTTCGATTTCTACGAGGCATTCGGGCTGTTTCGCCTGATGGTGATCATCCAGCAGATCTATCGGCGTTTTGCCCTGGGCCAGACCACCAATCCGCAATTCGCCGGCTTCGGCGATGCGGCGCGATACATGGGGCAGCGCTGCCGTCGCGTCATCGCCCGGACACGAGGCTGAAGCCGTGCGGGAGTTGTTGCTGATCCGTCACGGACAGGCCAGTTTCCATGACGACGACTATGACGTGCTGTCACCGCTCGGTGAGCAGCAGTCGCGCGCCCTGGGGCAATGGTTCGCGGAATGTGGCACGCAACCGGAACATGTGGCGATGGGGCCGCGCGTACGCCATCGCGATACCGCACGGCTATGCCTGGAGGCGGCCGGCGTGCAGGCAACACCGCACAGGCTCGATGGCCTGGATGAAGTCGATCACCAGGAGCTGTTGGCGCGCCAGCGCCCGGACCTGGCTGAGGCCTCGCAATTGCGCGAGGCGTTGCGCAAGAGCGAGGACCCCAAGCGAGCCTTCCAGATATTGTTCGTCGCGTCGATTCGTCGCTGGATGAGCGGCGAGCACGATGCGGAATATCGCTGTACCTGGCCGCGGTTTCGCGCCAACGTGCTCGATGCGCTGACGGCGATGACCGCCACCCCGGCCACCACCATGTGGGCATTCACCTCCGGTGGCCCGATTGCGGTCATGGTTGGCACCTTGTTGCAGGTGCCTGAGCAGCACGTGTTCGATCTAAGCTGGTCGCTGGTCAACAGCGGCATCACACGCGTGCGCCTGGGATCGCAGGGCGCAAGCATCGCCACTTACAACAGCTGGCCGCACCTGGAGCGTGGCCAGGCTCGCGCGTGGATCACGTTGCGATGAATCCCTGCATGTTCCTTTCCGTTTTTCCGTTACCGAGAGACTTGCCATGACATCGACCCATCCCTTCGACCTCAGCGGAAAGATCGCCATCGTCACCGGCGCCAGCCGTGGCATCGGCGCGGAAATCGCACGCCTGCTGGCCGGCAACGGTGCGCACGTGATCGTATCGAGTCGTCGCCAGGACGATTGTCAGTCGGTCGTCGATGACATCGTGGCACAGGGCGGATCGGCCGAGGCGATCGCCTGCCACATCGGTGAACTCGAACAGATCCAGGCGCTCTATGACGCCGTGCAGTCGCGCCATGGCCGGCTGGATATCCTGATCAACAACGCCGCGACCAATCCCTATTTCGGGCATATCCTGGATACCGAGCCGTCGGTATTGCAGAAGACCGTGGACGTGAACATTCGCGGTTACTTCTATATGTCCACGCATGGTGCGCGCCTGATGGCGCGTCATGGTGGTGGCGCCATCGTCAACGTCTCTTCGGTCAACGGCGTGGTGCCGGGCTTCCAGCAAGGCATCTATTCCATCACCAAGGCTGCCGTCATCTCCATGACCAAGGCATTCGCCGTGGAGTGCGCCGAGCAGGGTGTGCGCTGCAATGCGCTGTTGCCGGGCCTGACCGATACCAAGTTTGCCTCCGTGCTGGTAAACACGCCGGCCATCCTCAAGCAGGCATTGGCCCATGTGCCGATGCGTCGCGTGGCGCAGCCGTCCGAAATGGCAGGCGCCGCGCTGTATCTGGCATCCGACGCCGCTTCATACACCACCGGCGCCATCCTCAACGTGGATGGCGGCTATCTCAGCGTCTGATCGAAGGGAGTCATCATGAGTGTATCCATTCAGCCGCGCGCAGCCGGCAAGAAAGCTTTCATCACCGGCGCCGCCGGTGGACTTGGTGCCGCGACCGCACGCATGCTCGCGCGCCATGGTGCGCAGGTATTCCTCACCGATATCGACGACGATGCGGTGGCTGCCGTGGCGCACGAGATCAACGACACCATTGGGGCCACCGTAGCGTGGTCAGCAGCGCAGGATGTGCGTGAGGAAGCCATCTGGGTCGAACGGCTGGAGCAGGCTGTCCAGGCCATGGGTGGCCTGTCGGTACTGGTCAACAACGCCGGTATCGGATCGCTGGGCGGTGTCGAGCAGATCGAGCTGAAGGAATGGCGACGCGTGATGGGCATCAACGTGGAAAGCATCCTGCTTGGTTGCAAATACGCGTTGCCCTATCTGCGCCAGGCCCAGCCGGCCTCCATCGTGAACATCTCCTCGCTGGCGGCCTTCAAGGTCGATCCCGATTACACCGCCTACAACACGTCCAAGGCGGCCGTGGCCATGCTCACCAAATCGGTGGCGATGGACTGCACGAAGCAGAAAATCGACGTACGCTGCAATTCCATCCATCCGGCATTCATCCGCACTGGCATCGTGGCGCCGTTCTTTGATGCATTGGGCGAAGACGAGGCCACACGTAAGCTCACGCGTGGCATTCCCATGCGTCGCCTCGGCGAGCCCGATGATGTGGCGTACGCCGTGTTGTACCTGGCCAGCGACGAAAGCCGCTACATCACCGCCGCGGAGCTGGTGATCGACGGCGGTGCACGCGCCATCTGACGCATCGACAAGGACTCACCCATGACTACCCTCAATCGCCAGCTTCGGCTGAAAGCCCGCCCGGAGCAGCTCGTCGGTCCGGAGCATTTTGATCTTGTCCAATCACCTGTGCCTGAACTGGCCGAAGGCCAGGCGCTGGTTCGCGTGCTCTACCTGTCGATGGACCCGACCAATCGCGTGTGGATGAGCGACGTGCCGCAGTACATGCCGCCCGTGGCGATCGGCCAGACCATGCGTGGCCTGGGACTGGGACGCGTCGTTGCTTCGCGTTCGGCGCATTTTGCCGAAGGTGATCTCGTGCAGGGCCTGGTCGGCTGGCAGGATTACGCCGTCATCGACGATAAACGGGCGAAGGATTGGGTCAAGCTGCCGCCACACCCGCCGGTGGCGCTGCCGACCTTGCTCGGGGCCTGTGGCTTCAGTGGGCTTACGGCGTATTACGGCCTGACCGACATCGCGCCCGTGCAAGCCGGCGAGACCTTGGTGGTTTCGGCGGCAGCCGGCTCGGTAGGTTCGATCGCCGGCCAGATTGGCAAGCTGCGTGGTGCCCGGGTGGTGGGCATTGCCGGTGGCGCGGACAAATGCAGGCACCTGGTCGAGGATCTCGGCTTCGATGTTGCCGTTGATTACAAGGCTGAGGATTTCAAGAAGAAGCTCGCCGAAGCCACACCCGATGGCGTGCATGTGAACTTCGAGAACGTCGGTGGCGCGGTCATGCGCGCGGTGATGTCGCGCATGGTCAACGACGGGCGTGTTGCACTGTGTGGATTGATCGCCAACTACGCGGCCAGCGGCCGCCCTTCCGACGATTACAGCGTGATCATCGTCAAGCGCCTGACGGTACGTGGTTTCCTCGTGTTTGACTACCGCGACGCCGAGAAAGGTGTGCGAGAGTTGACGCAATGGGTGCTGCAAGGTCGCATCAAGGCCGGTGAAACCGTGACCGAAGGATTGGAAAACGCACCGAAGGTACTCAACCGCCTGTTCGATGGCTCTACGGTGGGCAAGCTTGTGTTGAAAGTGGGCGATGAGTGAGGCTGCTCGCAAGCGAACGGCGAAATCGCGCCTGGCGGTTCTGAAATCTCCAAGCCGCAGGCTTATCGAATGTGTGTCACGGCGCGACGCGATCAAGTCATGGGTTCGTCCCCTCCACTGGCCGGCGCTCAACGACACAAGACGAACGCCGTGCCACGTCCTTGCAGGACGAATAACTCGCTCGCCAACCTGCTCTGGAACTCAAGTTCGGCGCACACCCGCCGTATAACCCTCATGGCGCTCGTGGCCTTGCGGTATCGACAAGCCGCCGTGGCGCGAAGCGGCAAGCGGGCAGACATGCCACGGACTCATCAGGGATATGCATGGTAGACCTCACGAACGATCAGCACGCAGATGCCATCAAGCAGGCGGTCCAGGCGCTCGCCAGTGACATACCTGCCAGTGCGGTCCAGGACATGACCGATCGCATGGCCGGTCTCGTAGCCGATTCGGCCGCGCGCTATTTCCAAGGTGACATCAAGGCTGCACTTGCCGCACAGGCGGTATTGCTCAGGCAGATGGCCGATAACGGTCTCACGCATCAGCCGGGCGCGGTGCTTTCCAACGACCTTCCGGTCCAGACATCCGAAGCATCGGACGCGCCGCAAGGCTGAACGTGCGGTCAGGCGAATCTTCTAGGAGAACATGCATGAACGATGATCATATTGTCAGTCCTACGACCCGGATGATCGCGGAAAAGTATCTCGGACGACCGCTTGTTCCTGCCGAGATGCAGATGCTTGCGCAATACGAGCGCGCCCATGCCGAGGCTCCGCGAGAAGCGGGCGATGCCCAAGCTGTGCGAGCACAGGCACAGTGGCTTGCCGAGGGAGGCGCGGAGCGCTCCCAGGCGCGGGTCCGCGATATTCTTCAGGTGCTTCAACATAGTTCGCAGAAGGCCCAGGACACCCAGAAGCGAGCGGAGCAGGAGATACTCAAGACGGTGGAGCGCGCTAACTCGTTGTCTGGCCTGCGCCCAACCGAGCCCCCTGCCAGCGCGCCAGCGGTGGGAAATGAAACCGTGAACCAGATTGCCGACCGGCTGGCCAAGCTCGTCAAGGATGAAGTCGAGAAAGCATTCCAAAGCCAGTTCGGTGCCTTGCAGCGGCAACTGGACGAAGCGGTTCGTCTGCTCAAGGAAACACGTTAGCGCGACAAGTTGGTATGAATGATGCAACCCGAGTTCGCGGTTTCCTCATATCCCTGGGAGCAGGACGATGGCTTTTCCAACGAACGTCAATGATCAGATCACCGACGCGGTGACCCAGTCCAACGTCAAGGTGGTCGCCGAGGCGCCAGCCATGGCGATGGGTACGATCTACCAGAGCATGGCGCACTCGACCGGCATCCTGTTCGAGAACGCCGTGGCGGCCCAGCAACAACAGAACACCCTGACCCAGGCGGCAGCCAACCAGGGCGTTATGCAGATCTACAGTCTGGACACCACCGCAGCTGCCGGCGCGACCGAAAAAGTGGCCCAGACCGGCATGGCCGATAACCTTTCCAGCCTGCTGACGGTGCTGAAGGCATTTCGCCAGGATTGACGGCCGCACAGTGCCTCAACCAGCCCGGCTGCCCTTGCGCAAGGCCTCTTCCTGCAGTAACGGCGACGCCAGCCGGCAATCGGGATGCATGCGGCTGAGGCTGTGTACGGCACCAGCCAGGCCGGTCATCAGGCCTGGCGTGAATGCGCCCCGTGTCATGCCGCCAATCACGCCGTGATCCTCGATGGCCGTCACCACGTGCGCCATCGCCATATCGCGATCGGAGGGCGATCCCTCCGGGTCCAGTTGCGAGGCACGTGTAAACAGCTCCCACAATGAAAAATCGCCATGGCAAAGCGTGTGATTGGCCCCCCAGGTATCCTGCGAGGCGGCCACGGCGCGGCGTAACGTATGCAAATAGCGAGTGTCCTGGGTGCGTGCATATAGATCGCAGGCAGCCAGGCCGATGCCCACGCTGCCGTTGCACCAGGTGTGAAAGCTTTCACTGATGTCGCGTTGGCGTACATCCAGCCAGTTGCCGGCGATGTCGTCGTATAACGAGTCCTGGAACGCAAATGCCGCATGTGCCAGTTGCTGCCAGCGTGAGCGATCTGCCGTGCTGCCGGCATGGCTCAGCGCGACGCGCATCAGTGCCCAGCCGATGCCGGTCGCGCCATGTGCGAACCCACCGATCGGTTCGGCGAACATCTCCGAGGGCCAGCAGGCACCGCGCTCGTCAATGCGCGCCCGCGATTCAAGGTGGTTGGCTGCCCGTGCGGCGAGCGCCAGCCAGTGGTCGTTGCCAGTCACACGAGCCAGTTGCAACAGTGGCACGATGACGCCGCTGCTGCCATCGAGGATGTCGAACAGGCGGTCGCCGTCGAAGCCCTCGCGTTCGAGTGCCTGTGCGCTTCGCACGGCATGTTCGACCCAGGCCGTGCGCGGCAACAGGTCGTGCAGGGTCAGCCAGGTCCAGATCTGCGCGCCATAGCCGGTGAAGCCGCCGATGGTGCGTGGTTTGTCCGTATCCAACGCCCGCAGCATCTGCAATGCCCCTTCCAACGCGTCGCCCAGGCCGGCAACGGGATTGGCGCGGCCGTCGTCCACTTCGCGGCGGTAGCCGGCCAGCGCCACCACGACACCCCCGAGCCCGAAATACACATCGCCCTGTAGCGGTTGCACCATCCACCCAGCATGACTGGTTTCCGGAGTGATCCAGGTGACCGAGCCATCGTCGCCGCGCACGGCCAGGCGCAGTAGTCGCTCGACGGCGTCGCTGGCCAGGCGGCGTCGACGTGCTTCCAGATGGTCGCTATGCAACTGGCGTGCGCCGTACTCGCGTAGTTCCTTTGCCCACTCGGTGCGCCGGTTGAGCGAGGTGGTCACCAGCGCGCTGCGGATCGTCAGTTCTTCCAGGTCCACGCGCATGGCGCGCCAATCGGCATAGGTTTCAGCGATGCGCGTCGAGGTGAGCGGGGCACTGAATACCGGAATGTCACCATAGCGCAGGTCGTCGATCTCACCCCGGATAGCCCAACCCGACGACGGCGCGATCGGTACGACGCGCGCATTGCTCGACAGCAGACCATGTACGCGCTGCATGGCCTTTTCCTCGTCATGCAGCGAAGCCGGATGCCACAGCATGCGACCGAGTTCGACGTAGACCTGGGTAGGACGCAAAATATCCCGCACCTGGCAGCCCTCGAAGCTGTCGAGCAGGGGTCTTAGCCGGTCTTCGGCATCCAGTTGCCGCAGCCGATGGGTTGCTTGCAGAAAGCCCTCGCTGAGGTCATCCCAATATTGGGAAACATCGGGGTTAGGGTCCGGGTGGTTCTGGGCTGGAGGCATCGAGGCATCGACCAGTTGCAGGCGCGCCTGTGTAGTGCCGTCATTGACGATGACCGGTGCTTGCAAGATGGGTTGCTCGCCGGGGAGGCCGCCGGCCGCCGACAGGTCCACGCCGTTCAAGCCCAGGGCAGGCGCTCGGAACGGCACGATGCCGGTGCGCAGCACGGAATGGCGGATCAACGTCTGGGCAACGTCATAGGCATGGCCGTAATGGGATGGCCGTCCGCGAGGCAAGGTGGCGAACAAGCTTTCGACGTCGATCACGACCGGCACCCGGCCGCAGGCAATGAGATTTTCCTGGTGGATGTCGGTGCCACCCAGAAGCCGTAACACGGCCAACCAGTGCCCCAGGCCGCGATAGAACGCGTGCAGCTCGCTATCGTCGCGGCAATAATCGTGGCGTGCGAACGCCGCCCAGCCGTAGACGCCGCGGTCGATCGCCTGCGGCACGCGAATACGTCCATCGTTCTGGCCGAAGACCACGGCCAGAAATGTTTCCAGGCATCGATCGACACGTAGCGAACGCGGCTTGTACATCACGATGCCGCCCTCCAACGTCAGCTTTGCCACGGATTGCCCGCCAAGGTGCAGGTCACCCTGGCCTAGTTCGATGCCAAGCAATGAGCCTCCCGGACGCCCCAGCAGGAAAGTCAGCGCCTCACGATCGGTGATGAAGCGATCCACGAGGTATTCCATAGCCTGGCGCTGCTGTTGCAGTGTCCGCTCCAGGCGTGGCGCGAGAGCAGGATAGCGCTGTGCAAGATGTTTCCTGAAAGCGGGTTTGCATGCGATGGCGATGAATTGCGCGAAGCGTTCGCTTTCATCGCCATCGCCCAATTGCTCGCCGATGCGAGCGGCATGCAATTCGATCAACAGTACGCGATTAAGCTTCAGGCGCGCATTTTGCCGCAACGCTTCATTGCCCGCTTGCGCGATGAGTTCGATTTCGTGCGGTCCAAGTTTTGAAGACCAGGCGATCAGTCTTGCTGCGAAATCATCGCGCGCCGATTCGGTAAAGCGTTCGATGATCGGAGCAAACCCTTCATGGATAGCGGATTCGGCCATGGGATGTCTTCGCTTGTGTGAAGTCCTTGGGGAAACAGCTCGGAGTGGCTGATTTGGGATGCTGTGAGCGCTAGAAGATCGGTTAGTTAACGAGCACAAGTCGAGGGCTGCCGAAAATATAGCCCCGGCAATGGCTCTCCATAAGCCCAACATAGGCGACAAGAGGTAGCCAAGCGGCCTCGCTACGCATCCCTGATCTTTCGACCATAAGCAGCTGGAAACCGGCGCGCGGGTGTTGGCGCCCCGCGCGCCGTTTCGTCAAGCCATCAACAACAGGCGCAACCGCCGTTCGGGCGGCACGACGCCGTGGTAGCGCTGGTCAGCATGTTCATGCCCGCGTCCGGGCTGCTCATGGCTTCTTCGGTAGTGGCGTCACCGGCCATGAATAGCGGACCGGCTGGATTGTCGAAACTGTCCGAGCCGCTGAGCCAGCTTGAAACGATATCGTCAGTCTGCATGAGTCAGGTTCCTCCAGATCGTTTTCGAAAGAGATGCCTTTGCCGGCCCGCCCGAGAAGGGCAGGAGCGGTAAAAGCGCGGTTTCCAATCGTTCGGCGCGTCGGGAATCAAGCGGCCGGCCACCCGGTAGCGACAGGGGGTGGCGGCCATAACCTATAGTTATTTGCGGCCGTGAAATGCTGCATTACTTCGCATTATTGACATGCGCCATGGTTGGGTGACGCTAAAAATCAGTGATTTGCTGATTGGCGCATGTTTCGAAGTAGCTTTCCTGTTGCAAGGGCCAAGTCTTTGAGTCGTAAGCGAGGGATCGCGCAACTGACCACGAGTCCACCAGGTCGGCACGTCAAGTCCTTGCTTGAACCGATCCTGTTGAGCTCGCTCACGAGCGAAGGACACGAAGTAAAAACAACGGGTTGTTGGCCGAAGAAACATCAGCCGAACGCCAGTCATGCAACGCAGATAAGTCCATGAACGATACGACTGACGCGCGTGTCTTCAGCGGTGACATCATCCGTGGGTTGCATGGTCGACCATGACTTGGGGCGGCCGCATCCGCACTTGCCATATCTCAAGTAAAAGGTTTCATGGCAAGGTGTTCTCAGGATGACGATGTGGCTCGGCAGTCGCAACACGCTCAAGCGCGCGGTAAGGATCA
This sequence comes from Dyella sp., assembly GCF_036384435.1. GTDB lineage: Bacteria > Pseudomonadota > Gammaproteobacteria > Xanthomonadales > Rhodanobacteraceae > GSA-30. The sequence continues at coordinate 38,618 of NZ_DASVMI010000018.1, read as the reverse complement.
ACCATGACGAGCTGCTGCTCGCCGATCTATATCTCGCGCCATGTTCCCAGTGTTCCCGTTGCAAGGAACCACGATTTTTCGATGCGCGTGCGCCGAGAACAAACTCGGGCAATTTTCCTTATTGAAAGCTGCGCCGACCTTCGGCATGCTCCCCATGACTTGAGGGGATATGACATGCAGTTTCTGCAACTCGATCATTTTGCCGGCCATCTGAACGAAACCTTTTACGTAGACATCGACCAGGTGCGCACGCCTTTCGTGCTGGTCGAGGCGCGTCCGTTGCAATACCGTCCGATGCCGGGCCTGGTGCGCGCGCCATTCTCCCTGCTGTTCCGCAACGAGTCGGCCATCTTGTTTCCACAGCGCACTTACACCATGAATATCGATGGCATGGGTGAGTTCGGCATCTTCCTGGTGCCGATCGCACGCGACAAGGATGGTTTTATCTACCAGGCCGTCTTCAATTGATCGATTGCCAGCGCATTGCCAGGTAGGTGCCTTCCTCTGCGATCGATCGAAACCCGAGTCGTTCGTAGAGGCGCCTGGCATGTGGGTTGTACACATTCACATGTAGCGAAACGCCAAGCCCTTCACCCCCTGCTTGTACTTGCAGGTGTTTGATCAATGCCGAGCCAAGTCCCTGGCCTTGCTGGTTGTCGACAATGCTGATGTCGATGATGTGGTAACCCGCGGCGAGCTTTTCGACGTACAGTCGTCCGATCGGCCGCCCCTGGTGTTCGATGATCAGGAATTGCGCAGTGCCGAACTGGTTGACGTAGTGCCGGTGTTGCAGCGCGAACTGGTCATCGAGGAATCGTTCGAGCATGTCACGCGGCCATGGTACGGCGGCCAATTCCTGCGCGCGGGTCTGGCCATAAAGCCGCCGCAGGAACGGCATGTCCTCATCGATAGCATGGCGTAGCACCAGCGATCGTGCCGCCCAGGTGGGCGGCACGGCCATGGCTGGCGCGTCTGGTATCGGAAAACGAACTGGCGTCACCTGAGCGCTGTTACTGGAAGCTCGGGAACATGCCTTCCAGGGCGATACAGAAATTCACTGCCAGAAATGGCTGGCGATTTTCGTGCGGAAGTCCGCTACCCGTCTGGACTAGTGCTTGCGGTGCGAATGCGGAATTTGCGGGTGGCGCCGTGTACGGCAAGGTCGAGGTGTTGTGTGAATTGGAAAGATAGACACCATTGGTGGGCATGCCGGTACGCTTGGTGGCATCGGCCTGACTGTATAGAGATACCAGATGATTGTGTGCAGGCATTTCATCAATGGTCAGCGCCACACTGTCGGTACCGGTTGCCGCGCCGACCTGCCTCTGTGAGAGGCCAGGGCCCTGGCCCTGGGAACACGCTGTGCGATTGGCGAAGTTCGGTAGTTGGAAGTTGCTCGTGCCATTACCGCCATAGCTGACGCCGAGAAGCGCGTATAGCGAGCTGAACTGTGAAATCTGCAGCGTTTGGCCCTGGCACAGCGCCCAGCCTTGCGGTGCGAAGTTGAATCCAAAGAGTTGGATCTCGCCGATGTAATTTGTGCTCATGCTTTTCCCCAAAGGAATGTGATAGCTGCTAGCGCGAACAGCGGCCCGTTCTTCAATTCTGCGTGGGATAGACGCCTTGGTAGGCGATACAGAAAGATACTGGCAGCGTAGGCATCATGTTCGCGTGTGGCTGAGTTCCACCCACGAACTGAACCATCTGTCCGAATAACTGCACCACAGTTGCGCCGGTTGCGTTGGTTGCATATGGCGTATCTGTCGACTGAGCAGCAAGCTGGGTACCTGACGGCGAGTTACTGTTGCCCAGCGTGGTCGTCACCGCCATGATGTGGCTGTGGGCAGGAAGTTGTGCGACGAGAACCGTGACCTGTTCGGTGCCTGCGGATGCTCCCAAGGGGTACTCCGAAAGGCCTGTGCCCTTGCCCTGGTGAATCGGCACGCGGCCGCGCAGATCCGGTAAGGCAAAGGTGGTGACGCCGTTGCCGCCGTAGGTCGTGCCAAGTAGCGAGAATAGTGCCTGGTATTGCGCGACGGAAAGCAATGCCCCATTGCATGCTAGCCAGCCGGTTGGGATTCTGGGAAAGCCGAACATGCGGATTTCGCCGAGGTATTGATCACTCATGCTATGAGCTCCTGTTCCTGTTTGAGAGCGGTATGCAGATCGATGTTCTCGGCATCATCCGCGAGACGGATATATACCGCTCAACGCGATCATGAAGTTGATCGTGAGGAAGGGTTGCACGTTCGAATGAGGTTGCGAACCGCCAGTTGTGGAAACGCAGGCTTGATTGAGTCCAACCTGGGAGCCGGGGGCAGCGTAGAGCGGCTCCTGGGTGCCGGTTGACGCATAGATGTTCGAGGTGGGAAGTCGTGTAACGCCAGCATTGGTGGTCACGCCAACTGCATGCGTGTGCGCAGGCATTTCGCTTAACAGCAGCGAGACTTGTTCGACACCATCGAGCTCACCTTGCACATAGGGAGTGGGCTGCCATGCAGGATCCTGCGAGGGGCCGGCCCCAACGGGCGTACGACTGCGCAGATCCGGAAGGGCAAAGGTGACGCTTCCATCGCCACCGTACTGCGTGGCAAGCAGACTGAACAAAGCAGCATTCTGCGAGATCGGAAGAATTTGTCCGTTGCACATCGCGAATGTTCGCGGAGCAAAGTTGAAGCCGGCCATCATGATCTGGCCTGTAAAGACGTCGGTCATTGCATTGATCCCCAAGTTAGTGACCCTGAGCGTCACAATTGGACATATTTGCCGCAGGAAAATATGCCAATCAAATGACAGCCTGGCATCGACGTTGATAAGCAAAACGACGGATGTTCCATGCCGAAGCCATCCATGCATGCCATTTCATCAGCCGTGCGGCGTGCCCAGGGCCATGCGAATGGTCATCTGCTTGAGTGACTCTTAAACACTCTCGCCTACGGCGCGGTGCTTTGACAAGCTTCTTTCTGCATTGGACACGCAGTTTTGAAAAAAATACTTTGCGGTATCAGCAAATTGCTGATTGAATAATCGCGGGGGATGGGTTCGCATAATGCGGATAGCACTTTAGCGGGCTCATCAGGCACGGGCTTCTTCGCCGCGTGTTGTGATTGGGGCAAGCCAGATACAGCTGAATGTGCGGCGTTCGCATCTGCGGACGGCCATGGCATGGATCTGGCTTAACAGGGGCACATGATGACGACACTTTTATTGAATCACCGGCGATCGGTGTTGCGAAGCAGCATGAACGCCTGGTTGCGCCTGATGGCGCTGTGCCTGCTCTTCTTCGGTTTTGCTGGGAGCGCCTGGGCTGCCTGCTCCTCTCCGCAGACCGCGACCATCGCGGCGGGGGGATCGGCAACCTTCTCGTGTTCGACGTTCGGCTTCGAAACTCCGCCCAATACTCCACCCAACAACGGCACGCTGGATTTCTCGCAAGATCCGTCTGTGATCTATCACAACACCGGCGGCTCGTCGGATACGTTTGTCCTCAGGGATTCCGATTCCGGCAATCTCATCACATTCAATATCACGATCACCGGCGGCAGCGCGCCGACGGCCGGCGCCTCGTCGACCACCGTGGCTTACGGCAGCACCAACAGCTCCGTAAACCTCAATATCACTGGCGGCACGCCGACATCGGTCGCCGTGGCGACCCAGGCGAGCCACGGCACCGCCACGGCATCGGGTACCACGATCACATATACGCCCGCGACCGGTTACGCTGGACCGGACTCGTTCACCTATACCGCGACCAATGGTTCGGGTACGTCGTCGCCGGCCACGGCAACCATCACGGTTTCGCCACCGACCATTACCTACGCCCCGGCCGCATCGCCGAATCCTACGGCAGGTGCGTCCTATAACCATTCCATCGCCGGCGCCAGTGGCGGCGCCGCGCCGTATACCTATGCGGTCACCACCGGTACGCTGCCGGCCGGCTTGAGCCTGGCATCCAACGGCACCATCAGCGGTACCCCGACGGCGGTCGGCACAGTGACGGTCAAGGTGACCGCCACGGATAGTTCCACCGGCACCGGACCGTTCAGTTCAGCACCCGCCAATGTGACTTTGACGGTCAATCAGCCTGTCATTGTGATCTCGCCAACCACGCTGCCGGCGGGCACCGTCAATAGTTCTTACAGTGTGTCGCTTTCGGCTTCCGGCGGTACGTCGCCGTACTCGTATACGCTTTCGAGCGGTTCATTGCCGGCAGGCATGACGTTGGCGAGCAACGGCCTGCTCAGCGGTACACCGACCCAGGCGGGCAATTTCAATATCACGGTGCTGGCTAGCGATGCCACCACCGGGCCGGCCGCGCCTTACTCGGGTTCGCGTTCCTATACGCTGCAAGTGGCTGCTCCCACCATCAATATCGCGCCGAGCTCTGTGCCCAACGGCACGGTGGATTTGTCGTACAGCCAGACATTCACCGCATCCGGTGGCACGGCGCCGTACACCTTCAGCATCAGCGGTGCGCTGCCGGCGGGCCTGAACTTCAACCAGGCGACGGGCGTGCTGTCCGGCACGCCGACCGGATCGGGTGATTTCCCGTTCACCGTGACCGCGACCGACGCGCAGTCGTTTTCCAATGCCGCGCCCTACACCTTGCACGTGGCGGCAGTTGTGCCGCATCCGCCGACGATCGGCACGGCTACGGCGGGCGCGCCAGGCTCCGGCGACGCGCAAGTGAGCTTCACAGCACCATCCGATAACGGTGGATCGCCGATTACCGGCTACACGGTTACGTCCAGCCCGGGCGGCATCACGGCTAGTGGCCCGGGTAGCCCCATCACCATCACGGGCCTGACGTCGGGTACCGGCTACACTTTCACGGTGACGGCAACGAACGATGTCGGTACTAGTGCGGCATCGGCGCAGTCGAACTCCGTCACGGTGCAGGGTTCGCAGACGATCACCTTCAACAATCCCGGTTCGCAGCTCTACGGCACCACGCCCACGTTGACCGCCTCGGCGTCTTCGGGCTTGCCGGTGAGTTTCAGCTCGGAAACCACCAGCGTCTGTACGATCACCAGCGGTGGCACGTTGACGTTCCTCGCGGCGGGCACCTGTAGCATCGATGCCAACCAGCCGGGTAACGCCACCTACGCGGCCGCACCGCAAGTGCAGCAGAACTTCCAGGTCGCCGGTGTAGGTCCGGGGGCGCCGACCATCGGTACCGCAACAGGCGGTGACGGTCAGGCGACCGTGCAGTTCACGCCGCCTTCGAACAACGGTGGCTCGGCGATTACCCAGTACACGGTGACCTCGAACCCGGGTGGCCTGACCGCCAGCGGGACGCAGAGCCCGATCACCGTGGTTGGCTTGACCGACGGCACGGCATACACGTTCACCGTGACCGCGACCAATGGTTCGGGTACCGGCCCGGCGTCGTCGGCGTCCAACAGCGTGACACCGCAGGGCAACCAGACCATCACGTTCAACAACCCGGGCTCGCAGAACTTCGGCACGTCGCCGACGCTGACTGCCACCAGTTCGTCGGGATTGCCGGTGAGCTTCACGTCGGTCACCACAGCGGTCTGCACGATCACTGCCGGCGGCACACTGACCACCGTGACGCCGGGTACCTGCACCATTCATGCGGATCAGGCCGGTAACGGCGCGTTCCATCCGGCGGCCACTGTGTCGCAATCGTTCACCATCGTGGTGCCCGGTGGCGCGGTGTCGTTCGCCACGCCCAGTCCGCTACCCACTGCCACAGGCGGCTCGGCGTATTCGCTGACCATCAGCGCGGTCGGCGGCGCCATGCCGTACACGTTCCAGCTGATCAGCGGCGTGCTGCCGACGGGCATCGTGTTGAATGCCTCCGGCACGATTTCCGGTACGCCGATCAATTCGGGCACGTACAACTTCACCTTGCGCGTTACCGATGCGGCCACGCAGACGGATACCAAGAACTACCAGTTAGTGGTCAACGCGCCGACCATCGCGCTGGCGCCCACCACGTTGCCGCAGGGCAAGGTGGGCAATGCGTACACGACGACCACGCTGTCGGCGAGCGGCGGATCCGCGCCGTACACCTTCGCGGTGACGAGCGGTTCGCTGCCGACCGGCCTGGTGTTGAGTCCGGCAGGTGTGTTGTCCGGCTCACCCACTGCGCCCGGTTCGTTCAATTTCACCGTGACGGCGACCGATCACCTGGGCTTCCAGGGCAGCCAGGCCTATACCGTGGCGGTCAACCAGGCCACGCCGATCGTGGTCAATGGCAGCACCTCGGTGCCCGCCAACGGCTCGGTGACTATTCCGGTGGCCAGCGAAGGCGGTCCGGTGACCAGCATCACGGTCACGCAGCAGCCAGCCCACGGCACGGCCACGGTGAATGGACTGAACATCGTCTACGCGCCGGCGAGCAATTACTTCGGTAGCGATTCGTTGCAGTACACCGCAACGGGCCCGGGCGGTACGTCCTCGCCGGCAACGGAGACCATCACGGTGATCCCGGGTGCGGTGCCGACCGCCGCCGCGCAATCGGCTACGTTGCTGGCTGGCAAGTCGGTGACCATCCACGCAGCCGCCAATGCCACCAATGGCCCGTTCGTGAGCGCAGCCGTGGTGACTCCGCCGGCATCCGGCACGACGCAGGTGCAGGGAACCGACATCGTCTATACCGCCACGGCCGATGCCTCGGGTACGGTCGGCTTCGACTACACCGTGAGCAATCCCTTCGGTGCCTCGCAGCCAGCGCATGTCACCTTGACGGTGAATCCGCTGCCGGTCGCACCATCGCTGACTTCCACCGTGATAGCGGGCAACGCGGTGCAGGTAAACCTGACCGCGACCGCGCATGGCGGACCATTCACATCGGCCAAGCTGGTGTCCATCTCGCCAAGCAATGCCGGTTCGGCCAGCATCAAGTCCACCACGGACGGCTACGTGTTGACCTTCGTTGCCGCACCGGCCTTCAGTGGCTCGGCCCAGCTGACCTACACCATCAGCAACGCCTATGCCGAATCGGCACCGGGCACGGTGAATGTCAGCGTGGCGCCGCGCAGCGATCCGTCCAAGGACGCCGAAGTGCTGGGTGTGCTCAGCGCGCAGGCTGACGCGGCCCGTCGCATGGCCACCGGCCAGATCGACAACTTCCAGCGTCGCCTGGAAACCCTGCACAGCGGTGGTGGTGCCAGCGGCTTCAGCAACGGCATCACCATGACCTCGGCCAGCAGCCAGCGTCACCCGGATGCCCTGGCTGACCTCAATCGCGCCGACCAGGCGGGGAACAGCCGCTTCCTGGTGCAACCGGATGCCGGCAACGGTCCGGCCCAATCCAAGGCCATGGGCGGCAGCCTGCCGGGCGACATCTCGGTGTGGACCGGCGGTGCGGTGAACTTCGGCAAGATGCAGGCCGGTACCAGCGACAACGGTATCGACTTCACCACCTCCGGTGTCAGCATGGGCGTGGACAAGGCCTTCAGCAGCAGCTTCGCGGCTGGCTTCGGCGTGGGTTACGGCCACGACATCTCCGATGTCGGCCAGCACAATAGCCGCAGTTCGCTCGACAGCTACAACGTGGCGCTGTATGCCAGTTACCATCCTGCCGATTCGATCTATGTCGATGGCGTGCTGGGTTATCAGTGGTTGAGCTACGACGCGCGTCGCTATGTCACCGACGACGGCAACACGGTGCATGGCAGCCGCGACGGCAAGCAGTATTTCGGCTCGATCTCGGCAGGTTACGTGCATCAGGCCGACAACATGACGCTGACGCCGTATGGCCGCCTCGATATCGCCCGCGCGCATCTGGACGGCTACACCGAAAGCGGCGATGCACTCTACTCGCTGGCTTATCAGCGCCAGACGGTCAAGACCAGCACCGGCACGTTGGGATTGCTTGCACAGTGGACCGCCAAGCGTGATTACGGCATCTGGTCGCCGCAGCTGCGCGTGGAGTTTGGCCATGACATGCAAGGTTCCAGTACGGCGGCGATGCGTTATGCCGATACGCTGGACGGTCCGCTGTACCAGGCCACGCTGATGAACCAGTCGCGCAATCACACCATGCTCGGTGCAGGCGTGGCGTTGCAGATGACACGCGGCTGGCTGTTACGCGCGGAATACCAGAACTATCTCGACAACACGAGCAAGGACAACCAGTCGATCCTGCTGGGCGTGGAGAAGAAGTTCGACCCGTAAGAACAGGATGGTGGGTAGCGATATCTGTCGCCAGGACGGCCCGTGACCTAGTCACGGGCCGTTTTTTTGTGCCAGCTCGCGGGCCTCTTTCGCGCCTCGGCGTTGCGGAGCTCCATCGGCGACCGAATCGCCGATGGCCTTGCGACCTAAGGAGCGACTTCAGTCGCGAAGCAATCTGCGATCCGGTCGCAGATTGGGGCTCTGAAAACCTCCAAGCCGCGACCTAAGTCGCGTCTTGCATCGCGAATGAATTCGCTCCGGCAAGCCGTTTGATCCCAATATCGCTCTTGCTTGGCGCGGCGCGAGACGGTATCTACAGGGAAGCGAGTTGCGGAGGTGGCATCGCGGCCATATAGCGCAATACGCCAGCGAGGCTCTTCAAGTCTTGCGCATTGTGCTCGGCTACCCGGCGCAGATCCGTCGCGGCTCCGCCGCGCAAGTACGACAGCCATGCTGCCGGGGCCTGCGATCCGGGTAGATCATCCTCTCGCACGACGCCCAGCAATTGCCGTTCGGCAGTGGCCAGCTTGCAGTTTTCCCACGCACCTTTCCAATGCCTGCGCACCGGATGCACGAGGTCCACATGCAGCAGGCCGGCGAGCGGATTGGCCATGCGCGCCAGCCGGTAGCGCGTGGCAAGCAAGGGAGCGTCATAGCATTTGCCGTTGTAGCTGACGAGCACACTGTGTGTGTCGATCCATCCGGCAAAGTGGCGCAGCATGGCGCTCTCCGCGCCGAGACTGGTGATGGTCAACTGGCGCAGGCGCAAGCGTGTATCGATCCAGTCGGCCGCACCGATCATGAAGGCGCGCGTGCCGGTGCCGCCGGCCAGGCCGGTGGTTTCGGTGTCGAAATGCAACAGGCGGGATCGCTCGATCGGCACGTCGATACGTGCAAAACGTACATCGATGAGATCTGCCGGCGCCGGCCATTCGAAAAATGTCTCGACCAGGCGCAGCCCTGGTGCGATTTCCTCGCCGTGTACGTGACGATCCTCCGCGGCTGCGAGGCGTGACGGGCCTGCGTGCCGTTGACGGGTAGCCAACAACCGGCGCAACTCGGGCGGAAGCGCTTTTTGGGGCGGCGGCGCCATGAGCCCGGCCTGGTTGCGCAGGCCGCGCAACTTGCCCAGCAGGTCGCTCATAGCGCGCCCATCAGCGAAAGCACGCGCAGCGCCAATGCCTTCGGCGAACGATCGGAGACTTCGTCACTGGCCAGCACCGGCCCCACACAGGCAGGGCAGCCATTGTGGCAGTCACAGCGCTCGATGAGGCTGCGTGCCTGGGCGATCAGGTCCTCGCGCCGTTCGAACAAAGGTGCACTCAAGCCCACGCCACCAGGAAAGGCATCGTAGAGGTACACCGTCGGTGTAAATGGCGCGTCCGGTGCGAGCGCGGTCGGCTGCCCATCGTGGCCGCGAATCTGTCCACGCCCCTGCGTATCGGCACTGACAAACCATGCGCCATCACCGCTGCCTACGGCTTTTTGCAGATCCCGCGCCTCGGCCATCACGGCTACGGTGGCAACGATGTGCAATGCATAAGCCGCGCCGAGGAAGCCATCGAGCGCATCCTGTCGACCATCGAATGCCTGTTCGAGCACGTGCTGGGCAAGTTGCCACCATACCGCCGTGGTATGCAGCTCCTGGTCGGGCAGGTTGACCGGGCCGTAGCCGATATTTTCATGCGTGTAATAACGGATCTTCTTGTAGCCGGCCACGCGCCGCACGACATGCACTTCGCCATGATTGGCTTGGCCGCGACCGGCTGGTGCGCTGTCGAAGCAATCCAGTACCTTGAGCTTGGTGTAGTCGATCGCGTCGGTGTAATAGTCCACGTGCGTGCGCGTGACATAGGCCTTGCGGCCGTCCCAGTCGAGCTTTTCCACCTGGAAAGGCACCGACTGGATCATATGGATCGCCCCTTCATACAGCGTGACCGCTGCCGCGCTGAAATCCACTTCGGCCAGGATGGTCTGGCGTCCGCCGGTGCGATCGACCACGACGAAGTTGCCATCGGCGACCGAGCGCAGCGATACCGCATTGGCCGGATAACTGTCGGCGATCCATTCCCAGCGCTCGCCCTCGCGGTGCAACACGCCATCTTCCATCAGCACCTCCAGCCACGGGCCGGCAGGCTCGTTGCCGAAGATCTCGTTGCCCAGAAAAGGCAGTTCGAACGCGGCACAACGAATGTGGTCGAGCAGGATCAAGGGTTGATCGGGATGGATGCGCGCGTGCTCCGGCGGTGCCGCCTGGAAAAATTCCGGGTGGCGCACGAGGTACTGATCCAGCGGATCGCTGCTGGCTACCAATACGCCCAGCGCCGATTGCTGGCGGCGTCCGGCGCGGCCGAAGCGTTGCCAGGTACCTGCCACCGAGCCTGGGTACCCGTTGAGCACGACCACGTCGAGGCTGCCGATGTCCACGCCCAGTTCCAGCGCGGAGGTGCTGACGATGCCATCGATGCTGCCCGCGCGCATCTCGCGCTCGGCGGCACGGCGTTCCTTGGGCAGGTAGCCGCCACGGTATGCGCGGATGCGTGGCGGCTTGCGCGGGTCATGGTCGAAAACATCTTTCAGGTACTTGGTCAGTACCTCGACCATGGTGCGGCTTTGCGCGAACACCAGCGTCTTCAGGCCCGACTTGATCGCCAGTCGCGCAATGCGGTTGGTCTGCGAACGGGCCGAGGCACGCAGGCCCAGGTCCGGATTGATCACCGGCGGATTCCACAGCAGCACTTGCTTGTCGCCGGAAGGCGCGCCGCTTTCGGTGATGGCCACCACCTCGTCCTCGATCAACGCCTGCGCATGCTCCTTCGGGTTGCCGATGGTCGCCGAACAGAGGATGAACTGCGGCGTCACGCCATAGAACGCGCAGACCCGCTTGAGCCGGCGCAGCACGTTGGCCACATGAGAGCCGAATACGCCGCGATAGGTGTGCACCTCGTCGATCACCACATAGCGCAGGTTCTCGAAGAACTGCGCCCATTTGGTGTGATGCGGCAGGATCGCCTGGTGCAGCATGTCCGGATTGCTCACCACCACGTCGCCATGCAGGCGAATGGCCTGGCGCGCATCGCCCGGTGTATCCCCGTCGAAGGTGAAGGCGCGTACGCCCAGGTCGCCTGCCTGGTTGATCTCCAGCAACTCGGCGACCTGGTCTTGTGCCAGCGCCTTGGTGGGAAACAGATAAAGCGCCTTGGCCTTGTCGCGAATCGCTGCCGTGAGCACCGGCAACGTATAGCACAACGATTTGCCCGAGGCGGTGGGCGTCACCACGGCAACGTGGCGGCCCTGCTGAGCAGCCGTCCAGGCCTCGGCCTGGTGGCTATAAAGTTGACCGATCCCGCGCTGGTGCAACGCATGAGCCAGGGACGCCGGCATGTCTTCGGGCAGCGCGGCGTAGGATCCTTCGCGCCCTGGCACCACGAACGCTCCGGTGATACGCGAGCCAAAGCGCTTGGCAAGCCGCTGTGCCAGGAGGCGCCCATCCCCCGGCTCACGCAGCACCAGTTCATCGGAGGCATCATGACGATGCGACAAGGCGTTCATGGGCTGGCTCGCGAAAAGGGTGATGGGGCAGTAAAGCCACGTCGCGTCTCACCAGGTGAGACGCGCACGCCGCCGTTGGCGGCTGTGAAGGGTGAACAGGCAAAAGCAGGCAGATCGCACCGGGTGGTGGCCTTGGCCTTTCTTCTCACGCCTTCGCTTCTGTCCACTGACCACCGCGCTCGCTGTCACTCCCCTGTCTTGTGCTCCCCGTAGTTTCCACAGGGCTGACAAACGAGGGCACGTTCCATGCAGACCGAAGCCGCCATGACCGCCGTCAACGCTCCAAGTCGCACGTCGGGTCGTATTTTCGGCGCGGTATTCGGTCTCGTCCTGCTGATAGGGGGTGTCTACGCAGGCTCCCATCTGCTCGATGACCTCGCCATCGTGCATGACCACTCGGCCGGGCCGTTCATCCTGCTGGGCATCGCGCTGCTGATTGCCCTGGGCTTCGAATTCGTCAACGGCTTCCATGACACCGCCAATGCGGTGGCGACGGTGATCTACACGCATTCCATGCCGGCCAATCTCGCGGTGATCTGGTCAGGCGTGTTCAATTTCCTCGGCGTGCTGACGTCCACGGGCGCGGTCGCCTTTACGGTCGTATCGCTGCTGCCGGTGGAACTGATCCTGCAAGTAGGCAGCAATGCCGGTTTTGCCATGGTGTTCGCGCTGCTGCTCGCGGCGATTCTGTGGAACCTGGGTACCTGGTATTTCGGCCTGCCCAATTCGTCCTCGCATACGCTGATCGGATCGATCATCGGCGTGGGCCTGGCCAACCAGCTCACATCAAGCGGCACGGGCGCCAGCGGCGTGGACTGGAGCGCGGCGATGGGGGTGTTCAAGGGACTGGTGTTCTCACCGATCGCTGGCTTCCTGCTGGCTGGCCTTCTGATGTACCTGCTCAAGCTGCTGGTTAAGATTCCCGCGCTGTACAAGGCGCCGCAGGGCAACCAGCCGCCGCCATGGCCGATTCGCCTGTTGCTGATTCTCACCTGCACGGGCGTGAGCTACAGCCATGGTTCCAATGACGGCCAGAAGGGCATGGGCCTGATCATGCTGATCCTGATCGGCACCGTACCGACGGCTTACGCGCTCAATGGTGCCGTTAGCAGCGGTGAAGTAAAGACCTTTCACCAGGTGTCGGTGGAAACCAGCCGTGCGCTGGGCCAGATTGGCGGTTCGGTGGCAATGGGAGGCGACCCGCGTGCGGTGGTGCAGGCCGCCGTGCAACACAAGGCATTGCAGCCGACGACTATCCCGGCGCTAGCCACGTTGATCGCGCAGATCGACCTGCAAGTGGGCGACCGCCCCTCGCTCAAGGACGTGCCGCAGGAACAGATGGGCAATGTGCGCAACGACATCTACCTGGCCAATACCGCATTGCCGATGGTATTGAGCAAGCCTGGCCTGAGCGATGAGCAGACCAAGGCGCTCACCACCTGGCGTGGCCTGGCTACCAAGGCCACGCAGTTCATTCCGCCGTGGGTCAAGGTCGCCGTGGCATTGGCCTTGGGCCTGGGCACCATGGTCGGCTGGAAGCGCATCGTGGTGACCGTGGGTGAGAAGATCGGCAAGGAGCATCTGACCTATGCGCAGGGCGCCTCGGCCGAACTGATCGCGATGAGTCTGATCCAGGCGGCCGACATGTATCACCTGCCGGTCAGTACCACCCATGTGCTGACGTCTGGCGTGGCTGGCACCATGGCGGCCAACGGGTCGGGGCTGCAGTGGTCAACCGTAAGAAACCTGCTGATGGCCTGGGTGCTGACGTTGCCCGCATCGATCCTGCTCGCTGGCATGCTGTTCATCGTGCTAAAACACCTGTTCTGATCCTTGCGGGCCGTATCTGGCTCGTATGCCGAACACGGTGATGCGCAGATGCACGAAGACGATGGCCTGATGATCGGGCCGGACAGCCACCCACGTTGCTACTGGGCGGCCACGATGATGGATTACCACGACGGCGAATGGGGCCGGCCACGGCGTGGTGACCGCGAACTGTTCGAGCGCATCTGCCTGGAAGGTTTCCAGTCGGGTTTGTCATGGCTGACCATCTTGCGCAAGCGCGATGCATTTCGTCGGGCCTTCCATCATTTCGATATCGGGCATGTTGCCCGCTTTACCGAAAGCGACATCGAGCGCCTGATGGCCGACGCCGACATCATCCGCAACCGCGCCAAGATTGTTTCGGCCATCAACAACGCCCGGCGGGCGCTCGAACTGATCAAGGAGACCGGATCGCTCAGCGACTGGCTATGGTCATTCGCACCCAAGGCAGACCAACGCTCCGAAAGCGTGGACCTTGCGCGCTATCGCGAACACACCACCAGCGCCGAATCCATCGCGCTATCGAAGGCCTTGAAGAAACGCGGCTGGAGCTATGTCGGCCCCACCACGATGTACGCGATGATGCAGGCGGTCGGCATGGTCAATGACCATCTCGATGGCTGTTTTGTCAAGGGTGAGGTCGGCGCCGCTGGCGCCCGTGAAGTCGCGCCTTCGGCGCTGTAAAAAGTAAAGGGATAAAGCAGTCTTGCAGGCGCACCGAATAGCGCTTTCCGTCTTTCCTCTTTCGTCCTGACTGCGAGTGCCGCGAGCAGTTTCACCATGAAATCACAGCCCCGACGCATACTGGGCACCGGTCTGTCCGACGGAGACATCCCATGACCACGGCACGCGACGTCCTGCTTGACTGGCTACGCAATGCGCACGCGATGGAGGTGCACAGCGAGGAGATGCTCAAGTCGCAGATGCGACGAATCGAGCATTATCCACAGCTGCGCGAACGCATCGAACGCCATCTTACAGAGACGAGAGAACAGCAGGCCATGCTGGCGCAATGTCTCAAGCAACTCGGCGCGGAGCCTTCGGCGATCAAGGAACTGGGGGCTCGTTTCGCGGCCTTGGGCCAGGGCTTGTTCCAGGTGACCGCCGCCGATGAAATCATCAAGAGCGCGATTTCCGCCAGTGCGTTCGAGCGCATGGAAATAACCGTCTACCGCACGCTTATCGCCGCAGCCAAGACATCGGGCGAAGACGATGTCGCACGCATCTGCCAGACCATCTTGCCGCAAGAGCAGGCCATGGCCGACTGGCTTGACCAGCACCTTCCCGAACTGGTCGAGCAGTACATGGCGCGTGTGGAACTGCCGAACGTAACTGCCAAACGCTGATACGTTGTTGCGACAAACCCTTGCCAACCGTCGTCCCGGCGAATTCAGCACCGCGTTGCGGTAGGCGTGACGAGGTCGCGGCCTGGAGGTTTTAAAAGTCCAATCTGCGACGGAATCGCAGATTGCATAGCGACTGAAGCCGTTCCTGCGTATGCTTAGTGCACTCCGGCGTCGCTATCATCGCGTGGCGCGCGGTCGCGACGCATTGAGTTGGCGACCAGCACGAGGCCGATCAGGCCGGCCAGCCCGAACATGATCGCCGCCACCCATCCATAACCGGCACGCGTCGAGCGACTCACCAGCGCGCCGGCGATCAACAGTGCAGCGGTGATGACGCCTGCGGAGATGCGGTTGGCGATCTTTTGCAGGTTTTCGATCAGGTGTGATTCTTCCAGGCCATCCAGGCGGACCTTGAATCGGTTGTCGGCCAGGGTGCGCAACAGCGTATTCATGTGTCCTGGCGCATCGAGCGCGAGTCGTTGGGCATCGAGCAGCAATGCGCCGCTCTGCGCGGCTGATAACGGATGCGAAAGCTGGTGCATCAAGATGCCGTTGAGGCGCGAGCGCACCAGTTCACGCACTGGCAGATGGGGTGCCAGACGTGCGACGGCCGGTTCCAGGTTGAGCAAGGCCCGACCGAGCAGGCTCAGCTCGGCTGGTGGACGCAGCCCGTTGTCGGCGCCGATGACAGTGAGCGCCAGCAAAAGGCGCCCTTCCTCCAGTGTGCTGCGTTCACCGGCAGTGGCGTAGCGCATCACCGCGTTGGACACCGCGCGACGGTACGCCAGGCGATCGAGCTCGGGCAGCGCCGAGCACAGGTGTTCGCAGATATCGGACACACTCTCGGCGTCGCCATCGGCGGCAGCCATCATCAAGCGCAGCAGATCGCGCCGCATACTGGGCGACAGGCCGGTCACCATGCCGAAGTCCAACAATGCCAGGCGGCCATCGTCCATCAGCACCAGGTTGCCCGGATGCGGGTCGGCGTGCACCAGTCCATGCACGAATACCTGGTCGATATACGCGCACAGTAACTGGCTGGCCTGTTGCACGTGCTGGGAAGGCGATCCGGGCAGTGGCCCGTCTTGTGGCAGTTTCTCGCCGCGCACACGTGCCATGGTCAATACGCGCGCTGTAGTGAATTCCATATACGGCACTGGAATGTCCAGCGCGTCGTAATGCCCCAGGTTGGAGGCGAATGTGCGCAGGTGGTCGGCTTCGGCGACGAAATCCAGTTCGTTCAAGAGGCTACGGCGAAGCTCGGCGATCCAATGTACGAAACCGTAGCGGCGACCCACCTCGGTATGCCGTTGCGCGGCGATGGCCATGCGTTCGAGCGCGTTGAGGTCGTGGCGGATGCGGCGGGCGATACCCGGGCGCTGGACCTTGATGACCGCCTCGTCCCCGTCGGGCAGGGTGACGGCGTGAACCTGCGCCAGCGAACCGGCGGCCAGCGGTACCGGATCGAAGTGGCGAAACAACTGCTCGGGCGATTGGCCCAGTTCCACCGTCACCATGCGTCGCACGGCCTGCACGCTGATGGGCGTGACGTCATCCTGTATGCGTGCCAGCTCGGCCAGGTAATCGGGATTGACCAAGTCAGGCCGGCCAGAGAGAGCCTGGCCCATCTTGATGAATGCCGGACCCAGCGCCTCCAGGTCATCGACGAAGCGTTGCGGTGTCAACCGCGGCGAGGACTTCACCGGTCCAGGTACACCGCGTAGCACGCCTGCGCGGCGATAACGCAGGGCGAACATGGCAATGCGCGAATAACGTCTGAAGTCGCTCACGTGCCGTCCTCATCTCCCCGTACAGGCTAAAGGGCCGGTTGTGCAGTCGCCGTCACGGTGCTCGCAAGAAACCACGCATGCCGGCTCCCTGGCGGTCTGGAACGACAGGAGCGCGCAGCGATGGGCCATTGATGAGCTCACGTAACTTGTTACCCAGCGTGACGATAGGAACGGCTTGGTCAGCACTGCCGGGCCTTGGCCCAATTGGCCGGGGCTCATGGAAGCCTGCTCGGCGAAGCCGGCGATGAACAAGACCCGCAGGCCCGGGAGCCGCTGGCGTGCCACGCCGGCAACCTGCCGGTTCATCGGGTGCTTCCAGCGTTGCATAGCCGCTGTCTTGCGATATCTCCACCACCAGCGATCTTACGATGTCTTCGTCGTCGATCACCAGAATAGCCTCGCCCTCGCCCGGATCGATCGTAGTGCTGCCGATCTCTTCGGCCGCATCGACCCCGTGTAAGCCGCGCCCCATGGCGCGGCCACTGCGAAGCAGATCGCAATGAATACGTATGCATCGGCTGGTTGCTGCACCGCGATGCTTTCTACTATCCAGCGCACTGCACGGTCAGCTCTTCACGGCGATGCCGCTACGCACGGGGTGCGCGGCCACTGCCGGTTCCATCCATCACGGGCTTGCATGGCAGCTTCCGGTCGCGCGTGGGCGTGGCCGATCCGATCCTCAACGAAAGCAGGATGGAGAAAAATCCGATGAACCGTTCTTCCTTGCTGGCCGCGCTGGTGTTGTGCATGGGCCTTTGCGCTGCGCCGGCGCATGCAGCCATCAACAGCATGTCCCTAGGCGCCAGCTACAACGCGCAAAAGACCAGTATTACCTTCCGTGTGTATTCGGCGCATGCCACGCGCATCGCCGTATATCTGTATGGCAGCGGCTATGGCGCGCAGGATGCGGCCAATTATGCGTTGACCAATACGGGCAATGGCGTGTGGTCGGTGACCGTGCCGGTATCGTCGATCCAGTCGGCCGGTATCAGCGGCAGTGTCTACTACGGCTACCGTGCCTGGGGGCCGAACTGGCCCTATAGCGCCAGTTGGACCAAGGGCAGTTCCGTGGGCTTCGTCAGTGACGTCGATAGCGCCGGCAATCGCTTCAACCCCAACAAGCTGCTGCTCGATCCCTACGCATTGGAGATGAGCCAGGATCCGCTCAATCCGTCGAACCAGAATGGCAACGTATTCGCCTCAGGGGCGACCAATCGTGCGACCGATAGCGGCCTGTATGCGCCCAAGGGCATCGTATTGTCCGCCAGCGGGCAGTCCACGGGCACCAAGCCCACGCGCGCGCAGAAGGACGACGTGATCTACGAGGTCAACGTTCGCGGCTTCACCGCTCAGGACAGCAGTATCGCCGCGGCCTATCGCGGCACCTATAAGGGTGCCGGCATGAAGGCCAGTTACCTGGCGAGCCTGGGTGTCACGGCGGTGGAATTCCTGCCTGTGCAGGAGACACAGAACGACGCCAACGACGTAGTGCCCAATTCCGATGCCAACCAGAATTACTGGGGCTACATGACTGAAAACTATTTCGCGCCCGACCGCCGTTATGCGTCGAACAAGGCTGCGGGCGGTCCCACGGCGGAATTCCAGGCGATGGTGCAGGCATTCCACAATGCCGGTATCAAGGTATATATCGACGTGGTGTACAACCATACCGGCGAAGGCGGCACATGGACGAGCTCGGATCCGACCACCGCCACGATCTACTCGTGGCGGGGCCTGGATAACCCCACGTATTACGAACTGGCGTCAAACAACCAGTATTACTATGACAACACGGGCGTTGGTGGCAACTTCAACACCTACAACACCGTGGCGCAGAACCTCATCGTCGACTCGCTGGCCTACTGGGCCAACACGATGGGCGTGGATGGTTTTCGATTCGACCTGGCAGCGGTGCTCGGCAACACCTGCCTGAGCGACACGCCACAATCGGCCGCACCAAACTGCCCTAGCGGGGGTTATAACTTCAGCGCGACCGATCCGAACGTAGCGATCAATCGCATCCTGCACGAGTTCACTGCCAGACCTGCCGCGGGTGGCAGCGGCCTGGATCTGTTTGCCGAGCCATGGGCGATCGGTGGCAATTCGTATCAATTGGGCGGCTTTCCCAAAGGTTGGTCGGAATGGAATGGCAACTACCGCGATACGTTCCGCCAGGCGCAGAATGAACTCGGCAACATGGCCATTTCCATCGGGCAGGATGCCAACAACTTCACCGGTTCTGCTTATCTCTACCAGGCAGCCGGTCGCTCGCCCTGGAATTCGACCAATTTCATCGATGTGCATGACGGTTTGACGCTCAACGACGTCTATGCCTGCAATGGCGCCAGCAACAACCAGGCGTGGCCCTATGGGCCATCCGATGGCGGCACGTCAAGCAACTACAGCTGGGACCAGGGCATGTCGGCCGGGACCGGCACAGCGCTGGATCAACGTCGTGCCGCACGCACGGGGCTGGCGTTCGTCATGCTGTCCGCGGGCACGCCCTTGATGCAGGGCGGTGATGAATACCTGCGTTCGCTTCGCTGCAACAACAACGCATACAACCTCGACTCCAGTGGCAACTGGTTGAACTACAGCTGGACCACCGACCAGACCAACTTCAACACGTATGCCAAGCGGCTGATTGCCTTCCGCAAGGCTCACCCGGCCTTGCGCCCAGCGAGCTGGTACACGACCAGCCAGGTGGCGTGGTATCAGCCCAGCGGAGCGGCCGCCGACAGCAACTACTGGAACAGCGGCAACAACTATGCGATCGCGTACACGATCAATGGCTCGTCGTTCGGCGACAGCAATTCGATGTATGTGGCGTACAACGGCTGGTCGGGACAGGTGACCTTCACCTTGCCGGCACCTCCAACTGGCACGCAGTGGTACCGCGTCACCGATACCTGCAATTGGAACGATGGTGCGAACACCTTCGCGGCGCCCGGCAGTGAGACGTTGATCGGCAGCGCCGGCGCCACCTACGGTCAGTGCGGGCAGTCGTTGCTGTTGCTCATTGCGAAGTGATGGAGGGTGAAGTCGCTCGCTTCGCGAGCTGTAAAGTCGCGCCTGCGGCGCTGTAAAGGGTAAAGAGGGAGAGCAGGAGCCCATATCCATCGCCTCCCTCGGCGTGTCCGAGGGAGGCGGAAAACACGGCAATAAGGCCCACGCGGGCGCGACTTCGGTCGCGAAAAGCCATCGGCGACGTGATCGCGGAGTGAGGCTCCGAAAATCTCCAAGCGGCGACGACGACGCGTCTTGCATCGCGGCTGAAGTCGCGCCTGCGAGGGGGGGCTTTGTCGCAGTTTGCTTGCTCCCTCTTCACCCTTCACAGCTTGTGAAGCGAACGGCTTCATCCAGAAAGGCGCGACCTCACTCCACCACAACCCGCCAGACCCGATCGGCCTCGCGCTCCCAAAGAATCTCCACGGGCAGGAACTTCTCGATCAGACGCGCATTGCTTTGTAAATGGTCGCTTATCGTGTGCGTGGTGAACTGACCGCCGCCGGCCAGCGCCATGGGTAGCAGCAACTGGTCGGCCAGATGATCGCAGGCATAGGCCGGCGATGCCAGGTAAGCGCGTACGTCACGCGCCAGCTTGCGCGCCACGTGTTCGGCACTCACGCCGCGCTCGCCATACGCTGCGAACGTTGCGGCGTGCTTACGGTGGTGCACCTTCACCAGCAAGGCGTTGCCGGGTCCAACCGGAGGCTTGATGCTGCGCAGGTGCAGCGCATCCTCGGCCAGGCCCAATTCCTCGCCCAGCACGCCGAGCTCGCGTGCGCCGATCTGTGAAGCGAGGCCCGAAAGAATGGCCCACGCCTCCATCGTCACGAGTTCGCCGCGCTCCAGCAGCGAGGCCGGCTTGAACGTGGCAGGTTGCACGTGGGCATGCAGTATGCCGCCGCCGGCCGGATAGAAGCCGTGCTGTTGCAACGTCACGCTCGCCTCGATACCCATGGGGAGCAACGCCGGCAGATAACTGTCAGCGAGGAAGTCAGCGCTGGGCGCCATCGGATTGTGCGTGCCTCCCTCCAGGGAAAGGCGCGATGCCGTCTGCGCATGCCACAGGGCAGGCAATACGGTCTGCAACACCAGCGTGGTGGAGCCCGCGCTACCTGTGTTGAAGCGATAGTCGCCGGCGCGAACGGTACCCGGTTCGAAGCGCAGGCGCGTTGCCCCCAATGCAGCCGCTCCCGCCCTGGCGTGTCCCACCTCCGCCGCTGCACGCACCGCGGTCAGATGCTGGCGCATCAATCCGGGGCGCGAGCGTCTCGCACGAATGTTCTCCATGGTGAAGCCAATGCCTGTACACAGGCTCAGGCTCAGCGCGGTGCGCAGCAATTGGCCCCCGCCAGCTTGGCCGTCGATCTCGATCATGTCCATCATCGTTCCATCGTTTGCATGGGAGGGCGCCAGGCGCCCTCCCTCTTTCTTCAACCTTTGACGCAGACCACCTGGCGCAGCGTATGCACGATTTCCACCAGGTCACGCTGTGCCTCCATCACCGCCTCGATCGACTTGTACGCGGCGGGTGACTCGTCCACCACGTCGGCGTCCTTGCGGCACTCCACGTGAGCGGTCGCCTTGGCGTGGTCCTCCACGCTGATGCGCTTGCGCGCCTCGGTGCGACTCATCACGCGGCCGGCGCCATGACTGCAGCTATGGAAGCTTTCGGCGTTGCCCAGGCCGCGCACGATGAAGCTCTTGGCGCCCATGCTACCGGGGATGATGCCCATCTCGCCCTTGCGCGCGCTCACCGCACCCTTACGGGTCACCAGCACGTCCTTGCCAAAATGGTGCTCCCGGTTGACGTAGTTATGGTGACAGTTCACCGCCTCGGCCTGCGCATCGAACGGTTTGGTGATCACCTTGCGCACCGCATCCACCACATGTTGCATCATGATCTGGCGGTTCATGCGGGCATAGCGCTGCGCCCAGTCCACGGCAAAGACGTAGTCGGCGTAATAGTCGCTGCCCTCCGGCAGGTAGGCAAGGTCCTGGTCGGGCAGGTTGATCATCCAGCGACGCATGTCCTGCTTGGCCCTCTCGATGAAGTGCGAGCCAATCGCGTTGCCCACGCCGCGCGAACCGGAGTGCAACATGAACCACACGCGGTTTTCCTCGTCCAGGCACACCTCGACGAAGTGATTGCCTGTACCGAGCGTGCCCAGGTGATTAAGGTTGTTGGTACGCGACAGCTTTGGATGACGCGCCGTGATTTTCGAGAAATCGTCGTGCAGCGTCTTCCAGCCAGCCACCGTCGCTTCCGGCGGATTGGCCCACGCTCCCTTGTCGCGTGTGCCCACCGTACGTCCGTGCGGCACGGCCTTCTCGATCGCGGCGCGGATCTCACCCAGGTGGTCGGGCAGGTCGTCGCCGGTCAGCGTGGTACGTGCGGCCATCATGCCGCAGCCAATATCCACGCCCACCGCCGCCGGTACGATCGCGCCGACGGTGGGCACGACCGAGCCGACCGTGGCGCCCTTGCCCAGGTGTACGTCGGGCATGACCGCGATCCAGCGGTGCACGAAAGGCAGGCGAGCGATATTGATCAACTGCCTGCGCGCTTCGTCTTCCAGCGGTACGCCGCGGGTCCACAGCTTGATCGGTACTGCACCGGCTTCGTTGATGACGTCGTAGGAATTCATGTTCATCGTATGTGGCTCATGGAATCAACGGGGTGCGGCGCATGGGACAAATCAAGCGTGGAACGGCGTTCATCGTGACAGGATGTAGTTCCACGTGCATTCGCATGCATCCGCATAAAAACGGTCTTTGGCGATGCGCCGCGACAAGGGTGACGAAACGTTCCTGCTCTACCGCTGAGCTACCGTCTTGCGACGGGCGGGACTCGAACCCGCGACCAGGCACTTAATAGGTGTAGTTTCGCCGGCATTCCCGGCACATCGCCAAAAATCGCTGCGAACAGCGACGACGAGGAAGGTGCGACGTCTCCCGGCCGGAGTCGGGACATTCCAAAGATGTAGTCGCACCGGCATTCGCCGCTGTCCGTTTCCTTCATCGGCAGGCCCCATTGCCTGCCGTCCTGCGTTGCCGCGCGAAAGCTTCCCGCCTTCTGCGGCCAACTGCGCCGGCCCTCCGCCGCAGTTGCCCCGGCACCTCCTGGTGCCGGCCTTTCAGAGCGGGATCGAAGCGATCCGCTCGGTCCATCGTCGGGTATCGGAGCCTTCGGCGGCATAAATCGCCAATAGCTCGAATACCGCGTCGCTGAAGCCGCCCACGTGCAGCACATCGGGTGACTCCACCGTCTGGCTGGTCGCATACGGTTGCAGGTCGATACAGATCATTCGCGCCTGCGGGCAACGCTGCTTGATCCGGGCCCACTCCTGCATCGTCGCCGTGGCCGGGCCACGGTTCGTGTCACGCCAGCTTTCGTTGTCGGACACCAGCACCAGCAGATCGATGGCGGCCTTTTCCTTATTCAACTGCGCCAGCGGTGCGCTGACCCGCGTGCCGCCACCACATAGCGACGCCAGTTGGGTGGCCTGCGTCATCACGCTGTCGCGTGGGTTCAGACGCAGTGCGCGCACCTCGGTGTCGAAGGGCATGATGCGGGCCGAATGGCGCACCCGCAGGATGCTCGCGGCGATCAGCGCAGCCACGTCCACGCAGCGCGTCGCCGTGGTCGAGCCCTGTCGATAGCCGGTCACGGGCGACGCCATCGAACCGGATACGTCCACCGCCACCACCACGGAACCTTGCAGCGCGGGTACCTGGCGGGTCGCCACTTCCATGGCATCCTGCAAGGCATCCACGATCACGCCGGGGATGGCCGGATCCGCCGCGCGGTACGCCGTCAGCAACTGGTATGGAAACACACGAGCCTTGCGCACCTGGGCAGGATCACGCAGCCGCTCGGCCAGGCGCACCGCCGTGCGATGGTTATCCAGCACGCCGTGACGCGCGAACGTGTTGAGGTTCATGCGCAGCGTCTGCCAGCTCGCGCGCTTGGCCAGTTCGGCCCAGCGCGCCGTATCCAGCGACAGCGCGGTGAAGTACTGGAACGGCATGTCCGGCATCGCCCCCTGTCGCGCATCCGCCTTGAAGACTTCATACGCGCGCAGCTTGGCCGGCAACACCGTTTCGTCGTAGCGCTTGTTCATCACCCAGGCGTACAAGGCCGCGCGTTCGGCATCGGCGGGCTTGGGGTGCACCATCCGGATCACGTCGGCCAGCGACGGCTGGCTGCCGATCGCGGCCTGGATGATCTGGTCTACCGATGCACGCTCCAGCCACTGCTGCACGAGACGCTTGGGCAGTGACCCCAGCGACTTGCGCCCGACCTGGCCGCTACGCAGGATCTGCACGAAATTGCGCAGCATGCGGCCGTTGTCGATCACCTGATCGAACGCGGCCTCCAGTAACTTGCCATCGCGCACCGCCAGGGTTGCCAGCAGTAACGCGGGCATGTCCTTCATGTGACCGCGCTGGCGGGCATAGATCGCCGTCTGCGCCACGAAGCGCGCCGGCACCTGAGCCGCCAGTTGCAGCACGTGGTCGAGCTGTTCGCCAGCGTTGGCGTAGAACGTGTTGTTAAGGCAGCCGGTAGCGGCATACAACGCCAGGGCCGACTTCGGATCTCGGGTATAGGCGGCACCGCCAGCTTCATTGTGCGCGTCGGCGCGCGGCACGTGAGAGCCAGGGAAGGAGCGAAAGAGTCGGATGTTTGCCATGTCTGCATTCCTGTGGGACTTGCCAGGCATAGGGCAAACGGCGTGCCAATGGCTGCCAATGATCTTATCGCATTGATTTTAAAGAGGATAAATTTGTCTTGCTCGATTTGACGCGTCTTTCATCTCCTGAAAAAATATAACTTCATATCAGGATTTATCTTTTTATATACATGAAGAAGCAGGTGGTCATCAGCATGCTTGGCACCCAGCTCGATCAGGGCTTCGGATCGGCGCGCTGGGAGCATTGGCGGCCAACAGTCGCCTTAGGCATGCATGAGGATTTCCTGCTCGACCGGCTGGACCTGTTGGTGGATGAACGCCGTTATGCCAAGTTGGCCAGGGGCGTATCCGAGGACCTCGCGCAGGTCTCGCCCGATACGCAGGTGCGCAGGCACGACACCTATCTGCCCGATCCCTGGGATTTCGAAGGCGTCTACGCCACGCTGCACGACTTCCTGCGCGGGTATGAATTCCTACCGGATGAGGAGGACTACTACGTCCACATCACCACCGGCACGCACGTCGCGCAGATCTGCTGGTTTCTCCTGACCGAAAGCCGCATCTTTCCGGGGCGTCTGCTTCAGACATCGCCGCCGCGCAAGAAAGACGAAAGCGTCGCCGGCAGCTACGCCATCATCGACCTGGACTTGTCGCGTTACGACCGCATCGCGCAACGTTTTCAACAGCAGCAACTGGAAGACCGCAATCTCCTCAAAAGCGGCATCGCCACGCGTAATGCGGCGTTCAATCGCATGATCGAGCAGATCGAAGTCGTCGCCACGCGCTCAAAAGCACCGATGCTGTTGATGGGGCCGACCGGAGCGGGCAAGAGCCAGCTTGCCCGGCGCATTTTTGAGTTGAAGAAACTCAAGCACCAATTGCCGGGGCGTTTTGTCGAAGTGAACTGTGCAACGCTGCGTGGCGACGGCGCCATGAGCACCTTGTTCGGTCATACGCGCGGCGCCTACACCGGCGCGACCAGTGATCGTGCCGGTCTCCTGCGTTCGGCGCACCATGGTCTGTTGTTTCTCGATGAGATCGGCGAACTGGGCCTGGACGAACAGGCCATGCTGCTGCGCGCGCTGGAGGAAAAGCGTTTCCTGCCGGTAGGCGGTGACAAGGAGGTGGATAGCGATTTCCAGTTGATCGCCGGCACCAATCGCGACCTGCATGACGCTGTGGGCGCCGGTCGCTTTCGCGAGGATCTGCTCGCGCGCCTGAATCTGTGGACCTACCGCTTGCCGGGGCTGGCCGAGCGCCGGGAGGATATCGAGCCCAACCTGGAATTCGAACTGGAGCGCTGGTCACGCGAGCAGCATCAGCGTGTCACCTTCAATCGTGAAGCACGCCGTGCGTTTCTCGATTTCGCCACCAGCACACAGGCGCGCTGGAACGGTAATTTCCGCGATCTCGGCGCTTCGGTCATGCGTATGGCCACCCTGGCCACGGCAGGCCGCATCCAGGTCGACCAGGTGGATGATGAAATCGGCAGACTGCAGCGGCAGTGGCGCGATGTGGAGCCGCCGTCGGTGCTGGATGACTTGCTTGGCGGGGACGTGGCGCAACTGGATCGCTTCGATCGCGTGCAACTGGAAGAAGTCGTACGCGTGTGCATGCGTTCGACGTCCCTGTCGCAAGCAGGGCGCGAACTGTTTGCCGTGTCGCGCCAGCAGCGCGCCACCACCAATGATGCTGACAGGCTGCGCAAGTATCTGGCGAGGTTCGGGCTGGATTGGGAGGCGATGAAGGCAGCCAGGACAACCTCAGGAAATTCCTGAGAAATATCGCTTCGTTATTCTGACGTTGCTTCATGCCATGCCATCCGTCCCGTGATTTCCTGCGATATACCCGTGCTATTCTCCGGCGCGTCCGGCGCAACGGGGCGCCATATGGGGGCTTTCCATGGGATTGGTCATTTTCCTGGTCATCATCGTCGCGATCGTTCTCTACGTGATTGCGCTCTACAACGGCCTGGTTACCGCGCGTAACAGTTACAAGAATGCGTTTGCCCAGATCGATGTGCAGCTGACCCGTCGTCATGACCTGATCCCCAACCTGGTGGAAACGGCCAAGGGGTATCTGGCTCATGAGCGTGAAACCCTCGAATCGGTGGTGCGCGCGCGCAATGCGGCCGTAAGTGGCCTGTCCGGCGCCAAGGCCAATCCCGGTGATCCGGCAGCCATGCAGCAGTTGTCCGATAGCGAGAACACCCTGACGCAGAGCCTGGGGCGGCTGTTTGCCTTGAGCGAGTCCTACCCGGACCTCAAGGCCAACCAGACCATGATGCAGCTCTCCGAGGAACTCACCTCCACCGAGAATCGCGTCGCCTTCGCACGCCAGGCCTATAACGACGCGGTGATGACGTACAACAATCGCCGCGAAGTATTCCCCGGCTCGATGGTGGCTAACAGCTTCAGCTTCCAGCCAGCCGAGCCGCTGGCGCTGGAAAACCCGGCCGCGCGCGAAGCGCCCAAGGTTTCCTTCACCTGATCGTGGGTGGCCGCCACGCTATGGGCGTGGCGGCTGACGAGGGGACACCATGGATTTCTTCGCCCAACAAGCGCGCGTGCGCGCAAGTAGCCGCCGCATGGTGGTGCTGTTCGTGCTGGCGGTCATTTCGATCGTCGTCACGGTAGACCTCGTCGTCTGGGTATTCCTGGTTCGGCATGGCATGAACGAGCAGGGCTGGGCCGCGCGGCGCGCGCTTCCGCTGACCACGGTAGGCATGCTGGCGGTCATCGGCGGCTGCGCGCTGTTTCGTATCGCCAGCCTGGCGTCGGGTGGCAAGGCGGTCGCCGAAGGCATGGGCGCACTCCCGGTGCCACCGGATACGGCCGATCCGGCATTGCGCCAGCTCCGCAACGTGATCGAGGAAGTGGCGATTGCGTCGGGCACCCCCGTGCCCGATATCTATGTCATGCCCGACGAGCCCGGCATCAACGCATTCGCCGCCGGTTTCTCCGTGTCCGATGCGGCCGTATGCGTGACCGGTGGTTGTCTCGATCATCTGACCCGCGATGAATTGCAGGGCGTGATCGCCCATGAATTCAGCCATGTCGTCAATGGCGACATGCGCCTGAACATTCGTCTGATCGGCATGTTGTTCGGCATCATGGCCCTGGCGATCATCGGTCGGCAGCTGATCTATTTCAGCCCGCGTGGCGGTAGCAATCGTCGCGGCACGGATGGCGTGGCGGTCCTGGGGCTGGCCTTGGTGGCGGTGGGGTATATCGGTTACTTCTTCGGGCGTCTGATCCAGGCCTCGGTGGCGCGCTCGCGCGAATCGCTGGCCGACGCTTCGGCGGTGCAGTTCACACGCCAGACCTCAGGCATTGCCGGTGCATTGAAGAAAATCGCTGCGCTTGGCGATGGTTCGCGCCTGCATGCGGCCAATCGCCATGAGGTTGCGCATATGCTGTTCGGCGATGCGGATGCGCCGAGCTTCTTCGATGGCCTGTATGCCACGCATCCGCCGCTGATCAAGCGTATTCGCGCGCTCGATCCGGCGTTTCGCGAGGGCGACCTGGAAGGCATCTTCACCCGCATGCAGCAGCAAGAAGACGCGCGCGACCAGGAGCTTGAGCGCGAATCCCCGGTCCGGGCTGCCGAGCGCGGACCGATTCCCTTCATCGTGGGCGCAGCGATACCGCCGACGTCAGGCCGGGTCGGCCCGCTTGGCGATGACCTCCGCCACGCAGCGCCGCCGCCAATCAAGGTAGCCTTGCCAACGGCCCTGACCACCGCCGCGCAGCAGCCGGAAAGTGCCATGCAACTCATGCTGGCCTTGTCGATGGCCGCGCCATCTGCGCTACGCGATTCGCAGCGACGTCTGGCGGCCAATGCATTCGGCGATGACATGGTCTACGCCATCGACGCCATGGCCGGCGACGTGGCCTCGTTGCAACCGGGCCAGAAAACCACCTTGTTCGCGCTGGCATTTCCTGCGCTCAAGCGCGTTCCCGAGGGCAGGCTGGGCACCTTCATGGGTACGCTCGATGGCTTGGCGCGTACTGGGGGCGACGTTGCCTTGGATGACTTCTGTTTCATGCGCCTTTTGCGCATGCAACTGGGCGAAGCCATGCGTCCGCGCAGTGCGCCGGTGGACGGGCAGAAAAAACTCACCGCCTGCATCGACAGCGCGTCACTGGTGATTGCCGTGCTGGCCGCCTATGGCGCGACCGACGAGGCGGCGGCCAAGCGTGCATGGATGCTCGGCCTGGGCGATGCCTACCCTGGCTCCACCCGCGTGTGGCAGCCTTTGCCCACGCCATGGCAAGACGCATTCGGCCGAGCGCTGGATGACCTGGACGGCCTGATGCCGCCCGCCAAGGAGATCTTCGTGCAAGCACTGCTGCGCGCGATTCGCGCCGATGGCACGGTCACGCCAGCGGAACTGAATCTGCTGCGCGTGATCTGCGCAGGGCTGCATTGTGTGATGCCTTTGCAGGAAGGTATGTAGCCAGTGATCGATCGATCATACGTGCCTGCTCACCTGGGCCCTGGATCTCAAGCGGCGAATGACGCATAGCGAAGGGGCAGGGACGAGAGGGTGTCATAGGTTGCCATGTCACGAACGCGCCGCCCGTTGGAAATGGACGACCACCTGGGGCAGCGCGCCCTCGCTACCGCCCTCTCGTCTTTCGTCAGCGAAACGGATCGCAAATTCCTGCTGTTGTATGAGGGCATCCTCATATAACTATAATGGGCGTCCCCTGTCCCTGTTCGAGGAGTTCGCCATGCCCAGTATCGACGTCGTCGTTCCGACCCGCGACGGCCAGTGCCCCGCCAAGTTGTTCACACCGGCCGGTGAAGGCCCGTGGCCGGGTGTGGTGTTCTTCATGGATGGCCTGGGCATTCGCCCGGTGCTGTGGGAGATGGGTCAGCAGTTGGCCGACAAGGGCTATGTGGTGCTGCTGCCTGACTTGTACTACCGCGAAGGCGGATACGAGCAGATGGTCCCTGCCAAGGTTCTTGCCGATAAGGCCGGCATCGACAACCTGATGCGCCTGGTGGGCACGCTCAATCACGAGCGCAAGGTTACCGACGCCGAGGCATTCGCGGCCTTCCTGCTTGCACGGCCGGAGGTGAAGGGCGAAAAGCTCGGTAGCACCGGCTACTGCATGGGCGGCAACTGCGCGCTCACCGCGGCTGGTGAACATAAGGACACCTATGCCGCGATCGCTTCGTTCCACGGCGGCGGCCTGGCTTCGGAAGCGCCCGATAGCCCGCATCGCTTCGTCAAGGGCATCACGGGTGAAGTCTATGTGGCCGGTGCGGTGGAAGATGCGCACTTCACCGACGAGCAGAAAGCCGAGCTTGAGAAAGCGCTTGCCGCCGCTGGCGTCAAGCACACCGTGGAGACCTATGCGGGTGCGCACCACGGCTTTGCCGTGCCGGACCACCCGGCGTTCAGTGCCCAAGCCTACGATCGCCACTGGCAAATGCTGGACAAATTGTTCGGCAGCACGCTCGCCTGATCGGTTAGTCACCCGGAAAGGGCGGCCTGTGGCCGCCCTTTTCTGTGTTCAGTTTTTACGCAGTCTCTACGCGCGTCATGCAGTTCAGATGGCGCTTTTTTATGGCGGCACACGCCATGATGCGCGCTCGCATACAGGTGCGGAAGGCTTGCAGCCGGCGGCCTGAGGGCCGGAAAGCGGGCAGCAGTCCGGATACCGATCGGCACCGGCTGCAAACCTTCCGCACCTGTTGGGCCGAATCGTGATGGGTTCACGCTTCGACCATATCCGCCTTGTTAGAACGACCTCCAGACCTGCATGGAAGTCGCTTATGTTGTGGGCCCTGCGATCGGCCACTTATCATTCTCCGGATGCATTGGGGCTAACGGAGAATTTCCTTTGATCGAGAAGCTCTCGACAGGTATCGAGGGGCTGGATCGCCTGATGGATGGCGGCTTCCAGCGCGGCTCGGCGTATATCGTGCAGGGGCCTCCCGGCGCGGGTAAGACCATACTGGCCAATCAATTCTGCTACTCGCATGTGCGCGATGGTGGTCGCGCGCTGTACATGTCTCTGCTGGCCGAGTCGAGCGAGCGCATGATCAGCTATGTGCGCCAGATGTCCTTCTTCGATCCCGAGGCGGTGCCTGGCCGGCTCGAATACGTCAGCGGCTACGGTGTGCTCGAACGCGACGGACTCACCGGCCTCAGCAAGTTGATCCAGCATGAACTCAAGCGTCACCAGGCCACCGCCATGGTGCTCGATGGCACGTTCGTGGCGCAGTCGGTGTCCTCGGAGCAGGAGTTTCGCGCCTTCATCCATGGCTTGCAGGGCGTAGCCGCGATGGCCGGTGCGGTATTGGTCATGCTCACCCACCAGGCACGCCAGGCCACCAGCCCCGAGCACACCATGGTCGATGGCTGGATCGAAATGAGCAACGAGACAGCGGGCTACCGGTCGGTGCAGAGCATCCAGGTGCGTAAGCAGCGCGGTGCGAACATCATTACCGGCAAGCACGGTTTCCATATCAGCGCCCGGGGCATCACGGTGTTTCCGCGCATCGAGAGCTGCGTCGATCCGCTGCCCTCTTCCCAGCACGCCACCGGCATGCTCGGCACCGGGCTGGGCGAACTCGACCAATTATTCGGTGGTGGCATTCCCGCCGAGTCGTCCACGTTGGTATCGGGCCCTACCGGCTCGGGCAAGACCACGCTGGGGCTGCACTTCCTGTCGCAAGCCACGCCCGAACATCCAGCGCTGATGTTCACGTTCTACGAAACGCCCGCGCGCCTGCGCGCCCGCACGCGGGGCCTTGGGTTCGACCTGGATCGCATGGTCGACAGCGGTGCCGCGCATATCGTGTGGCAGCCGCCGGCGGATATCCTCGCCGATGAGGTCATGCACCTGATCATCGAGCGCAGCCGCACCCTGGGTGCGCGTCGTGTCTTTGTCGATGGCCTGGGCGCCATCCGGGACGGCCTGCTTGATCGAGCCCGCCTTCCTTACATGATCAATGCCGTCAACCAGCAGTTGCGCGACATGGGCGTAACATCGCTGTATTCCATGGAGATTCGCGAACTCGGCCTGGACAGCATCATGCCCACCGACGAATTGTCGGCGATGATCGACAATGTTGTCCTGCTCAACCTGTCACGTCATGATCAGGCACTGCGCCGCTACCTGTCGGTGGTGAAGATGCGTAGCCGGGATTTCGATCCGCATACCCAGCAATTCCATATTGGTCATCGTGGTTTTGCGCTGGGCAGTGACGAACGCTTGCACGCGTTCGGCTGTACGGACTGAGCCGATGCTGCGTATTCTGCTCGTGGAGGATGATCCGGATGTGGCGTTTGTCGTCAGCGCCCTGCTCGAGTCGGCGGATTTCCATGTCACAGTGGCCAGTGATGGCCAGCAGGGCTTGGAGATTGCCATGCAGGAGCGGCCCGAACTGATCATTACCGATTTCATGATGCCGGTCATGTCGGGCCTGGATATGATCGGCCGGCTGCGCGCGCAAGGCTATGAGCGGCCAATTATCCTGTGTAGCGCGGTGGCCGAGGAAAGCATGCAGCGTGACAGGTACCTGTATGACGTATTCCTGCTCAAGCCCTATCGCTCCGAAGAGCTCATGTCGGCTATCGACCGCGTACGCACGAAGCCTGGCCCGTAAGCGCGCTGATGACATGACCGTCACCGGCGATTGATCCGGTGTCGGTCAAGGTGAACTTCTTCGATTCTTACCGGGAGCAGGGTATGAGTTCATCCATGGCGTCCTCCGTGCCGCCCATTTTCGCCGCTTCGCACGCTCACGAAGGCCAGGACGGGGATCGTGCATCACCGCCGGTCAAGCCAAAGAACCCCGATCACACCAACAAGTCACCGCGCCGTCCCGAAGATACTTCGCCCAGTGGCGATGCAATCAACGGCACGGGTGAGGACAACCAGGACGGCAAGCAAAAATAAGTTCGATGCGGGGCAGGCACGCAGGCAGGCGAACGGATAATCACGCTACCCGCCCTGCCTGACTCGTCACGCGCCGTAATCGAGCCGTGGATACCAATGCCGATCGCGTCCTTCAGGCGTCATGTCCAGCACCGTCCAGATCGGCATGAGGTCCGGCGCGCCGCGCGGGTCTTGCCCCGGGTCCCTGGTTTCGTCGCCCATTTCGCCGGCCCAGAAATGCCGGATCACGCCGTCGCGGCGGGTAAATACATGGAGCGCGGGAAAATCGCCCCCGTCCTCGCCTAGTGCATGGTAATCGCGGCTGAAATGCTGGTTTACGTCGCTGTACAACTTCAGGGCGCGCCAGCCGCGTTCACGCTTGAACGCCAGCAGCCGGTCGATGGGCGAACGAGCTACCACGGCCAGCGCGATGCGTTGCTCCATGTCGCGTGCCTCGCCGTCCCATGCACTGAGCAGTGATGTGCACATCGGGCAGGGGCGTTCTCGCTGCGGTCCAAACATGTAGCTGTAGACCACGAGCGTGGACTTATCACCAAACAGCGCGGCAAAGTCGCATGGTCCCTGTTCGCCTTCAAAACGATAATCGCCGATCACCTCTCCGCCGGGCGGCAACGCGCGCCGCTGCTCGGCCACGCGCTCGATGTGCCGGCGCAATTCGATCTCTTCGGCCAGCAGGGCTTGCCGTGCCTGGCGATACGCTGCGCTTTCATGGGGCATGCGCATCACATTGCGGCTGGCAAGCTCGGTAGCGGGAATCAGTGCGGGGCTCTGGCTCATGATGGTCCTCCGGGTGACAGGGTCTCTCAAGGACAACGAACAGGCCGCCGCGAGATCGACGCGGCGATCAGAACAACATCGCTCCCAGGGTCAGCAGGCAGGTCAGCGAGCACACGGTAAACAGACTGCGCAGGATCAGGGCTTCGGCTTTCATGGTGTTCTCCTCAGGTGGCAGGGTTCTTTCACCAGGGATATCGCAAACGTCGTGCCAACGGTCGAGGTGCCTCGCAAACCGCATGGTTGCGCCATTTTCACAACCTCTTCGCGTACCTCGTCGCGCGTCCGCGGACAACATGCTTCGATGTGCGGACATGCGCGCGGACACGCGCTGCTATGCTCGCCACGAGACGTTCTCATCCTTGATGCAGGCAACCATGCAAAACAGAAACACGGCCGCACGCTGGCTCGTACTCGGCACCATGGCATGGGCCGCCATGGCCATGAATGCGCAGGCCGCCAAGGGTGCGGGGCCATCTGTCCGGCCGCTGGATGCGCCGCAGCCGCCGGCCGGGCCCGGTCCCGGCGCGTCCACCGTGAAAGCCTGGCAGGATCGCAAGTTCGGCATGTTCATCCACTTCGGACTGTATTCGGTGGCCGGGGGCATGTGGCAGGGCAAGCGCGTGGACAACGGCTATAGCGAGCAGATCATGGCCAATGCGCCGGTGCCGCTGAAGGACTATGAAGCCCTGGCGGCACAATTCGACCCGGTGCGCTTCGATCCCGATGCCATCGTGGCGCTGGCGAAGGCGGCGGGCATGAAATTCATCGTCATCACGGCCAAGCATCACGACGGCTTCAACCTGTTCCATACCGCACAGACGCCTTACAACACCGTCGATGGCACGCCCTACCGCAAGGACATCGTCAAGCAACTGGCGCAGGCTTGCGCACGCGGTGGCCTGCAATTTGGTGTGTATTACTCCACGATCGACTGGCACCATCCGGGCGGCAACACCTACATCGAAGGCAACAGCAACCCGATCACGCCGCAGCAGGAGGCCTTCAATGTGGCCCAGTTAAAGGAACTGCTCGGCCATTACGGCCCGATCGCCGAGATCTGGTTCGACATGGGCAAGCCCACGCCCGCGCAAAGCGCGCACTTCGCGCAGACCGTGCATGCATTACAACCGCAGACGATGATCTCCGGTCGCGTATGGAACTATCGTGGCGACTTCGCCGTCATGGGCGACAACAGCGAGCCGGACGTCGGCATGGAACTGCCATGGCAGGCACCCGCGTCGATCTTTCCGCAGACCTGGGGATATCGCTCCTGGCAAGTACGCGACGATCTTCCCGGCAAGATCCGCGAAAACATCACGCGTCTCGTGCGTGTGGTCAGCCAGGGCGGCAACTACATCCTCAACATCGGCCCGGAGGGCGATGGTTCGGTCGTGCCCTACGAAGCCCAGGTGCTGCAAGGCATCGGGCAGTGGATGAAGCGTAACGGCCAGGCCATCTACGCCACGACCCGGCAACCCTTTCCGGCGCTCGATTTCGGCTATGCAACCCAGGGCAGGGATGCCCTGTACCTGTTCGTGGACAAGCCACCGGCTGATCACCGCCTGCACCTGAAAGGCGTGAAGGCTGCCGCGTTCGGCGCGGCCTATCGCCTGGGCGCGCCAGCCTCCACGGTGGCGGTGAGCGACGAAGGCGATGGCGTAAGCATCGATCTCGATGCCTTGCATGGCTGGCCGGCCACCCATTCGGACCTTGCCGACTTCATGCCGGTGCTGGTGTTGCCGCTGCACGGCACGTTGCGTGTGCGGCCCCCCGCCTTGCCGGCCGATGCGCAGGGACAATTCGCGCTCGATGCCACGCATGCCGAACACTTCCTCAACTACAACGGCGAAGGCTACGAAGCACCGGCCACGCTATACAAGCTGGCCTGGACGGTGGATGCCAAGGCCCCGTCGTACAGGGTGAACATCGAGGTCCGGGCACCCACGGCCTCCGCGCGCATGGATGTCTGGGTCGATGGCCAACGTCATGCGTGGTCGCCCGGGCAGGGCGCCCTGCACATCCGCCGTGCCCCCGGGGCCTTAGGCCAGCCGATGCAGGTGGAGCTGACACCCGTCGCACCGTTCGTGCAGGGCACCGCCTTGCCCGTCGAGGTGCAGCGCGTGTCGCTGGTGCCGGAGCATTGATGGAAGCTCGTGCCGCGCGTCATGAACGGGGTTATCGGTCGGTGCGTGCCATGCTGCTTGTTGCCGCGCTGGCGTGGTCATGCGCCGGATGGGCTGCGGCGCCCGTGGTGGTGCACGTGGACGTGCGCACGCTCGGCGACGTCCCTGTATCCGGCCGCCTGCTGGTTTTTGCCATCGATGCGGCGTCGGCGCGCGCCAAGGCCAAGGGCGCGCCGATCAAGCAGGTGGATGTCGATCCCTTCGCACCCACCGAAGTCGACGTGGCAGCGGGCGAAGTCCATGCCATCAGCCACGGACACGGGGTGGACATCGACGCCAGCCGGCTTGCGTGGCCGCGCGAGTTCGCCTCGTTGCCGCCGGGTGACTATGTGTTCCAGGCCGTGCTCGACACCAATCACGACTATGCCTATCGCGGGCGCAGCGGCGGTGACCTGGAGAGCGCGCCCACCCCGGTGCATCTACCCACCACGGCCCCGGTGTCCTTGACGCTCGACCACATGATGCCGCGCCGCCAGCCCTGGGTCTTCCCGCCCGGCGCACTCAGCCAGAGCGCGCAGCGCTATCTGGCCCGGGCGCGCGAATCGGTGCATCCGATCGATTTCGTCAGTCCCGCCTTGACCGCGTTCTGGGGTCATCCCATCCACATGCGCGGCTGGGTGCTGTTGCCGCCCGGCTACGAAGCCTCAGGCCAGGCACGTTATCCGGTGGTCTACGACACGCACGGTTTCGGCGGCGACGATCACTCGTTGTCCGCCAGCGCGGTCACGACATACAGCGCCATGGCGGAAAAGCAGATGCCGCCGATGATCTGGGTGTATCTGGATCAATCCAGCGCCACCGGCACGCACGAGTTCGCCGACTCGGTCAACAACGGCCCGTGGGGCAAGGCGCTGACGCAGGAGTTGATCCCCTCGTTGGAGTCACGCTACCGCATGGATGCGCGCGCCAGCGGCCGTCTGCTTACCGGGCATTCGTCCGGCGGCTGGGCTGCATTGTGGCTGCAAACGCACTACCCGAAGATTTTTGGCGGTGTCTGGGCCACCTCGCCCGATCCGGTCGACTTTGGCAACTTCAGTGGCGTGGATCTCTATGCGCCGCACGCCAATCTCTATCGTCGTGCCGACGGCTCGCTTACGCCGATCATGCGCGACCACGACAAGGTAATCGACACCTTCGAGGGTTCCTCGCGCATGGAGCGTGTGCTCGGTGCCTACGGTGGGCAGATGGCCTCGTTCGAATGGGTGTTCTCGCCACGTGGCCCGGATGGCCGGCCGATGCCGATGTTCGATCGCGACAGCGGTGCGATCGACCCTGACGTCGTCGCCTACTGGCGCGACCACTACGACATCGTGCGCTACCTGGTGTCGAACTGGCCCGTACTGCGCCCGAACCTGGATGGGCGCCTGCACGTCTACGTGGGTGATGTCGACACCTTCTATCTAGACGGTGCCGTGCATCGCCTGCAAGAAGCGCTGGTCAAGCTCGATGCCCACGCCGATATTCGCTTCATCCCCGGCAAGGGGCACTTCGACCTCTGTGCCGAGGGCAATGACCACAATGCCCTCCTGCGCCAGATAAGCTGGGCCATGTACAGCGTGGCCAGGCCCGGGCAGGCGTCGTGCGCTACACCGGCCCATGGTTGCACCGGGCACGGCCAAGGCGGATCGAAACCGGGCGGCTAGTGGGCGGCCTCGCAGCGGTCGCCGTCGCAGCGGATCTTAAGCTCGGTATGGTCCGGGCACACCGAGGCCAGCATCGCGCGCTGGCCGTCGATACTGTCGACGTATAACAGGCGGCTGCATTGCGCGATGGCGGCCACGTTCTGCGCTGCATTGAAGACGGCCGGCGTGATGCGCGTATCGAGGCTGGCCAGGTCGTCATCGGCTGCGGACGACGAAGCCGCCTGTGCCCAGACGCCCTGGCCCATGGCCATCAGTGTCGCCGTGAGCAGCCACCTGGAAAATGGGATCGACATGTACTTCCCCCTGAAGACCCGCAGGTCATGCAAAAACCGAACATGAAGCTCGGCACCGGCCATCGTCGGTACGGGGTAGCCACGGCGCAAAGACACGTTCATGCCCGAAGACGAACCCCTCGGACCGCGTCTGGATTCCCTCCGGAACCGTCGTAAATTGTGACGCGCATCGTAAATCCAGACACCAGTCGGCCGCAATCAAGCCAAAGTCCAAGCAGAAGCCTTGCATCAGTCCGTCTTTTGTGTGGGTCGAGAGAATTGAGTGACCGAGACGATGTGGCTGGCCCGGCTTGCACCCTTTCCCGGCCACGCGGCAAGCTAGCCCGTTTACCCCAACCCTCTGGAGATCCCCATGTCCCAACAAGAAACCATCCTGCAACTCCTGCCCGCCAACGGCTGGGTCGCCGTGTTCGAGGATGCTGGCGAAGAAAGTGCCCAGGCCCTGGTCTGCTTTGCCCTGGTCGAGAACACCGAAGGTGGCGTAGCCCGCCGCCAGGTGCGCCCGATGTGCGCCGACGGCAAGCACATCGGTTTTGCCGACACCGCACCCAACTTCGTGCGCGTGGAAGAACTGGCTGAGTTCGAAGGTGACGAAGACGAGGAAGAGGAAGACGAAGAAGACGGCGAGGAGTAAACCCTCGGGGCATGGCTGGCGCTCGTCATGTGCGAACGCCAGCCATGCCGATTCTGCGAGGCGGCCATAGTCACAGCCGCTGTCCCATGCCTTGATAACCCTTGCGATGGCAGGGGATATCGAGCATGCGCCTTACCGTCAAACTCAAAATCATCGTGGCGATGGCCGTGGTTGGGGCAGGCGCGATGACGCGCATGCGGGCTCTAAACCGCCACCCCGCGCTTTGCAGGTAGGAGCGAATTCATTCGCGATGCCATCGGCAATTGAGTCGCCGACGGGGGCTTTGGGCTTTCAGGCCGCAAAAGCCCCAAGCCGCGACCAAGTCGCGACTTGCTTCGCGAATGAATGCGCTCCTACAAGGTGAGCCGTCGCCACCATCATGACTTTTTTGAATACCCCTCCATACAAAAAAACACCCTGAAATTCAGGGTGTTTTTTTCCAACGCGTCCTAAAGACTTTTCGCACGAAATATGCGATGTTCGGCGCGTCGCTCGTGCATCATCCAAACACGAATCACGAGCGACACTGCAAGAAGCAGTAAGCGCGAGCCGAATGGGTAGCCGCCCAGACGGCTCGCTGACCACAACCAACTTCAGAGGAGTTGTTCATGGCTGACATGGATGATACGGCACGCGCACGCCCAAAGCTTCACCGCGGGCACTGGGCCG
Organism: Dyella sp.; assembly: GCF_036384435.1. Classification (GTDB taxonomy): domain Bacteria; phylum Pseudomonadota; class Gammaproteobacteria; order Xanthomonadales; family Rhodanobacteraceae; genus GSA-30. The sequence goes on along the minus strand of NZ_DASVMI010000018.1, from coordinate 137 downwards.
ATCCCGCTCAACAGCACTCCCACCCCAGCACGCTCACGGATGTGACGCGTGGCACGCTGGCGGTGGTGGGCCTGCTGGCTCATTGCGTCGCCGCCCGACAACTGGCCCCGGATCAGGTGCTCCAACCTGACTGGCAT
>NZ_DASVMI010000017.1:0-20825 GCF_036384435.1 Dyella sp. | reverse complement strand
GCGACAACGCTGGTCTGTACCCGGAAAACGCGGTTTTCATACGGAAGATAGGTTTTTCCGTCGAGGTGATAGACGCCATGCAGGTCGCGTGTCGCGCCATCAAGAGTCGCCTCGGTCGTGTAGCGAGTGAGACGATTCTTGTCGATGACTGGTGGCGCGGGCTTGTAGGCGATGCCGCTGCTGACCGGTCTGGGCGATCCGTCGGGATCATTCTCAAGCAAAATAAATGTGCCGTCGGAGAACGTGGGTTCGTCTGGCAAGTAATAGTCCCTGCCTTTGAACGAGACCAGCTCAAGTCCTTCGGACGAGGTTGGTAATTCCGTGGTCACGCGAGGACGTATACGCGAGAAATAGTCCTTGCCGCGGCTCAGGAAAGAATTCGATAGGGAATTCTTGTCGGTCGTGGTCAACTCATATTCGCCCAGCTCGGTCCACTTGCTGTAGGAGTTAATCGCCTTAGCCACCTTGGCTAAGGTTATGAACGCGGCAGCGGTGGCGACATCCACTTCGATCGCACCCAATGCCTCCTGGGCCTCGCTCGCGGTATCACTCTCGAGGATCTTGGCCTCCAGGGCAGCCAGGCGACTCAAGAACGCCAAGCCGCCCGCCAACGCCGCTGGCATGGTGACCCAGGAAAAGGGCGCCATCAGCATGCCGACCAAAGCCAGGTCGTTGATCCAGCGATCGAGTAGCACCTCGTTACTGGATTTGATTCGTTCATCGGCATCGCTGCCGCTGCGTGATTCACGATCTTTGACGATGTCCTGGAAGATATCGCCGTGGATGGGGCGCGGTTTCCAGGCGATGTATTTTTTATCCCAATGTCCTTCGGCGATGCCTTTGACTGCACTGTCCACGCCGGAGTAGCTCGCTCCATCGCGTCGGTCGTATTGCGAGAAGTGGCTCAGGAACTGCGGCTTGAATGCAGTTGATGCGGGGATGGGCGCATCCTGGAAGCGGGCCTTCAGCCATGAGCGCATCTGGTCGATCGACTTGAAAGAGCGGAAGCGATGTTCATCGCCTGGTAAATACAGCCAAAGATGGCCTTGCTTATTGACGAAGTAACGGATGTCCGTTGAGTGGTAGCCGTACACGTCCAACGCATGGACCTCTACGTTGCCATGGCCCCTGCCAGAAGTCTTGAGCTGGTCAGCGGTAGCCGCATCCCGTAGAGGTATGTGGGGGGCCGCAACCTGCATCAAGTCTGCATAGTCGTTGGGACTGACCTCACCATGGAGATAGGCTCGACGCAGACTGTTGACGAACTTCAGCCGTTCCAACGTGACGACGTCATGCCGGTGCGCTTTCCAGAATGCTTCGAGCTTTTTCGTATAGTACTCATAGAAATTACGGGAAAGCTCGCGTAGCTCGCCAGGAGTAAACGGAAAATCGTTATCCTTACCGTAGACGCCGGCACCTCGCCCTGCGAAGTAGATCCCCGAATATAAGGCCAAGTCGCCGGGCGTCTGCTCCTGTTCAACGGCGCTGAAATTGCGCAACAGTTTTTCCACCAAATTGCAGGATTCGTTAGGTTCTTGGTAATGCTGCCAGCCCGTGTGACATTCTCCACTGACCGCTGTATGGAAGGTGTTGTAGTAAAGATGCTCCGATTGCAGAGCAATGCCCTGGCTGGTCAAAAATTCGCGCACGTGCCGATTGGCCCATAACGCCTCATCCAGGAATTTCTTTGCTTCCTGATAGGGATCGGGAAATTCGCCGAGTACCGTCTGTCGTAACAACTCGATCGCCTTGACTTGCCGCATGTCCAGGCTGGGTTTGGGCTGGGTCGGTCCATCCGTGCGCATCGGTCCGAGTTCAGCTGCGTGATGGAAAATGTTTCCCTTGATGCGCTTGGTGCCAAGATCCGATGACGGTGCGTTATCGTCCACCCAGGCCTGAATCGCGGTTCGCGTGGTATCGGACTGATACTTGGCGACACTGGCGCGAAACCATGCATTCTGCTTCATCGACGTGGAGAACCAATCCTGCGCCTCTTTCAAACTATCGAATTCTCTCAGGGTGCTGGCGTGCGCGGCGCAGTACAGGACAGTCTTGACACGGCCATCTGATTTGTCCTTTTGATCGGACGGCACCTGACCAGGGGACTCATCGGTCAAGATCATTACCCGTGCCAAGGGAAGGGTCTGGTCGCCGTGCCTTAGCTGGAGGGTGTACGTGCCCTGGGCCGATTTACGATACTTGCCATGGGGCGTGTGGGTGATGTCGCGGACCAACATCGCCGCTTCGGGTGAGAGCAGGCCAGCCTCGCCGGCAGCGCGGCCTAAGCCTTGGAGGCCGTAGCGCAGGCGATCGCCCCTCCAGCCCTGATGACGGTGACGGTGATGGTGAATTGCTGTCGAATTCTTCTCGCGTGTTTTGGGCTCAGGTTGAGTCTTGGACCATGAGTATCCCGAAACCATGTTCGTCTGGGAGGGCCTCGTATCGACGGCTCGTCTCATTCGCGGAAATGGCGGTGTTGTCGGCCTTACGGAAACAGCATGGCTGGTGCGCGATCCGGCGGATATGTCGAGTGTGTCCTGACCCGCCGCGGGCTCGGCGCTTGTGGGATCCGTACTCACGGCCGTGACGTGCGTATGGCGGAAACCGGTGGTCTGAATCATATTGTCCCTTGCTTTCACGAATGGACAGAGATTGCGACCAGACCGGTCCCCCAGGGTGATGCGTCGTTAATGCCGTGTCAGGAAAGCGCAATAAATGACGACGGCGTCGTGAAGGCCACTTGCCTTGCTCTTGTCTTACACTTTCACTTTTCATCGCACTGCAAGTCTGGCCTCAAAGCCAACCTCTGACTCAAATTCACCACGCAATCTGACGTTTGTCGCGAAAGAACCGCCCATTCATGTGCATATGCTGTGTAGGCAGACAGGCGGCCCAAACGATGCCCTCGGCGCCATCCTTGACCGGACGGCCACCGCTGCCGCCCATATCCGTCGCGACCCAGCCCGGACACACAGCGTTGACCAGCACGCCGCTCCCCTTGAGTTCGGCAGCGAGCATGCGTGTGTAGCCGTTGAGGGCGGTCTTGGAAATGCGGTAGGCGGGACAATTGTCGCTATCGTTCTCGATAGTGCCGCAGCTGCTCGACACGTTCACGATGCGACCATAGTTGTGCCGCTGCATCAGAGGTAGGAGCGCTTCGGTCAGTCGCCACGCGCCAAGTAGATTGACATCCAATGCGTTGCGCACCATGGCCAGGTCAGCGGTGGACGCGCGCTTGTCCACATCGAAGAAGGCGCCGGCGTTGTTGACCAGAATATCGAGGCGTTGGTAGTCGCGATCGACCAAGGCGGCCAAGCTGGCAACATCCTCGTCGGAGGTAACATCGAGCTTCACCGCAACCACGTCTCCGCCCTCGTGGCGCAACTGGCGCGCCGCCTTCTCACCTGCTGCGTTGTTTCGGGCGCCCAGAAGCACGGTCATGCCCTGCGCCGCCAATTGACGCGCGACTTCCAGGCCCAGGCCGCGATTGCCGCCGCTGACCAACGCGACGCGCTGGCTCGGCGGCGGTTCGCTATCGACAACGCTACCGCGCGCGGCCTTGCGCGGCAGGCGGTGTACCGTGGCGTTCATGGCGCAATAGCCACCTCGGAGCATGTCTGGTTGCCACAGGCCTGCCAGCCACCACCGAGCGATTTGTAGATTGCCACTGCACGCACGTTGATGGCCGCTTCGCCTTCGGCCAGGGCGTCCTCGGCGGTCAACTGGGTGCGCTCGGCATCCAGCCATTCGAGGAAGTCGGTGGCACCCTCGCTGTAGCGGATCTTCGCCAGTTCCGCCGCGCGACGACTCTGCTGGGCTTGCTCGAACAATTTCTCCACGCGCTGGCGTTGCAGGTTGTACGCCGTCAGTGAATTGTCGACGTCTTCCACGGCCAGCAAGACGGTGCGCTGATAGGTCGCACGTGCTTCGTCAGCCCTGGCTTCGCTGGCCTTCACGTTGGAATTGACGCGCTGCACGTTCAGGCCCGACCAGCTGATGCTCGGCGCAAGCGACCACGCGCGCGTCTGCGGGCTGCCGAAATCGTTGCTACGGCCGGCCAGGAAGCCAAGAAAACCGCCCAGCGTGATATGCGGAAACCAGTCGGCCTTGGCGACGCCGATGCGCGCATTGGCGGCGGCATAGGCGCGTTCGGCGGCACGCACGTCAGGGCGACGCGCCAATACATCGCCGGCCTGGCCGATGGGCAAGGTCACGTCGATCGGCTTGAAGTTCACAGGAGACAGATCGACATCCAGCTCACCGGGACGCTGGCCCAGCAATACCGCGAGGCGGAATTCATCTGCGCGGGCCTGAGTCTGCAGCTGCGGTAGTTGCGCCTGCACCTGGGCAAGGCGCGCCTTGGCGCTGGCCACGTCCTGCTCAGAGCCGGTGCCTACATCCAGGCGTGCCTGGATCAGCTTGAGCGATTGTTCCTGGTTGTCGATGTCGCGCTTGGCTACGTCGATGCGCAACTGGGTGCCGCGCAGGTCGAAATAGTTGCGTGCGACTTCGGCGAACAAGGTGACCTGGGCATCTTGCAACGAAGCATCAGCACCCTGGGCCTGCGCCTTGGCCGCTTCAACCGAACGACGCACACCGCCAAAGATGTCTACCTCCCAAGAGGCATCGAAACCGGCCTGGTAGGTCTGCACCGGCACGCGCTGGGTGGTGAAGCCAGGCTGTTGTTCCACGCTCTTGCTGTAGTCGATGCCGGTATTGACGGTCGGCCACTGGTCGGCCTTGGCCACGCCCAGCTCCGCCCGTGCCTCGCGTAGGCGGGCCTGGGCAATTTGGAGGTCGGGACTGTTCTTCGCGGCGCGCTGGATCAGCGTGTTGAGCGTGGCGTCGTTGAACTGCTCCCACCAGCGGGCCTGGAAATCCTGCGAGCTCTGGCGGTTGGCATCGATGCCTTGCAACGCCACCGGTTGTTCCATGGGCGCATGGTAGTTTGGCCCGACGCTGGCGCAACCGGCCAGCAGCAAGGCGCCGAAGAGGGCGGTCCACTTGCCGGGCACGAGGCCCGGCTTGCGGTTGTTATCGTTATGACGGTTCATTTCAATGTTCCTCAAGCGCCGGACGCTGCGTCTGGTGTGCGGCCTTGCGGGCGGCACGGCGCGCGTCCATCTTTTCGGTCCAGCCACGGATCAGCACGTAGAACAGCGGGGTGAAGATCAGGCCGAAGAAGGTCACACCCAGCATGCCGGCGAACACCGCCACACCCATGGCGTGGCGCATCTCCGCACCGGCGCCATGCGAGGTAACCAGCGGCACTACGCCCATGATGAATGCGATGGAAGTCATCAGGATCGGACGCAGTCGCAGGCGGGCGGCTTCGAGCACGGCCTGCTTGCGATCCAGGCCTTCCAGGATCTGCGCTTCGCGGGCGAATTCCACGATCAGGATCGCGTTCTTGCACGCCAGGCCCACCAGCACGATCAAGCCGATCTGGGTGAAGATGTTGTTGTCGCCACCGGACAGCCATACACCGGAGATTGCCGACAACAGCACCATGGGCACGATCAGGATCACCGCCAGCGGCAACGTGAGGCTCTCATACAGCGATGCCAGCACCAGGAACACCAGCAGCACGCACAAGGGGAACACCAGCACCGCGGTATTACCGGCAAGGATCTGCTGATAGGTCAACTCGGTCCACTCGAACGACATGCCGTTGGGCAGGTTGTCGCGTGCCAGCTTCTCCATCGCTTCCTGGGCCTGGCCCGAGCTGAAGCCTGGCGCCGGTCCGCCGTTGATCTCGGCGGTCGGATAGCCGTTGTAGTGCTGCACTCGGTCCGGACCCACGGTCTGCTGCACGGTCATGAAGGCGCCCAGTGGAATGGCGTCACCGCGTGCGTTACGGGTCTTCAGTTGCAACAGGTCACCCGGCTCGCGGCGGAAGTTCTGGTCCGCCGAGACGTTCACCTGGTACGTGCGGCCAAAGCGGTTGAAGTCATTGACGTAGAGCGAGCCCATGTACGCCTGCAGCGTCTGGTAGACATCATTCAAGTCCACGCCTTCGCTCTTGGCCTTTTCGCGATCCACATTGGCATCGATCTGCGGCACGCTCACCTGGTAGCTGGAGAACAGGCCGGCCAAGGCAGGCGTCTTCTGGCTTGCGCCCACCAGGTTCTGCGTTTGCTTGTACAACTCCTCGAAGCCCATATCCGAACGATCTTCGATCTGGATGCGGAAACCACCGATGGTGCCCAGGCCCATCACGGGCGGCGGCGGGAACACGGCGATGTAGGCGTCCTGGATTGCGGCGAACTTCTGGTTAAGCTCCCCGGTGATCGCGCCGGCCGAGAGGCTTGCATCGCGACGTTCCTCGAAAGGCTTGAGCGTAACGAAGACGATGCCGGAGTTAGTGCTGTTGGTGAAGCCATTGATCGACAGGCCGGGGAAGGCCACCGCGCTTTCCACGCCCGGCGTCTTCAACGCGACGTCGCTCATGCGGCGGATCACGTCTTCGGTACGGTCCAGCGAGGCCGCATCGGGCAACTGCGCAAACGACACCAGGTACTGCTTATCCTGCGGTGGCACGAAGCCGGTCGGTACGTGCACGAAGCCGAAGCCGCCCAGGGCAACCAGGCCACCGTAGATGAACACGGCGATACCGCCGGCACGCAGCACGCGCTGCACACCACCGACGTAATGGTTGGCGCTACGCACGAACAGGCGGTTGAAGGGGCGGAACAACCAGCCCAGGCCGCGATCCATCAGCACCGTGAGCTTGTCTTTGGGCGCATCGTGATCGCGCAGAAGGATGGCCGACAGTGCCGGGCTCAGGGTCAGCGAGTTGAACGCCGAGATCACCGTGGAGATGGCGATCGTCAGCGCGAACTGGCGGTAGAACTGGCCGGTCAAGCCACTGATGAAAGCGGTCGGTACGAACACCGCGCACAGCACCAGGGCAGTGGCGACGATTGGACCGGTCACTTCCTTCATGGCTTGGCGCGTGGCTTCCTTCGGCCGCATGCCATGTTCGATATGACGCTCGACGTTCTCCACCACCACGATGGCGTCATCCACCACGATGCCGATGGCCAGTACTAGGCCGAACAACGACAGCGCATTGAGCGAAAAGCCGGCGATGTACATCACTGCGAAGGTGCCGATCAGCGACACCGGCACGGCGATCAGCGGAATCACCGAGGCGCGCCAGGTTTGCAGGAACAGGATAACCACCAGCACCACCAGCACGATCGCCTCGAACAGCGTGTGCACCACCGCCTCAATCGATCCACGCACGAAGACGGTAGGATCGTAGACGATGTGGTACTCGATGCCTTCGGGGAAATCTTTTTGCAGGCTGGCCATCATGCCGCGCACTTCGTCGGAGATCTGGATGGCGTTCGAGCCCGGGCGGGCAAAGATCGGAATTGCCACCGCCGGCTGGTTGTCCAGCAGGCTGCGCAGCGCATAGCTGTCGGCACCCAGTTCCACGCGGGCCACGTCGCGCAGGTGCGTCACGGCGCCATTGGCATCGGTACGCACGATGATGTTGAGGAAGTCTTCCTCGTTGATCAGTCGGCCCTGCGTATTGATGTTGAGCTGGAAGGCGGCATTGCCTGGGCCGGGCGGGGCGTTGAGCGCGCCGGCGGCGACGGCCACGTTCTGCTCTTCGATCGCATGCACGATATCGCCCGTGGTCAGGCTGCGCTGGGCGAGCCGATCCGGATTCAGCCACACGCGCATGCTGTACTCGCCGGCGCCGAACAACTGCACGTCACCCACGCCGTTGAGGCGGGCCAACTGGTCCTTGATGTGCAGTCGCGCGTAGTTGGACAGGTACAGCATGTCATAGCGCTTGTTGGGCGAGGTCAGGTGCACGACCATGGTCAGGTCGGGTGAGCTCTTCTGCGTGGTGACGCCAAGGCGCTGCACTTCCTGCGGGAGACGACTGAGTGACTGCGCCACGCGGTTCTGCACCTGCACCTGGGCGTTATCCAGATCGGTGCCGAGCGCGAAGGTCACGGTCAGGGTCATCACGCCGTCGCTGGTCGACTGCGAGGAGGTATAGAGCATGCCCTCGACGCCGTTGATCTGTTCTTCCAGAGGAGTGGCGACGGTTTCGGCGATAACCTTGGGGTTGGCACCCGGATAAGTCGCACGCACCACCACCGTGGGCGGTACTACTTCCGGATATTCGCTGATCGGCAACTTGAACAGCGCGATGCTGCCGGCGATGACGATGATGACGGAAAGGACACCGGCCAGGATTGGCCTGTCCACGAAAAATTGCGCGATTTTCATTGCATCAATCCTTGGTCAGCGCAGCCACCTTCTGGCTGCCACCGACATGGGCGATCTGTTTGCTCGGATCGAGACTGCGGCTGTCCATGGCCACCTTGGTTGGTGTCACTTCCACGCCAGGGCGCACATGCTGCAAGCCGTTGACGACCACTACGTCGTTAGCGGTCAGGCCGTCATCGACCACACGCAGGCCATCGACCAGCGGGCCAGTGACAATGCGGCGGTATTCGACTTTCTTGTCCTTGTCGACCACGTAGACGTACTTGTTGCCCAAGTCAGTGGCCACGGCACGGTCGTCGATCAGAGCGCGCGGGCGGGCATCGCCATCACGCAGCTGCAAACGCACGAACAGGCCCGGCGTGTAGCGAGCATCGGCGTTGTCGAAAACAGCACGCAGGCGAATGGTGCCGGAACCGGCACGCAGCTCGTTGTCGACGAAGTCGATGCGGCCGTCGTGCGGATAGCCCTTCTCATTGGCCAGGGCCATGGTTACCTGCGGGGCCGTTCCCTTCTCGCGGCGTATCTGGTCCAGCTTGAGGAAGCTGTGCTCGTCCACGTCGAAGTACGCGTACATCGGGTTGACCGTCACCACGCGGGTCAGCACGTCGGTGCTGGTGACCAGGTTGCCTGGCGTGATCAAAGCATTGCTGACACGACCGTCGACCGGCGCCCGTACCTGGGTGAACTCAAGGTTGAGCTTGGCGGCGGTCAGGGCAGCAAGGGTAGCGGCCACTTGCGACTTGGCGCTTTCGGCGGCGGTGGCTAGGCGATCGGCTTCTTCCTTGGCGACGGCCTTCTGTTCGAGCAGGCGCTTACCGCGATCGGCGTTGGCCTGGGCCAGCAACTGTTCGGCCTTGGCCTGGGTCAGGTTGGCGGTCAGGCGATCGACTTCGGCCTGATATGGGCGCGGATCGATCTGAAACAGCACCTGGCCCTTCTTCACGAAGGCGCCCTCGGTGAAGTGCACGGCATCGATATAGCCACTTACACGCGGGCGTAAGTCAATCGAATCAACGGCTTGAAGGCGGCCCGTGAACTCGTTGGCATCATCTACGTTGCGCACCACGACCTGCGCGACGGTCACCGGCGGCGGACCACCCGCAGCGGCTTGTGCATGGGGGTTCTCGTGCCCATTTAGCAGGGCATAGCTGCCAGCCGCCGCAACCGCGACAGCGCTGGCCAGGATCGATCGCTTTTTCATCTCCGGGCTCCCATGTAATTATTGGACCGACGAGTACATCGTCTTGGGGAGCGGCAGAATAGGCGCACTGGGCGGTACAGAAAATCCGTTTCTTGTGCAAAGCAATAGTGACCGCCAGTCACGAATGGGGTACAAGGGCCATCTATGGAAGACTTTTCCGCAATTTCAGCCTTCGTCCGCGTGGTGGAAGCCAAGAGCTTTGCTGCGGCGGCCACGCAACTGGGCATGACCCCCTCAGGGGTCAGCCGCGCCGTGTCACGCCTGGAGGAAAGGCTGGGAGCCCGCCTCCTGTTTCGTTCTACGCGTGCTCTGCGCTTGACAGACGATGGCGCCGCGTTCCACGCACGTTGCAAGGAAATCCTCGCAGATCTGGCCGAGGCCACCGAGGCATTGAATTACGCCACGCACAAGCCGACCGGACGCCTGCGTGTGGGCTTGTCGCTGGCGGTGGGCCGTGCCGCGATCATTCCACGCCTGGGTGAATTCGAGGCACGCTACCCGGACATCCGGCTGGAGTTATCGATGACTGATAACCCCGCCGACCTGATCCAGGAAGGCATCGATTGTGCAATCCGGGTGGGCCAGCTGGAGGATTCGAGTCTCATCGCTCGCAAGATCGGTTACTTGCGCAACGTGGTAGTGGCTTCGCCGGAATACCTGCTTCGACACGGCGAGCCGCACAGCCTCGATGACCTGAAGGCGCATCGTTGCATCAACTACATCATGCCAAACGGCAAGCCGCGGCAGTGGCAGTTCGACACGCCCGGTGGCCAGGTCGGCGTGGATATCGATGCGCACATGCTGATCAATGACGGTGAGTCGGTGATCCAGGCGGCGGCCGCTGGCCTGGGCATCACCCAGACGCCGCATATGCTGGCGTGTTGTTATCTGGAAGCAGGACGCCTGCAACTGGTCATGACCGATACCATCTCCACCGGCAAACCCGTGTGGATCGTCTACCCGCAGAAGAAGCACCTTTCCGCGCGTGTGCAAGCTTTCATCGAGTGGGTGCGCGAAATTTTCGACCGTACCAACGAGCCGGGGATCAAGAAGAAGCTCGCCGACATGGAGCACGTCGAGAAAATGCCCGAGCCCCAGCGGCTTTCGGCCTGAAAGAAACCGATGCAGGCCGCCACTGCCATGGGCAGCGGCGGCCGTGCAGCCGACGCTGGCGATCAGTCGAGGTATACCAGCCAGGCAGCCGGAATATCTCCGCCCACGAAGAACAGCTCGTCTTCGCTGGAGTTAAGGCTCTTGTTGACTGCTTCCATCAGGGTGGCAGGAAGCACTTTCTTCTCCGCAACCAGCCGCGGACCCTCATGCATGATGATGTCGAAAACGGTGCGAAACCTGTTCGGCGCGTGGGCAGTATCCACCGCGTAGACTGGCCAACGCGGTTGTCCTGGAGCGACTTTCGCAAATTGCGCGGCAACACCCGCCCGATTGGAAAGCGACAGCACCCCACCCGCCGAACCGCTCCCTCGGGATGTGTGGCGAATGATGTCGGCCAGATAGTCATCGCCCGCTCGGCAGCTACCTTCGCGAGAGCACAACAAGCCTTCGCGGACGGCAATGACCGGGTTGGACGCCGGATCGCGGTGCGCGCGATAGACGGTGCGTTTTATGACGAAGTCGCGTTGTTTAAGATGTGCGAGGGTATATCCCTTGGCCGATGGCCTGTATCTGGCTAACAGGGCCGCCAGTTGGGCTTCCGATTGCGTGCGCGTCCATTCTCGCGGTGGTACGTTTTCATCCACGGTATTGGCCGCGGCCGGGACATCGTTATTGGCGGCTTTGACCGGCCGGGTCAGCCAGTCCTTCAATTTGCCGCCACCGCGCAATTTGAGGGGCTCATAGGCATGCCAGGTCTTGTTGTCGTCTCGACGGAAGCCCCGTCCCGTTTCCGCGTTTGACATAGCGTCAAACTCCCATGCGATATGGGGATAGACATTGTTGCGGGTGACCTGTACCACCTCGCCATCGCAAATCAGATACTGCTTGTCGTTCAAGTGATAGATGGCATTGGCATCGAGCACAGCATCGGTCATCAACGTTTGCTGGGAAGGCAGGGTCGATGCCAGGCTGGACGTCACCTCTTCTTCGCGCGGACTGTCCGGTGGCTGCGCGACGGTTTCGCCGGTGGTATGTCCGGGCCGAACAGGAGGCGTCGTGCGGCTAAATCCGAGCGTTTCGGCGTAGTCGCGCAGTTCGCCAGCAGTGACCGGGCTGTTCTTGAGCAATCGCGCTGTGATACCGGCGATGAAGCGTATTTGTCCATACACCGGCACAAAGCCCAGAACAGCTTGTCCGAAACCGCTGGCCTGCGCGTTGAATGACTCTTCGTGGAGACCCAGCGCGTTACCGATGGCGTTTCCGTACCGGCCATTGATGTCCTGCAATAGCGTGCCAAAAGGGTTGTCCGCGTATTTCTCGATCTGGCTCGCTTGTGCCGGATCGAAACCCAATAGCTGAGCCACGTTGTCGATGCCGTGAAAGGGGTCTTTCAGCTGCTGCACAATTCGCTGGAAGACAGCGTGAGGCGTAAGCGGTTCGCCATGGCTGGATACGCTGGCAAGGATGCGCTTTCTGAAGTCGTTATACGATAGGGGTTGCAGTGGAACGCCACCCAGGCGCTCTTCGGGCGTCTGGAAGTAGAAATCCTGTCGGCTTTCGGCCAGCAGGTTACCGTAGGTATCGAACGAGAAAAAAATGGGCTCCCCTGTCGGCAGAAGGCCGCGGTAGAGGGTGTTATTACCCTCTACCTTCCAAGGCTGGATATCGCCGACGCCTCTGACAGCGGGCAGGAAGGGCGTGCCAAGTAATGATCCAGCGGCGCGTGACTCGTGTATGCCACGCGGCTTTTCTTGCGTCGTGCGAAAGCTCGCCGCGCCCGTTCTGACCAAGTCAGTAGTTAGTGCTGGTGTCGCTTCGAGTCGCGGTTCACCTGACAAATCCGATGGCGTGATGGAAGAAAAAGGTGTGATCTTCATAAGGACTTTCCTTGTCCCGTGGTGAGAAGATCATCATCCTGGATCGACTGGGCTTGGCACTGTCAGCGGAGTTACCCATGCGCCGGGGATATCTCCGTCAACGTAGAACAGCTCACTCTCACCGGAGCCGGCACTTTTGCTAATGGCTTCCAGCAAGGTGCCGATCTTGAGCTTTCCTGCGTCGACCAGGCGTGGGCCATCATGCAAGATGATATCGAACACAGTGCGAAAACCGGCCGGATCCTTGGTGGTATCGATGGCATAAACGGTCGAGCCGACATTCTGGCGAGCAAACTTGGTCGCTATGTTCTTCTTGGCCGATAGCGACAGCACTCTGCCCTGCGAGCCGCCTCCCCGGGAGGTGTGCTTGATGATATCGACCAGGTAATCGTCTGCCTGCGTCGGCGTTGCACTTCGTGTGCTGGCTCGAACAAGCCCGCTCTCACCGGGGGCTAGCATGCCATGATGGCCGCGATACACGGTCTCAGGTACGCTGAAATCGAGTTTCTTCAACTGAGCCACATTATACACTCGCCTCTTGGTTTGCTTGGCATAGGCTTTGATCAGCTTCTCCAATTTTTTCTCCGACTGCTCCGGCGATATCGAGGCCTCTGCACGAGGGTTGCCACGGAATGCATGGTTTATCCTGTTATTCCGTGCTTGGGCGGGCGTGTCCGTTGGAGGGTAGTGACCAGGGTTGGTCGTCGAGGGCGCCGGCACACGCTCCCATTGGCCGCTGGCGTCTTGCTGTAAGACATCGCCATGCAAGGTAGTCTTAAGGGGATCATTCGGTTCGTCGACCCGCCAGGTGTCCCCGCCGGGAATCGGCTTGATACGAACGCGCTGGCCATCCAGCATTGCGTATGCGTCGGCAGGTGCTTCGCTGATCGACTGTAACTCGATCATGTCGCCGTCCAGAGACGTATTGCTGGAGGACACGGAGCCACTCGAGGAAGGCGTGTCCGATACGCGCCAATTCCAGTCCGCATAGGGCTTGACCACAATGCCACTGCTTACGGCATACCCCGGCCTCTCAACATCGGGCTTGAGCAGGACAAAGCTGCCGTCAGGAAAATTGGGTTCGTTTGAAATGAAATAGAGTTCGTGATTGAACCGAACTTGTCCGAGACCATCGAGCGTTTCTGGAAGAGACGGTGCGATTTCCGGCGCCCTCGCCCCCAGCAGGGACTGCCTATCTTCTTCAACGATGGATGCCAGATCGCCAAGATTTTGATCGTTGCTATCCGATTTGTGCGTGGCCCCTACTTGTTCTGTCTCGGCGGTCGGGCCTGCAACCACGCGCTTGATCGCGCGGAATGCTGGATAGATCGCCAGACCTACGGCGTTCCAGAAGATTGCATTCGAAGCGTCAGCGCGCTCGGGCTGAGTATCGCCCGTCGTTGCTTTGCCCGAGAGTAACAGTAACTGCGCTCCTTGCAGGGCAAAAGAAGCCAACAGCGTAGGCGCGCCCAGAAGGACGAATGGTGATATCAATGAGGTCACGTCACCCAGACCACCGATCCAGCGATCTACGGTGACCTCATCATCGGATTTGATCATGGTGTCAGCATCGCTGGCAGATCGATTTCGCTTTTCCTCAGCGATATGGGTGAACACATCATTGCCGATATGGCCGGTTTTTTTAGCGATATAGCTTTTTTTCCAGGAGCCGTCTGCAATGCCGCGCAGCGCAGTGTCCACGCCAGAATAGAATGTGCCATCCTGGCGCTGGTACAGCGAAAAATGCCGCGCGATCCGCGTGGTAAATTGAGGATCGTCCTTGCTGGACAATTGCTTATGCAGCCAGTCGCGCATTGCTTCACGGGAGTCAAAGCCATGAAAAGGCTGATGCTCGCCGGGGATATAGAGCACCATCCTGCCATGGCCGGATTGGAAAAAGACAATGTCCGTGGATGCATAGCCATCCACGTACAGCGTGTATGCTTTGACTGGCGGTTGAGGCTTGTGATTTATCTCAAGTTGTTCGAGCGTGATCGGTCCGAACAGCGAAACCTTGGGTGCGCCTCCTTGCATAGCTATTTTGTAATCGTCTTCGCTTAGCGTCTTATTCATATAGGCACGTCGCGCGCCATTGACGAAATCGACACGATCGAGCGTGCGTACATTGTCTTGCTGTTCGGCCCAGAACTTAGTCAACAATCGGGAGTGTTCTTCGTAAAATCCGTTGGAAATCTCGCGTAGCTGTGAAGAAAGTACTGGCAATTCGTTGGTTTCATCGTAGACGCCGGCACATGGGCCGGCGAAGTAGACGCCGCTGGCCGAGTCGATATCGTTTGGCGTCAGGCTTTGTTCGGTAGCACTGAAATTGCTCATGACCTTGTCGACCAGCGACATGGAATGACTGGGTTGTTCGTGATGCTCCCAGCCATTGAAGGTGCGTGGACTGGTATTCTCGCTGGTAAACACATTGAAGTAGATGCGGCTAGGATCGAGATGTATACGATTGCGTTGCAGATACTCCTTGACCGCTGGAAGCGCTTCGAGCTTTTCCTTGATGAAGGCTTTGGCATGTTCGTAAGGCTTGGGGAACGCATCGAACGTGCGTTTGCGCAAAGCTTCGGTGTTTCGAATTTGCTCCATGTCCGGCAACGTCTGATTGGTGCTCGCCGCGGCGGAATCTGATTCCGTCGTACCAATATGTCCTTTGACGGAGGATTCCAGCGCGGCATTCGTGGACCTAGGTTGCCTGCCTGGAATACTTGGGCCTGGAAATGATCCTGCCTTTATCGATACGTCGGGTGCCATCGAGGCGCTTGCCGAGTTACGCTCACCTTGCTGTGAAGCAAATGGATTTGCCTCGCCAAGCCTGAAGTTGGAATTGATCCGCATGGATGGCCTCTCATGACAATGATCCGCAAAGTTACGTGTGACTGCCGCGTTGCGGGTAGTAAGGTCATATTTCGCCCACAATCAAATAAGAAAGGTGCCACGCCATAACTGGGCTCATAACACTGGACAGATAGATTCGCCCTTGCTTGTTTTTTGCTTCCAGGACTAGGCGGGAATGGGCGACTGGCTTAGGCTTGCTCGATCGATAGCTGAGAGGGAAGCCATGAAGCACTGGATCATCATTGCGACCCTGGCCATAGGCGCGACGTTGTTGCTCGCCTTGTTACGCGTTATGGGCGTCGTTGCGTGGCCCTGGTGGCTGCTGCTATTACCCCTGTGGATAGGTCTGGGCCTGGCAGCTTTGGTACTGCTGATAATGGCGATTGATATCGCCGTTCATCGCGCGCGAGGTCGAAATCCTTGGCAATGATCCGGATGGCTTGAGCCGATCCTGTCGAAGCCCGGCTATACGACTACGGCCGATGGTGCAGGTCAGGGCTGGGCCGTGACTATCCCGGTGCGATGTTGTGTTTGGTATGTCCCACGGCCAGGTGCAAGGCGGTGCGTTTTCCGTGATGGAGGCCTGGCGTTGCTGTGGCGTTGCCTGGTCGCCTTGTGGCTCATGGGGGGCTTGGAGGTCGCTTGCCCGATGATCGGTGCCGATTTCAATCTCATACCCGATACCTCCCTTGGCGAAGGATTTCTGTGTATGCATCAGGAGCGAATCGAAAGCGGCACCCACCTATGCGCTAACGGGAGTCTTCATGCGAATGCGCCATGCATGAGGCACAGCGTGACAAGCTGGGGGCAGTGTCGGCATGCAAAAGTTGAATCCCGGCGATCAGCGCTGCGCGCATAGCCCGGGTTCATGCCGGGCCATGCCTGCCTGAGCGGTTGATGCCGTGGTTCAGGCGCCGCGCATGAACAGCAATAGCGCCACCCCCAGCACGATGCGGTAGATGGCGAACGCGGTGAAGCGATGGCTGCGGATATAGCCCAGCAACCATTTCACCGAGATAAAGGCAACGATGGCCGATACCAGGAAGCCAACCCCCAGGGCAGTCCAGTCTTCATGCGCGGCCTCGCCATGCTTGAACACCTTGAGCAGTTCATACCCGGTAGCGGCATACATGGTTGGAATGCCGACCAGGAAAGCAAATTCGGTAGCCGCCGCACGGTTGCTCGTACCGGCGAGCATGGCGGTAAAGATGGTCGCGCCCGACCGCGATGTGCCTGGAAATACGCCGGCGACCATTTGTGCCATACCCACCAGCACGGCGACTGGCCAAGTCACTTGCTTGCGGTCGGTCTGGCGCGTGGAAATCTGCTCGGCCGCGATCATCCAGAAGCCACCAATCACCAGGGCCCAGGCGATGGGCGTGATCGTTTCGGGTAGCTTGAAGCCGAAATGCGTCACTATCAGGCCGAGTGTTGCCGTGATAAGGAAGGCCACGATGAGTTTCAAAAGGTAATCACGATTCTGGTGATCACCCAGCTGGGTGATCAATTGCCAGATGCGCTTCCAGTAGATGAATGTCACGGCTAGGATCGCGCCTGCCTGAATACCCACATTGAACAGATCCGAGCGTTCGCCCAGGCCAAACTTTTCGGCGATCAGCAAATGGCCGGTGCTGGAGATAGGCAGGAATTCGGTGATTCCCTCGATGATGCCAAGCAGAATCACATGAATCAAGTCGCTCACTGAGGCCGGCTCCGTTGTTTCAAGAAGGGCATGCGCCCAGGACGGCATAGCTTACGAGGAAATTCTGACTGGAAGCTGGCCGCGCGCTGACATCGGGAAGCCTCTGAAACCCTTCTTATCGGTCGTGCCGGCGTAAGGGGGCGACAGTGACTTGGGTTTCATGGAACGGCAGGCGCTCGATTCCGTCGCTGACGTTCCGGCGGGGGGACGATGACTTCGACGATGCTTTTTAGAGGCACCCGTCATTCAGTGGACTATGGAACATTACCGGCCGCTGGCCATGGCGGATGTTCCTGATCGGGTTTGCCCTGGCCGTTTCGTGCAACCGTGCTAGCGGCTCAGCCGCCACCCCAACCATGTCGTACGAAGGAGGAACAGAAGCTCAGGAACGCGATAACGACGAGCACGACCAGCAGCATGACGAGCCGACCCAGCAGCCCCCAGACCGTCGCCGACCTTACGAAAGACGCCATGATCGCCAGTACCCCGGTGATCGCGCCGGCTTGCATGACGATCACGCCATACAGCAAGCCGTTATCGGCCTGGTTGCGGCCCTGGGTGCCGAAGCTGCCGCATACGAGCAGCGCAACCATGAAGACCACGGGCCACACCCAGCCCGGTATGGAAAGCGCATGCATATCTGTTGGCCGTACGTCGCTAAAGGTAGATGCTGCATGGGCGGCCGGTATGGGCGGAGGCTGCGTGGGAACTTGGGGGGCTGAAGGGTCGGCCTCGCGTGGGGCTTCCCTGCCGGTGGTTGTCCAACTTTCTTCGGGCAACAGGCTGTGCCGCGATGCCAGTTCCGCGCGAATGAGCTGCTTGAGCCGGACATCGGCTTCGCCGTTGCGTAGCTTCGCGCGAAGCTGGTCGGTTGGCATGTGGCGCAGGCGCTGACGAATGGCTTCCTCGTCGCCCATGGATGTCATGCGCGATCACGCCCGCGTGAATGCGCGCGATATCCAACGGCTGCCGACGCGCCGCTATGAACCCCCTTCAGGGCCTACCCCTATTCATGCCGCCCTGCGGCGATGGCAGTGTGTCAGGCACATGATCTTGCGCGCAAGCGGTCATATTTGTGCTGTTTGAGAGCTTTATCATGGTGCTATCAATGCACCATAAAAGTGCAAAAAGAGTCTGCTATGATCTGCGCCTGGATAGTTAACACGCTGATTTGCAAGGTTTGCCAGGGCTGGCATGCGTGTTGCTAAAGCGTTGCAGTTTTCCTCACCTTTTCCGTTCGAGGTTTGTCCATGTCCGCCAATAAAGTGCTCGACCTGATCCAGGAACATGAAGTCGAGTTCGTCGACCTGCGTTTCGCCGACATGCTCGGCAAGCACCATCATGTGACGTTCCCGGCTCACGCCATCGACGAGTCCACCTTCGAGGACGGCAAGATGTTCGACGGTTCGTCGATCTCGGGCTGGAAGGGCATTAATGAGTCGGACATGATCCTGCTGCCCGATCCGGACACCGCCTATCTCGATCCGTTCAGCGCGCATCCCCAACTGGTGCTTCACTGCGACATTCTTGAGCCGAGCACCATGCAGGCCTACGGTCGCGATCCGCGCTCGATCGCCAAACGCGCCGAAGCCTATATGAAATCCACGGGCGTTGCCGATACGGCCTTCTTTGGTCCGGAGCCGGAGTTCTTTATCTTCGACTCGGTTCGCTGGCAGAACGATATGGGCCGCGTGTTCTATGAAATCGAGTCGCAGGAGGCGGCCTGGAGCTCGCGCTTCAAATACGACGAGGGTAACAGCGGCCATCGCCCAGGCGTGAAGGGCGGCTACTTCCCGGTCAGCCCGGTCGATTCGCTTGGTGACTTGCGCGCTGACATGTGCAAAGTGCTCGAATCGCTGGGTCAGGTCGTGGAAGTGCACCATCACGAAGTGGCCAACGCCGGCCAATGTGAGATTGGCACGCGCTTTAACACCCTGGTGAAGAAGGCCGATGAGTTGATGACGATGAAGTACGTCATCAAGAACGTAGCCCATCAGAACGGCAAGACCGTAACCTTCATGCCCAAGCCGATCGTGGGTGATAACGGTAGCGGCATGCATGTGCACCAATCGCTATCCAAGGATGGCAACAATCTGTTTGCTGGTGACCTGTACGGTGGCCTGTCGCAGACGGCGTTGTGGTACATCGGCGGCATCTTCAAGCACGCCAAGGCTATCAATGCCTTCGCCAACTCCACCACCAACAGCTACAAGCGCCTGGTTCCGGGTTTCGAAGCACCGGTGATGCTCGCTTATTCGGCGCGCAATCGTTCGGCCAGCTGTCGCATCCCGTTCGTGTCCAGCCCCAAGGGGCGTCGTATCGAAGTGCGCTTCCCCGATCCGATGCAGTCGGGCTATCTGGTGTTCACCGCCCTGATGATGGCCGGTCTGGACGGCATCCTCAACAAGATTGATCCGGGCGCGCCGGCCGACAAGGATCTGTACGACCTGCCGCCGGAGGAAGAAAAGAATATTCCGCAGGTGTGCTCCAGCCTTGATGCCGCCCTGGAAGCCTTGGACAAGGATCGCGACTTCCTCAAGGCCGGTGGTGTATTCACCGACGACTTCATCGACGCCTATATTGGCCTGAAGATGCAGGAAGTCACGCGTTACCGTGCCAGTACGCATCCGTTGGAATTCCAGATGTACTACGCGCTTTGATCGCAACCTGTTGCATGCAGCGCGAAAACAACGGACGCTTTGGCGTCCGTTGTCTTATCCAGGGTGGGATATATGAGCAAGGCAAGGTTTGGATGGATCGCTGGCCTGATGCTGGTGATGCCCGGCATGGTTTTGGCCAAGTCGCAGATTCTCGGCGTCGACCAGTTCGAGGCGGTGCTACGACAATGTTCGCGGTCCGCGCCGGCGGCCTCCGCGGCCTGGAAAATTGACCCTGCGCTTGCTACGCGGATCGACGCCTATCTGGCCAGCCAGGAGAGCCTGCAAAGCGATTCCGGGCCCATCAAGAATCCGGGCTTGGTGGATGTGCAGTACCTGGGCGTCATCATCAATGGCAAAAAACAGGTATACATCAACGCAGGTCTGCTCGATGACAAGGGGCGCGCTGGCGTGGCCTGTGACGGTGGCCGCATGTTCTGGGGTGCCATCTATGATCCTCAGACCGGCACCGTATCCGACGTGCGAGCCAACGGCCCGATCTGATCGCGACCCCTGACGGCGCGTATTAACGAAGGCCACGCAGAAGCCACCCGCCGGGTGCCGTGAACAATTCCCTCTATCCGTCGTTAAGGGGCGGGTATCCAAAACTGGAATGGCGGCCCCATGAGGGGGCTCGCGCGACTCCCTGCGTTGCGGCGCCTTATGTAGGACCGCACGCCGGATCCGCGAGGCGATGTCAATGAAGCAGACGTGGATGTCGCTCATTTGGTCATGCGCCCGCCACCGAATGCCGCCGAGCGCGCATACGAAATCTCAAGCAAGCATACTCACGCTACGCTTCAGTTATAACTGAACGTCAGCGTCGCGCTTGCGTTGGCGATGCCCCCCGAGATATCGCCCGTCCTGAAATATCGAGCTGCAATCGGCACATTCAAGACCGATGGAGCGGATCTGGAAATGATATAGGGCGTGTTGAACGCGAGAGCTGCATTGTTGTAAATCAGCTGTACCCCTACCCCTTTTGCCTGATTGGGTACGTTTGACAGCGCGATGACATTGTTGCGACCAGGTGCGGCAGTGCCGCTCATCCTCATGGTTACACTAGGCATATCTGAGCAGCGAAGAACCACATTCTGCGCCACGCTGGTGGGCGAAGTGCTTCCAGGGGCGGACATGCTGCTGGCACGCACATTACCCAAGGGGATCGTGAC
>NZ_DASVMI010000016.1:0-10368 GCF_036384435.1 Dyella sp. | reverse complement strand
GCGCTTTGCTGGGCCAGCTCAGGCGCGCAGGCCCAGCAAAGCCTGGAGGAACAGTTGCGTTCCCAACTGCGCGATGCACGCAGTCAACTGCAGGATATGCAAGGACAGCAGTCGCAATGGCAGTCGCAGAAGGCCACGCTTGAACAGGAGCGCGACCAGGCCAGGAAGGCCCTGGAGCAGGCACAGGCCGAGCTGGCCCGCGCACGTGGTACATCGCCGGCCCTGGCGGCCGAGAAGGCTGGCAGGCAGAAAGCCGAGGACGAGCGTCAGCAGGCGCAGGCAGCCTATGCGAAGGCTTCCAATCAGGCCAAGCAGGAACAGTCGCGTAGCGCTGGCCTGACCTCTCAACTGACCGATGCGCGCAAGCAGCTTGAAACCTGCACGGCGAAGAACGAGCAGTTGTACAAGGTAGGACAGGAAATTCTCGATGCGTATGTGCACATGGACATGGGCACGATGATGTCCGCGCGCCAGCCCTTCGCGGCATCGGCCCGGGTAAAGCTCGATAACGCGGCACAGGCGTATGGCGATCGCATGTACGACCAACGCTTCGTACCAGCAAAGCAACCATGATGGAGATTCGTCGAGTGAAGCCAGTCATCTATGCCATGGTCATGGCGCTGGGTGCGACAGCGGCATCGGCAGCGCAGCCGCCATCGCCGTCAGTCGCGCCTTTGCAGGGGCCGCTGGTCACGGGTGTATGCATGCTTTCGCGCGAGGCGATCGTGGCCCATGCCAAGGTGGGTGTTGCAGCGTCTGCGCGTATTGCCCAGCTTGCGCAGCAGGCGCAGGCCGAGGTCGACGCAGCGCGCAAACCCGTCGAGGCCGATGTCCAGAAGTTTCGTGGACAGGCCGCTTCGTTGTCGCAGGATGAGCGGGGCAAGCAGGAGCAGGCGCTGGCCGCTCGTGCCCAGCAGGTACAGCAATTGCAGGTGCAGCGCACGCGGGAAATCGAGGCGACGCGCCTGAAAGTCACCGGGCGCATTGCGGAAATGGCCCAGCCGATCATCGCCGATGTCTACAAGGCGAGGGGGTGCGGATTATTGCTTGATCGCAATGCCGTGCTGGGTGGCAATACAAGCAACGACCTGACCGCGGCCGTGGTGCAGGGCCTGGATGCCCGTGTGACCACGATCAGCTTCGAACGAGAGAAGCTGCCAGCGAGTGGAACTGCGGGCATGCCATGAGGCATTCCTGGGCGAGCACGGGTGTGATGCTTCTGGTGGCGGTCAGTTGCACGCTCGTACGGGCCGAAGGACCGGGTCGTGCATCCTCGGCTGGCGCCCATGGCGATGCCTGTGTGGATGTGAGCATCAATGATCGCCCGGTACTTGCCTATGCCTGCCTCAACCGCAGGCTTGCCCCGGTGGCGTCATCGCCAGTGTCAGCCGATCTGGTGGCACCCGTCGCCCGGGATCCGTCCAACCGTCAGGTAGGACAGTTCAACTTTTCATCGTTCAGCCATCGCATGGGCGATCAGCTGGGCAAATCCGTGCAGCCCCAACGACCGCCCCCGCCGGCACCGCCGCCGCTGCTGGGCGTGGGGCGATGACGGTTGCATTGCAGTGAGCCAGGTCATGCGGTGCAGGTCACGCGCTACATGAAATTTCAATGACAACAGTTCAGTCGCCCGTACGGCAATCGGTCTAGAGAATGAACAGGGATAGCGGGCGGGCAAGGATGCCCAGGCGAAATGGCCGCAAGCGGGCACTGCGCTCGCTGACGGTCCTTGTGCGTGTGCAGACATCGATATTCCAGGGGAAGAGGTTCGCGTGATCAAGCCATTGCGTTCGACGAGTGGAAACAAGGCGCCAGGCGCCCCCCGTCCCAAGCCGCCGATGCATCGGCGCCCGCTGGCGCAATGGATTGCCACCGCCCTGGCCATGGGAGCGATGCAGGCGCACGCAGGAGCCCCTCCGCTCAGCCAGGCTTGGCTGGCCTCGCAACGCCAAGGTGCCATGGCAGGAAATACCCAGGCCGGCACGCCGGGGTCGGCAGGCATCCCAGGGCTATCTCCGCAGACTGCCGCGCAGTTGCAGCAGCAGAAAAGCGTGCAGCAGTCGCTGGCCAATCTCAACAGCGCCGCTCAGGCGGTCGCCGCACAGATCAGCGCACAGCGCACGGCCCAGCAGGCGGCGCAGGCGCAGTCTGGTTCGCCGGTGCCCGATGGCATTGCCGCAGGTGGTCTGCAAGTAGCTGCCGGCTTGGCCAACAATCCGTCGCTGTGGCAGAACGCCAACCAGCCCACGCAAAGTGCGAACAATGGCCAGACCACCGTCGAGATCAAACAGACAGCGCAGAAAGCCATCCTGACCTGGGATAGCTTCAATGTCGGTCGACACACCACGCTGCACTTCGATCAGACCGGCGGTACGCAGACCGACGGCAGCAACAACTGGATCGCACTGAACCGCATCAACGATCCCAGCAGTCGTCCGAGCCAGATCCTGGGCCAGATCAAGGCCGAAGGCACGGTTTACCTGATCAACCGCAATGGCATCCTGTTCGGCGCCGGCAGCCAGGTAAATACGCATTCGCTGCTAGCCACGTCGATGAACCTGTTCAGCAACGACGTGAGTGCGAGCAACGCCTTTTTCTTGCAGAACGGCATTTCACAAACCCAGGATCCCAATCACATCCTGGATCCCAGCCAGACCCTTGTTCCGCTTCTTGTTGGCGGTGCCACAAAGGATGGCTCGGGTAACCTGGCACTGAGCGGTGGCATCACGGTCGAGAAAGGTGCCTCGATCCAGACACAGGCCCAAGGCTTCACGCTGATTGCCGCCCCGCACATTGTGCAATCGGGTTCGATCACATCCGATGACGGTACGGCCATCCTGGCCTCGGCCGATGCCTTGCAGTATGTGGCGCCAGCATCGGGAAGCGGGGCGGCGTTTTCCGTCTCCAGGTCGCCGCTTGGCCTGGGCAGCCTGCAAGGCTGGACGGGATCGATCGAGAACGATGGCTTGATCCAGGCGCGTCGCGGCAACATCCAGATGTATGGCGCGACGGTCGAGCAAAATGGTGTGCTGGTCGCATCCACCAGCTTGAACAAGGCCGGAAGGATTTCCCTCGGAGGTGGATCCGACTTTATTGGCATTCCTACCAGGATCGAACTGGGTGAGGGCTCGGTCACCACGATCCTGCCTGAAAAGGATGGAGAAACCACGACCTCCAGCCAGGACGCGGATCAGGCATTCCAGACCAGTTCGATCAATCTGTCGGCAACCGACAGCATTTTGCTTGATCGCAATGCCCTGGTGGAAGTACCCAGTGGCAATGTATCCATGAGTGTCATCAAGGGCATTGTCGGGCAGGCCGCGACGCGTATCTACCTGGACCAGGGCGCCATTATCGATGTATCGGGCCTTGCCGACGTCGAACTGCCCATGGCGGCGTTGCTGGTGAGCATTCCTCGCGTGGGCCAGAACGAACTGGCCGATTCGCCCTTGCTGCGTAACAGTTTTCTCTATACCCAGAAAAACGTCGTCATTGATAGCACGCAAAGTGGCGTGCGCGCCGACGGGCTCGACTGGGTAGGCAGCCCCGTACTCAATGCTTCCGGTTACGTGGAAAACATTCCACGCAGCATCGATGAGCTGATGCTCAAGGGCGGTACGATCAGCCTCGTTGCCGATCAGGTGATCACTCGCAGCGGTTCGCAATTGCGCGCCGATGGCGGTTATCTGAACTATCTGCCGGGTTGGATCCAGACGCCCAACCTGCTGGGTGCCGATGGGCGTATCTATAATATTGCCGATGCGGATCCGAACATCGATTACGTCGGGTTCGCTGGCCAGTATGCGGATAATCACGCGCGCTGGGGAGTCAGTGACGTATACAGCAATCCGCTGCTGGCAGGACTGCCTCGCTACGACAACGGCTTTATCCAGGGCGCCGATGCCGGTTCGATCAATATCGGCGGCCTGGTATCCAACGGCGTATCGGTCGAGGGTATTGCGATACTCGATGGTGACCTGTCCGCCAGGGCCTATGCCGGTCGCAATCAGGTGGCACAGGGGATGGCTCCGCTGGGAGGCAGCCTGTCGGTCAGCAGCGGCGATCCGCTGAATGGCCCGTTGAATGCGTCTCCCATCAATTATCGCCTGGTCGACACTGTCGCGCCGATTGAATCGACCAATCCATTGTTCGACGGCCAGACTCCCTTGGGTGACCCGGACGCTCCCGGTAGTCCGCAGACAACGTGGTATCTGCTGCCATCTGAACTGATCAATCGTGGTGGATTTTCCAAGTTCAAGCTGGCCACGGTCGGTGACATCGAGGACGATGCCAATCGGCTGACCGTACATCCGGGCGGAGAGATCGACCTGCTCGGCGCCGGTGTCGTTGTGGCGTCCGGCAGCACCATCCAGGTCAGTAGCGGCGCGATCAATCTCACGGGTATCAACGCGACGGGTATCGGTGGCCAGTTGCTTGCCCAGGATGGGATCGTCATCGGGGCGGGGGCAACGCTGGATGCTCGCGGCCTGTGGGTCAACGATAGCGGGTTGACCGAGGACAGTCTGGTTGGAACGCAGTACATCAACGGTGGCTCGATCAACCTGAGCACGACGCTGGGTAGTGCCTACGCCAGTGACATTTCCCTGGCGGCCGGCAGTGTCCTGGATGTATCCAGCGGCGGTTATGTTCAGCGCAATGGCCTGGTCGCGGTAAGCGATGACGTGCCGTTGGGTCAGGGCGGAAATATCACGCTGGCCACGCATGTTTCCGCGCTGAATGTGCCGCAGACGCCAGGCGATCTTTCGGGCGGCAAGATAAGCATGGACGGTAGCCTGCTTGGCTACGGGTTCACCGGGGGCGGTACGCTGAGTATCGCAGCCTCGCAGATTCAGATCGGTGGCGAGCAGCCTGCGGATGATCCGACCGTGTCGTTGCTGTATCTCCCGGCGGCATTCTTCTCAGGGCAGGGTTTTGGCCATTACCAACTTGTCGCGGCAGGTAGCGCGGTGATTGCGGACAACGCAACCGTTGTCGTCAAGCCTGCCAACCTGTTGCCTGACTATGCCGTGTTGGCTGCCGCACCCACTGGCAGCAACGTATACGCATCCGGCCTGACGACGATCGGTTTTCTCGATGACTATCATCGCTGGCAAGGTGGCGCAGCCGGCACTCAGTCCGCAGGTTTTTCACTTCAGGCTGGCCAGGCGGCAAAATGGTTCACCTTGGGGACGGGGCCTGCGTATTTGCAGAGCGATACCCTGGTGCTGGGACGAGGCGCTTCAGTCCAGGTCGATCCGGGCGCAACGGTAAGCCTGCAAGCTACGGGTAGCGTGGATATCTTCGGCAGCGTCATGGCGCATGGAGGTGATATCGATCTGGAAAGCACCACGGCGACGGGTGGTTTCCTCGCGCCGCAGCGCAACCTGTGGCTCGGCCCGGATAGTGTGCTGGACGCGAGCGGCATTTCCTTGATCAATCCCAGTGCCACGGTCAGCGGCAGCCTCTCGGGAGGCTTCATTCCGCGAACCGGCCAAGTGCTCGACGGCGGCCAGGTGAATCTTGTCGCCGATAAATACCTGCTGGCGCAGTCGGGAGCGTTGATTGACGTATCCGGCGCCAGTGATACCTACGATCTGCCTGTTGCCCAGGCCACGTTGGGTGGCTCCATTCCAGGGGTGGCAGCCACGCCTGTGTGGAGCAACGCAGGCAGCATTGATCTTGCCGCGGCCGGCGGCATGCTGTTCGATGCCAGCTATCAGGCGCATGCTGGCGCTGCCCAAGGACGTGGCGGAAGCCTGGCGGTGCGAGCGTTGAACGAGTCGCTGAATCCGTCGACGAACCAGACCACAGCGGTTGCCATCGTGTTGCAGCAGAGTGGTGATCTATTACCCGGCGGTTATCAGCCGGGAGATGCCATTGCACCTTCCGACACGCCCTCTGGCCTCGGTGTGCTGCATTTCACGGTCGATCGATTGAAGGGATCCGGCATCGCCGATTTTACGGTGGGCCCGGATGTCGGTGATCTGGATTCGCAGAATCGCTATGCCCCGGTGCCCGTGATTTTCGCCGGCAACGTCTCGTTGAACCTTGATCGCAGCGTGGTCTTCAATACCTCCGCGCTGATGGCTGGCAGTAGCAGTGCGCAGATACCTGTGCAGGATGGCAGCCAGATCACGGGAGCCGGGACGGTATCGATCAGTGCGCCCTATGTCTATCTCGCCGATGGTGGCACGGCGACCACGCCGCTGGCCGCGGCTGGTGACGGTAACCTGGAGGTGCAGGGCCAGTTCATCGACATTGGCGGCCGCCTCTCACTGGCCGGATTTGCGCAGGCTGGTTTTCACTCCCAAGGTGATTTGCGTTTCTATCTTCCGGCGGTTGACGCGTTTGATGGTAAGGGTGTGGCCCTGACGGGCTGGCTTTTCAGTAGTGGTGACATGGATTTCAGCGCGAAGCGAATCTATTCCGCCAGCGACTACGGTTTTCTGCTGGACGCGGCGCCCCAGCAAGCCGGTCAGACCAGCACCATTCGTTTTGAAAATAGCGGCAACAGCGACAGTTCGACACCGTTATCGGCGGGAGGTGCCCTGTCGGTTGCGGCGTCGCAGATCGAACAGGGGGGCACATTGTGGTTGCCGTCCGGCAATATTGTGCTTGGCGTCGGTGACGTCACTGCCGAGCGTACTGCGCTAGGGCTTCCCGGTACATTTGTGCTGCCAGCGACCGATCGCGTGGACCTGTTGCCAGGTAGTGTCACCAGCGTTTCGCTCAACGGGGCCGTGCTTCCGTACGGCAGCACGGTCGATGGTCAGGAATGGCGTTACGACGCGGCACCCGGTGTCACAGGACAGGACTTGACGGCACCGCCGGTCAAGCAGATCAGCGTCAACGGCAACCAGGTCTCGCTGCAGCAAGGCGCGAAAGTCGATGTTTCTGGCGGCGGTGATCTTCAGGCCTTTGAGTGGATACCGGGTTCGGGAGGTTCGCGCGATGTCCTGCTGCAATCGCAGGTCAGTTACACAACCAGCACGACCGGTAGCCAGCAGTCGCTTTATCCCGATAACCGGGCGGTTTATGCGGTTATTCCCGGCTATGCCGCACCTGTTGCCGCGCATGACTTCGCACTCGAAAAAGGCGCTGGGGCGGGGCCGGCGGTTGGGCAGGCGGTCTATCTCTCCGGCGTGCCTGGCTTGCCACCGGGAATCTACACATTGTTGCCCGCGCGTTACGCCACGCTCAAAGGCGCATTTCGTGTGGTGCAGAACACCGGTTCGCAAGACGCCGTGCTCGGTAGCAATGCCGCACAGCCGGATGGCACGCAGGTCGTATCGGGCTATTTTGTCGATGCCCTCACTGGCGCGCGTGATGCACGCACCACGACGTTTGACGTGCAGTCGATGGCCGTATGGCAGCAATATTCCCAATACACCGAGACGCCGGCCAGTCAATTCTTTGCCGCACAGGCCGCTCATGCCGGTGCCGTGGCACCGCCGCTGCCGCAAGATGCCGGTCATCTGATATTGGCGGCAAGCCAGCAACTGGAACTGGGCGCTACGTTGACCGCAGGAATGGGAGCGGGCGGACGCGGTGCGGAAGTGGATATCGCCGGCCAATCGATTCAGATCCTTGGCAGCGGCGAGCAGGCGCGTGCTGGGTACCTGACGATCGATGCGAGTGGCTTGACGACACTGGGCGCCTCGAGCCTGCTGATCGGTGGTACGCGAAGTGCAGGCGCGGACGGCGACGTACTCAATGTGCAAGCCAGCAGCATCGTGCTGTCCAACGATGCCGCGCATCCGTTGTCGGCGCCCGAAGTGATTCTCGCAGCCAACGGCGCCGGGCTGGGCATCGAGGTGGACACCGGTAGCGTCCTGCGCGGAGCCGGCGATACCACCGGCCTGGACGGTACGCCTCTTGTCATCGGTCAACTGGCCAGCGATGGGGTGCCTGCGGTCAGTGGCGACGGCGCCTTGTTGCGCGTGTCCAGTGGTTCGATCGGCTCCGTCGTGCGCCATGACGTAACAGGCATCGATGGTGCGGCAGGCACGGCGACTGGCAATCTTGTCATTGGCGATGGCGTTACGATCGATGGCGGTAACGCACTGAGCCTGGACGCGACGGGCAAGACGCAGGTCGATACGGATGCGCTACTTGGCGCCAGCCACATCGACGTCACTGCCAATCGTATCGCCTTCATCGGAGCTGCTGCGCAGGGTGATGACAATGGCTTCCTGGTCGGTGACGCTACCTTGCATCAGTTCGACCAGGCCCAGAGCGTTACGCTGCGCAGCCGTGGCACGCTGGATTTCATCGGTGACGTGGATGTCAATCTTGATCACGATCTCGTGCTGGATGCCGGTGCGGTGACGAGTGACGGCGGAGCGGTAAGTATTCATACCGCAAAACTCACGCTGAGCAATGACACGGGTAGCGCATCCGTCTTTGCCGCGGGCTCGGGGCAATTGGCGATCCAGGCTGATGAACTGGATTTTGGCGATGGGGCCTGGACGCTGCGTGGATTTGGTGGCGTTACGGTGGCGGCAAACCAGGGCATCGTGGCACAAGGCCATGGCACTTTCGATTTCGGTCAACTGGATATCCGTGCGCAGACTCCTCGGGTGATCGCGGCGACCGGTGCCAACACCACCGTGGAGACGGCGGGGGCACTATCGTTTACCGCGTTGGCTGGCACGCCATTGAGCGTTCAATCCGCCGGCGGCACCTTGAATCTTTCGGGCGATTCGGTGTTGCTGGACACGGATATCGAAGCGCCCGCGGGCAAGCTGGCTGTTACCGCCAGCACGGGAGATATCGATATCGGCAGTCATGCCACGCTCGGTGTCGTCGGTGTCACGCGCAATTTCAACGACGTCCAGTCTCACCTGCCAGGCGGTACGCTTATCCTCGATGCGGCAGGTGACGTACAAGTAGATAGCCAGGCGACGTTGGACATTGCCGGTGACGCGCAAGGCGGTAATGCCGGGCAACTGGACATCACTGCGGGCGGGCTGGCAAATCTCGCAGGGCACCTGCTGGGTTCGGCCGCATCCGGATACTTTGGCGGCAATCTTGATCTCAATACCAATGGTGCAGTGGACTTGGCTGCGCTCTCCGACGCGCTGGCTTCCAGTGGCATCAACGGTTCCCTGACGGTGCGCAGTGGGACGGGCGATCTGGATCTGGATGCAGGACATGCGCTTACCGCGCATCTGATCACGCTCACCGCCGATGGCGATCCTGCGGCTGGTGGTGGCTGGGTGCGTATCGACGGCACGCTCGATGCGTCGGGCACGTTTGGTGGTCCGATCACCCTTTACGGCAAGGCTGGCGTGGATGTGCAGGGTGCATTGCTCAGCTTCGCCACCGCTCCGGGGCGCAAGGGAGGCAATATCGAGCTCGGTACCGATGGCGTCGCGGACGGTACCTATAACGCGTCCTACGGCTATGAAAACGTTCAGCCAGGCGATTCCGGTGCCATCGTCATCGGTAGCCACGCGGTATTGAACATGAATGGAGATGGCGGCCGCGGCTCGTTGCTGCTGCGTGCGCCGTTGCTGACGACAGGCGATGTCAATGTCACCGTAAGCGACGGCGCGCAGTTGCTCGGAGCCGATCAAGTCGTGCTGGAAGCCTATGCGACTTGGAGCACGGACGACCAGCAAGACAATATGGCGCAGCATTTCGATGGCATCGTGGACCCGGCTGGTTGGTATGGTGTCGATCCGGCAACCGGCAAGGTGGCACTTGTCTCTGGTACATTTACCGATGCTTCGGGCCAGGCGGTGGCAGCGCCCGATCCATCCAACGCCGCACAAATCGCTCAATACATGTCCGAGTACGTATTCACTCCGGATACGGGTGCGGCGATTACCGATCACCAGACATTTTATGGCTACGTCGACGGCGATCCATCCAAGGGGGCGGGCACGTTGATGGGTTTCGTGGAAAACGCGGGCGTCGATGCAGGCTCGCGCTTCGCCACGATACCCAACTTCCATGTTCGCCCGGGCATCAATCTGGTCAACCCCGATACGAATATCAATCAAGGTGATATCTCGATCCTGACCAACTGGAATCTAGGTGCCGGGTCGCAGAATGCAGATGGCAGCCTGAATCTGGTTTATCGCTACGGTGATCAGGCCCCCATCCTGAGTCTGCGTGCCGAGCGTAATCTGGATGTGCGCGCGAGCATCACCGACGGATTCTTCCAGAGCTCCAACGTTGTCGCGGGTGCTGCGGCGCCCGAGGCGGACTGGGAAGACGCCTGGAATGCTTACCAGGATCTTCGCAGCAGCTTCATCAATAACGTCTTCGATACACCGGAAGATTTGCCCGACGTCATTTTCGCGCCGACGGAATTTACCGGCCCGGAAACCACGGCCATGCGGCAGTACTACGAGCAATATG
>NZ_DASVMI010000015.1:0-14842 GCF_036384435.1 Dyella sp. | reverse complement strand
CTACGGCGCGCTCGGCGCCGGCGCCTACATCTGCGGCGAGGAAACCGCGCTGATGGAGTCGCTGGAAGGCAAGAAGGGCCAGCCGCGTTTCAAGCCGCCGTTCCCGGCTAACTTCGGCCTGTACGGCAAGCCGTCGACGATCAACAACACCGAGACCTATGCATCGGTGCCGGCGATCCTGCGCAAGGGCGCGGACTGGTTCCTGGCGCAAAGCAAGACCAAGAACGGTGGACCGAAAATCTTCTCGGTCTCCGGCTGCGTACAGAAGGGCGGTAACTTCGAAGTGCCGCTTGGCACCACGTTCGATGAACTACTGGAAATGGCCGGTGGCCTGCGTCCGGGCCGCAAGCTCAAGGGCGCGATTCCCGGTGGTGTGTCCATGCCGGTGCTGACAGCCGAGCAGTTGAAAGGCCTGCCTTTCGACTATGACACCTTGCGTGACCTCAAGACCGGCCTGGGTTCGGGTGCCATCGTGGTGCTCGATGACACCGTTTGCACGGTTCGCTTCACTCGCCGTATTTCGCAGTTTTTCCACAAGGAATCGTGCGGTCAGTGCACTCCTTGCCGCGAAGGTACCGGCTGGATGCATCGCGTGCTGACCCGCATCGTCGAGGGCGGCGGCACGATGGACGACCTGCATCGCCTCAAGGCTATTGCCGGCCAGATCGAGGGCCACACCATCTGCGCGTTCGGCGAAGCCGCAGCATGGCCGGTGCAGGGTTTCCTGCGCCAGTTCTGGCACGAGTTCGAGTACTACATCGTCAACGGTCGCTCGATCGTCGACGATCAGATGGGAGCCGCCGCATGAGCGCCCAAGCAACCCAAGCAGCCCCCGATCTGATCAACATCGAGATCGACGGCAAGCCGACGCAGATCCGCAAGGGTGCGATGATCATCGAGGCGGCTGACGCCATCGGCGTCGCCATCCCGCGCTTCTGCTATCACCGCAAGCTTCCCATCGCGGCCAACTGCCGCATGTGCCTGGTCGAAGTGGAAATGGGTGGCAAGCCCATGCCTAAGCCGCAGCCGGCCTGTGCCACGCCCGTGGCCGACGGCATGAAGGTACAGACCCGTTCGCCGATTGCGCTGAAGTTCCAGCGCGACGTGATGGAATTCCTGCTGATCAACCATCCGCTGGATTGCCCGATCTGCGACCAGGGTGGCGAATGCGAACTGCAAGATGTCTCGCTCGGTTATGGTCGCGGAGTGTCGCGCTACACCGAGCGCAAGCGCACCATTGCCGACGAGAACATCGGGCCGCTGGTGTCGACCGAAATGACCCGCTGCATCCAGTGCACGCGCTGCGTTCGCTTCACCAGCGAGATCGCTGGCACGTATGAACTGGGTGGCATGAGTCGCGGCGACAACCTGCAAATCGGCACCTACATTGGCAAGACGCTGGAAACCGAGCTGTCGGGTAACATCATTGATGTCTGCCCAGTTGGTGCGTTGACCAACAAGCCATTCCAGTTCCAGGCTCGCGCCTGGGAGCTGGTGGCTAAGCCTTCGATTGCCTACCACGATGCGCTCGGCTCCAACCTGTGGCTGCATACCCGTCGTGGCGAAGTGCTACGTACTGTGCCGCGCGACAACGAGGCCGTGAACGAGTGCTGGCTGTCCGATCGCGACCGTTACAGCCATCAGGGCATGTATGCCGATGACCGTCTGCGCGCACCCCAGGTCAAGCGTAATGGTCAGTGGTCGGCCACCACCTGGGAGGATGCTCTGTCGGTTGCCGCCGAGACCCTGAAAGATGTGCCGGGCAGTGACATTGGTCTGCTGGTGCACCCCGCTACCTCCAACGAGGAGGGCGACCTGCTGGTGCGACTGGCTCGTGGTCTGGGTAGCGCTCATATCGATCATCGCTTACGCCAGCAGGATTTTGCCGACAATGCGGTCGCGCAGACCTTCGGTACGCCTGTGGCATCTCTGGACAAGGTCAAGGGCGTGCTTCTGGTTGGTTCCGACTTGCGCCGCGAATTGCCGTTGGTAAACCACCGCGTGCACCAAGCGGTCAAGAAGGGTGCCAAAGTCTTCGCGATCAATCCGGTTGAGTTCGACTTCAACTATCCGCTGGCACGCGAATCGATCGTGGCGCCGCAGTATCTGGTTGATGCGTTGCTGGTGTTGGCCAAGGCCGCCGCCGAAGGTGGTTCGTCGCTACCGTCTTTTGCGGCTGATGCTGCCGCTGGTGTGGAAGTTACCGACCAGGCGCGTCATGCGATTGCTGCGCTGAAAGCGGGAGCCGCTGCGGTCATCCTTGGTGAAATCGCCGTCATGCACCCGCAAGCCTCCTGGCTGCGCGCGCTGGCTCGTTTCATCGCCGAGGCAACCGGCGCGGGTTACAACGAACTGCCGCTGGGTGCCAATGCCGTCGGCCTGGCACGCGTCGGTGTGCTTCCCGGCAACGGTGGCCTGGATGCGCAGGCCATGCTGGCACAGCCACGCAAGACCTACGTACTGTATGGCGTCGAGCCGCCGCACGACTTTGCTGATGGTTCGGCGGTGCTCAAGGCGTTGCATGCTGCCGAGCACGTGGTTGCATTCAGCGCCTACGCCAGCGCCGAACTGCTCGACGTAGCCGATGTGATCCTGCCGATCGGCCTGCTGCCGGAAATCGACGCGACATTGGTCAACGTCGATGGCGCGATGCAGGGCGTGAGCGCCGGTGCACAGGCTCCTGGCGATGTCCGCCCTGGCTGGAAGGTTCTGCGTGCGCTCGGCGGCCTGCTGAATGCAGCGAAGTTCGAGTTCGACGACCTGGCTGGTTTGCGTGACGGGATCGAGACGCACGCTCCGGCTGGACGCAACGAGGTTGCGCCGCGTGCCACGTTCAATGGCCTCAGTCGCTTGGCGACATGGCCAATCTACCGTACCGACGCCGTTCTGCGTCGTGCCAAGGCGCTGGGCGAGCATCCGCTCAACCGTGCTCCAGCCATCCGGCTGAATGCGGCTGAAGCTGCACGCCAGGGCTTGGTCGATGGTGGCAAAGCGAACTTCGCTGGCGTAGTCCTGCCGGTGATGGTCGACAGCACGCTACCCGACGGCACGGTGTGGGTCGAGGCTGCGCATAACGACACCGCCACGCTGCCTCCGCACGGCGCGGCCATCACCCTGAGCAAGGCGTAACCCATGGAGCAGATCCTCAATCAATTGATCTGGCCGCTCATCTACATCGTGGCCATCGTGCTCCCCGTGATCATCGCCGTGGCGATGTTCGTATACTGGGAGCGCAAGGTCATCGGCTGGATGCATGTGCGCATGGGGCCCAACAAGGTGGGCCCGCTGGGTCTTCTGCAGGCCTTTGCCGACGTGGTCAAGCTGCTGATCAAGGAAGTCATTCTTCCGAGCAGCGCGAACAAGGTGCTTTACTACCTGGCTCCATTGCTGGCGCTCGTGCCGGCCCTGGCGGCCTGGGCGGTCATCCCATTCAGCGACAAGCTGGTGCTGGCCAACGTCAACGCAGGCATGTTGTACCTGCTGGCGATGACCTCGCTGGGTGTGTACGGCATTATTCTGGCCGGTTGGGCCTCAAACTCGCGCTATGCCTTGCTGGGTGCCATGCGTTCGGCCGCACAGGTCATCTCCTATGAGCTGGCCATGGGCTTGTGCCTGGTTTGCGTGCTGGTGTTGGCCGGCTCCTTGAACCTGACCGACATCGTGCATGCACAGGCGGGCCACAAGGGCATCTGCGATTGGTTCATGTGGCCGCTACTGCCGGTATTCGTGGTCTATTTCATCTCCGGTGTCGCCGAAACCAACCGCGCACCGTTCGACGTTGCCGAGGGCGAGTCGGAAATCGTCGCAGGCTTCCATGTGGAATATTCCGGTTCGGCGTTTGCCATCTTCTTCCTGGCCGAATACGCCAACATGATCCTGGTCAGCTTCCTGGCCTCGATCCTGTTCATGGGTGGCTGGTTGTCGCCATTCCCCGAATCGGTGCCTTTCCTGGGCCACGCCAGCTTCTTCTGGCTGTTCGCCAAAGCCTTCGCCTTCGCCTTCCTCTTCCTGTGGTTCCGCGCCAGCTTTCCGCGCTACCGCTACGACCAGATCATGCGTCTGGGCTGGAAGATCTTCATTCCCATCACGATCGTGTGGGTCCTGGTCGCCGGCTGCATGAAGTATTTCGGCTGGGTCAGCATCGGCACGGGGGCTTGAGCTGCATATGTCTCGCATAACTCACTATTTCAAGAGCCTTCTGCTCATCGAGCTGCTCAAGGGCATGGGCCTGACCATGCGCTACATGTTCAGCCCGAAGTACACGATGCGCTATCCGATGGAACACATCCCCAAGTCTAACCGCTTCCGCGGCCTGCATGCCCTGCGCCGGTATCCCAACGGCGAAGAGCGTTGCATCGCGTGCAAGCTTTGTGAGGCCGTGTGTCCGGCCCTGGCAATCACCATTGACTCGGCGCCTCGCCCCAACGATGGCCAGCGCCGCACCACGCGATACGACATCGATCTGTTCAAGTGCATCTTCTGCGGTTTCTGCGAGGAGAGCTGCCCGGTCGATTCGATCGTGGAAACGCACGTGCATGAATATCACTTCGAGCATCGCGGCGAGAACGTGGTGACCAAGCCGCAGTTGCTCGCCATCGGCGATCGCTTCGAGAAGGACATCGCCGCGGCCCGTGCGCAAGACGCCGCGTATCGCTGAGGACGGAACATCATGATCGATCCACAATTGTTCCAACTCATCTGTTTCTACGCTTTCAGCGCGGTCACCGTGATTGCGGCCCTGGGTGTGATCACCTTGCGCAACACGGTGCATGCCGTGCTTGCCCTGGTGCTGACCTTCTTCAGCACGGCATGCATCTGGCTGCTGGCTGAGGCCGAGTTCCTGGCCATTGCGCTTATCGTGGTCTATGTGGGCGCTGTGATGGTGCTGTTCCTGTTCGTGGTGATGATGCTCGACATCAAGCAGGAGCACGTTCGCGAAGGCTTCATCCGGTTCCTGCCGGTGGGCATCATCGTAGCCCTGGTCATGCTCGGCGAAATGCTGGCGCTGATCGGCGTCAACAAGATGCATGTCCATGAAATGGGCGTTGACCCGGCCACGGCCGCGGGCTTGTCCAATACGGCCTGGCTGGGCAAGGCCTTGTACACGCAGTTCCTGCTGCCATTCGAGATCGCTGCGCTGATCCTGACGGTGGGCGTGGTCGCTGCCGTGGCCCTGACGCTGCGCCACCGTAGTGGTGTGCGCCACCAGACAGCAGGCCAGCAGGTATCGATCAACCCGCGCGATCGTATCCGCATCGTCAAGATGGCTGCCGAGCAGCCGGCCGCACCGGCGCCGCAACAGGAGTCCGCCCCATGATCACGCTTTCACATTTCATCGTGCTGGGCGCGGTGCTGTTCTGCATCGCGGTGGCAAGCCTTTTCATCAACCGCAAGAACGTGATCGTGCTGCTGATGTCCATTGAGCTGATGCTGCTGGCGGTCAATATCAATTTCGTCGCATTTTCCCGCTTCATGGGCGATGCGGCAGGGCAGGTGTTTGTGTTTTTCATCCTTACGGTGGCCGCGGCTGAAACCGCGATCGGCCTGGCGATCCTCGTGTTGCTGTTCCGCAATCGCAGCACGATCAATATCGCCGAAATCGACAGCATGAAGGGTTGAGTCAATGCCTTTGTCTACCTCCATTCTGCTGATCATCGCGCTCGCGCCGCTCGTCGGCTGCGTGCTGGCGGGCTTCCTCGGCCGGTTCATCGGCCGGGCAGGCGCCCACAGCGCGACGATCCTCGGTGTAGCGATTTCCTGCGCGCTGTCCATCCATGTGCTTTACCAGATCTGCACGGGTGCCGAGGTCTATAACCACAACCTCTATACTTGGTTCGAGATTGGCAAGTTCAGTGCCAGCGTAGGCTTCCTGGTCGACAAGCTGACCGCGATGATGATGGTGGTGGTCACCTTCGTATCGCTGCTGGTGCATATCTACACCATCGGCTACATGGCCGAGGATGACGGTTACCAGCGTTTCTTCAGCTATATCTCGCTGTTCACCTTCTCGATGTTGATGCTCGTGATGAGCAACAACTTCATGCAACTGTTCTTCGGTTGGGAAGCGGTGGGCCTGGTGTCGTACCTGCTGATCGGGTTCTGGTTCAAGCGCCCGACGGCGATCTTCGCCAACCTCAAGGCCTTCCTGGTCAACCGCGTAGGCGACTTTGGTTTCCTGCTTGGCATTTCGGCAGTGCTGTACTTCCTGGGTACGCTCGATTACGCCACAGCCTTCGCTGGCGCCGATGGCCTGATCGGCCGCACGCTGCATATCACTGCAAATACGCAGTGGGATGCCGCCACCGTCATCAGCCTGCTGTTGTTCGTCGGCGCGATGGGCAAGTCCGCCCAGGTGCCGCTGCATGTGTGGCTGCCTGATTCGATGGAAGGCCCGACCCCGATCTCTGCGTTGATCCATGCTGCGACGATGGTGACTGCGGGCATCTTCATGGTCGCGCGCATGTCGCCGATTTTCGAATTGTCCGAGACAGCCCTGAGCACCATCATGATTATTGGTGCTACCGGCGCTCTATTCACCGGCCTGATCGGTATCGTGCAAAACGATATCAAGCGCGTGGTGGCTTACTCGACCTTGTCGCAGCTGGGCTACATGACTGTGGCGCTGGGTGTCTCGGCCTATGCTGGCGCCGTATTCCACCTGATGACACATGCGTTCTTCAAGGCGCTGCTGTTCCTGGGCGCCGGTTCGGTGATCATTGCGATGCATCACGAGCAGGACATGCGCTACATGGGTGGCCTGCGCAAGTACATGCCGATCACCTGGATTACCATGTGGATCGGTTCGCTGGCGCTCTGCGGCGTGCCATTCTTCGCGGGTTTCTATTCGAAGGACGCGATTATCGAGGCCGTAGGGGAATCGCATCGCTGGGGCGCAACATACGCCCACTTCTGTGTGCTGGCTGGTGCATTCGTGACCGCGCTTTATACCTTCCGCCAGATGTACCTGACCTTCCATGGCAAGGAGCGCTTTACCGTGGTCTCCGACCATGGACACGGGCATGAACATCACGACGAGCATCACGATGACCATGGACACCATGAGCCGGGTGTGCTTCATCATGCGCCCAAGGAGTCGCCGTGGGTGGTGACGCTGCCGTTGATCCTGTTGGCCATCCCGTCGCTGTTCATCGGTGCCATCGCGGCCAAGCCGCTGTTGTTCGGCGACTGGTTTGGCGAGGCTATTCGCCTGCATGCCGGCAACAACGTGCTGGACAAGATAGGTGAAGAGTTCCACGACTGGCTGCACTTCGGCCTGGAAGGATTTACGGGCGCTCCGTTCTTCCTCGTGCTTGCTGCATTCGTCATCACGACCTATATCTATCTGTTCAACATTGCGCTGGCAGACAAGATCAAGTCCGTGCTCAAGCCACTGTGGATCGTACTGGACCGCAAGTACTGGATCGACAACATCTACTTTGCCGTGTTCGCCAAGGGCGGCTTGGCGCTGGGACGTGCGTTGTGGAAGGGTGGCGATGCTGCCGTTGTCGATGGCTTGGTGGTCAACGGCTCGGCCTCGCTGGTGCGGAAGATCGCCTCCGGTGTCCGTCGCCTGCAATCCGGTTATCTCTATCACTACGCCTTCGCGATGATTCTCGGCCTGATCCTGCTGCTTGGCGGGTACTGGGCGTTCGGGCAATAAGGGAAACGTTTCATGTCCAATTACTTGCTCAGCCTACTGATCTGGCTACCCATCCTCGGGGCCATTCCGGTCCTCGCCGCCGGTTCCGGTCGACCGAACGCAGCCCGCTGGGTTGCATTGCTGGTTGCCATCGCGACTTTCGCGGCCAGCCTGCTGCTGCTCACGCACGTCGACGCCGGTACGGCCGCCAAGCAGTTGATCGAAGATCATGCCTGGATCTCGGCGATCAACGTGCATTACGCGCTCGGGGTCGACGGCATTTCGGTTGCGCTGATCCTGTTGACCACCTTCGTCGGCATCCTGGTGATCATCGGCGCCTGGGAGGTCATCCAGGACAGGCCACATCAGTACATGGCCGCGATGCTTGTACTCGAAGGCCTGATGATCGGTGTGTTCTGCGCGACGGATGCGTTGCTGTTCTACGTATTCTTCGAAGCCATGCTGATCCCGATGTTCATCCTCATCGGCATGTGGGGCGGCCCGCGTCGCGTGTATGCGACGCTGAAGTTCTTCATCTATACGTTCTTCGGCTCGATCTTCATGCTGGTCGGCCTGATCTACCTGTACAACAAAGCCGGTGGCAGCTTCGACCTGGCGACATGGGCCACGCTGCCGCTGTCGATGAAGGAACAGAGCTGGCTGTTCTTTGCCTTCCTGATCGCCTTTGCGGTCAAGGTGCCGATGGTGCCGGTACACACCTGGCTGCCTGACGCGCACGTGGAAGCACCGACCGGGGGTTCGGTGGTGCTGGCCGCGGTGATGCTGAAGATCGGTGGCTACGGCTTCCTGCGGTTCTCGTTACCCATCGTGCCCGATGCCTCCGAACACTACGCGTGGCTGGTGATCGCACTGAGCCTGGTGGCAGTGGTGTACATCGGTTACATCGCTCTGGTGCAGGAGGACATGAAGAAGCTGGTGGCGTACTCGTCCGTTGCCCACATGGGCTTCGTCACCCTCGGTATCTTCGTGGCGTTCCTGCTGGTTCGCGGCAGCAACAATGCCGATGCCGGCAACCTGGCCATGCAGGGCGCCATGGTGCAGATGATCTCGCACGGTTTCGTCTCCGGCGCGATGTTCTCCTGCATCGGCGTGCTGTATGACCGCTTGCATACCCGCCAGATCAAGGATTATGGCGGCGTCATCAATGTGATGCCCTGGTTTGGTTTCTTCTACGTGTTGTTCGCCATGGCCAACTGCGGCCTGCCAGGTACGAGCGGCTTTGTCGGCGAGTTCTTCGTGATCATGGCCAGCTTCAGTGCCAACCCATGGATTGCACTGTTTGCCGCGTTCACGCTGATCATTGGTGCTGCCTACACGCTGTGGATGGTCAAGCGTGTGCTGTGGGGCGAGATCACCAACCCGCACGTAGCGGAAATGAAGGACATCAACGGTCGTGAGACTTTCGTCCTGCTCGCGTTCGCCGCAGCGGTCGTGATCATGGGCGTGTGGCCGCAGCCGGTCATCCATCTGATGGATGCCTCGGTGACGCACCTCGTGCAACAGCTGGGCAACCACAAGGTTTAAGCAGGACTGATCATGAATTTGCCTACCATCAATGACATCCTGATCCTTCTACCCGAGGCGTATCTCACGATCGCGGCGTGCTTGTTGCTGCTGATCGACGCCTTCCTCAAGCCCTCTCAACGCGGTGCGATGCACTGGTTGTCCATCGCGGTGCTGCTGGTCGGCATCTACCTGGTGATCGCCAATCAGCCAGCGGTAAACGTCACCGCATTCAGTGGCATGTTCGTGCTGGACCGAGTCTCAGAGATCCTCAAGGTCTTCGCACTTATCGCCACGGTCCTGGTCTTCATCTATGGCCGGCCGTACATGGTCGATCGCAAGCTGTTTGTCGGCGAGTTCTATACGCTGATGATCTTTGCGGTCATCGGCATCATGTTGCTGGTTTCGGCTGGCAGCCTGGTGACCGTGTACCTGGGCCTTGAGCTGCTCACGCTGTCGTCGTACGCGCTGGTCGCGCTCAATCGTGATTCGCGTTTGTCATCCGAGGCGGCCATCAAGTATTTCGTGCTCGGCGCGTTGGCCTCGGGCATGCTGCTATACGGCATGTCGATGGTCTATGGCGCGGCGCATACATTGGACCTGGCCCAGTTGCATCGTGCTGCCGCGCATACGGACATGCACAACCTGATGCTATTCGGCATGATGTTCATGATCGTCGGTATCGGCTTCAAGCTGGGCGCTGCGCCGTTCCACATGTGGATTCCGGATGTGTACGAAGGCTCACCTACTGCGGTGACGATCTTCATTGGTTCGGCGCCGAAGCTGGCCGCCTTCGGCATGGCTTATCGTCTGCTCGATTCCGGCCTGGGCGAGCTGTCGCACTACTGGCAGCCGCTGCTAGCGGTATTGGCCGTGCTTTCGCTGGCGATCGGCAACCTGGTTGCCATCGTGCAGACCAACCTGAAGCGTGTGCTGGCCTATTCGACCATCTCGCACATGGGTTACTTGTTGCTGGGCCTGGTCAATGCCGGTCCGGAAGGCTATGCCTCGGCCATGTTCTACGCCATCAGCTATACCCTGATGGGCACTGCCGCTTTTGGCATGATCCTGGTGTTGGCGCGTGCGGGCTTCGAGTGCGAAAACATCGATGACCTGAAGGGTCTGAATCGTCGTTCTCCCTGGCTTGCCTTCCTGATGATGCTGGTGATGTTCTCGCTGGCTGGCGTGCCGCCGTTGTTCGGTTTCTTTGCCAAGTTGCTGGTGCTGCAATCGGCCATTCATGCCGGCATGTTGTGGCTGGCCATTGTTGGTGCGGTGTTCGCGATCATCGGTTTGTACTACTACCTGCGCGTGGTGAAGGTGATGTACTTCGACCAGCCGGTGGAAGGCACGGAGATCAAGCCGCAGCCGGACATGCCGATGCGCTTGGTGCTTTCGATCAACGCACTGGCGCTGCTGGCCCTGGGCTTCAGTTCCGGTCCTTTGCTTGCATGGTGCCGCAGCGCATTTGGCGTATGAGCGAGTAAAGCCGGTGGTCGTGCCGGTTGCGAGGGGTAATGCTGCTCGCATTGCTCGCTGTAAACAGGAATAACAGAAGGCCCGCTCTCAGCGGGCTTTTTGTTTCTTCCGTTTAGTTCTTGCAGGTAGTAGAGCAGCAGTTTCGTTGCTCGGGAGCGAGCGAGTAGATTGATGTGAAATATTTCCTGGCAATATGCTTGCAAGAATTTCGCCACCTCGCTATAATTTTCAAACTCTGATGCGGGGTGGAGCAGTCTGGCAGCTCGTCGGGCTCATAACCCGAAGGTCGTAGGTTCGAATCCTACCCCCGCTACCAAGTTGAGAAAGCGCTAACGGCCGAATCTTCGCGGATTTGGCCGTTTTCGTTTGCGCGATTTTTGGAATGCGTACATCGACTAAATAAGAGCCGTGGTCGGCGATCGCTGGCTTTGCTTCTCATGGCGCCAAGGGTTGATCCGAGATTGCAACGCAACGATCTTGATCGCCGTCGTGCGTGATGGATGCGCGAAACGCGATGCGCAAAAAGACGGATTCGTTGCCATCGACTCTGGAACGCTGCGGTCGAACGGCACCTCTGACGAGCATGGCCTGCTCCGTAGTTTGGGGCAGCTAGGTGCTTTAATAAGGCTGCGGCTGCTCAATGCCGTGAAGGATCGTTCCGGCCGTCACAGGAGGGCAGGCCGGGATCGTGCCCGGTCGCCATGGCGTGAATCGCCGCCTGACGCGGGCAGAGGGGTAGAGCCTGCCCGCGTACGCCCTTGCTAACGGCCGCTCCTGTGAAGAGGCTCGGTTGGGCCGATCCCGGATAATGGCCTTCGCCCCTACCGGTTGCGTACACGTCGCGCTTCTTGCACGAAGTTTGCTGTTTACGTATAATTTTTGAGATTCCAGGCAAGGTTCAACGCTTTTCGGCCCATTAAATTGGCGCGAGGCATGCGGAACCGGGCTTTCAGGACCTTTCTTAGAACAAGAAAGCCTCCGTGTGAGGCTTTTTTGTTGGGCGCACGGAGGCGTCTCCCCCCAGCAAGGCTGTAGCCGCGCTTTCGGGGGCTCAGAAAGTGGGCTCGGGACATTGGCGAGGGCGCTCTCCACCCGGAGAGTCAAGGAATGGGCCGCTTGAGCCCATTTTTCGTTTCTGGCGGCGGTAAAATTTTTATGGACACACAGGCACTGGCAACGCGCTTTACCGAAGTTCTGGCCGATTTGGGGCTGGAATGCATCGGTGTGGAGTTCACCCCGTCGCAGGGGCAGAGTACTCTGCGCGTCTATCTGGATGTCGAAGGCCGTGAAGTGGGCCTTGATGACTGCGAAGCAGCCAGCCGGGAACTGTCGGCCATGCTGGACGTGGAGGATCCAATCCCAGGCCATTACCTGCTGGAGGTCTCCTCCCCCGGCATTGACCGGCCGCTGTTTACCGCGGCCCAGTTCGCACGGTTCGTGGGTGGGGAAGCAAAATTGTTGTTGAAGGCGCCGCTGGAAGGGCGGCGTCGTCTCAAAGGTAAGATTCTGGCGGTCGAAGGCGAGCGAATTTCGCTCGAAGCGGAAGGCAAGACATTCGAGTTCGAGCATTCGGCCGTGGAAAGTGCGCGTCTTGTCCCCGATTGGGTGGCGCTCGGCTATGTGCCGCAGCCCAAGCCGGGTGGCAAGAAGCCGGCCAAGAAGTCTTCGAAGAAGTAATTCAACTTACAGAGCGATCGGGCGCTAGGCGGCGTCTATGGAGTTGCTGCAATGAGCAAAGAATTGTTGCTGGTGGTCGATGCGGTTGCCAACGAAAAAGGCGTCTCGCGTGAAGTGATTTTCCAGGCGATGGAGGCTGCCTTGGCCTCGGCTGCGAAAAAGCGCTATCCGGACGAGG
This sequence comes from Dyella sp., assembly GCF_036384435.1. Lineage (GTDB taxonomy): Bacteria > Pseudomonadota > Gammaproteobacteria > Xanthomonadales > Rhodanobacteraceae > GSA-30. The sequence goes on along the minus strand of NZ_DASVMI010000015.1, from coordinate 2,345 downwards.
ATCCGAATATCCGCGTGTCCATTGATCGCCAGAGTGGTGAGTACGAGACTTTCCGTCGCTGGGAGATCATCGCCGACGATGGTGAGATGGAGTCGCCATTCCACCAGTTGCGCCTGATGGATGCCGAGGATGAGCGCGAAGGCGCACAGATTGGCGAATACATCGAGCAACAGATTGAAAACGCTGAATTTGGCCGCATTGCCGCTCAGGCAGCCAAGCAGGTCATCGTGCAGCGTGTGCGCGAGGCCGAGCGCCAGCAGGTAGTCGATGCCTTCAAGGATCGCGTAGGTGAGCTGATCACCGGTATCGTCAAGCGTGTCGAGCGCGGCAATATCTACCTGGACCTGGGGAGCAACGCCGAAGCCTTCATTCCGCGTGACAAGACCATTCCGCGTGAATCGCACCGCGTCGGCGATCGCGTTCGCGGTTACCTCTTCGAGGTGCGCTCGGAAGTGCGTGGCCCGCAGTTGTTCGTCTCGCGTGCGGCGCCGGAATTCATGATGGAGCTGTTCAAGCTCGAAGTGCCGGAAGTCGGCCAGGGCCTGGTGGAAATCAAGGGTTGCGCGCGTGATCCGGGCGACCGCGCCAAGATCGCCGTGGTGGCGCATGACAGCCGTACCGATCCCATCGGCGCCTGCATCGGCATGCGTGGTTCGCGCGTGCAGGCGGTATCCAACGAGCTCAACGGTGAGCGCGTGGACATCATCCTGTGGCACGAGAACCAGGCCCAGTACGTCATCAACGCGATGGCGCCGGCCGAAGTCCAGTCGATCATCATGGACGAGGAAAAGCACTCAATGGACATCGCGGTGGCTGAGGACAAGTTGTCCCAGGCGATTGGTCGTGGTGGTCAGAACGTGCGCCTAGCCAGCAAGCTTACCGGCTGGCAGCTCAACGTGATGACCCAGGACCAGGTCACTGCCAAGAGCGAGGCCGAACAGGAATCGGCGCGCCAGCTGTTCATGGAAAAGCTCGAAGTGGACCAGGAAATCGCCAATATCCTGGTGCAGGAAGGCTTCTCCAGCGTCGAGGAAATCGCCTATGTGCCCAGCGCCGAGCTGCTGGCAGTGGAGGGCTTCGACGAAGACATCGTCGAGGAACTGCGCGCCCGTGCCCGTGATGCGCTGCTGACCGAGGCGTTGGCGGTGGAAGAGGGTATTGACGATCACCACCCGTCGCAGGAATTGCTGGACCTGCCGGGCATGGACGAAGCCACCGCCTATGTGTTGGCTTCGCGCGAAGTGGTGACACTGGATGATCTGGGCGACCTGGCAGTGGACGACCTGATCGATATCGAGGGCATGGATGAGGAACGCGCTGCCGCGCTGATCATGGCTGCACGCGCGCCGATGATCGAGCGCCTGGAGAAAGGTGGCTGACCGCGGGCGGCAACGCTCTCGGATGAGCGTGCCGAGAAGGGCTGCAATGCCTTTCACCAAGGATGGCGGTAGCTGTATGGCAAGGCCGTACGGACATGAGCGCGGGAACGGCGGAGAAAGAACACGATGTCAGATGTGACGATTAAACAATTGGCCCAGGTATTGAGTATGCCGGTCGACAGGCTGCTGGCGCAGCTGTCCGAGGCAGGTATGCCTTTTTCCGACCCCGAACAGGTCATCAGTAGCACCGAGAAGGTGAAGCTGCTGGGTTTCCTGCGCCGGACGCACGGCAAGAGCGAGACTGCCAGCGAGGCCGACGACAGTTCGCCGCGCCAGATCACCCTCAAGCGCCGCAAGGTAAGTGAACTGAAGGTAGCCACTCCAGGTGGCCGTGGTGCCGCGGGCGCCAAGACGGTCAACGTGGAAGTGCGTGCCAAGCGCACCTACGTCAAGCGCAGCGTGATCGCCGAAGAGGCCATCGGCGACGCCGAGCGTGAAGATGCCACCCGCAAGCTGCAGGAATCGCAATTGCAGCGCGAGCATGAAGAAAACGAGCGCCTGGAGACCGAGCGTCGCCGCCAGGCGGAAGCCGAGCAGCGCGCCGAGGACGAGCGCCGCGAGGCCGAGGCTACCGAGCGTGCACGCCAGGAACAGATCGAGGCTGAAGCTCGCGAAGCCGAGCAGCGCGAGCGTGAAGCCAGCGAAGCGGCCGCGCGCGAGGCTCATGCCGCAGCGCAGGCACAGCGGGCTGCCCAGGCACCCGCCGCTCCCGCACCAGTGGCAGCTCCGGCACCCGCGCCCGTGCAGGCAGAAAAGGCCGCGCCTGCTGCGCCGCCTGCCGTGCAGAAGATCGATCCGAAGGCGCTGGGCATGATCCTGCCGCGCATTCACGAGCCTCGCCGCCGCGAGCCCAAGCCGGCACCCGCGCCAGCACCGGCACCGGCACCAGTTGCGGCCAAGCCAACG
>NZ_DASVMI010000014.1:0-9707 GCF_036384435.1 Dyella sp. | reverse complement strand
CGCCACCAACCAGAACGTGACCGCCCTGAACACGCGTGTCACCAAGAACGAAGCTGACATCACCAATATCGACGCCCGCGTCACCACCAATGAAGGCGACATCACTCACCTGAAGACGCAGATCGGTTCGGGCACGGTGGGTCTGGTGCAGCAGGCTGCTCCTGGCGCGACGCTCACCGTGGGCGCCGGTACCGACGGCTTGGCGGTGGACCTGACCAACAAGGACGGCAAGGCGCGTCAGATCAAGGGCGTGGCTGATGGTACGGAAGACACCGACGCGGTGAACCTGGGCCAGCTCAAGTCTTCGGGCCTGATCGGTAGCGATGGTAAGTTGCAGGATGCCGTGGTGTATGACGCGGGCTCCAGCCGTAGCATGATCACGCTGGGAGGCGCAGCGGGCACCATGTTGACCAATGTCATGGCGGGCACCATCGCCCCAGGCAGCATGGATGCGGTCAACGGTGGTCAGCTATGGAACATGCAGGAGCAGATCAACCAGTTGGGCGACCGCGTCACCAATACCGAGAACAGTCTGTTGTTGCCGGGCAACCCCAATCCGGTGCAGCCGCCGCCGGGCTCATCCGAGAGCGATCCGCACTTTGCTTCCAACGGCGATGCGGACAAGCCGGCAACGGCCACAGGTGTCGACAGTGTGGCCGCTGGCGCCGGTGCATCGGCCACGGGCAATAACAGCACGGCGATGGGTGCCGGCGCCAACGCCGCGGGTAGCAACAGCACGGCGATTGGTTCGGGCTCCTCGGCCAGCGGCAACAATGCCGTAGCGATCGGTGCCGGTTCGGTGGCCGACCGTGACAACAGCGTGTCGGTGGGTTCGGCCGGTAATGAGCGACAGATCACCAACGTGGCTGCCGGTACATCGCGGACGGATGCCGCCAACGTCGGCCAGGTGCAGGATGCGGTGAGCAACATGCAGGATTGGACCCGCAGCCAGGTCGACGGCCTGTCCAAGAAGCTCAACAACGTGCAGCGCCAGGCCAATCGCGGTATCGCCGCCTCGGCTGCCCTGGTCAGCAATATGCCCTACCTGCCGGGCAAGGTCACCTTGAATGCCGGTGTGGCTGGTTACCGGGGTGAGAGCGCGATGGGCGTGGGTGTATCACGCTGGAGCGAGAACGGCCGCTTCAACGTCAACGCCGGTGTATCGGCTGCCCGTGGCGATGCTCCGATCTTCCGCGTCGGCGTGGGTGTGGTGTTGGGCGACTAAAGACGGTGTGCAAGGACAAGGAATGATCGGTGAGGGCGATATCCCAGGCGGCAGTCACGGCCTGGGATATCGCGATGTGAGGCAACCGACTTGACGTCGTTGGCTGGAGCATCGCGATTCGCTCCTCGGCCTTCACGTTTGCAGTTAGCGACCTTGCGCAAATCCCGTCCAGCGCGCTGCCTCCGGTGCGCAAAGCCATGGTGGGGCGCTACAAGACCTCCAGGTTTCAGCCGAGCGACAGACGACGGAATTCGCTCTTATGCACAGGTCGAAGGCAGGCGCTGGAGCAGCACGTGGATGGATGCGGCTGCTGCTTGGGCATGCGGACCCTGCGCGTGGCAGATCGCGCGTACGCGGTTGCGCGTGTCGGCACGTAGTCCGGCACATTGCCATGCCCGCGATGCGTTCAACGGCAGCACCGCATAGGCAACCCGATTGCACGGATCGGCCGCGCGTTCGGCCAACGACAGCGATGCAAATTCGCCGGGGACCACGTCAAGAGAGGTATCGAAATAGCTGTCCGGGAATGCGCTCGCGTAGCGCAACGGCTCCAGCGTGCAGGCGAACGGCCCGATTGTCAGGGTGACCGCGCCGCGGCACGGCGCCTGGGCGGTTGCCGCATGAATCGCCTTGCCCATGGCATGGCGCAACGCTACGTTCGCCTGCGCACCGCCAGCCCCGGCCGCTAGCACCGGCAAGCCCGCTGCCATGGCCATGCGTGGCAGATCGTGCGCTCGCTCGGGAGTGCAACGCGCAGTCAACGATGCGACAAACAGGAATATCACCTCATGGGCCAGTTCATCATCGCGCACCATACGCGCGCCGAGGCCGGCAGCTTCGTCACCGGAGACGACCACATGAGTGAAAACAGGCGACGTGAGCGTCGTCGTGACGTGGCTTGGCCTGGTCTGGCCTTGCCGTCCGGGTAACCAGAGCAAGAGGGCCGTGCATGACACAACAGTCATCACTACGGCGATAGCCGCGGTGCGCTTCATTCGCGCGAGCCAGACCATGCCGGGAAAGGATCGGGCATATGTTGCCAGGCAACCGGCCCTTGCGCCATTTCTTCATTGGTCAGTAAGCAGGCATCGAGTACGGCGCGGATCGACGCTTCGGGAAGATCCACGCCGATGATCACCAGCTCCTGGCGGCGGTCGCCAAACTCCTCGTGCCACAGCTTGGTCAATGCCCGTCGTTGTGCCTCATCCGGCAGTTCGGAGGCATCGGGCGGTGCGATCAGCAAATCGTCTGCCTGGAAAGGCTCTTGCAAACGCGAGCGAATGCGTCTGCGGCTGGCCCACCAGTGGCCGGCCGGGAATACCTCGGTGGCGCCGCCGGCTACGGCGAGATTGCCCACCCAGTCCATGCGGCTGGCCAGCCAGAAATAGCCCTTGGCGCGCAGCACGCCACGAATGCCCCGGTCGAGTAGCGCCTGGAATCGGCCCGGATGCAGTGGTCGATCGCCCCGATAGACAAAACTGGCAATGCCATAAGCCTCGGTCTCCGGTGTGTGTTCGCCCATCAGCTCCTTGACCCATCCCGGTGCGCGCTGGGCCTTTTCGTAATCGAACAAGCCGGTATTGAGCACCGTTGCCAACTGCACCTCGCCGAACGCCGCTTCCACCAGTTGCGCGTCGCGATTGAGCGCACGCAGCACGCGGCGCACTTGAGTGCGCTCGTCTTCGTCCAGGCGATCGCATTTGTTGATCACGATGACATCGGCGAACTCCACCTGTTCGGTCAACAGATTGACCAGAGAGCGTTCATCGGTGCTGCCGTTGCTCTGGCCGCGCGCAGAGAGCGAATCCGTCGAGCAGTAATCGGCGATGAAGCTGCCGCCGTCGACGACGGTCACCATGGTGTCCAGGCGCGCTACATCAGCCAGCGAATACCCGCGTTCATCGCGCACGTGAAATGTCGCCGCCACCGGCATCGGTTCGGATATGCCGGTCGATTCGATCAGCAGGTAATCGAAACGTCCTTCGGCCGCCAGGCGCGCGACCTCCTGCATCAGGTCGTCGCGCAAGGTGCAGCAGATGCAGCCGTTGGAGAACTCCACCAGCTTTTCCTCGGTGCGACTGAGGTTGGCCCCGCCGTCGCGGATCAGGCTGGCGTCGATGTTGACCTCGCTCATGTCGTTGACGATCACCGCCACGCGCCGGCTTTCGCGGTTGTTCAGCACGTGGTTGAGCAAGGTGGTCTTGCCGGCACCCAGGAAGCCGGAAAGTACGGTGACTGGAAGAGGCTCGCGTGCGCGCTCAAAAGGCTGCATGAGACTGGTGGCTCCTGTGTTTAGTGATGGCACGGTCGATGAAGGAACGATCAGCACGTTGCCTGTGCTGGCCTGTGCAGTTTCGCCACCAGATGCGGTGTGGCGGTGGCGGCAAGCTCGTGCCGCCGCCATGACGCTCCTATGCCTGCCACGCCGACCACGGTGCCCGCCAGGAAGCCCAGGATCGTCGGCGGCCTCACTCGAATGCCTGCCGCAGGCGAGCGCTGTCGTCGCTCTTGTACGGTTCGATCGAGGCATCGGACATGCCATAAGCAGACGCAGCCATCACGTTCTGGGTGACCTGGGTATGCAGCACGCCCTTGAGGGTCAGCGGGTCATACAGGCTTGGCGTGTCGATGCCGTGGGCAAGCTTGACGTGTACCAGCATGTTCGGCGGTGGCGGCGGCACGTGAATGCACGCGCCATAGAACGGAACGAAGAAGAATTCCAGCATCCTGCCGTCATCGTCGGATTCGAGTGGTACGACATACCCGGGTAATTTCACTTTCTGTCCATCCAGCGCCGCCACGGTATGCAGCGTGCCGATCTGCTTCATGCGCTGGTTGCCGACGTGCAACACGGGTGGTGCGTCGTGCAGCAGTTTGATGTCTTCGGGCGGCACCATGTGCGCCCAATCGAGATCGGCATAGCCGTGTTCGTCAGGCGGCCCGAGCAGTGCATTGCCGGAGGGCTGGACGGGCACCCGCGTGCCATGTGCGGTGGCAAACGCGTTCGCGGCGACCGTGCCGTTCGCCAGCGCCTTGGTCCGCTGGGCTCGCGTGGCATCGGCTTGCGCCTGCGCGCGGGCAAGCGCGCTGGTGGCCGATGCCGTGGGATCATCCGCGGTCGATCCGGCTTCACCACGACATGCGGTGAGCGCCAGGGAGGCCAATAGCGCAGCCAGCAACGCCGTAGAGAATCGGCCGCCCATCAGATGCGCACCTGCAAGCCGTCGGCAAGCGAGCGTCGATAAGCCACCCAGCCTGGAATGCAACCGGCGAGGGAGCCCACTGCCAGCACGACGGCGAGCAACAGCCACTCACCTGGCACAGGCGCACCATCGATCACCAGGCCGGCGTGGGCCAGCAGATAATCGTGGGCCACCACCGTCACTGACGTGAGCAGGGCTACACCAGCCACCATGCCCAGCACGGTCAACAGCATGCTTTCCATAACGAGCAAGGCGAAGACCGTACCCGTGGAGGCACCTACAGCGCGTAGTATTGCCATTTCGCGTCGGCGCTCGCCAAGCGTTCCCAGCAGCGCGGTGAGCATGCCCGACATGCCTACCAGCAACACCATCGCACTAACTGCGCGCAGCGCGTTTTCGGCGGCACCAAGTAGGTGCCACAGCTCACCCAGTGCCACTCCGGGAAGTACGGATAACAGAGGTTCTTGCGGATATTCGTTAATGGCCTGTTGCACCGCGAAGGCGGACAAGCGCGAGCGCAGGCCAATCAGTGCCGCTGTGATGGCCTTGGGCGTCAGGTCCTCATGGCGTGCCTGATCGGCCGTGGTTTCCGTGCCCGGCAGGCGAATGCCCGAATGCCAGTCCAGGTGGATCGCCTCGATGGCTTGCAAGCTCACCGCGATTGTTGCATCCACCGGCGTGCCCGTCGCTGCCATCACGCCGCTGATGCGAAACGGCTTGTCGGCATGCATGGCCAGGTCCGTGCCACCGACCCCGTGGGCAAGCACGATCGTATCACCCACCTTGTAATGCAGCCGGCGCGCGACTTCCGCGCCGATCACCGCATCATAGAGGTCGGAAAATGGCTTGCCGTCGGCGAAGACGAGCGCATTGCCTTTGCCGTAGTGGTAGTGCACGAAGAAATCCGTGGTGGTGCCAGTGACGCGAAAGCCGCGGTGCGAATCGCCCAGCGACAACGGCACCGTCCAGGCCACCTCCGGCATGGCGCGGATATCCTCGTAACTCTTCCAGGTGATGTTGTTGGTGGCTTCGCCCACATGGAAGACGGCATACAGCAGTAAGGTGACCGGACCGCTGCGTGCACCTACCAGAAGATCCGTGCCTGACACGGTGCTGGAGAAGCCCAATCGTGCATCGGTACGCACGCGTTCCACGCCCAATAGCAGGAATACACTGAGCGCGACAGTCAACGCGGTCAACGCCGCACTGGCCTTGCGCTGGCGAATGCTCTTGAACGTCAGGTAGAACAGCTTCACCGGCTCATGCCTCCAGGTGGGAAGCGGCAAGCCGCAAAGGCGTGGTGCGATCGAAGTGTCCGGCCAGCGAAAGGTCGTGGCTGACGAACACGATGCCGCTGCCATGGCGTGCACATTCGCCCAGTAGCAGGCGAAGGAAGGCATCGCGTGCGGAGGTGTCCAGCGCGGAGGTTGGCTCGTCCGCCAGCAGCAGCGCCGGGCCACCAATCAACGCGCGAGCAGCGGCCACGCGTTGCTGCTGGCCCACGCTTAGTTCGCCCGTGCGCGTGCGAGACCAGACTCCTTCGTCGAGCCCGAGCGCATCGAGCAGACGTATCGCCTCGGCGCGCAAGGCCTGCCGGTTATCGCCCGCGCGATGGGCGCGCGTGGTTGACCACGCGCAGCCAAGCAGCACGTTCTCGATGGGGTCAAGGAACGGCAGCAAATTGAACTGCTGGAAGATGTAACCGAGGTGTTCGGCACGAAAGCGGTCTCGGCACGATGCGGAAAGCGAGGCCATGGACGTGCCCAGCACCGTGATGTCGCCCGTCCCGGGTGCGAGAACGCCGGCCAGCAGTCCCAGCAAGGTGCTCTTGCCGCTACCACTGGCGCCATGCAGGAACAGCCGTTCGCCCGCGGCCAATTCGATGTCACTCAGTGCCACGGTCTGGTCCGAGCCGCGCCAGCTGTGGCGCAAGCCACGGGTCCGCAAGAGCAGATCTGGGCCGTACGGAATCATGGCGTCACGTCGATGCGGCTGACCGATGCGTCAAGCGTCTGCCGGTTGCTGCCTGAAGCGGTGATCAGATTCACGACGACCTGATGCACGGAGGGGAATGCGCCGATCAACGACGCATTGATATGGTCAAGCTGCCCCATATGCGCGCAGGTGTAACGGTACCGGCTGTCGAAGTCCGCATGACCGCCAGATTCGGCAGCCTTGTCGAACCCATGCGGCTGCACCACGGCCGTTTGAAGCGTGCAGGCAGCCGCTGCCGCGGGGACAAGCCAGGAAGCGTCGTGAAGCGTAGCCGTGGTGCGGCTGACGGCAGTCCGTTCCTGGGCGGTCGCTGGAGGGTGCTCAAATCCCACCGCATCGTGACCCGGCAAGCTGACAGCGATGTCGAGCTCGTCATGCTCGATGGACAGGTCGACGATCGCCTGCCCATGCACGTGCGGGCCCAGACGGCGCTGCTGCGCCAAGGTGAGAGTGGGCAGGGCTGCGAGCAGGAAAAGGGCCATTGGAAGCAGCTTCATGAGTCGAATCGGTTGTTACGTTATAACATACCGTACACGCCCATCGCCGTGGATAAAAGCCATGACTTCTGGCCTGCTACGAGCGAAGCTAAATTGACTTCAAGAACTTGCGAATTGGTGTCGGGGCGTCACGAACTGGCGGCCTGGGCTTCCGTCCCATGCTCGTAGAATGTTTCGGTCGCGTCGTCGCAAGCAAACAGGCACTCGATGCGCAGCTCCTGGGCAGTGACACTTTGTGCAGCCCCACACACTGGTGACCATCGAGAAATAGCTCAGCATGCGACCTCGCCAGGTAAAGCCGATCGGAATCATCGGCAGGCCTGGTGCCATACCCACGTGACTACGTCGGCGCCATGCCGGGTCCACATCGGGATGGGCAAACAACGCGTCGAGCAGGGTCGTGGTGGCGTCGTCCATGCCGTTGCCGATGGTCTCGTGGGATATACGTTGCGCAATGCTTTGTGCAACGGTGTCCCACTCCACAACAAAGCCACGCATGCCAGCAGGACCAAACATCAAGTGCAGCATGTTGCGCGGCCCCTTGCGAGCAGCCAGGTCGATGAACGATCCCCAAAAGCGCGGTGACCAATCGTTGGCTGCCAGCACGTTCCAGTGACAATGACGTCAGGGGTCATGGCCGGCTGTTCATGCAGCACACGCCGGCCCAAGGCATAGTCGGTGCTTTCCACGCAGGAAGCGATACCCATGAAACATCTCGCATTCGTGTTCGCGGCCGCCATGGCGTTCCCTGGCCTCGTATTCGCTCAATCCCCGGGGTGCGAGGCTAAACGCCAAGCCCTCGAAACCGAGCTGGCCTATGCCCAGGCCCATGGAAACACGGCACGTGAACAAGGTTTGCGCACGGCGCTGTCGCACGTGGAGTCGCATTGCACCGAAGAAAGCTTGCGCAGCGCCGCGCAACAGAAGGTTGCCAAGGCGCAGGCCAAGCTTGCCGAAAGGGAGCATGACTTGCAGCAAGCCAAGGATCAGGGCAAGAGCCCGAAGAAGATCGCCGATCGACAGCGCAAGGTCGATGAGGCACACGAGGCATTGGAAAAGGCCATGCTTGAGGCATGACGGTGAAGCGGGTCTGGAAGCCAGGTTGTTGACGTTGCGTGTGACATGGAGTGCTCTCGTCTCCTGGCAAAAGCCCGCGACGGGGTCCCGGCTTGGAGGTGCAGGGCCCGACATGCGACCACGTCGCAGATCGCTTTCGCGACGGAAGTCGCTGAGACGTAGCTTGCGTCTCAGCGTGCCTTGCGCAACGGATCGAGTAGTGACTTCAACCCGTTATGATCAAGCTCGAACGCCAGCGCCAGCAGGTTGCCCAAGTCGCCGGTGGGAAAGCCCTTGCGCGCATACCAGGCCAGGTAGGGGCCCGGTAGATCAGCGATCAGGCGCCCCTGGTATTTGCCATAAGGCATGGTCATGGTGACGAGGCGTTGCAGATCTTCAGGTTTCATGCGCCAAGCGTAGCCGCATTGCCCCTCTCACGTCCCGCTTGCCCCAAGCTGCGTGCTGGCCATCAGCGCTAAAGCTACACTCGCCGGCGATGAACCTGCCACTTCGACCGCTGACGGCTGACGTGCACACCGACGAGCGTTCCGCGTTCCCGGTGAAGGCTTTCAGTGCCTTATGGATGGCATTCTGCCTGCTGATGATTTGCGCATCACTGCAAGATGCGCTGCGCAATCCGGTTATTCGCTGGTGGGAGCCTGTGCTTTGGGAAGGCAGTTCAGCCCTGGTCGCAACCGTATGGATAACGATCGCCATCTCGGTTCGTGGGCGCTACGCATCGTATCTGGATCGGCCGTTGGTGTGGTTGGGTCATTATCTTCAGTGGCTGCCACTGGTCTTCGTCACGTTCATTACGGCGGTATACGCCATACGGCATGGTGTCTATGCCCTGGTGGGGCGCAGCTACGAGCACTCGGGCTGGTGGTTCCTGTTCGCCTATGAGAGCGTCAAGCTGTCGCTATTTGCCGGCCTGTGGCTGGGCATTCTTTTTGGTATCGACTCCTATGGCCAGTGGCGCCTGCATCGAGATCGATGGCTGCAAACGCGCAAGGCGTTGGCCGAAGCCCAACTGGCTCAACTGCAAGGACAGCTCCGACCGCATTTCCTGTTCAATGCACTCAACACGGTTTCGGCGCTGATGCATACGGACGTGGCACGCGCTGATACGCTCATTGCTACGCTTGGCGATCTGCTGCGGATAAGCCTGCGATCCATCGAGCATGAAATGACGCCATTGCAGGAAGAGCTGCGCACGCTGGCGTTGTACGCAAACATCATGCGCGAGCGGTTTCGCGATCGCGTCACCTTGGCATGGCAGACCGACCAGGCACCCTTGGATACGCCGGTTCCTGTCCTGTTGTTGCAGCCGTTGCTCGAAAATGTCTTCAAGCATGGCGTCGAGCGCAGCCTGGGGCAGGTTCACATACGTATCAGTGCGCGATCCGAAAATGACCGGCTGATAATTACCATGACCAACTCCGGATCCTCCCTGACGCCCTGGCATCAGGAGGGCATGGGATTGCGCCATTGCCGCGAGCGGCTGGGTATTCTCTATGGCGATGCCGCATCGCTGCATGTAGCCAATGACGGCGATGGCGTTGAGGCAAGGCTGGTCATCCCGCTGGTCAGGGCTCCATCATGATCCGCGTGGTGGTCGCCGACGACGAAGCGCCTGCGCGCGAAAAGCTGGAACGCTGGCTGACGGATCTGCCGGACATTACCGTGGCGGGGTCCGCCGAGGATGGATGGTCCGCCGCCCGGTGCATCGAA
>NZ_DASVMI010000013.1:0-4373 GCF_036384435.1 Dyella sp. | reverse complement strand
GGCCACCAAGAAGGGCATCGAGGTGAGCTACGAGGGTGAGTCGATTCCCGAAACCACCTTGTTCGATCGCGTTCTGGTATCCGTGGGCCGCTCGGCCAACGGCAACAAGATCGGTGCGGACAAGGCTGGCGTGGCGGTAACCGAGCGCGGTTTCATCAACGTCGATACGCAGATGCGCACCAACGTGCCGCATATCTTCGCCATTGGCGACCTGGTGGGCCAGCCGATGCTTGCACACAAGGCTACGCACGAAGGCAAGGTGGCGGCTGAAGTCGCCGCGGGCATGAAGTCGCATTTCGATGCGCGCGTGATTCCATCGGTGGCCTATACCGACCCGGAAATCGCGTGGGTCGGTGTGACCGAGCGCGAGGCAAAGGAAAAGGGCCTGAAGATCGGCGTGGGCAAGTTCCCGTGGGCGGCAAGCGGTCGCGCCATAGGTATCGATCGTACCGAAGGCTTTACCAAGCTGTTATTCGATGAGCAAACCCATCGCGTGGTCGGTGGCGCTATCGTCGGCCCACATGCAGGCGATCTCATTTCGGAAGTCGCGCTGGCGATCGAGATGGGGTCGGAGGCTGCCGATATCGGCCTGACCATTCATCCGCATCCCACCTTGAGCGAATCGGTAGGCATGGCCGCGGAAGTGTACGAAGGCACGATCACCGACCTGTACATCCCGAAGAAGAAGTAGGCATCTTGCCCCGCAAGACGCACGAGCCCCCATCGATCATCGGATCGATGGGGGTTTTTTTATGGCAAAGGAGCACACCATGAGCTGGTCGGCCACGCAGTACAGCAAGTTTGAAAATGAGCGCAATCGTCCCATCCATGACCTGCTTGCGCAGCTACCCGAGATACAGGTCCAGGCGGTGGCCGATATCGGATGCGGCCCGGGCAATTCGACCGAATTTCTTGCACAGCGTTATCCGCAAGCGTCGGTCTATGGCATGGATAGCTCGCAGAACATGATCGATGCCGCGCGCAAGCGCCTGCCGCATGCGCACTTCGAGGTGGCCGATATCTCGACCTGGCATGCACAGGGATCATTCGACGTGATTCTTGCCAACGCCGCCTTGCAGTGGCTGCCTGATCACCAGTCGCTGTTGCCCGCTCTGCTGGGCAAGCTGGCGCCCGGTGGCAGCCTCGCGGTACAGGTGCCGGACAATCTCGATGAGCCTGCGCATCGGCTGATGCGTGAAGTGGCGGCTGAAGGGCCATGGTCGACGAGACTGGCGCATGCCGCCGATGCGCGTTCAAGCCGGCACGATGCGCTCTGGTATTACCAGCTACTGCGCGGGCAGGGAGCCCAGGTCAATGTCTGGCGCACGGTGTATCACCACGCGCTGGAAGGCGGTGTGCATGCCATCGTGGAGTGGTTCAAGGGCACCGGCTTGCGGCCCTTTCTCGATCCCCTGGACGAGAGCGACCGCGAAGCCTATCTGGCGCGCTACGAGGCTGCGCTGGCGAAGCAATACACGGTGTTCGACGACGGCACGGTGTTGTTGCCGTTTCCCCGTCTGTTCTTCGTGGCCACGGTAGCTGCGTAAATCGGTTCAGAGGCTCAGGGACAAGTAGCGACAGTGAAGCTGGGGTAAGTCATCGTCAATGGCAGACGCGCTTTGCCTGCCCGTCCACATCTCGACCGCTTATGACAAAGCGGCCTCGCTACTTCTCCCTCGCCCCTGGGCGCCCCCAACGCTGTACGCCCCGCCGTAGTTAATCGTCTTCACCTTCGAATAAATCTCCCTGCGCCGAGAAGCTGTCCAGCTCCACAAAGCCCGACAGTCCCACACCGACCAGGCGATAAAGTTCCGCTTCGGCGCGTTGCACGCGCTCACGCAAGGCGCAGGCCAGATCGGCCAGTTCTTCGGCCGAGCGCGGTCGTATTGATGGTGTCAGGCTGCGTGTCAGCGTCTGGAAGTCGGACGTCTTCAACTTCAATACGACAGTGCGGGCGATGCGGCCGCCCAAGGCCTCACGTTGGTGTCCCGCCCAGGTTTTTTCCGCGAGCCTGCGGATGTGCGGTTCCAACTGGTCGAGCGTCAGGTCTTTCTCGAAGGTGTCTTCCGAGGACACTTGCAGCGTCAACCGATCCGGCGACACCGGATGATCGTCGATGCCCATCGACAGCTCATGCAATCGGCGGCCCCATTGCCCGAAGCGTTGCTCCAGCAGGGGCTGTCCCAGGGCACGCAGGTCAGCCACGGTATGGACATCCATTTCGGTCAGCCTGGCTTCCATGACCTTGCCGACGCCAGGCAATTTGCCAACCTTCAACGGGGCAAGAAAGGCCTCGACCTGGTGAGGTCGTATGACGAACAAGCCATCGGGCTTGCGCCAGTCGGAGGCGATCTTGGCCAGGAACTTGTTCGGTGCCACACCCGCCGAAGCAGTCAGTTGTGTTTCCTCGCGGATCGCGGCGCGAATGGCCTCGGCGGTAGCGGTGGCCGACGGCAGGCCGGTCTTGGTGCTGGTGACGTCCAGGTAGGCTTCATCGAGCGAGAGCGGTTCGATCAGGTCGGTATGGCGCGAGAAAATGTCGCGCACCTGCCGGGATACGGTCTTGTAGCGGCCGAAATCCGGTGGCACGAAGATCGCCTGGGGGCATAGCCGTTCCGCACGAATGGCCGGCATCGCCGAGCGCACGCCGAACGTGCGTGCTTCATAGCTGGCCGCGCATACCACCGAGCGCGCGCCGCGCCAGGCCACAACTACCGGCTTGCCGCGCAGCGACGGGTCGTCGCGCTGTTCCACCGACGCGTAGAACGCATCCATGTCGACATGGAGGATTTTGCGCTGAGCAGTGGGCACGGCGAATCGGGTAACGGTGTCGGTCCCGATTCTAATCCCCATCGAAGTGACTTGCGCGCTGCGTGGCGGGCCCGTTACTGGCTGGGTACGGGCCGGGGTGGCAAGCGTTGTATCAGATAAATGCGTACGTCCTGCCGACCGCTGTCCACGGCGAGCGCGGCGCCGTCGTGCACCAGGACTGCGTTGCCGGATGGGGGGGGGAGCAAGGCGTCGTGCAGTGCGCGATCGAGGCTACCGTCATCGCGCGATGGCGCCATCCACAAGGGCAGTGCCATCACCAGCAAGACCAGCGATGCCGCCATCGCCAGCCACCGCCATCTCGGTTGTAGCCCGGTGCCCTGCGCTGCCACCGCGCGTTGCAATCGCGACAGCCCGCCAGCCGGTGGTGTGCGCGTGGGTGAAAGAACTCGTAGCTCGATCACGGCAGGTCTCCCAGAAGATTTTTCAGCCGCGCAAGCGCCTGGTGCCTGCGCGAGGAGACCGTTCCCTCGGGAATACCCAGGATCTGGGCTATCTGCGCGGTCTTCAGTTCGCCGTACTCGAACATCAGCAGCACCTCCCGTAATCGCTGCGGCAGTTTGCGCAGCGCGTCGTGCAGGCGACGCTCGGCCAGGAAGTCGTGTGTCTTGGTTTCCATGGGAAGTTGTTCGGCGCACTCGTCCACGGTTTCGTATCGCCATAGCGCGCGCCAACGCAGACGATTGCGCGCCAGGTTGAGCGCGCTCGTCCATACCAGCGCATCGAGCGTCGCTTCGTCGACTTTGTCGCGCCGCTCCCAGACGCGCATGAACGCGTCATGGATAAGATCCTGGCAGTCCTGTGCCTGCCAGAGCTGGCGATAAAGCACGTTGTAAAGTGAACGTTCGAGTCGGCGATAGCTTGCATACAGCGCTTCCTCGCGCAAAGCCATGGCTTAACGCTGCTGGCTACGATCGACTCGCATCACCAGCAGCCGTGCCACCGGGGTATCGCCGCTGGCGGTCGCGTCGCCTCCCGGTCCGGGCGTCTGGGCCAGCACGACGAAATGCCCGGGCGTCACGTTGAGCTGTCCCTGGAATAGCCCCAGTCCTTGCACGCGACCTCCATTCTGATTGTTGCGAACCTGCAACTGAAGGCTGATGTCGCCGGAGTTCGATACGCTTGTCTCGTAACCGTACTGATACCCCGTGACGATCTCGCCCTGACCGCCTTCACGTACCGCGCCGGAGGTGGCCTCCACCAGCTTGAAATGAGCCGCGCCCATGGAGCCGCGCCAGGACTTGAGTACATCGGTCAGCACGGTGAGGCTGGCATCATCGGCGCCATCGCCTGGAACAGCATCCACAATCCAGAATCGCAAGTTCAACGAGGCCGGCGCGTGGCTGTCCTTGCTGCTGCTGGCCAGGCCGGAAAGGGCACTGGCAATGGAATCCTGGGAGGTTTCCGGCGCGTAGACCAGCAACTTGCCTGGCGTCGGGCTGGTCACGGCGGCTTGACCGCCGGGCGCAAGGGCACTGGTCAGGGCCTGACGAAGCGATTCGGTCTGCGCCTGCGGCACCTCGTAGATGCGCAGTTCCATGGGC
>NZ_DASVMI010000012.1:0-4712 GCF_036384435.1 Dyella sp. | reverse complement strand
GCGGGCAGCCCTGAACTGCAACTGGCGTTGGCCGACTACGACAATCAGTTCTCCATCAGTGGTATTGGGCAGAAGTCCCAGCCCAACAGCATGATGTCGTATCTGGAGGGTAACTCAGTGAAGTTGCCAGGCGGCGAGCTGAAGGCTGGTGACCCGATCACGCGCACCGATATCCAGAATTTCATCAATGCCACGAAATATGGGGTGGAAAATCCAGACTCGGTAGCTAGTCGCGAACAACGCCTGACGGCGGCATTGGATAAGCTCAATATCGAGCACACGCCTGCGCAGCAGGGGGGGAGCGCGCCGGCTCGCACGGGCAGCCATACGCTGCGTGAAGGCGACCACAGCCCGGCCGTGGGCAATCTGCAGCACCAGCTCAACCAACTCGGTAATCTGCCCCATGGCAAGCTGATGGAAGATAGTCGCTTCGGCAATGGGACCAAGGAAGCCGTCGAGGCTTTTCAGCGCGCGCACAATCTGACGCCGGATGGCGTGGTAGGGGACAAGACGCGCTCGGCCATGGATGAGGCCTTGAAGCAACAGCAGCAACAGTCCCCGCAATCGCAGACCGCACCTGCTACATCTTCGCCGGACGCTCCGGCAGCTCCGACTGCCAATGCGGCGCAGTTAAACGATCCGGCGCATCCGGGTTATGACTTGTTCAAGCAGGCACAGACGGCTGTATATCAGATGGACACCCAGCATGGTCGTGTTCCCGACCAGGGGAGCGATAATCTGGCAGGCACCTTGGCCGTGAAGTCTTATGAGAATGGCATGACTGGTATCAATCGGGTCATGTTGAGTGAGGACGCTTCACGTGCCTGGGCCGTACAGGGCGACATGAATTCGCCATTCAAGCAGTACGCCGATGTGGGGGTGGCACAGGGTGTGAATACGTCCATTGCCCAGAGCACGGCAAATTGGAACCAGGCTCAATCCCAACGCGGAGTCGATCCATCGACACAGCAGACGCAGCAGCAAAATCAAAACCAGAATCAGCAGCAACCACAGCCACAGACTGCGAGCGCACAGCGGTAGTCTGAATCTGATGAATGGGCGAATCAGGGGAGCCTGTAAAAAACTTTCTTATCCATCGTCCCGGCGTAGGCCGGGACGTAAGTGTTGGCTCTGACGGAGTTAGAGGCGCTAGATACTGGCCCTCAGGTACCCTCGGAGGATTCGCCGGAATGACGACTTCGATGAATGGTTCTGAAGGTTCCTTGAATTGGCTACTCCAATACGCAGCGCCTCCCTGAAATGATCATGAAAATCGGTTTGCGCTTTATTCATCATCACCTTTTCGTGATGTTTATCCCGCGCGGACATAACGACTCGATGTGTTTTGATGGGTGCTTGAGGCCGCCGGCCGTCATTACAACGGAGGACGTTACGTCATGACCCCATTGGATAAGCCGCTACGCCGTGCCATTACGGTCGCAGGTATTGAATACACCTTGCTGATCGACCCCGATGGATTGCGGCTCACTCAGAAGGGACGCCGCAACGGCGTTGCCAAAAGTTGGAAGGAGCTTGTCGGGGATGATCCGTCGGCTTCACAGGAACCTTCCGCGGCCGACTTGCCCGGCGCCGGCTAGTCCTGGCTCTACCGCGGGGCGCCCGGATGCACGGGCGTCCCGCATTCCCCGGACTCACGTTAGAATCCCGGCGATGTCGTGCCACCATGGCGCGGCTAGTGTTGTTGCGCGCCTGTCACGGCATGTGTCGCAGCCAGGGACGTGGGGGTCGAGGTGTTGAATCAAGTGTTGGAATCACGTGAGGCCCATGGCCTTGTTCGCGCCTTGTTTGAAGGTCCGCTGGATGTCGTCGGCGATGTGCATGGAGAAATCGATGCATTGAACGACCTCCTCGCTGTGCTCGGTTATGACCGACGCGGACATCATCCTGAAGGCAGACGGCTCGTCTTCGTGGGTGACCTCTGTGACCGAGGACCCGACAGCATCGCGGTGATGGAGCGCGTGGGCGAATGGATGGAGCGAGGTCTCGCGCAATGCGTACTTGGTAACCACGAGCTCAATCTCCTGCGCCTGGCGCCCAAGGAGGGCAATGGTTGGTATTTCGATGACGACCACGATCATGCCCAAGGCAAGTTCCTCGTCTCGCACAAGGCCGACGCAGCAAGTCGTGCCTGGATTCGTCGCCTGATACAGGGATTGCCGCTGGCGCTGGAACGGTCGGACCTTCGTGTCGTGCATGCCTGCTGGTCTCATGCTTCCATTGCGACCGTGCAGTCGGCCGCCAACCCGGATGTCGCCGCCTTGCACGACGCGTTCCGGGATCAGACCTATCGGCTGCTCGACCAGGATGGCACACTCGAACGTGCCAGGCAGGAGCAGACAAACTACCGCAAGCAGTTAGTCGATCCAGACAGCCTTGTTCCCTTGCTACTTGCGTCGGCACGTCGCGACGAGGCGGTGCAGATGTCCAATCCGGTTCGCGTGCTTGCCTCCGGCATGGAGCGCCAGGCGCCCGAACCCTTCTATAGCAGCGGCAAGTGGCGCATGGTCGAACGCGCACCGTGGTGGGATGACTATCGCGACGACGTAGCCGTGGTAGTGGGCCATTATTGGCGTTGGCCCGTCACTGTCGACCGCGCCGCATTCGGGAAGGCAGGAGTGGATTTGTTCGCCGGCACAACGGCAGGGCAGGGGCTCGGGCCTCGTCGCAACGTCTTTTGCGTGGATTATTCAGTGGGGCGTCGCTTCCAGGAGCGATTGCGCGGGCAAGCATTCCGCACGCGGCTGGGGGCGTTGCGCTGGCCGGAACGGCAGATCGCATTCGACGACGGCCACATCATCGCAGCCGATTGACGGGATTTGCTTGCTTCGGAGGATCGTCGACGATCTGCTAATGTTCTTGCCGGGGTTTTCGTACAGGTTGAGCCATGCTGATTGGACAGGGGTCTTCGCGCACCGATGCCACGGATCGACGGTTGGCATGCATGCTGGCTGCGGTCGCCGGCGGGCTCAATACCGCCGCGTTCTATGCGGTGGGATTCTTCTCGGCCAACATGACCGGTAACGTCTCGGCGCTTTCCGATCACGCGGCGCGCGGCGACTGGATGGTCGGCGCCTTCTATTTGTTGATCGTGGTGTTGTTCGTTCTTGGCGCAGCGATTTCCACGTTGTTGATCAACGCCGGTCGCCGGCATGGACGTCGAGGCATCTATGCGCTGGTCATCGCCCTGGAGGGTGCCTTGCTCGCACTACTGGGTGGCGTCGAGGCCATCGTGGAGGCGGCTCGACAGGGAACCTGGATGATCCTAGGCCTGAGTTTTTTGATGGGATTGCAGAACGCCGTGGTTACGCGGATATCCGATGCACGCGTGCGAACGACGCACGTTTCGGGTATGTCGACCGATATCGGTATCGAACTGGCCGTATTGCTGGATGTGCTGCGTGGCAAGGAGTCCGCAGACAATACCGGCCCCTATCGATCG
This sequence comes from Dyella sp., assembly GCF_036384435.1. Taxonomy (GTDB): domain Bacteria; phylum Pseudomonadota; class Gammaproteobacteria; order Xanthomonadales; family Rhodanobacteraceae; genus GSA-30. The sequence continues at coordinate 1,252 of NZ_DASVMI010000012.1, read as the reverse complement.
CGCCTTCGATTGCATGTGCAGACGGTCCTTTCGTTTCTGCTGGGCGGTGTGGTGGGAGTGTTGCTTTATCAGGTCATGGGATACAAGTTGTTGTTCGTCGCCGCCGCCATATTGTTGATGATGGTTGGCGAGGCATTCTGGCGGTTGCGTCGTGAACGGCCTGGATCGATCACTGCCGCTTGAATAGGCAAGCGGCGTCACGGTTCGCTTCGATGAAACGCGTGTCAGGCGCCTATCAGCCTGACTGAAGCGACCCACAACCGCCGATCGCAGGGGCGTCGATAAGAATATTGGCTTTCATGGCGCCTGAATGGCGCCGCAGCGCATCATCGGCGACAGGTACGACGGGCCGAAAGGTGTCGCGTTTACAGGCACGCGACACACACGGGAGGCTCGCATGAACAGGCAGGCAGTGAGTCAAGGTCGTTCTATACATCGGCGCTGGTTGGCGCGCGCCATGGCGATCGGCATGGCGGTGGCTGGTGGGCTGGTTCTGGCTTCATCCGCTCAGGCGGACGTTCTGGTCAGTGTGGGCTTTGCGCCGCCGCCGCTGCCTGTCTATGCGCAGCCGGTCATCCCCGGTCCAGGTTATATCTGGGTGCCTGGCTATTGGGCGTACGATGACGACGGCGGTTATTACTGGGTATCGGGCACCTGGGTGCTTCCGCCGTATTACGGTGCATTATGGACCCCGGGATACTGGGGATGGGGCGGCGGTGTGTACGTCTTCCATCCTGGCTATTGGGGGCGTCATGTGGGTTTCTATGGTGGTATCCACTATGGCTATGGCTACACCGGGACAGGTTATGTCGGTGGTTATTGGGGGCACGGTGGTTTCTATTACAACCGGGCGGTGACCCATATCGACGATCACGTGCATATCACCAACGTCTACAACCATGCGGTGGTCAATGACACCACGATCAATCGCACGAGCTTCAATGGTGGGCAAGGCGGCATCCACGCCGATCCTACCGCGCGGGACATGGCGGCGACACGCGATCAGCACATGGGCCCGATCGCTGCGCAGGAGCAAGAGCGCAGCATGGCCAGCCATGACCGGGCCATGCGTGCCTCGTTCAACCATGGTGCGCCGTCCAGGGCGGCCGTGGGACAGGCCGACGCTCTTACTGCATACGGCACGGTCGGCACGGTCGCGCCTCGTACGGGTATATCGGCTGGCCAGTCGCAAGGCCATGTCTGGGCACTGCGTTCTGCCAGTTTCGCGCACCCCTCGGACGGCGTAGCCAAC
>NZ_DASVMI010000011.1:0-18828 GCF_036384435.1 Dyella sp. | reverse complement strand
GGCCCAATACAAAAGAATGCGCGACACCCATGGACGCGCGCGCTGCACACGCCATACCCGGTTAAGGCGTTCCTCGATGCTGATCATCATCGAGATCGCGCTGAACAGCATCACCAGGATGCTGATCCCGGTCAGGCCACGCGCGTTATCGGCAAAGCCCTGCAAGGCTTTCTGCACTTCATCGCCAGCGGTTGGCACGAAGTTCTTGAATACAAAATCCATGAGTGTCTCGCGCGCGCCCTCGAACATGGGGAACGCGGCGAACACGGTCAGCACGGCCACCGTAAGAGGTACCAGCGATACCAGCGTGGTGTAGGACAGGGCACCGGCGGTTTCGAAACATTTGTCGTCCACGAAGCGATGCCACATAAAGCGGCAAAAGCTGAAAACGCGAGCGCGGTCGAAACGAAAAGCCATGAAAAATCCTTCTCAAGCCGTCACACCAGGCCATCGGACGGTATCGGCCGGTACACTACCGCATTGCCACTGAATGCCCCAAGGCCGCGACCCGCCTCATGAGTAACGAGATCCTTGTGCTCTATTACAGCCGCTATGGCCATGTAGCCCAGTTGGCGCGACTAATCGCCCGTGGCGTGGAAGAAGTGCCCGGCATGCGGGCGCGTCTGCGCCAGGTACCTCCCGTCGCGCCGATCACCGAAGTGGCGCAGCCGCCCGAACCGGAAGCAGGCGCACCCTATGCATTGCGCCAGGATCTGGTGGATTGCGCAGGCCTTGCGCTAGGCAGCCCGACCCGTTTCGGCAACATGGCCGCGCCGATGAAATATTTTCTCGACTCCACCGGTACCGAATGGGCCAATGGCGCCCTGGCCGGCAAGCCCGCCGCCCTATTCACCTCCACGAGCAGCATGCACGGCGGCCAGGAGTCGACCCTGCTGAGCATGGCGCTGCCCCTGCTTCACCACGGCATGCTCCTGGTCGGCTTGCCCTACACCGAGGCCGCGCTCAGCGCGACGCAAACGGGCGGCACGCCTTACGGTGCCAGCCACGTGGCCGGCGCCCAGGGTGATCGCCCCATCAGCGAGCACGAGCGTGAACTGGCTCGTGCGCTCGGCCGCCGATTGGCCGACACCGCACGCAAGCTGGCCGCATGAGCGCCATCACCACCACGTATCGCGTGGGTCTGGCGGCCTGGGCGGTCCTGTTGGGACTGCAACTGGCCTGGTACCTGTGGCTATTCCCTCCGGCCACCATGCCACTGTGGCTGGTCATGCTGCTGACGGTATTGCCCTTGTTGCTACCGCTGTTTTCCCTGCCGAACGTGCGCCGCGCCCTGTTGTGGACCGGCATTCTTAGTCTGTTCTACTTCTGTCATGGCATCGCCGAAGCCTGGAGCGCCAGCGGCGAGCGCTGGCTGGCGCTGCTTGAAGTAGCGCTGACGCTGCTGCTGATCGGAGCCCTGGGCGCTGGCGTGCGTCGCAAGCGCCAGACCTGACTCAGCCGAAAACCACCATGCTTTGGCGCCCCAGGGCCACCGGCACACCGCCGGGCCCCCAGAGCGTCAAACCCTGGCTGGTATAGCCGTCCACTGCGGCATCCAGTTGCGCATCCACGCGCCAACCTTCACACGGCAGGTCGCGTCGATGGGTCAGCAATTCCAGCATCCAGGTCAGCGAACTGCCAGGCGTGGGCTTACGCAACATCGAAAGCGCCAGCGGTGGAATGAAGTCGGCGAACGCGATGATCTGCGTCTCGTCGACAGGGCCCTCGTCCTTCAGGTTCAACGCCACGACGCTACTGTTGTCAGCCCCCCCTGAGTACGGCAGATCCCCGCGCAACCAGCGAGCCGAAAAATGCTGGGTGAATTCCGGCGTCAACCCGGGAATGAACGGGAACACCGTGGAACTGGCCGGCACCTCCACCGATTCGAACGGCGGCAAACGGTGAATGCTCGACTCGCGCGCCGCACCGAAGATGGCGATGACCAGACATAGTGTCTGCCCATCGGCAACGATGCGTCCTTCCCATTGCAAGGTGTTCTTGCCCTCCCGCAACAGTTGCGTGTGGATACGCACCGCCCCGGCAGGAACCGGCGCGAGAAACGTCACTTGCAGCGTTCGCAAAGGCAGATGTTCCGGCACTTGTTGGCGTAGCGCGCGCACGACCATGGCAGCCTGCAATCCACCGAAGGCGCTTCGTCCTTGCAGCCAGTCATCGCCAAATTGTGCCGACCAGCCTTCGCCATCGCGCACCACGCCGCGCATTACTTCACTGAACCGCATATCTTTCCCTCTCGCTGGTTGACCGGCCAACGATAGCGCAGTCACTGCCACGCGCGACCGAGTAAGGCGCGCGCATCCGTACCCCTGGGCAAGATACCGTAAACACGCCCGTCGCCTTCCAGGCGACTGGCAATGAACGCGTCGGAAACCGCGCTGTCGCCAGCATCGAGCAACAAGCGCGCCTGCAATGCCAGCGCCATATCCTGCGTGATCTGGCGTGCGCGATACATCGCATCGTCAGGATCGTGCAGCGATTGTTTCAAACGTTCTACCCTCGCACCAAGGCGACGATCGCCTCGCCCTTCGTCAAGCACGTCGAACAGGACATCGGCAACGCCCGGCTCCTTGGCCAGGGCGCGCAGCACATCCAGGCATTGCACGTTGCCCGAACCTTCCCAGATGGAATTGACCGGAGCCTCGCGATACAGGCGCGGCAAGATGGTCTCTTCCACGTAGCCGGCACCGCCGAGGCATTCGGATGCCTCGTTTATCATCGCCGGGGCACGTTTGCATATCCAGTATTTGCCTACCGCCGTCACCAGGCGCGCGAAGCGATGCTCGCGCTCGTCGGCTGCGTGATCGAGCGCATAGCCCATGCGCATGGTCAACGCCAACGCGGCTTCGCTCTCCAGTGCCAAGTCGGCCAGCACGTTCTGCATCAGCGGTGCATCACGCAGAAGCTGGCCGCCTACCTTGCGATGATTGCAATGATGCACGGCCTGCGTCAGCGCCTGTCGCATCAACGCGCTGGACCCGAGCATGCAATCGAAACGCGTCATCGAAACCATCTCGATGATCGTGGGTACACCACGCCCCTCCTCGCCCACCATCCAGGCCAACGCGCCGCGGAATTCCACCTCACTGGATGCATTGGAGCCGTTGCCCAGCTTGTTCTTCAGTCGCTGGATGTAGAACTGGTTGCGCGTACCATCGGGGCGATGCCGTGGCAACAGGAAGCAGCTCAGCCCTTTTTCAGTCTGGGCCAACGCGAGGAAGCCATCGCACATCGGAGCCGAGCAGAACCATTTGTGACCGACCAGTTCATAAGGCTCGCCGCGCCCCGGTGCTCCCACCGGATAAGCCCGGGTCGTATTGGCGCGCACGTCCGTGCCACCCTGCTTTTCGGTCATCGCCATGCCAATAGTCAGACCAGCCTTCTGCTCCATCGACACGTTGCGTGGGTCGTATTGGCGGGTCAATATCTTTGGCAGCCATAGATCGCCGACAGCTGGCTCCAGTCGCAGCGCCGGCACGCTTGCGCACGTCATGGTCAAGGGGCAGCCGCTGCCGATTTCTGCCTGGGCGTGCAGATAGTAAAGACTGGCGCGCGTCACATGCCCGGCCGCACGCGAGCCATCCCAGGGCATCGCTACCAGGCCATGTTCGATCGCCGTGCGCATGAGCTCGTGATAGGCCGGGTGAAATTCCACCAGGTCGATGCGGTGTCCGTAGCGATCGTGGCTCTTGAAAACCGGCTTGTTTTCATTGGCCAGAAAGCCGGCTGCCATCAGCGGGCCGCCAGCCAGTGCACCATAATGCTGCAGCGCATCGGTGTCGGTGACGCCGAAGCGCTGAGACCAGGCCTGCAAGGGCAGGTCATGTCGGTAGAGATTGGTCCCTTCCAACGGGGGCACCTGGTTGGTCACTTCGTGCGTTTCGGCGTACTGATGGAAGTTCATCACAGACTCTCGAAGCTACGGGCGATGCCCGAGTTTCCACGATTGCACGCGGCTGGCAAGCAAAGCACCAGCGGTCCGGCTAAAATAACCATGCTTTCCCTCCCCTGGATACTCGCCCATGCAGCACCTGACCATCGTCACCACCGGCGGCACGATCGACAAGATCTACTTCGATGATAAGTCGGACTACAAGATCGGGGCACCGCAGATCGGCGAGATCCTCAGCCAACTGGGCGTCGCATTTCAGTTTGATGTGATTCCAATCCTGCGCAAGGACAGCCTGCACATGGGTGCCGAGGACCGCAGCCTGATCCGTTCGACCATCGAGGCGCAACCGCATCGGCATGTCCTGGTGACGCATGGCACCGACACCATGGTCGACACTGCGCGGGAACTGGCCCAGATCAAGGGCAAGGTGATCGTGCTGACCGGCGCACTCAACCCCGCGCGTTTCCAGGGGTCGGATGCTGTATTCAACGTCGGCTGTGCTGTTGCCGCCGTACAGACACTACCCGACGGGGTCTACATCACCATGAACGGCCGCGTGTGGGACCCCTCCAAGGTGCGCAAGAACCGGGATGCCAATCGCTTCGAGGAAGCTTGATACAGCGCTCTTTCGACTTTTTTGTTTGACTCAAGCCTGATCGACAGGATCAGAGTACCGGAGGACTGGCCCCCGGTATCTGATGGCCCAGTCGTCAACGCCTGCAAGTCACTCCCACGGCATCAAATGCCGCAATCACACCCGCTTCGTTCAGGTCAAGATCCTTGGCGGCCGACTGCACACCGCACGCGCCCCTATCGAATGTTTCATCGGGCGCCCAGTACAACTGGTTGGCCCGGGCAAAAGCCAGGAAGGCGTTTTTGACATCCCATCCCTGGCTTTGCGACAGAAGGCAAAATGCCTTGTTATAAATGCCGCTGGAATAGTGCACATCCAGACTACTGTGATACCGGCTTGTGTGGTCGATCGACTGGCCGTCGCGGGTCGGCTCGCACAGGTACCTGAGGGCTGCAGAAGGCTCTTTGAACACGCTACCCCCGGCCATGAAATCGTTGCTGCCCGTATCGAACCATTTGGCCATCTCTCCAGCCATATCGGAGAAGGCCTCATTCATACCCCCAGATTGGCCATGGTAGACAAGTCCCGAATTCTGCTCAGTAAAGCCGTGACTTACCTCGTGCGCTATCACATCCAGGCTGACCACCGGGTAATATACGGAATCACCGTCACCAAACCACATGTCGCGCCCATTCCAGGATGCATTCCCTTCGCCCCTGCCCACATGCACGACAAGCCGAAGTGAATCTTTCAAAGGCCTGGTATCGAGCAGGCCACGATACATGTTGAAAACTACGCCACCAAAATGATGCGCATCATTTATGGGACCGAATCCGCCATTGACTTCATCGCCCTGGCTCATGCCGCAGGGGAATATCCAGTCGCTGATCGTTGGCCGACGCGAAAAATTGATGCTGCCGGTATTGTGCGCGTGAAAAGTCGACACCTCCGGCGTGATCGTAGTGCATGAAGTGCCACGTTGCGACACTTGCAATGCAGGCCGGTCAACACCGTACGTATATCGACCCGTTTTCGCGTTACCGCCTGGGCCCATGGATTCGATAGTTTCCTCAGCGTGCGTCAGCCCTTCCCAACGTTTGAGAATTTCGCCAGAGTTCGCGTCAATGAAAGCCGTAGGCCTGGTACCTGGCGAGAAATGAGATACCAGGTAGACCAGTCGCGCTGGCGCATTAGCCTGAGGGAAGACGTAGAGTGTCACGTCCCGGTTCTCGACCTGGTCACGGTCGACTCCATTTGCCTGACGCCATAATTGCCGGACGTCATCCTTGCTCAGACGCGGGGTGGCATCGACCAGATCGGCAGATACATCTCTGTAGAATCCGCCCTGGGCGGCAAGCATGGTGTCTTTATCGCCGGCCTCGATGGTGGCAACGGCTCCAAAGACAGGCACCCCATGCCAATACTGCTGCATGCGCAAACGGCGCGTACCATGCTTGGTGGGGGCTTCTCGCTCCACCTTGAGTTCCGTTGCAGCCCCAAGAGCCATGGCGGCACTCAGTTGGTGCACTTGCGGTGATGATGATAACGATGCCCTTTTGAATGCCGGCAATTCGACTGGCACACGCGTAGCCGCCCAAGAAGCCGTGCTTGCGAGCAGCAGCGGGATGATAAGGCTGAGCCGCATACGCGACATATTCAACGGATTGTTCATCAAGATTCCTTCCATAGCTCATTGATGCCACGCGCCTCCTCCAGGAGACACGCGCCGACACAAGCTATTTGAAGGTGTGGCATCCGAGTACCGTCGTGTGCCGACAATCCCGGTCATCCCGGGGAGCACGCCAGCCAATGCCAAGGAGCAACGACATGTTGTTCGAAGATGACATGGCTAAAGAATGATGCATCCAGGCGCACCATGCCCGCGGCTCATGGGCGCCACGTTGAAACCTCATGCAAATCGATCAATGCAGCTTGCGTATCAAAGCATGCCCGTTTCGAGCTTGGCAGCATCGGACATCATCGAGTGATTCCACGGTGGATCGAACACCAGGTCCACATCCGCTTCGCCCACAGTCGGCACCAGTTCCAGCTTGGTGCGCGCATCATCGACCAGGATATCGCCCATGCCACAACCGGGCGCCGTCAACGTCATCTTGACATAGACCTTGCGCTGGCCTTCGGCAAGCGCCTCTACACCCACGTCGTAGACCAGACCCAACTCCACCACGTTGATCGGGATCTCCGGATCGAACACCGTGCGTAGCTGTTGCCATACCAGCTTCTCGACATCGGCATCGGATGCATCCTCAGCCAGTTCCAGTGGCGGCGGCGGCTCCTTGCCCAGGGCATCGGCGTCATTGCCCGCGATACGAAACAGATTGCCTTCCACGTATACCGTGAAACTGCCGCCCAGGGCCTGGGTGATGTAGCCGACCTGACCGGCGGGCAGGACCACGGGTTCACCTTGCGGCACCATGATCGCCGCGCAGTCACGCTCCAAGGTGAAAGGTTCACTGCTAAGACTGAAACCGCTCATGCCGACCCTGCCAATTGCACTCATGAAATCGCGGTCAACTGCCGCGCGGGCCGCTTATTATGCGCCCTGTGAGGGCAGATCGGGCCAGATCAGTCATTCTCAAGCCCTGGCCGCGCCCAGCCATCGTCCCGTCAGGCTATGATGCACGTTTTGCCCCAGGACAGCCGGATGTCAGCCACCGTTACGCCCAGTGCCCTTGCCACGGATCGGCTGCGCGCATGACCGCGCCGCGCATCCTCAGCCGCCTGTTTATTCTGATTTGCGCGGCGATGATCGGGTTGGCAGCCGGCGCCGTCTGGCTGCTTCCCACTCTTTATTCAGGTCGCTTCATGCCCTGGCTGGCATTGCCGATCGGCTGGATACTGGGCCGGACCGTTCGTGCCTGGGTATATCCCAGCGGCGGCGCGGCCACGCAGGTGCTGGCCGCAGCAGTGACGCTGCTGGCCTGTCTCTACCAATGCATTCTGCTCACCGGCGCCAGAGTTGCCAGCGCGGTCGGCATGGAATTCATCGATGCCCTGCGCATCTCTGGCCTGGGCATGCTCATGAGCATCACGCGGATGAACTTCACCGGCCTGGAACTGGCTTGGTACGTGGCGGGCATTGTCGTAGCCGCATACGCGGCAGCGCCGAGCTCGCGCGCCTACCCTCCTGCCGCCAGTTAGGCGTCGAGCGACTTGAGCTCCGTCACCAGCGCCGCCGCGGCGGCTTGTCCGTCGCCATAGAGCATCCGGGCGTTGTCCGCGTAGAAAAGCGCATTCTCGATGCCAGCAAATCCGGTGCCTTTGCCTCGCTTGACCACGATGACGTGCCGCGCATCGGCCACATCCAGTATCGGCATGCCGTAGATGGGCGACGCCGGATCAGTCTTAGCCAGTGGATTGACCACATCGTTGGCACCGATCACCAGGGCCACATCCGTGGCGGGAAACTCCGGATTGATGTCTTCCATATCTGCGATGAGGTCATAGGGCACACCAGCCTCGGCCAGCAGCACGTTCATATGCCCCGGCATGCGGCCGGCAACCGGATGGATGGCGAATTTCACCTTGACCCCGCGCGCAATAAGTCCTTGCGCGAATTCCCATACCTTGTGCTGAGCCTGAGCCACGGCCATGCCATAACCGGGAACGATCACCACACGTTCGGCGTACGCCATCATCACTGCCGCATCGGCCGCGTCGATCGGCTTCTGGGCGCCCTCGATCGCCTGGGCTGCGCCGCTACCGGCGCCAAAATTGCCGAACAGCACGTTACCCAATGACCGATTCATTGCCTTGGCCATCAGCTGGGTCAATAAGGTTCCCGCGGCTCCGACCACGGTGCCGGCAATGATCATGGCCTCGTTCTGCAAGACGAAGCCCTCAAACGCAACAGCTAACCCGGTGAACGCGTTGTAAAGTGAGATCACCACGGGCATGTCCGCCCCACCGATCGGCAAGGTCATCATCAGGCCGAACAACAAAGCCAGCACGAAAAACGCTGCGATCAGCGGCATGCCCGGATGCCCGGCAACCAGCATCGAGCCGGCTACTACCGCGCCGGCCAGGACCAACATGTTGATCGCCCTTTGTGCGGGGAAGACGAACCGGCTGTCCAGCCAGCCCTGAAGCTTGGCAAAGGCAATCAGTGAACCGGAGAAACTGATCGCACCGATCAACGCCCCCCATACCGCCAGGGCAAGCTGCACCGTGGGCACCGCCGCTGCACCATCGGCGGTAAAGCGACCGCCACCGAGAAGGACAACGGTCTGTCCAGCCTGGCTGGCGAGCTCAGCTGCTCCAATAGCTGCAGCAGCTCCTCCGCCCATGCCGTTGTAGAGCGCCACCATCTGGGGCATGGCTGTCATCGCCACCCGCCGGCCAGACCACCAGGCCGCTGCCACGCCAATCAGGACGGCGACCAGGATCAGCCCGCGGTGGCGCATCTCCGGCAACGCCAGGGTCGCGAGGACGGCCAACAGCATGCCCACACCCGCCCAAACTACCCCACCGCGCGCCGTACGAGGCGAACTCATGCGCTTGAGACCGAGAATGAACAGCAGGGCCGCGAGGAAATAACAGGCCTTGATCGCCACAGGCAGCAAGGCCATCAGCCGCCCTCCTTACCGTGGGGGCCAGCGCCCCCGGGACGGCTGCTCTTGAACATTTCCAGCATCCGTTCGGTGACGACGTAGCCACCGGCTGCGTTACCGGCCCCCAGCAGGACGCCAACGAAACCTATCGCGATTTCGAATGAAGTTTCGGCATGGCCTAGCGCAATCATGGCCCCGACCAGCACAATGCCGTGGATGAAGTTCGATCCAGACATCAGGGGTGTGTGCAGGATCACCGGGACCCTCGCGATGATCTCGTACCCGGTGAACGCCGCGAGCATGAAGATATACAGCGCAAGAAAACCGTCGATCATGACCCCTCCGTGCCTGACCCTCGCCTGGGGGGCATCATACGGTGGCGGGTCAACCCGCGCGAGCCTGCTGCGTTGATGTCGGGAGACGAACCGATGGAGTCTCAGGATGCGCGATCCGGCGACGCGGACGACGACGCCATGAACAGCGTGGTCTCCACTCTCGATACGGACCTGCTGGCCGACGATGCCGTTGCGGCACCGGCGACGCTGGACGCATTCCTGAGCTATATCGAACGACGCGCTTTTCGCCTGGCCGAGCTGAACCTGGGCAACCGCGAGGATGCCCTGGATGCCGTCCAGGACGCCATGCTGCGTCTGGTCAAGCATTATCGGGACAAACCCGCACAGGAATGGACGCCGCTGTTCTGGGGCATCTTGCGGCGTCGCATCGTGGATCTGCAGCGCCGGCGCAAGGTGCGTTCGATCATGGTTGGCTGGCTCGGTGGTGGCCGGGACGACGACGGCGACGACCTACCCATCTGGGATCCGGCCGACAACGGTCCGGGACCATTGGACCGGCTGCAGGATGCACAGTCTTATGCGGACATGGCGGCAGCCGTGAAAAAACTGCCACAGCGCCAGCGCGAGGCATTCATGCTGCGCGTGCTGGAAGGCCTGGACGTGGCCGAGACAGCCCAGGCCATGGGTTGTTCCGAGGGCAGCGTGAAAACCCACCTGTCGCGCGCGATGCAGCATCTGCGCGATCAATTGGAGGAATGGCGATGAACGCGCCACAGCATTCCATCGACAACCGGAATCTCGAACGTCGCGCCCGCGCGCTATATCGGGAATCCACCCACCGCATCGACCCGGTCACCGCCGGTCGTTTGCGTGCGGCCCGTCGCACGGCTCTGGAGGCCACACGCACGTCCAGGCAGACCCGAGGCCTGCACGTGTTGCTGCCCACCGGGGCGCTGGCCGCCGTGGCCCTTGCCGTATTGATGGCCTGGTCGCCGATGCAGAACCGTGGCAGCGACGCCCTGCAACCGCAAAGCGTGGCCGCCCGAGTGGCTGACAGCGACATGGACCTTCCGCCGGATCCGGACAGCGGCGATCCGAGCATGTATCAGAACCTCGATTTCTACGGCTGGCTGGCCTCGAACAACACTTCTTCGCCGGGCAATCGCTGAGCATGCCACTGCGTTGCCTCGTACCCCTGCTATGCCTGATCGCGTTGATATCAGGCATGGCGGCTCCCGTGTGGGCTCAATCGGAGCCGCCCGGATTGCCGCCGATGGGAGGTCCTGCGCCGAGTGGTCCGGCCCCGCCATCGCGTCCGTGGAACTCCCTGTCGCCTGCCGAGCGCGAAATGCTTGCTCCCATGGGCGAGCAATGGGATCACATGCGCCCCGAGCGGCAGCAACGCATGCTTGAACGGGCCCAACACTGGAACCAGCTGCCGCCGGACCAGCGCGAAGAAGTGCGCGAACGCATCGCGCAGTGGCAGCAGATGTCGCCCGAACAACGCCAGCAGGCCAAGGAAAACATGCGCCGCTTCCAGCAATTGCCGCCGGAACAGCGCCAGCAGTTGCACAATGCCTTTAAGCGCTTCCAGCAGATGCCCCCGGATCGTCGCGAACAATTGATCCGACAATTCCAGGAGCAGCATGGCGGCCTGCATCCCGCGGGTATGCGCCCGCCGGGCATGATGGGCCATCCATCAGGCGGCCCACGACACTGATCCGGCGCCTAACCTGGCGTCGGCAGCCTAGTTGGCGAACTTCACCTGTCCTGCGTGCGTCACGCAACTGCGGGCAATCAGGTCGTCGCTGAAGTCCAGCGCCAAGGCACCATCCTTGAACAACAGCTCGGTGAAGTTGAAGACGTTGCGCGCATACATCTCCGATGCGTGCAGCGGTGCGCCGGCAGGTAGATTCAGCGGGCCCAGAATGGTGATACCGCCCTGCTCCACCCGCTCCCCAGGCCGCGTCAGCTCACAGTTGCCGCCCCCCTCGGCCGCCAGATCCACTATGAGCGCGCCTGGCTTCATGCCGGCCACCATGGATGCGGTGAGAATCTGGGGCGAGGGCCGCCCCGGCACCGCCGCCGTTGTCACCACCACGTCCACGGATTTCAGGTGCTCGGCCAAGGCTTGCTGCTGCGCCTGGCGTTCGTGCTCGGATAGCTCGCGCGCATAACCGCCGCTACCGGCTGCGCTGACTCCCAGCTCGATGAACTTGGCCCCCAGCGACTCGACCTGCTCGCGCGTCTCCGGCCGCACATCGTAGCCTTCGGTCTGCGCACCCAGCCTGCGAGCCGTGGCAATCGCCTGCAAGCCAGCCACCCCGGCACCAATGACCAGCACGCGCGAGGGCCGGATCGTGCCGGCAGCCGTGGTCAGCATAGGAAAGAACTTAGGTGCCGATTCGGCAGCGATCAGCATGGCGCGATAACCGGCCACCGCAGCCTGCGAGCTGAGCACGTCCATGGCCTGCGCACGCGTTGTGCGCGGCAGCAGTTCCAAGGCAAAAGCGGACACTCCGCTTTGCGCCAGCGCCTGGATACGCTCCGTCGCGCCATACGGCCGCAATTGGCCCATGACCACACAACCGGATCGCAAGCCCGCCCACATCGTGGGCTCCGGCGGTAAGACGCAGGCCAGTAGGTCCGCCTGGGCCAGCACCTCGCCGCGATCGCCAAAGGCGACATCCGCATAGGCCACGTCCGGAAAACCAGCAGCCTGCCCCGCGTTGTGCTCCAGCATCACCCGGACACCCTTGGCGGCCAACTTCCTGGCGCTCTCGGGCGTTATCGCAACCCGGCGCTCGCCGGAGGCAGTTTCGCGCAACGCAGCCATCACGATCGGCATCTGAAGGGACTCCTGCGGGTAACTGCCGGCATCATAGAGCCTTTGCGGTCTTCGTCACGCTTGCCCCTAGCATCGCCGACAGGAGTAGACTGACCCACCGCGCAAGGCATTGGTACCCCGGCGGGCGATACGAGCTGGAGATCCACCGATGTCCGTGCAAGTGACCATCGATACACCGTCCCACGCCCCACTGCTGGCCCTGGCGCTTGCCGCGCGTGAACGGGCCTACGCGCCCTATTCCAAGTTTCGCGTGGGTGCGGTGCTACTAACCCACGACGGCCGGCATTTTGCTGGATGCAACGTCGAAAACGCATCTTATGGCTTGTGCAATTGCGCCGAGCGCACGGCGCTGTTCGCCGCGATCGCGGCCGGATGCAAACCACGGGATTTTGCGCAACTGGCCGTGATCGGCGATACACCGCGCCCGATCACGCCCTGTGGCGCCTGTCGCCAGGTGATGTCCGAGCTATGCGACGCGGACATGCCGGTGTTGCTGGCCAACCTTGTCGGCGACACCGAATCGACCACGGTCGGCCAACTACTGCCCGGGTCCTTCCAACTGCCCTGATTCACCGGCGTGGTGGAAACGAGCTGTTAGCATGACGGCTTTACCATCCTTAGGTAACGTCATGCTTTGCGCCTTCGATCTCCTGGAACAGCGTCATTCTGCTCCTTCGCGCCAACTGCGCGAACCGGCGCCGGACGACGCCACATTGCGCCGCCTGCTCAGGGCCGCCATCCGCGTACCCGATCATGGCAAGCTCGAACCGTTCCGGCTTGTCCTGCTGCGCGGCGAGGCAAAACTGCGTTTTGGCGAACAACTTGCTGAGATTGCCCTGCGCCGCAACCCGAACCTTCCCGAGTCCAAACAAGAGAAAGAGCGTCGCCGCTACACCTTCGCACCGCTGGTGGTTGCCGTGATTGCCTGCGTGCGTCCCGAAAGTTCCGTGCCAGCGCTGGAGCAGCAGCTCACCGCCGGCTGCGTCGCGCACAATCTGTTGCTGGGCAGCTATGCGCTGGGCTTCGGCGCGCAGTGGCTGACCGGCTGGGCCGCCTATGATCGCGACGCCGCCGCCGTGCTTGGCCTTGGCGAGCACGAGCAACTGGTCGGCTTCGTGCACATCGGCACGCCGGACATCGATATTCCCGATCGTGATCGCCCCGAACTGGATAGCCTGCTGTCCACGTGGTCACCATGACTTCGGACAAATCCACGGTCCATCTGGTCGATGGAAGCCTCTACGTCTTCCGCGCCTGGCATTCGATGCCCGATGAATTCCAGGACGTCGATGGCCGTCCGATCAATGCCGTACATGGATTCACCCGCTTCCTGTGCGAACTGCTGGAAAAGACCAGGCCGCAACATGTCGCGGTGGCATTCGATGCCTCGCTGACCACTTCGTTCCGCAACGCGATCTATCCCAAGTACAAGGCCAATCGCGAATTGCCGCCACCGGACCTGGAGCGGCAATTCGTTATCTGCCGCCAGATCACCCAGGCCCTTGGCATTCCCGTGCTGATCGACCACAGCTTCGAGGCCGACGACCTCATCGGCAGTGCACTATGGAGCCTGCGTGCGCACGATTTCCGTGGCGTCATCGTGTCAGCCGACAAGGATTTCGGGCAACTACTCGGCGAACACGACGAGCAATGGGATTACGCGCGCAACCTCCGCTGGGGCCCTGCCGGCGTCTTCGAGAAGATTGGCGTGCATCCGCACCAGGTCGCCGACTTTCTCGCGCTGAGCGGCGATGCCGTCGATAACATTCCCGGCGTACCCGGCATCGGGGCAAAGACCGCCGCAGCCCTGCTGGCGCACTTCGGCAGCCTGGATGAATTGCTCGATCGCGTGGACGAAATACCGTTCCTGCGCATTCGAGGTGCTGTCTCGTGCGCAGTAAAATTGAAGGAGCACGCAGAAGTGGCGCGTCTTTATCGCCGTCTGACCCGCATCGCGCTGGATGCACCGGTCCCGATACAACCGGCCGCGCTGGCGCGGCTCAAACCCGAATGGACCATCATGGAAGAACTCTGCGAACGTCTTCGCTTCGGGCCTATGACTCGCAGTCGGTTGCGCCTGCTTTGCGGTTGAATAAATCCTCACGCACAACCCGAAGCCTACACCAGCCGCACCGCGAGCAGTGTGATGAAACTTTCCTACTATGCGCTGCGTGGTCACACCGAGCATGGCAAAAAAGAAGCGTGATCAGCCAGCGCCTGACGACTCACAAGCAGCCTCGGCTTTGCTTCAAGAAATAACAACATATACCCACATCATTGCAGACGATGCCTGGACGAGGCATGGCTCGTCCGGCGGTAAACTAGTGGGTCGCGCCAAGCCGTTTTAGTGCCGCCGCCGAAGCTTCGTTACCTTGCTTATCCGCAAGCGCCATGGGTGTCTGTCCCTGATTGTCCAGATGATGGAGATCGGCACCGCGCCTGACCAGTTCGGTGAGTGCCTGCACACGGCCAAACAGCACAGCGAATGACAGTGCCGTTTCTCCCGCATGGTTGGCCTGGTCAATCGGGCAATGGGTCTGCATCAACTGCTGCGCTACGTCGCCGTAGCCTTTGTAGAGGGCTCCCATCAGCGCCGTATTGCCATTGCTGTCACCGATGCATGCATCGACTCCTTGGCCGAGCAGGTAAGCCACGGCCTCGGGCTTGTCGTTGTATGCGGCAAGAATCAGGGCGCTGAAACCCCGCGACGTGACGGTATCGATGGGATAATGCGCATCGGCCAATGCCTGGAGAATGTCGACACGGCCAGCCCGCGCCGCGTCGAACCATTCGCTGTCATAGCGATGCGCATCGACCCATTCACCCTGCTGCTTGCCAGGGACCTCGGCCAGCCGTGGCTGCCTTGCGGCCAGGCGCGTGGCGGGAGACAACATCCATACCGAACAAACCAGCAAGGCCAGCGCCACCAGTCCTGTGCCATAACGAAAGGCGCGGCGCTCCAAAAAGCGTTTCATATCGTTACTCCCCTGCCGTTCCAGCTGACCGGAACGGCAGGACAAAGTTACTCAGTCCACCAATTGCTCGGCACCGGATTTCACCCTGCCAAGATCGGCATGTGTCGCCTTGGCCAGGCGTGTTCCATAATCGGCATCGGCCTTGTAGAAATGCGAAAGCATCGTGTACTTGTTGGCCTCATCGGTCACATGATTCAAATCCGCGCTCAACGCCACAATCAAGTCGCTCTTGTCCTGCGCAGACAGGGAACGGTAGTACTCACCTGCCTGCACGAAGTTGCGCGTCTTTTTAATGGCCTGTTGCTGAGTGGTGCCCGATAAGGGAGTACGCACCAGCTTGACCGAGTGGTCCTCCAACGCAGTTGCACGACTGGAGGGCTCGAAGTTGATATCGCCCTTACGGCCACTGATGCTCATGGCACCATCCTGATCACCATTGTTCACGGGGACCGCCGGCTTGTTGACCGGAATGCTCAGGTAGTTGGCACCCAGGCGGTAGATCTGCGTATCGGCATAGGCGAACAGGCGGCCCTGCAGCATGCGATCTTCCGACGCCTCGATACCCGGCACCATCCGCGATGGCGCGAAGGCTGACTCTTCGGTGCTTTCAAAGTAGTTGTCCGGCACGCGATTGAGCGTCATGGTGCCAATCTTCCGCTCTGGCACATCCGGCCAGATCTTCGTGTCATCCAGCGCGTTGAAGTCGAACTTCACCAGATCCTCGGGATTGAGCACCTGAATGTAGAGATCCCACTTCGGATGATTGCCCGACTTAATGTTTCCGTACAGGTCATTCGTGTAGTGGTTCCAGTCGGCAGCCAGCGAAGCGCTGACTTCGTGCGGGCGCAGGCTATGAAGTCCCTGCTGGCTCTTCCAATGGAACTTGACGTAGTGCACCTGTCCCTGAGCATTGACCATCTTGAAAGCATGCACGCCAAAACCATCCATGTGGCGATAGTTGTCGGGCATGCCCTCGTTCGAGTACAAACGCGTCAGCATCGCGGTGGATTCGGGCGAATGCGCGAAGAAATCGAATGCCAGATTCGCATCCTGCACACCGGTGACGGCACTGGGTTTGTTGGCATGCACGAAATCAGGAAACTTGATTGCATCGCGAATGAAGAAGATCGGAAGATTGTTGCCCACCAAGTCCCAGTTACCTTCCTGGGTGTAGAACTTGGTCGCGAAACCACGTGGATCGCGCGCCTGCTCCGGCGAACCGCGATAGTTCATCACTGTGGAAAACCGCACGAACACCGGCGTACTCGTGCCCGGCGTAAACACCTTGGCCTTGCTCAACGCCGATATGTCTGCCGATGGCTCAAACACACCAAAAGCACCTGTACCTCGCGCGTGGACCACGCGTTCGGGAATGCGCTCGCGATTGAAGCGCTGGAGCTTCTCGATCAAGCGGGAATCCTGCAGAAGCGTAGGACCGTCTGGACCCGCGGTCTGGGAGTTCTGGTTATCGCCCACGGGAATACCCGCGTCACTGGTCATGCGGGAGGCATCCTGGGCCTGCACGGCAAAGGCGATACTCAGGGGAAGCAGCAGGAGTGCGGTCTTTGCCGCCAGGGTCTTTTTCGTTTGCACGAATATGTCCTTGTAAGAATGAAGCGCGTCGAAAGCGCGGGTCATTACTCCAGCAAGGCACATGAGGTGTCTAATTGATTGTCGGGATGGGAGCGATAGGTGCGCCCTATAAGGTGACACAGGGCACGATATTGGCGCGGCGCACAAGAGCATGCCAATCTTACGGACGCTGACGATATCCAAGGTACGTAACACAGACATGAGATGCCTTGTCGGATTGCGCGACGACGCTCATCCCATGCGCTCTCGGCTCATTGCTCGACACAGTCGGCACGCGCGCATCGGCCATCAATTGCTCGCGCCCGGGAGAACGCGATTGCATCGAATCCGTCCGAAAACATGGGCGCTCACATCGTTCTGCGCGTTGATCAAAATACGACGTGCAGTCATCATGGTGCGACAAGCCACCGAAAAAGCACGCCATGACCGACACCACATCGCCATCGCAATCTCAGCCTCCCGTTGAAACCTTGCATCAGGGGCGCTGGCTGACGTTGCGCAAGCGTGGCCGCTGGGAGTACGTCGAACGCAACAATCCCGGTGGCGCAGTGATCATCCTGGCGGTCACGCCCGACGACAACGTTTTGTTCGTCGAGCAGTATCGGGTGGCCATTCAGCAGCGCACGATCGAGATGCCGGCCGGTCTGGTCGGCGACTTGGCCGATCAAGCTGACGAAGGCGCCTTGCTCGCCGCCAGTCGCGAACTGGAAGAAGAAACCGGCTATCGCTGCGAACGCGTGGAATTCCTTCACATGGGGCCATCCTCATCGGGCATGAGCACGGAAATGATCACGTTCGTGCGTGCCTTCGGGCTGACCCGGGTCGGCCCGGGAGGCGGCGATGAAAGCGAGAACATCACGGTCCATGAAGTGCCTCGCACCGAAGCAGGCCCCTGGCTGTTCGCCAGGGCCAAGGAAGGCTATTCCATCGACCCTAAACTATTTGCCGGCCTTTGGTTCATCGAAAACGCCTAAAAATTCATCAAGATCATCCACTTGAGCCAGCTATACGCAACTTGGCGCACGGGACGCTAAAGTTTCAGGCATCCCGGCCGATTTCCTCCATGTCCCCCTTGCGGGTTTCACTTTGACTTTGGAGGAAGTCCCCATGAAGCGCCTCATCGTTTCCGCCGTCCTGTTGCTGGCCCCGCTGGCGGCACATGCCGCGTGCTCGTCCACCGATTTCGCCATCCAGGACTTCAAGATGAAGGCCAGTGGGTCGGGCTCGGGCGTTCGCCTTAGCCTCAGCGGCCAGTTGGTCAACCATTGCGCCGAGGCTGCTGCCGCGCAGGTCAAGATCGAAGCCAAGGATGCCGACGGCAAGGTACTGCAAGCCAAGCAAGGCTGGCCGGCCGGCACCACCAATATCGCCCCAGGCCAGTCGGTCGAATTCGACCTGGGCCGCCTCTTCCGCTACCAGAGCGATATGCAGAACTACACCGTCGGCGTAACCGACGTGCGTACCTGGTAAGCACACGTTTCGGTGTTAACGAGCTTCGGCCCCGGACTCCGGGGCCTTTTTTTGTCCACCTGGAACCGAAGAGTGCCGGTGAAAGTCTTGGCGCTGTCCGCCAGCAGCGATGTGGGGAACGCGCATTGCCAAGCTGCGAGCTTGCCTCAGTCGAGAGATAGCGCGTCCTCACGCCCGCCTGCTCACTGCCAGCTCTTTGCTACTCACTGCTCGCCCCTCATCCCCGGAGGAAACGGGCCGGCCCTGGGTACCGGCCCGCCACCCAACCTCAGTGCAGTTGCTCCAGCACCGGATCGCGCTCGATCTTGTAGACCTTCTGCGCCGGCGTGGTCGATTGCAGCATCTTCAGGTGGATGTTCTTGGCCTTGTCGCAGGCATTGCCGCCGTGGAGGAACACACCGCCCTGCTGGCACTTCCAGTCATAGAAGTTGGCGATGCCGGCCGCCATTTGCAGGCTATAGTCGGTGCTCTTGGCACCCTTGTCGAAGGGCACGCCGGCCATCTCGTTCTGGAACCAGCGCATCCAGGCTGGCGACCCGACCGGCGGTACGTCCTTCGGCGGCTGGAACGTCGGGTTCATCGGAGACAGCTGCG
>NZ_DASVMI010000010.1:0-32772 GCF_036384435.1 Dyella sp. | reverse complement strand
GAGGGTCCAGAGGATGGCTGCTGAAGCACAACCGGGCAGGATGAGGCGCTGCTGGCAATGGGCCGGCCGCACGGCGGTGATGTCGACGGCAACCTTGCTCGGTGTACTGGCCTTCCTGGTGTGGTTGTTCGGCAACAATCCTTATGTCGATGTCCTTGCGGGTTTCGCTCTGCTGGGCTCGACTGGCCTGGCATTGGCCGCTTTTGTGTTCACACCGCGCTACTGGCGTCGCTGGTTCCAATCGCTGTGGCTCTTGGCGCTGCTGGTGTCGCTGAACCTGCTGCTTTTTCGCGACACCGATACGGTGGTGCACGCCACGGTGGGTGACGTCGCGCGAATGAGCTGCACTGACGTGGCTCAACTGGTGCAAAGCCGGCATGGACTTGACCGCGAATGGGAAGACGACACCCATGGCATGCTGACAGGTCGCTCGCATCACCTGGGTGCGTCGATTACGCTGTATGTGCGGCACCGCGACGATCATTACGACCTGCGGGGTGACCAGGCAGCGGGCATGAGCGTATCGCGCCGTATCGATTGCCCTGCATCGGCCACGTCGGCTGCAACGTCACCGTGACGCCGGCCGGCGCCAGACATCTGTTGATCCTGGACCTGGATGAAACCCTGGTCCATGCCCGGCGCACACCGCTGCACCATGCGCCACATCACCAGATTCCACCCTACGTGCTGTATCTGCGGCCAGGCGTGGAGGCTTTTCTCGAACGCGTGATGGAGCTGTTCGAGGTTGCCGTGTGGACGTCCTCTTCGTCCGGGTATGCCCATGCGGTCACACGCCTGTTGTTCAAGGACATCGACCGGCTCGCCTTCGTCTGGACACGCGATCGCTGCACGCCCAGGCGGGACTTCGAGCTCGATACCTGGTGGGAGACCAAATCCCTGCACAAGGTGAAGCGACGCGGCTATGACCTCGATCGAGTCATTGCCGTCGATGACAGCCCGGAGAAGTACCTGCGTCATTACGGCAACCTGGTACGCATGGCACCGTTCGAGGGCGATCCGGCCGATGACGAATTAGCCCACTTGGCGCGCTATCTGGAACACCTGGCAGGCGAGCCGCACATCCGCGCCATCGAGAAACGCGGATGGCGCCAGCGGGCGGAACGCGACAGCCGGGTATGACGATCGCTCATGCCTGGATCGATAATCGTCCATTGCCCGGGGCTTCAGGCCGCTCCTAGCATCCCCTCCGCGCGAATGGCGCGCCATGGCGGAGCGGGCTCGTGGGCGAATGGATAAAGATCAAGGCGGCCGATGGTTTTGAACTGGATGCATGGCGCGATGGCCCCCGCGATGCCCGGCATTCGATCGTCCTGGGCATGGAGATCTTTGGCGTCAACGGCCATATCCGCTATGCCTGCGCCCAGTTCGCCCAGGCCGGTTATGCCGTCGTTGCACCGGCTTTGCTTGACCGGGCCGAGCGCAACTTGCAACTGGGCTATTCCCAGGAAGACCTGCAACATGGGTTTGCCCTGCGCGCCCAGGTACCCCAGGCAGCAACCGTGCTGGATCTGCAAGCCGCCCGCGCGGCGCTCGATGCCTCCCGGGTGGGAGTCATCGGTTATTGCTGGGGTGGCCGCACCGCGTGGTGGGCCGCCACGCGCAGCAACACGTTCGCCGCCTGCATCGCGTGGTACGGCGGTGGCATCGCCGCGGACAAGGATGAACAGCCGCGCTGCCCGGTGCAGATGCATTTCGGCGAGCACGATCATTCGATTCCACTGAGCGATGTCGAGGCGATCCGCGCCGCGCAGCCGGACGTGGACATCTATGTGTATCCGGGTGCGCATCACGGCTTCGGCTGCGAGGAACGCCCCACGTTTGACCAGGCATCCTACGATCTGGCCCAGGAGCGCAGCCTGGCGTTCTTCGAGCGACACCTGGTTTGATCGCATGAGTGGTCGCTACTTCGATCAATGGCAGGTAGGTGATCGCATCGAGCACGCGATCGGCCGCACGGTGACCGAGACGGATAACCTGCTGTTCTCCGCGCTTACCCATAACCCGCAGCCCCTGCACCTGGATGCCGAATACGCCCGCGCCAGCGAGTTTGGTCGCATCGTGGTGAATAGCACTTTCAGTTTCAGCCTGATGATCGGCTTGTCAGTGATCGACACCACCCTGGGCACGATGATCGCCAACCTGGGCTATGACGAGGTAAAGACCCCGCATCCGGTATTCCTGGGTGACACCTTGCGTGCACAGACCGAGGTACGCGAGAAACGCGTCAGTCGTTCGCGGCCGCAGGCGGGCATCGTGGTCTTTGCTCACCAGTTGACCAACCAGCGCGGTGAAACCGTGTGTTCGTGCACGCGCACTGCCCTGTTGCACAAGGCAACCTGACATGAAACTGCGATCATTGTTGTTCGTTCCCGGGGACCGTGCCGATCGCATGGCCAAGGCGCAGCAGTCGCAGGCCGATGCGGTCATCTTCGACCTGGAAGATGCCGTTGCCGCCGATCGCAAGGATGCCGCGCGGCTGACGGTAAAGGGATTTCTCGCCAACGAAGCCTGCGCGCGCGCGACCTTTGTTCGCATCAATCCACTCGATAGCGGCCGCGCCAACAGCGATCTCGAAGCGCTGGCCGGGCATCCGCCAGACGGCATCGTGTTGCCCAAGGCGTGCGGCCGCGAGGCGATCGACCAGCTTGATCGCCTGCTTGGATCCTATGGCTTGCAGCATTTGCCGATCCTGCCGATCGCTACGGAAACGGCGGCATCGGTTTTCGAATTGGGGAGTTTTCGCGCGGTGAGCGACCGCTTGCTCGGGTTGACGTGGGGCGCGGAAGATCTGTCCGCCGCGGTCACCGCCAGTACGCCACGCGAAGCCGACGGCGCGTTCACTTCACCGTACGTCATGGTACGTGCCCTGGCCCTGTTCAGTGCCCACGCGGCAAATGTTCCTGCGATTGAGACGCTTTATCCGGATATTCGTGACCCCAATGGCTTGGCACGATTTGCGCGTGCGGCGGTACGCGATGGATTTTCCGGCATGATGGCTATTCATCCAGCGCAAGTGGACATCATCCATGCGGCATTGACACCGACGGACGAGGAAGTGCTTCGTGCACGCACGATTGTCGATGCGTTCGCGCAGCAGCCCGGCACAGGCACGATCGCCGTCGACGGAAAGATGCTCGATGCTCCGCATTTGCGACAGGCGCAGTGGTTGTTGGCGAGGGTGCCTTGAAAGCAGTGAGGCCGCTCGCATAGCGCGCGGCCTCACTGCTCTTCACCCACACGCCAACAACCATTCCGAAAAAGCGCGAATCTTCGGCTCCCTGCTGTTGTTGACCGGATTGACCAGGTGATATCCCAGCTCACGGGTCAATACGGTATCGCAAGGAATGACCAGGCGGCCCTGACGGACATCTTCTTCGGCGTAGACGCGTTGCATGATGGCGATCCCTGCACCCTCCAACGCCAGGCGATGCACGAGGCTGAGATCCTCGAACGACTTTACCTGGCGCAGGGCCACCGCATCATCGATGCCCGCGCAGGCAAACCAGTCTGGCCAGTCACTGGAACGCGCATGCGTCTGGAGCAGGGTCTTGCCGGCAAGATCACGCGCAACACGCAACTTGTGCCTGGTGGCAAGTTCGGGGGTACATACTGGCACCAGTTCGTCCGTGAGAAGTAAATGACTGGTCAAGCCCTTCCAGCGTCCACGGCCATAGCGAATGCCCACATCGATGTCCTGGTGCTCGAAGTCGAGCAGGCTGGCGCCCGACACCGACACCATGCGCACGTCGATATGTGGAAACTGGCGGTTGAACGCGGAAAGGCGCGGCGTTAACCAGCGGCTGAGAAATAACGGATAACCCTTGATCGTCAGCGTGGTGCGCTCGGAGGCACTGGCGTGGAATGCCGCCGTCGCGCGACGCATGTCCTCGAAGGCATGCTGCAAGACCTCGGCATAGGCGAGAGCGCCCGGCGTGAGCTCGATACGATTCCACTTGCGCTCGAATAGCCGCGTATCGAAATACTCTTCCAGCACGGCGATCTGGTGGCTGATCGCACCTTGTGTCACGTTGAGTTCCCGCGCGGCCTTGGTGAAATTCAGATGGCGCGATGCTGCCTCGAAGGCGAGCAAGGGATTGAGCGGAGGTAGCGGACGCATCGTATTTCCTGGCGGCTGCGGCACACCCC
The DNA here is from genome assembly GCF_036384435.1 of Dyella sp. Taxonomy (GTDB): domain Bacteria; phylum Pseudomonadota; class Gammaproteobacteria; order Xanthomonadales; family Rhodanobacteraceae; genus GSA-30. The sequence goes on along the minus strand of NZ_DASVMI010000010.1, from coordinate 28,605 downwards.
GAAGCGGGCCTGACGACGAAATGAGAGGGGTGTGCCGCAGCTTCGAACCTTGCCGGCCATCGGGTCAATGTGCGCTGCGACATAAATTTCCTCATGCTTTGCGGCACCTCGTTCCAGGTCTTTTTGCGCAACGCAAAAGCGTAATATGTTCGCATTTATCGACTTATTATCATTATTGCATTGCCATGCAACATGGCCGCCGCAATGCAGTCCATGAATATTCTTCATGCATGGATGCCAAATTGTCCGTAGGCAATATCCCGAAGTTTCCCTAACGTCCCGTCTCACACGATGCGGCCGGCTTCGACCGCATATCACTGGGGCAAGCGGCCACATCGGCCGGGAGAGATCGATACCGTGCTGTTACTCGAGCATGACGCCAAGGAGCTGATTCGCGGCCATGGCGTGCCCGTTCCCGCAGGCTGCTACGTCGACAGCCGCGATATCGCGACCATGACGCTTCCCGGCGAAGGCCCCTGGGTGGTCAAGGCGCAAGTGGGCGTAGGCGGTCGAGGCAAGGCCGGCGGTATCGGTTTTGCCGATACACACCAGGACGTTGCCGATTTCGTGCGCGAACACGCCGACACGCGCATCAAGGGACATCGCATTGCGGGGTTTCGCATCGAGCAGAAAGTGCGCTTCGAACGCGAGGTCTATGTCGGCTTCATGGTCGACGCCGCCGAACGGGGCGTACGCGTACTTATCTCGGCAAAGGGCGGCGTGGACGTCGAGGCGCACGCGCAGCATGACAATACGATGCTGAGCGCGGTCGCCGCCGCCGACGAGACCGCGATGATCGAAACGGCGAAGTCCCTGGCAAAGCCATTGCCCGAGGACGTGCGCAATACCATTGCGCAGGCTATTCCCGCGCTTGCCCATGCCTTCATCGCGCTGGATGCCACTCTGCTGGAAATCAATCCGCTGTTCGTCTTGCCAGACGGTCACTGGGTGGCTGGCGATGCCAAGCTGGCGGTGGATGAAAACACCTTCGGGCGCCAGCCGGCGGTCGAACAGATCGTGCGCGCGCGTCCAGACGCTTATCGTGAAGCAGCTTTCAAGCTTGCTCATGAGTTTGACTATATCGAACTAGATCCGCATGGTCAGGTCGGCCTGCTTACCACGGGCGCGGGCCTGAGCATGATGCTGGTCGATGAAATGTTGCAGGCCGGGCTCAAGCCTTACAACTTCTGCGATGTGCGTACCGGCATGCTGCGCGGCAGCCCGGCTCGCCTGATCGAGGTACTCAGGCAATTGGCCAAGGGGCCGAATATCTCGGTGGTGCTGGTGAACATCTTTGCCGGGATCACCGACCTGGATGAGTTCGTGCAGTTGCTGCTGCAGGCGCTCGATGCCGTACCCGAGATCTCCGTCCCGGTGGTGGCGCGCCTGATTGGTAACAATTTCCATGCAGCCAGGCAGCGCATCGAGCAATCCGGCCGCCCGATCACCGTGGAAGTGGATTTGGACAAGGCTCTGCAAATGGCCGTAGTCCAGGCGGGAGCGCAAGCATGAGCATGTTCACGCTCGATCCGTCCGCCAAGGTCATCGTGCAAGGGGCGACCGGCCGCATGGGCTCGCGCCATGCCACATTGATGAAGCGCTATGGCACGCTGGTCGTCGGCGGCATTGCCGGTGCCAGCGCCAGACGCGATTCGGATTCGGATATTCCGCTGTTTTCCAGTTGCGCCGAAGCGGCTGCCGCGACCGGCGCCCAGGCCAGCATCACCCTGGTGCCACCGATGGACGTGCTCGCTGCCGTCACCGAAGCACTGGAAGCAGGCTTCAAGCTGATCGTGTCGCCCTCCGAGGGCATGCCGGTACGCGACGCCATGCTGGCCTGCGAGCGCGTGAAAGCCCATGGCGCGCACTGGATCGGTCCGTCCACGCCCGGACTGGCGATTCCGCGACGCATGAAGATGGGCTTCATTCCCGATGTGTCGCTGGCACCGGGACCGTTGGGCGTAATGTCCAAGAGCGGCACGCTCTCCTATGAGACCTGCTTTCGCCTGGCCGAACGCGGGGTGGGTCAATCCACCTGGATCGGCGTGGGTGGCGATTCGGTCAAGGGCTCGCGTTTTGGCGAACTGCTGCCCTACTTCCAGGCCGATGCCGATACGCGGGCACTGCTGATTCTTGGCGAGATCGGCGGCAGCGAGGAAGAAGAACTCGCCGATGCCATCGAACGCCTGTCCTTTGCCAAGCCGGTGTTCGTGCTGCTGGCCGGCGCCTCGGCACCCGAGGGCGTAACCATGGGCCATGCCGGCGCGCTGGTGCATGGCGGACGCGGCACCGTGCAATCGAAAACCACCGCCTTGCGTCGTGCCGGCGCACAGGTATTTACCAGTATCGAAAGCCTCGTCGATGGAGTGCTCAGCGCCCATGTCTGAAATCACGGTCCCGCATCGCGCCAGCCTGCCTCCCGGCATCGAGCTGACCGGCGAACAGCGTCATCGCATCGGCCAGGTCCGCGAACTGGTGCAGGGCCAGTTCAAGGCTCGCGGCAAGGAACTGCTCGACGGCTCCTTTCCCTGGGACAACATGCGCCAGCTGGCCGATATCGGCGTGCTCGGCATGGCGGTCGGCAAGTCGTACGGTGGTTCGGAGCTGGGTGTGTTCGATACCGCCTTGGTGCTCGAAGAAATCGCCAAGGGTTGCTACATCACTGCCATGGCGGTGCTGGGTGAGGTAGGCACGCAGACGCGTGTGATAAGCGCGTTCGCTCCCGAACACATCAAGCGGAAAATCCTGCCGCAGGTATGCACCGGTGACTGCGTGCTGTCGATCTGCCTGACCGAACCGCATGCCGGCACCGACGTGGCAAGCTACACCACCAACGCATGGATTCGTGGCGACAAGGTGGTGATCAATGGCACCAAGTCGTTGATCAGTCGCGCCGAAGAAGCCGGCATGTTCGTGGTGTTCACCCGCGTGGACGACGCACCGGGCCTCGATGGCATCGGTTGCGCGCTGGTCGAGCAAGGTACACCGGGATTGGCGCTGACCTCCAAAGTCCATACGCTCGGCGGCGAGAACCTGCACGAGGTGACCTTCACCGATTGCGAGGTCCCCCTGGATCACCTGGTCGTACGTCAGTCCGGTCTGAAGTCGTTGCTATCGGCCTTCAACACTCAGCGCTGCCTGAACCCGAGCATTTCACTCGGGTTGGCCGAAGGTGCCTTCGATGAGGCCGTCAGTTATGCCGGCAAGCGCCGTGCCTTCGGTCGCTCCATTGGTGATTTCCAGGGCATGCGCTGGAAGCTGGCCGACATGTACATCGCCATTGAGGCGGCACGCGGCCTGCTTTACCGCGCCTGCCTGTCGGCCAACCCGTTCCCCGATGCGCTGCTGGCCGCCACCGCCAAGATCCGCTGCAACGAAATGTCGCTGGACGTCACAAGCGAAGCGCTACAGATTCACGGCGGCTTCGGTTTCACCGACGACAGCGTGGTGTCGCGCCTGTATCGCGGCGCACGCTACGGCACGCTGGGCGGCGGCACATCCGAGACCTTGCGCGACCTGATCGGCAAGCGCGTGACCAGCCACTTCGACGAGAAAGCCGGCATCGCCGCCATGGCGACCTGGTGAAGGCAAAGGAAACCAGCATGGGTACCACGATCGACATCATCGCCAGCGACAACCATCGTCTCGCCGCCTATGTGGCCGAACCTGCCGGCGAGCCCGTTGGCGCGCTGGTGATGCTGCAGGAATTCTTCGGCGTCAACCAGCATATTCGCGACATGGCCGAGCAATATGCCGGCGACGGCTATTACGTGATCGCGCCGGCGATCTTCGACCGTGTCGAGCGTGGCGTGGAGCTGGGCTACGACCAGGCCGGCATCGAGAAGGGACGCGCCCTGCGCGCACAGCTGGTGCTGGACCAGACCATGCTCGACATCCAGGAAGCCATCGACACGGCGGCCCGCGTAGCGCCGGTGGCGACACTGGGTTACTGCTGGGGCGGCTCGCTGGCCTATCTGGCGGCCGCGCGGCTGACCGGTGTTACCTGCGCGGTGGGCTACTACGGTGCGCAGATCGCCGGCCATGCGAACGAGACACTGCACGCTCCCGTGCTGCTGCACTACGCCGAGCACGACGAATACATTCCGCTGGCGGATATGGAGAAGGTGCGCGACCTGCATCCGGAGATCGAGATGTACCTGTACCCAGGTACGGAACACGGCTTCAGCTGCAACGACCGCCAATATTACGAGCCCACGTCGGCGGCGTTGGCGCGCGAGCGTTCTCTGGCATTTCTCTCGCGATACCTCAAGCGTTGAACTTCCCCATGCCACAGGCTGCAAGCATGCGCGTCGATTTCCATACCCACGTGATTCCCGCCCCGGACCGGCTGCCGGACTGGGCCGCCCAGTTCGGCCCCAACCGCTGGCCGAAACTGGTGCCGGTGGATGCGCATTCGGCGACGCTGATGATGGGCGAGAATACCGTGATGAAGCTGGACGACCGCTTCTGGTCGCCGCAGCGACGCTTGCAGGACATGCAGCGGCAGGGCATCGCCATGCAGGTGATCTCGCCGATTCCGATGCTCACCTGCTACTGGGCACCACCGGCACAGGGGCAGGCCGTGGCCCGCTTTCTCAATGACGATATCGCCGAGATCGTCGCGCGGCACGCCACGCATTTCATCGGCATGGGCATCGCGCCTTTGCAGGACGTGGATCTGGCGATTGCCGAGCTGCGGCACCTGCGCGAGACGCTGGGCATCCGCGCCGTGCAGATCGGCACCTGTCCGGCTGGGCGCGACCTGGACGACCCGGTGCTGTTTCCGTTCTTCGAGGCCTGCCGCGACATTGGCATGAGCGTGTTCGTGCATCCGATCCAGCCATTGATCGGCGGCGATCGCCTCAAGCAGTACTACCTGCCTAATATCGTCGGCAACCCGCTGGAAACCGGCCTGGCAATGACGCGCCTGATCGTTGGCGGCGTGATGGAGCGCCTGCCCGACCTGCGGATCTGTTTTGCGCATGCCGGCGGCGCGTTTCCGCTGGTACTCGGTCGCGTGGACAAGGGGTATGCGGTGCGCGCGGAAATGCGCCAGCACATAACTCGCGCGCCTAGTGAATATGCACGCCTGCTGCACGTCGACGCGCTGACATTCGACCCGGGCAGCCTGCGCTTTGTAGTGGACAAGCACGGTGGCGATCGCGTGATCCTGGGTAGTGATTACCCGTTCGGGTTGGGCGACGACGATCTGGTGAGCGCGGTCGAGGCGGCCGAGCTTCCCGCCGACGTCACGCGCGCCATCCTGGAAGAAAACATCTGGAAGTTCATGGGAATCACTCCCTGAGCATGCCGGCGATGGCCACCACCACATCCGATAGCCGATTCGTTTCGACATCCCGCGAGGAAACCCAGATCGTGAGCGCAAGCAAGACCCTCGAGATCGATCACCTCGTCGATGGCCAGAAGATCGGCCCGCTGGTGCTGCGTATCGTGGTGCTGTCGTTGCTGGTGCAATGCGCGGACGGGTTCGACCTGGCGGCGATGTCGTATGCGGCTCCAGAGATCATTCGCGCCTGGGGCATCAAGGCGCAGGCGATGGGCCCGGTGTTCAACGCGGGGCTGGTGGGCATGGCCGTCGGCGGGCCGCTGCTTGGCTACATAGGCGACCACTATGGGCGCCGCGTCGCGATCCTGATCTCTACGCTGGTGTATGGCTTGTTCACGCTGATGATGGTCGGTGCTCACGGGCTGCAAGCGTTGTTGCTGCTGCGCTTCATTTCCGGCGTGGGCCTGGGTGGGTTACTCCCCAACACGGTGGCATTGAATGCCGAATATGCACCGCGACGCTTTCGCGCCACCCTGATCATCATCATGTTCATGGGCTTGGCAGTCGGTGGCATCCTGCCGTCGGTTGTAGCGACCTCTCTGCTGGGACGCTATGGCTGGCAGGCGTTTTTCTTTGTCGGTGGCGTAGGTCCACTGTTGCTGGCGGTGGCACTGTTCGCGCTGTTGCCCGAATCGATCAAGTTCCTGGTCGCCAAGGGCCGCAACGAACGAGCCACCCGGCTCGCCAGCAGGCTGCGCCCGGACCTGGCCATCGACCACCACACGACGCTGGTGATGAGCACCTCGCGGCAAGGGGTGAACAGCTTCTCGCCGGGACTGCTGTTTGCCGATGGCCTGGGTGCGCTGACCTTGCTGGTATGGGTGTTGTTCTCGGCCGCGTTGATCGTCAACTTCTTCGTCAACAGCTGGATGCCCACGCTGTTTCGCGCCAACGGCCTGAGCAGCGACCAGACCGCGATCACGCAGGCGGCGTATTACCTGGGTGGCATCTGCGGCGGCCTGGTGATCAGCCGTCTGATCGATCGCTGGGGCGTGTTGCCGATCATGGTGTATTTCCTGGTCGGTGGGCCGGTGGTGGCCTCGATCGGCACGCAAGGCCTCTCGCACGCGGCCTTGACCGTAGCGGTGTTCTTTACCGGTGCCACAGTGCTGGGCAGCCAGCTGGGCATGAATGCCGTGACCGGCATGATCTATCCCACCAGCATCCGCTCCAAGGGTGCCGGCTGGGCGAGCGCGATCGGTCGTTTCGCCTCGATCGGCGGACCGACCATCGGTGCATGGCTGATCGCGCACAAGACACCGATGCCACGCCTGTTCCTGGTGCCGGCGATACCGATGGTCATCGGTGGCATCGCAGCAGCCGGCCTGCTCTACCTATGTTTTCGGCGCTTCCGTGGCATGCGCCTGTCCGAGACACGCGCCGCGGCCACCGAGGTGGCACCGCATTCATCCCCGAGGAATTGATCCATGCAACAAACGAACGTCGAGCAGCGCCAGGAAACCGAGGCCGAACTGCGCCAGAAAGTGGCATCGATGTGCATGATGCTGAACCTGCAAGGTTCCATCGGCATGTTCGGCCATGTGTCGATCCGCGTGCCCGGCACCGACCGCGTGCTATTGAGTCCTGGCGCGGGTTCGGAAAAGGGATCGGTCAGGCCCGAGCAGGTATTCGTATTCCACATTGATGGAGAGATCCTCGAACATCCCGGTGGCGAGGTGCCGCTGGAGTGGCGGATTCACACGCAGATCCATCGCGACCGTCCGGAGATCATGAGCGTGACGCACCTGCACGCTCAGCATTCCACGCTACTGGGCATCGCCGGGCGCGACATCGTGCCGGTGTTCCTGCACGGCGCATTCCTCTATACGGGTGTGCCTGTGTGGAACGATCCGCGCCTGGTCGTCTCCGATCCACAAGCCGCCTCGCTGTCGGCTGCGCTGGGCAAGAACGTGGCGGTGCAGATGCGCGGCCATGGCAGTGTGATCGTTGGCGAGTCCGCCGAGGTCGCCTTCTTTCGCAGCACCTTCTTCGAGGAGAACGCGCGCAAGCAGGTCGAGGCCGAGGTGCTGGGCGGCGCATTGTCCTTGACACCCGACGAGGCTGCCGACTGTGCACGCGGCACTTTCAATCCACGGCTGCTGCGATTGCTGTGGGAGTACTACGAGCGCAAGGCAAGGCAGGCGCTCGCCAACAACCAGCCTTGGACGTTCGAGGGCTGAGCAATGCCATACCGGGCTCAATCGCATCACCTCGCCGACGGGCGAAACAGATAAATAGAAAGACGTAAGGATTTGACCAACGATGCCCGGGCTTTCCGGGCCTGTAGAACAGTTACCGGAAACCCCGGTATCGCTGTCGGGGGAACCTGTGCGCCCGGTTTTCGGCGAGCGCACAAGCGACAGTCGTACCGGCCATCGACAACTACCGAGGGGAGGTCCGACGATGGGCACCATCAATCACTCATGCAGCACCGCCATCGCGGCCTGCCTGCTGGCCTGGGCAACGCTGGGCCCGGTGCATGCATCCGATGCGGCGCCACAGGAAGACACATCCACGCCGGTGGCCACACCGAAGCCCGACTGGTGGCATGGCCAGGGCTTCCTGGGCGACTGGGGTGGCGAACGTAGCAAACTGCATCGTGAAGGCGTCGATTTCTTTGGTAACTTCCAGGTGCAGAGCGCCGCCATCGTCCATGGCGGCAAGCAACGCGGCATCCAGAGCAACCACCAGATCGTGGTCGGTACCAAGCTGGACCTGGACAAACTGCTGGGTATCTCACATGCCGGTTTCACCTTCGCCGTATCCGATCGCTTCGGCTCGAATGCATCCAACCTTGCCGGCACGCGCGTCATCATCAACAGCAACTATGGCGAAGGCGAGAATTTTCGCCTGGCCAACCTGAGCTTCAACCAGAGTTTCTACAAAGGCCGGTTGAGCTACCAATTGGGCTGGTTCCCCGCGGCGGCGGAATTCGACTACAACCCGTTGCTGTGCAGTTTCCTCAACCAGGGTTTCTGCGGCCACCCCAATTCACTGGGCGCCGACTCCGGCGGCTTCCAGAACCCGCCCGGAGCACAGCTTGGTGCGCGCATCACTGGGTATATCCTGCCGGATGTGTATCTGAAGGTGGGCGTATTCGACGTCAATCCGAGCCTCTATATCAACAACTCACCGGGCTTCCACTTGGGCACCAGTGGCGACACCGGCACCATCTATCTCACCGAACTGGGCTGGAGTCCTCACGTTGGCGAGCAGGGCCTGCCCGGCAACTACAAGATTGGCGGCTACTACGACACCAGCAAGGCGCCCGACGTGGTCAATCCCAAGCGCCAGCGCGAGGGTCGCAGCAATGGCTGGATCTCGATCGACCAGATGGTCTGGAGTCCGGGCGACACCCATCGCGGCCTGATCCTGTTCGCCAACCTGACCCAGGCGGACAAGACCAACGCACAGATCGAAAGCTACGACTCGGCGGGCATTGTGTTCCAAGGGCCGTTCGCCAGTCGCCCGCAGGACATCTTCAGCCTGGGCTGGGCCAAGTCCAATCTCAATACGCGCAAGCTTGCCGCCGAGATGCGCGGCCGGCCCACGGGCAAGTTCTATGGCGCGGAGGAATACATCGACATGTCCTATCGCTTCCAGATCAATGCCTGGTTGTTCTTGACGCCCGACGTGCAATATCTGATGAACCCAGGCGCGTTCAGCGCCGCGCACTACCGCAACGCCACCGTGGTCGGGGGCGAACTGGCGATCAAGTTCTAGCCACGCATGCCTGCCCTGCCCTTCGGCTCATCCGGGGCGGGGCTACAGGTGTGCAAGCAACACCAGCGCCAGCGCGGCGATCACCCACATAGCCGGCTTGATCTCGCGCCACTTCCCTGTTGCCAGCTTCAGCAGCACATAGGCAAGGAACCCGTACGCGACACCATCGGTGATCGAATAGGTCAGAGGGATCAGCAAGATTGCCACGAACGCAGGCACTGCTTCGTCGAAATGCTGCCATTGGATATGCGTGATCGATTCGATCATGAACACGCCGACCAGGATCAACGCGGGAGCGGTCGCGATCGCCGGTATCAGTGACAGCAAGGGCGAGAAAAACAGGAAGGGGAGGAAACACAGACCCGCCACCACGGCAACCAGTCCAGTACGGCCTCCTTGCGAGATACCCGCCGCCGATTCGATGAATGCATTGGCCGGACTGGTGCCTAGCGGAGCCGATACCAGCGCGGAAAACGCATCGACCATCATCGACTGGCGAATGTTGCGTGGATTGCCTTGCTCATCGACCAGCTTGCCTACCTCCGATACTGCCATGAAGGTGGACAGGGCATCGAAGAAGGAGGTGAAAAGCATGACGAAGATGAATGGCCAATAGGCAAACTTCAACGAACCCAGCAAATCCAGTTGGCCGAGCGCGGAGAAATCTGGTGAGGCGACCAGTCCATGCCAGTTCACCAGTGTGGCCGTGGTGCCATAGGCGCTGCCATCACCCCACCAGCGTCCGATCGGCAGAGCAAGGATGGTGGTCAGCACGATGCCGATCATCAGCGCTGCCTTGATGCGTCGCGCCACCAGGAATATCGTCAACGCCAACCCTGCCAGGAACGTCAGCAACACCGGATTCAACCTGGCCGAATGCACCAGCGTTACCGGGTCGCCAACAATGAACCTGGCGTTGACCAGGCCGATCAGGCTGATGAACAAGCCGATGCCGCAGGACACCGCGTGGCGCAAATTCGCCGGAATGGCCTCGACCACCACCTTGCGCACATTGAACAGCGCCAGCAGCGCGAACAACACACCCGACCAGAATACGCAGCCCAGGGCCGCCTGCCACGACATGCCGCCACCGTGCACCATGACGAAAGCGAACAAGGCATTCATGCCCATGCCGGGAGCGACCAGCACCGGGTTGCGCGCGTAAAGACCCATGGCGCAGCTACCGAGGAAGCTGACCAGCACGGTAGCCGTCAACGCCGCTGAAAACGGCACCCCGCCCTGCGCCAGCACAGCGGGATTGACCACGATGATGTACATCGCTGTGAGAAAGGTGGTCGTGCCAGCCAGCACTTCGGCGCGAAGGCTGGAGCCGGCGGCGCGGATGCCGAACCAGCGTTCCAGGGCGGAATCCTGGCCGCTCCGGTTACGTTCCATGTGTCATGACTTCCTTGAAAAGATTCTCGTCAATCCCGGTGCGCATCGTGCGTCACGAACGGATGTTCCACGGTGGGCACGTCGAGCCAGTGCGGATGATCCAGCGTGCGCTGCATGTCGGTGACGCCGCTGCGCCAATGTTCGAGCATGCTTGCCGAACTGAATTCATAATCCTTGTAATGGCCTTCGTACGGCTTGTCGCGGTAGATCAGGTGGATCAGGTTGGTCAACGCGCCACTGGCGCGCTGCTCGGCGCGCTTGTACGCAGGATCGTGGCGGCGGTCGGCGGGCACCAGTTCCATCAGGTCATGCAACAGGCGTTGCTGTTCCTGGTTGAGGCGCATGTATTCGGTGATCAGGCGCGTACGACTGGAATACTGGATTTCTTTCGAGCGCTCGGCCACGGCCGCCATGTCGCGAGGCAGCTCGCCTTCGGCATTCCACAGGTCTACCTGGAACACCAGCGCGTCGTGGCAGGGCCGTTCGGCCAGCACCTTGTACAACGGCGTATTGGAGACCATGCCGCCATCCCAGTAGTACTCGCCGTCGATCTCCACTGCGGGAAAGCCCGGCGGCAACGCACCCGAAGCCATGAAGTGCTCCGGTCGCAGCGTGCCACGACCGTTGTCGAAATACGCAAAGTTGCCGGTGCGCACATTGACCGCACCCACCGAGACGCGCATCTGGCGCGGGTCGTTGATGCGGTCGAAATCAGCCAAGCGCTCCAGCGTGGCACGCAGCGGCGCGGTGTCGTACCAACTGGTGGTGCCCGGCGACAGATGGCTTTGCAGGAACGGTGGCGGCAGGCGCGGCACGAAGAAATTCGACTGCCCTTCCAGGAGGCTACGCCACGCGGCCACGGCACTGAGGCCGTTCTGCCAAGGCAGCGGCCAGTTGGCTGGATCGAACAGGGTGGCCGCCATGCCGGTCGAGAACGGGGTGGGCAACGGTGCCTGGCATATGCTGCGCCAGAATTCGCGCAGCTTGTCCACGCGCTGCTCCGGCGGATTGCCGGCGATGATTGCCGCATTCAGCGCGCCGATCGAGATACCCGCGATCCAGTTGGGCCGCAGGCCCGATGCCTCCAGTGCCTCGTACACGCCGGCCTGATAAGCGCCCAGGGCTCCGCCACCCTGGAGAACCAGGGCGATGGTGCCGTAATTGCGGGCGACCGCATCGCCCACGGCCGACGCCGTGGAAGCCCGTAGCTGACTTCCTTTGCCGCCACTCATGGCAAGTTACTGCATATACCAGCCGTGGCTGACCACGATCGACTGGCCGGTCAGGGCCGCCGATGGGAACGTGGCCAGGTACAGCGCCGTCTGCGCGATGTCTTCCACCGTGGTGAAGACGCCGTCGACGGTGTCCTTGAGCATGACGTTCTTGATGACCTGATCCTCGGTGATGCCCAGCTCCTTGGCCTGTTCGGGAATCTGCTTTTCCACCAGGGGCGTGCGCACGAAGCCTGGGCAGATCACATGTGAACGCACATTGTGCGCCGCGCCTTCCTTGGCCAGCGTGCGCGCCAGGCCGAGCAGGCCGTGCTTGGCGGTGACGTAGGCGGACTTGAGCTTGGATGCTTCATGCGAATGCACCGAGCCCATGTAGATCACGATGCCGCCGCGATCGTCTTTGTACATGTGCTTGAGCGCGGCCTTGGTGGTGAGGAAGCCACCATCGAGATGGATCGCCAGCATTTTCTTCCAGTCGGCGAAGCTGAACTGGTCGATCGGATTGATGATCTGCACGCCGGCGTTGGAGATCAGGATATCGAGATGACCGAAGGCCTCGACCACCTTGTCGGTGCCGGCTTCGACTGCCGCTTCATCGGTCACGTCCATCGCAATGCCGATGGCCTTGCCGCCAGCAGCCTGAATCTGCGCGGCAGTGGCATCGGCTGCCTGCTGGTTGATATCGGCGATCGCGACCGCCGCCCCGTTGCTGGCATAGAGCTCGGCGATCGCCTTGCCCAGACCACTGGCCGCTCCGGTAATCAGTGCGACTTTGCCTTCGAGACTTGCCATAGATACTCCTTCGTAAACTTGGGGAGAAAAGCGGGGAAAAACCTCGGACTTGCTTAGGTGCAGGATCGGCTTTAGCCGCGGTGCGCTTGGCGACGTATTCGTGGATCGGAGGCTCTGGGGGTAGCTACTGAAAACCTCCAATCTGAGACTGAATCGCAGATGGCTTCGCGGCTGAAGTCGCCCATACGCGCTATGTCATGTTCAGGGGTTTTCTTCAGTCAGCCTTGTCGGAAAGGTACGTATAGCCGGTCAACCCGGTGTTCAACACGTCGTAGAGCTTTTCCGCGGCCTCACCCTGCACGCCGGCCGCCGCGATGCGCTCGCGGTAGCTATCACGCATGGCCTTGAGGTCGTAGCCGACGTAGTCGAGCATCAGGTCGGTGGTGTCACCTTGGCGCTTGTGTGCGAAAACATACGAATCACCGTCCACGCGCACGTTCACCGCATCGGTATCGCCAAACAGGTTGTGGATGTCGCCCAGGGTCTCCTGGTAGGCCCCCACCATGAAGATGCCTAACTGGTAACTCTCGCCCGCACGCAAATCATGCAGGGGCAGGCTCACGTCCACGCCCTCGGCATCGACGTAGTGATCGATGCGGCCGTCCGAATCGCAGGTCAGGTCCACCAGCACACCGCGACGCGTGGGTTCTTCGTCCAGGCGTGCGATGGGCGCGATCGGGAAGATCTGCTCGATCGCCCAGATGTCCGGCACCGATTCGAAGACCGAAAAATTGAGGAAATACTTGTCGACCAGTTTTTCGTCGAGTTCGTCCAGCACCTGACGATGCGCACGCTCGGCCGGCAGCAGCCGCTGGCGCACCGCATTGGCGATGGCGTAGTAAAGATCGTCCAGGTGCGCGCGATCGTCCAGTGCCAGCTGGCCGAGCGCATACAGCGACTGGCCTTCGGCAAAGTGATGCTGCGCCTCGTGGAACAGCTCCAGCACGGGGCGCTGATCGAGTTCGTCATACGTTTCGCGCAGGCGACGCAGCACGCCTGGTTCGTCCTCGCGCGAGGGCGCGATCCGGCCGGCGGGCACTTCCTCGACCTCGGTGACGTTGGTGATCAGCACCGCATGGTGCGCGGTCATCGCACGACCGGCTTCGGTGATGATGTGCGGCGCGTCCAGCCCCGTTTCGGCGCAGACCTCGGCCAAGGCCTGCACGATGGTCGCGGCGTACTGCTCCAGCGAATAGTTGATCGAATTGCTGCTGCGCGAACGCGAGCCTTCATAATCCACTCCCAGGCCACCGCCGACATCGACGATCTCCAGCGGCGCGCCCTTGCGGCGCAGCTCGACGAAGTATCGGCTGGCCTCGCGCATGCCCGCGGCGATGTCGCGCACGTTGGACATCTGTGAGCCCATGTGGAAATGCTGCAACTTGAGCGTGTGGGTCAGGCCTGCCTGGGCCAGTCGTTCAACCAGGGTCAGCACCTGGCTGGGCGACAGGCCGAACTTGCCCTTGTCTCCGCCGGTGTTCTGCCACTTGCCCGCGCCCAGGGTCGCCAGGCGCACGCGTACGCCAAGCAGCGGTTCCACGCCCAACGCCTTGGCTTCGGCCAGTACATGATCGAGCTCGGAGAGCTTCTCGATCACTACGTGTACACGCAGCCCGAGCTTGCGACCGATCAACGCCAACCGGATGTATTCGCGATCCTTGTAACCATTGCAGATGACGATGCTGCCAGGGCGCGCCATCGCCAGCACCGCCATCAGCTCCGGTTTGGAGCCCGCTTCCAGGCCGAAGCCCTCGGTGCCGGCGGCCACCAGTTCACCGGCCACACCGCGCTGCTGGTTCACCTTGATCGGGTAAACGGCCGTATAGCCGCCCGTATAGCCCCAATCGCCGATCGCCTTGGCAAAGGCACGTTGCAGGCGCGCCAGGCGGTCGGCGAGGATATCGGGGAAACGCACCATCAACGGCAGCCGCAGGCCTTCGGCGCGCGCGCGCTCGACAATGGCCGGCAGCGAAAGCGCCGGCCCTTGGGCACCACGCGGGCGCATCACTATATGGCCGGCTTCATTGACATCGACGTAGCCGTCACCCCAGTGGGCGATGGCGTAGGTATGACGGGAAGCGGCCGGACTCCAGGGGTTCGCCATGGGACGAAAATCTCCTTGTACCAACGGATGATGTCGTCGCAGCGGCGAGCCTTGACGAAACGACAGCCCTTGGCCGGAAGCCTCGCACGCCGCGGGACCAACGGGCTTGACTGACCGGCGCGGGGTCCGCGGGCTCGGCCAAGGCGCCATTGTAATAGCCACGACGTGACAATGTGGCTGCGGTCGATGTTCGCGCCCTTGCCCCCCGTCAAGGGCGGTTGCCGCTACAATGTCCAGTCTTTACCCAACCTTACCGTACGCACAGGGATTCCCCGCCATGTCGCAGCTCAGCTGGTTCACCGAGGCCCACCAGGCCTCCGGCTCCTCCATCGGTTATCGCGTGGAGAAGCTGCTTCATGCGGAGAAGACCGCTTTCCAGACCATCGAGATCTACCAGACCACCGATTGGGGCAACCTGATGGTGATCGATGGCTGCGTGATGCTGACCACCCGCGACAACTTTCTCTATCACGAGATGATGACGCATCCGGCGCTGTTCACCCATGCGCGTGCCAAGCGCGTGGTGATCATCGGTGGCGGCGATTGCGGCACGCTGCGCGAAGTGCTCAAGCACGAAGAGGTCGAGCATGCCGTGCAGGTGGAGATCGACGAGCGCGTCACCCGCCTGGCCGAGCAGTATTTCCCTGAGCTGTGCGAAGCCAATAACGATCCACGCGCCGAGCTGCTGTTCATCGACGGCATCAAGTACATGGCCGAAGCCGAGCCGGATTCGCTGGACCTGATCATCGTGGACTCCACCGACCCGGTGGGCCCGGCCGAAGGCCTGTTCAACGCCGCATTCTATGCCAGCTGCCACAAGGCGCTGCGCCACGGCGGCATTTTCGTGCAGCAGAGCGAATCGCCGCTGGCGCACATCGAGCTCATCAAGTCGATGCGCGCGGCCATGCGCACCGCCGGCTTCAGCGCGGTCAAGACCCTGCCCTTTCCACAGCCGTGCTATCCCACCGGCTGGTGGAGCTGCACCATGGCCCGCAAGGGCGGCGACCTGTCCGGCTTCCGCGAGCGCGGTGCCGCCAGCAAGAACTTCCCCACGCGCTATTACAACGCCGACGTCCATCGCGGCGCCCTGGCACAGCCAGAGTTCATGCGCGAGGCGTTTGGCGAGTAAGGCCTGGTGGAGTGAAGTCGCCTGCTTCGCAGGCTGTAAAGCCGCTCACTTACGTGCGCTGTAAAAAGTAAAAGGGGAAGAGCAACAGCTCTATGGCTGGCGAGCTTCTCCTCTTTACCCTTTACAGCCGCCAGCGGCGGCGACTTTACAGCTCGCCTTGCGGGCGGCGGCACTCAAAAAAGCGTCGCCCTGACCTTTGGCATCAGCACAAGCGCCAATGTCGCCAGCGGTCCGAAGACCAGCGACAGTAGAAACCATACGAGTCCGCTGCGATTCTTGCCCTGCGCAAGCCCAGCGTTGATCAGTGCCAGCGTCCCCCAGCCGACAAACCAGGACGCCCGCCCGTCGGCAAGCACGGAAATCTCATCCACTTCGTTGTCTCCTGCGTCTGAGTCGGGCTTGAAAGCCTCGTCAAGAGGTCGATGCTAACAAGGCTTGCCGTCTACATCCCCTTTTTTCGGGCTTACGGATCAGGCGAGCTTAAGGATGACGCTGGGTGGGACTGCGGCGGTCGATCCTCCGTTGGCGCGATGACGAGGTGTCGATTCGGGCGACGGAAGGCAGGTGATGGGCGCGCCAGCCCGGGCCGTGGGGCAACCGGCAATGTCGCAAAGGCCTTCGCGGTTGCGAGAGAGCCTGCGGTCGCAGGACGTGAATGGGCATGACAAGCGGCGGCGAGATACTGGCCACGCATGAGCAAGAGGGGACGTCGAGCACATCGCTACGTTAGCTTGCGGCCGGACTTGCGTCCTCACCACCCATCTCCCATCCTCAACGCGCATCGCCGATCCCCGCCCCTCCCGACAACCCAAAACCACGCCTCCATTCAGAGCACCCTTAAAATCTCCCGGTTATGCTCGCTACTTTGTGACAGCCCTTTTCATGGAGAAGCTCATGCGTGGATTGCGCTATCTCGCGCTCGCCCTGGCCTGTGCGCTGATGACTACCCCGGCGCTGGCCGCCAAGGGGCCGGATAAGAAGGCGGACAAGAAAGCCGCCACCGCGCATGCGCAGGCGATGATCGCCTTCCAGCGCGACCTGGTCAGTGTCGTGGCACCGCGCGCCGATGCCGCCCCGCTGCTGGGTGCTGCATTACTGGCTCGCCCGCTGCCAAATCAACCCAAATACAATGACTTCCATACGCTGATCGATCGTGCGGCCGCCGCCGATCCCGCCAATGCGGCCGTCAGTTGGGTGCGCCTGAGCGATTGCGATGCCAAGGCCGACACCTGCCCCAACGCCGATGCGGTTGCCAAGCTGCGCGACCAGGCGCCGGACAATGCGGCGGTATGGATGCTGCAACTGGGCATCGACCAGCACGACAACAAGGACAAGGCCGCCCGCGAGGACCTGGCCAAGGCCGCCAATGCAAAGCTCTATGACGACTACACCGGAGCCGGCCTGAAGGCCGTGGCCGACGTCGTCAGCACCCTGCCGCCGCCGGACAACACGCTCGAGCCGACCATGACAGCCGGGCCCAGCGGCGTGCAGATGCTGATCGCCTACAGCGTGATCGCCACCGCGCCGCAGCCCGGGCTGCAAGCCACCGCCAAGCTGTGCGAAGGCGCCGGTAGCGACGAATCGCTGCGCAACGACTGCCTGAAGCTTGGTCGCACTCTGGAATGGGGCTCAAGCCCACTGGCCCGCTCGCTGGGCCTGCACCTGCGCGAGGTGCTTTCCACCGATACCACCCAGCAGGACGATGCCAAGCGCCAGCGCCGCAACCTGATCTGGCAAGTGCAGAACTTCGCCGCCCTCTCCACCCGGGCCCCGACCGACAAGGCCCTGTCGCAACACCTGCTGGCCCTGGCCCGTAACGGCGGCACCGAGATGAGCGTGGTGCTGGCCGCGATGCGCGATTACTCCATTCCGATGGAGGCTCCCAAGGAGGAGGCCGCGCCCACCGCACCGGCTCCTGCACCTGCACCGGCCTCGACGGTGCCGTAAGTCTCCGGCGGGGCCGCCGCCCCAGCCGGCTGTGAAGTCGCCTGCTTCGCAGGCCGTAGGACCGCTCACTTGCGTTCGCTGTCATGAGTAAATGAGTAAAGGTGAAGAGCAACAGCCTGCTCGCTGGCGGGCTTTTGCTCTTTACCTTTACAGCCGCCACAGGCGGCCGCTTCACGGGACGCGCGGTGACCGGCTTCACTCCCAACGACAGCCTGTGTACCCTTCCCCCAACCTTCCGATGGCGGAGCGGCGCATGCTTAACGTGCTGGTGGCAAGCAGCAAGGGTGGTTGCGGCAAGAGCACGCTGGTGACCCAGCTGGCCTCGCATTGGGCTCAGGACGGCAAACACACGGCCATCATCGATGTGGATCGGCAGCAATCGAGCTTTCGCTGGGCCGCTCGCCGACCCGAGACCGTGCCGGGCGTGCTGGCCGTCGAGGGAAGCCGCAAGGCGGTGGACCGGCTGCCGGACGATACCCAGCGAGTGATCGTCGATACGCCTGCCGGCTCGCATGAGCGCGAGCTCGAACCCTATCTGGAGCACGCGCACGCCATCCTGGTGCCGGTGTTGCCCTCGCCGTTCGACATGGACGCCACGTTCGACTTCCTGACTCACCTGAAGGACATCGCCCGCATCAAGCGAGGCAAGTTACCGGTCGGGGTAGTCGCCAATCGCCTCAAGCCATGGACCCGTGCCAGCCAGGATGCCGTCGAGCAATTGAAAGAACAATCTCCCTTCCCCGTGATCGCGCAATTGCGTGACAGCCAGGCCTATGTCCTGCTCACCGCGCTGGGCAAGGGTATCTTCGACTACAACTCCGAGCAGGTGCGCAGCCACCAGGAAGACTGGAAACCGATCCTGCGCTGGCTCAAGCGCCAACAATAAGAACCCACGAGGAGCCTTCTCCATGCACGAACTCATCCTGTTGCGCCACGCCGAAGCCCAGCCCGCCCGTCCCGGCGGTGACGACCAGGACCGGCGCCTGAGCGGGCGCGGCGAACAGGAGGCCAAGGCCGCCGGCACCTGGCTGGCCTCGCATGGCGTCAAGCCCGACCTGGTGCTTTGCTCACCGTCCGAGCGTACCCGTGCGACCTGCACGCTGGCCCTGGCCTCGCTCGAACATGCGCCCGAGCCGCAACTGGCCGACGAAATCTACGATGCGACGCCCGGTGAATTGCTGGCACTGCTCGACCAGCATGACGAAGCAGGTACTGTCATGTTGATCGGACACAATCCTGGCGTCGAACGACTGGTGGCGCTATTGGTGGAAGGACGCTCCGATGAATTCCGCGGCATGCCACCCGCTGGCCTGGCCGTCATCCACCTGCACGGGTCGCTCGAGCCGGGCAATGCCCGACTGGATGCATTCTGGTCGCCATAAGCGCGCGGCGTGCCTGGGCCCTGGTGCTGGCGTGTGTCCAGAGCATCATGCTGGCTTGCGCTACCCACGCCGCCGATTTCCATATCGACCCGCAACGCTCCCACGCCGATTTCGGCGTGCGGTTGCTGTGGGTGCGTCAGGTGACTGGGCGCTTCCAGCAGATTGGCGGGGAAGTGAATTTCAACGGACGGCGCGATACCGCCACGGTTGACGCGCGCATCGACGTCAACAGCGTGGCGATGGATTCGGATCGCTTTCGGCGCTGGGTGCTCGCGCCCGAGTTCTTCGACGTCGAACACTACCCTACCATCCGCTTCGTCTCGGCACCGGTGACGTTGGACAAGCTCCAGGATGGCGGTGACCTCAGCGGCTGGCTGACCTTGCGCGGTATTACCCAGCCGACAGTGCTGGAAATCCTGCCTTCCCACTGCCGGCTCGATGCCGCGCCGACCTGCACCATCGAACTGCGCGGCAGCGTGCAGCGCAGCGATTTCAACATGAGCGGCCATCGCGCCACGCTCTCGGACCGTGTGGAACTGGGCTTGTCGATCGAACTGGATCGCGAACAGGGCTGAAGGCACTCCGGGCGTCCTTGAAGCAAACTCAAGCGCAGTCGCGGGATTCACAGACAAAGCCCGTATCATTGTCGCCCATGCGCCAGCGCCACCTGTTTTTCCTCCTCCTGCTCGTCTCGATCGGCATCCTGTCGGGTTGCAGCCTGTCGCGTGCCCGAATTGCCCAAGCCGAAGGCATCGTCGTGGCCGGCACGGATCGCACGGCGTATTGCGACCAACCCGATCACTGCGCCGCCCCCTCGGCACTGCTCGACGCCGCCAGTCAGGCCGACGCCGATTCCAGTCATGCCCAGCCAGTCAACGTGGTCACCTTGCTGGGCGACAGCGAGCCGGCCATGGTCGCGCGCCTGAACCTGATTCGCGGCGCCCGGCGATCGATCGACGTGCAGACCTATATCTGGGATCAGGACGACGCCGGCCAGTTGGTGCTCGACGAGCTGGTCAAGGCGGCGCGGCGCGGCGTGAAGGTGCGCATCCTGGCCGACCAGCTGTCGTCGTTCAACGACCCGGACCTGCTCGCCAGGCTGTCGCGCGTGAGCGAGAACTTCCAGATCCGTCTGTACAACCCGACGTTCCACAAGGCACAGACGCCGCCCTGGGAATTCGCCGCGAGCATCGTGTGCTGCTTCCTGAAGTTCAACCAGCGCATGCATAACAAGCTGATCCTGATCGACGACAGCATCGGCATCACCGGCGGGCGCAATTACCAGGACCGGTATTTCAACTGGGACGCCGACTTCGATTACCTCGACCGCGACGTCATGGTCGGCGGCCCCGCGGCCCGCGAAATGGCGCATAGCTTCAACCTGTTCTGGAACCACAAGCGCTCCAAACCCCTGACCCAGCTGCGTGACGTCAATAGCCGCATCATAGGCACACCCGGACCCGTCACCTGGCCAGCGCCGCGCTACGAACATCCCTCGCGTGTCGCACGAGTCGAGGAAGAAGCCGGCGATGCCGCATGGATCGACGAGAACATCGTCGCGGACACGCTGCGCACCAGCCAGGTGGAATACTTCAGCGACCTGCCCGCCAAGACCGAGCAGCCACAAAAACGTGACGCGCGCGAATTCACCGCGCGGGTGATGCGACTGGTCGGCGGCGCCAAACACGAAGTGCTGCTACAAACGCCTTATCTGGTTATGAGCAAACGCGCGCAGCGGATCTTCAAACGCCTGCGCGAATCCGACGCGCCGCCACGCATCGTGGTATCGACCAATTCGCTCGCCTCCACCGATGCGTTCGCTGTCTATGCGCTCTCCTACAAGCATCGCAAGCGCTACCTCAAGAACTTTGGCTTCGAGATCTATGAGATGAAGCCACACGCGGAGGACGCGGCCGAGGCCAACGAGGGGGCCAGCAGCGATGACGGCCCGGCCACACCGGGCAATCCGAGCACGCCAAGCACGGGCAAGAGCGGGACCCGTCGCCGATTGCTGCGCAATACCGAAAGCCGCGCCCTGCTCGGCAGCGCCGGCAGCAACCGGCCCGCACCGATTTCCAGCCAGGGCCGCCGATTCGGCCTGCATGCCAAGTCCATCGTGGTCGACGACAACTTCGCCATGGTCGGCTCGCACAACTTCGACCCGCGCTCGGACCACTACAACACCGAAGCCGGCGTGATCGTCTACGACAAGCGCTTTGCCGACCAGTTGCGTGACGACATCATGCTCAACACCGAGCCGCAGAACGCCTGGGTGATCGCACCGCGCAAACCCAAGATCCCTGTGCTTGGCAGTATTAACGAAGCCTTGAGCAACCTGTCGGAGAACCTGCCGGTCTTCGACCTGTGGCCCTACCGCTACGCCACCAGCTACGACCTCAAGGCCGGCTGCACCCCTATGCGCCCGACCGATCCGGGCTTCTTTGCCTGCTACGAACCGGTCGGCGACTTCCCGGACGTGGCGCTGTCAGGGAAGCTGATCTACACGCGATTCATCACGGCGTTCGGGGCCGGGGTGCAGGGGGTGTTGTGACGCTGGTGAAGTCGGGAGCGCGTTGCTCTCCTTCTAAGGCCGCTCGCTTTGCTCGCTGTAAAGGGTAAAGGGAGAAAGCAAAAAGCCCGCGAGCCTTACGAGCCGCGGGCTTTTGTTTTTGCTCTTCCTGCTCACTGTTTACAGCGAGCAAAGCGAGCGGCTTCCCAGGCGGCGCAGCGCGTCGCCGACTTCCCGACTTCACCGCTCCAGAATAGCCGTCACACCCATGCCGCCAGCCGTGCAGATCGAGATCAGGCCGCGGCCGGAGCCCTTCTGTTCCAGCATCTTGGCCAACGTGGCAACGATGCGGGCGCCGGTGGCGGCGAAGGGATGACCGACGGCGAGGCTGGAGCCGTGGATGTTGAGCCTGGCCGGATCGATGCTGCCCAGGGGCGCGTCGAGGCCGAGGCGGTTCTTGCAGTAATCGGGCGATTCCCAGGCCCGCAAGGTGCACAGTACCTGCGCGGCAAAGGCCTCGTGGATCTCGTAGAAGTCGAAATCCTGCAAGGTCAGGCCATGGCGCTTGAGCATGCGCGGCACGGCCACGGTCGGCGCCATCAACAGGCCTTCGCCGTGGACGAAGTCCACCGCGGACACCTCGGCATCGCGGAACCATGCCTGCACCTTCAGGCCACGCTCGGCCGCCCAGGCTTCCGAACCCAGCAGCACCGCGGCCGCACCATCGGACAGGCCGGTGGAGTTGCCGGCGGTCAGCGTGCCCTGGCCGGAGGTCTTGTCGAAAGCCGGGCGCAGCGCGCCGAGTTTCTCCAGCGAGGTATCCGGGCGCAGGAAGCCGTCGCGCTTCAGGCCACGGAACGGCACCACCAGGTCATCGAAGAAACCGGCTTCATAGGCGGCGGCCAGCTTGCGGTGGCTATCGACGGCCAGTTGGTCCTGGGCCTGCCGGGTGATGTGCCATTCGCGCGCCATCAGCTCGCAGTGGTCGCCCATCGACTTGCCGGTGCGCGGTTCGGCCACGCCCGGGAAGGCCGGCTTGAACTCCTTGAACGAAAAACCGCGTGTGGCCGCGCGTAGCTTGTCCTGCCACGACTTGCCGCGGTTGACTGCAAGCAGGCGCTTGCGCAGGCGATCACTGAGGACGATCGGCACGTCGCTGGTGGTATCGGAGCCGCCGGCAATGCCCGCCTCGATCTGCCCTGCGGCGATCTTGTTGGCGATGATGATGGCGTTATCCAGCGACGTGCCACAGGCACGGGCGGTGGTAATGCCCGGGGTCGTCGGTGCCAGGCCGGAGGACAGCAAGGCCTCGCGGGCCAGGTTCCACTCCGAGGAGTGCTTGATCACCGCCCCCATCGCCACTTCACCCAGTTCGGCGCCATGCAGGCCGAAACGTTCGACCAGGGCTCCTAACACCTTGACCGACATGCCGAAATTTCCGACGTCGGCATAGGCCGTATTGTTGCGGCAGAACGGAATGCGTACACCACCGATCACACCGACGCGCTTTTGCGTGTTATCCATGTCCGGAACGGTCCGACGAAGCGTCACTAGATCGTTAAGGCTAACCCGCGAGGCCGCGCGACGAAAGCCCAAAACGCACGAATGGTAGAATTCGGGTTCCTTGCCGTTCGGAAATCTCGTGGAAGCGCAAACGCTGGTCGCCCTGCCCATCGTGCTGGCTGTGGAACTCTCGCCGGGCCATGCCCTGTCCCGTCCGACCCTGAGTCGCGACGAAGCCGCCGAACTGGCCGCGCACGTCGCCGCCGACCTGCATGCGCTGGTGCCCCAGGTGGAACAGGCCCGACTGGCTCTGGCCGGCGCCCTGTTCGATGCGGTCGAGCTTCTGCGCCCCGGCTTTCCGGTATGGGCCACGCTCGATGAACTGGCCCGGCGAGTACCGCGTGGACATCTTGAAAACGTGGTCGCCTTCGGCACGCACGAAGGGCACATGCCAGCACAGCCACTGGAACCGGACCCGATCTATGCCGACGGTCCCATGCGGTTCCTGCCGTTGAGTCTGCTGGTACCGAAAGATCTGGCCCAGGCGCTGGCCGAGAAACTCGAAGTAGAGCTGGTGGGTCGTGGTGAAGCCGGCCAGCGCACTGCCGACGCCTTGATCCGCCAGCTCGGTGTGCCTCTGGAACACGTACGCTATTTCAGCCGCAATGACGTGCTGGCGTTGACCTGCGTGCAATACGAGCACGTCAATCTCGCGCCGCTATGGCTGTTGCTGGAAGCGGCCCTGCTGACGCCGTATCGCGAGGAGGCCACCATGACCGCGCGAGGCTTGCCGCTGCGTTACCTCAAGGGCGAGGTACGCGTGCAGTCGCCCGCCCGATGGCTGGCCGCGCAGACCGGCGACCCGGGCCAGCGGGCGCATGACCTGGCTGGCATCGTGTTCGAGCTTCGCCAGTACGCGGCCTTGCTCGGCGCCCATGGTATTGCCATGCAACTGGATGAGGTCGACGGTCAGGTCATCGAAGGTGGCCTGATCGAACACTTGGAGCAACCCCATCCAGGCTTCGATGCCCCGACCCTGGTCGCTCACGAGGCGGCCGGCCTGGGTGTCATCGCCGTCACCGTGGCCCAGCGCGGCGATGGCGGCATGGCACGCGCACTGGCCCACGCTTACCCGCTGGCTCCGGCCTCGCTGGGCCCCATGATCGCCCTGCTCGCCGAACGCTACGGCACCGCCTCGGACCTGCATGCGCTGGGACGCGTGGTGCTCGACGCGCAGGGACGGCTGGGGGCGCCGGCGACGCCGTTGCACTAGACCAAGGAGTTGGCAGAAGAGCGGTGAGGGCACAAGTCCGTCCGCCAGCCCCTCGCCTTGACGCTCGCGACACCCCGCTAGTCCACAGGCGCCCTCGCCGCGTGCGCATCGCAACGGATGCGCAAAAAATCCCGTAGTTGCGCCAGGGCCGGCGTCAGCTGCACGCGTTCGGCGCAGACCAGGTGAAGGGGTGCCGGCTCACAGTGCTGGTGCGGGAACACTTCCACCAGCCGGCCGTTGACCAGGTCGTCGATGATGTCCAGGCGCGACTTGTAGACCAGCCCTTCGCCAGCAATGGCCCAGCGGCGCACCACATCGGCGTCATCGCTCACCCGGTCGCCCGAAACTGACACCGTGCGCTCCCCGCCGGGCAAGGTGAACCGCCAACGTTCATGCACCTGCTCGCTCCACACGAAGCGCAGGCAGTTGTGGCGGCGTAGGTCTTCGACGCTGGACGGTGTGCCGTGTCGGGCCAGATAGGCCGGCGAGGCGCATAGCGCGCGGCGGTTGTCAGGCGCCAGCGACATCGCCACCAGCCCCGAGTCCGCCAACGCGCCATAGCGCACGGCGGCATCGAGCGGTTGCCGCAACAAATCGGCGGCGCGATCGCTGATGCGCAACTGCAGCGACAACCCGGGATGCTGGTGCTGGAAATCATCCAGCCAGGGCAGCAACAGGTTGCGTCCGAAATCCGACGACACCGACAGGCGCAGCGGCCCGGTCAACGCACCACGCCCCTGTGCCAGCGCCTGCTCTCCCTGCGCCAGCGCGCCGAGCAGCGCGCGCGCATGCGGCAGGTAGCGTTCGCCATCCTCGGACAACTGCATGCTGCGCGTGGAGCGCATGAACAGCCGTGCGCCCAACGCCTTTTCCAGACGCTGCACGGCACTGCTGGCCAGGCCCGGCGCGATGCTCAGCTGGCGCGCCGCCTCGGAAAAGCTGCCGGCATCCACCGTCTGCACAAAGATCTGCACGTCATCGAGCCGGATCATTTTCTTCGATTTTCAGAAAGTGTTCGATCATTTCGGGCATTTTTCCGATTTATAAGGAAAGACACAATGGGTGCCATCGCCAGATCGGCGTCTCTCCAGGACATTCCCATGAAAGCAGTCGGCTTCTACCAGAACCATCCCATCGACCACCCCAACGCCCTGCAAGACCTGGACTTGCCCGTGCCGGAGCTACGCGACCACGACCTGCTGGTCGAGGTAAAGGCGGTTTCTGTCAATCCGGTGGACACCAAGATCCGCCGCGGCGGCAGCATCCCGCAAGGCCAACCACGCATTGCCGGCTGGGATGCGGCCGGTATCGTGCGAGCGGTCGGGCCGCGTGCAGAGCGATTCAAGCCCGGCGATCGCGTCTGGTATGCCGGTGACCTGAACCGCCCGGGTAGCAACAGCGAGCTGCATGCCGTGGACGAGCGCATCGTGGGTCCGATGCCGACCACGCTGGATTTCGCCGAAGCGGCCTCATTGCCGTTGACCGCGATCACCGCCTGGGAACTGTTGTTCGATCGCTTGCAGGCCCATGCTGCCGATCCCACCGAACACGGAGTCTTGCTGGTCATTGGTGCGGCGGGCGGCGTGGGTTCGATCCTGACCCAATTGGCGCGCCGCCTGACCGGTCTTACCGTGATCGGCACGGCGTCGCGACCGCAGACACGCGAATGGGTGCTCGCCCATGGCGCGCATCACGTGATCGATCATCGCCAGCCATGGGCAGCACAGCTGGCCGCGCTGGGCATTGGCGAGGTGACCCATGTGGCCGGCCTCAATGACAGCGCCAGCTATGTGCCGCAGATCGCCGCCGTGCTGCGCCCGGAAGGCAAGTTCGCCCTGATCGACGATCCGACCGGCCTGGACATCGGACCGTTCAAATCCAAATCGATCTCCATCCACTGGGAGTTGATGTACACCCGCCCGATCTACACCACCGCCACCATCGCGCGACAGCACGCCTTGCTTCGCCGCGTGGCCGAACTGATCGATCGCGGCGACATTGTGCACACACTCACGCAGCGCATCGAAGGCATCGATGCTGCAAGCCTGCGAAAGGCGCACGCCCTGTTGGAAGCGGGCAGCATGATCGGCAAGGTAGTGCTGGTGCGTTCATAATCCCGCGTTCTCGTGGGAGCGAATTCATTCGCGATGCGATCTGCGATTCAGTCGCAGATTGGGGCGTTTCAAGATCTCCACGCTGCGACCCTGTGGCGACTTGCTTCGCGAATGAATTCGCTCCCACAGAAGGCTGGGTCGGATTTCAGCGGTGGCGGTCGGCCGAACGCTCAAATTCGGCCTCGTACATGAAGTAGTGACAACGCTCCATGCCTAGCCCCGCGTACGTGGCTTGGGCACGCTCATTCTCCGTTTCCACATACAGGCGCAATCCCACCGCACCTGCAGCTTTTGCTCGCTTGGCGACCTCGTCATAGAGCGCACGAAATACGCCACGACGTCGTGCCGCTTCGGCCACATAGACGCTCTGGATCCACCAGAAATCGCCGCAACGCCAGTCACTCCATTCATAGGTCACCATCAGGCAACCCACCGGCTCGCCGGCATCCTCGGCAATCAGATAGAAGCCGCGACGAGGCTCATCCAGCACCGCCTGTACACCGCGCGCGAGCACGGAGGCATCCAGTCGCTTGCCTTCGGTTTCCCAGGCCATGGCCTGGTTCCATTGCGTAATCAGCGCGTGATCGTGTGACTCGGCCGCGCGTACGTCGATATGTGCCATGGTCGATTCCTACGGTACGCGCCGTGTGCGCGAGGCGCCCAGCTTGCGAGTCAAGGTGTTGCGGCCCACGCCCAGTGCCGCAGCGGCATGCTGGCGATGCCCGTCGTGCGCGGCCAGCGCCGCTTCCAGCAGAGTGCGATCAAGTGCATCACGCGCTCGGCCATGAATATCATGCTCGCTGTTGGTCAGCGCCTGCTCGGCCCATTCACGCAGGCCATCGGTCCAGTCGTTGCGCGCGGGAACGCTGCTGTCCGCCAGGTCAGCCGGCAGGATCTCCGTACCCGGAGCGATCACCGCCAAACGACGGCAAAGGTTTTCCAGCTCTCTTACGTTACCCGGAAAATCGCGTTGTTCAACCAGCTTCAGCGCAGCACGCGAGAACCGCTTCGGGGGCAGGTTGAGCTCCTTGGCGGCCACCTGGATGAAATGCCTCGCCAACAGGCCGATGTCGCTGCGGCGCGAACGCAACGGCGGCAAGGTGATGCGCACCACGTCCAGGCGATGCTTGAGATCGGCGCGAAACTGCCCCGACGCCACGCGCGCGTCGAGATCCTGATGCGTGGCTGCCACGATGCGTACATTGCAACGAATCAGTTCACGCCCACCCACCCGATAGAACTCACCGCCCGCCAGCACGCGCAACAGACGCGTCTGCAAGGCAAGCGGCATATCGCCGATCTCATCAAGAAACAGCGTACCGCCCTCGGCCTGCTCGAAGCGTCCCGAATGCCGACGTGCCGCCCCGGTGAACGCGCCGGCCTCGTGGCCAAACAATTCACTTTCCAGCAATTCGCTGGGAATCGCCGCCGTATTCAAGGCCACGAACGGGCGATCGCGGCGCGCGCTTTCTTCATGCAATGCACGGGCTACCAATTCCTTGCCAGTCCCTGTTTCACCGGCAATCAGCACATTCAAGTCACTGGCGGCAACGCGACCGATCAGACGAAACACTTCGCGCATCGCCGCGCTCTCGCCGAGCAATGCATGAGCCGGTGCGGTTTCGACCACCGGCACGGCCACTAGCGGCACCTGCTCCAGCGCGCGCTGCACGGAGACGACGGCCTGGTCCAGATCGAACGGCTTAGCCAGGTAATCCACCGCGCCCGCGCGATACGCGGCAGCCGTCGTCGCCACGTCGGTAAATGCACTCATCACGATGACCGGACCGATGCCCTGTTCCTGCAATGAGGCGAGCAAGCCCAGGCCATCCTCGCCGGGCATGCGCACATCGGTAATCAGCAGGGCGGGACGCGATTCGTGCAACGCGGCGCGCACGGATGCGACATCGTTGAATTCACGCACATCGTGGCCTGCATCGCGCAAGGCTTCAGCCAACACAAAACGCACGCCGCGATCGTCATCGGCGATCCAGATATCCTGGCTCATGTTCGTTCACCTCGTACGCCATCAATCATGCGTACGCTCCAGCGGAAGATAAAGACTGAAAACCGTTTCGCCAGGTCGGCTGACGAAACGTAGCTCGCCACCATGATCGCGGGCGATTTCGCGCGACAAGGCCAATCCCAGGCCGCT
>NZ_DASVMI010000009.1:0-25047 GCF_036384435.1 Dyella sp. | reverse complement strand
TGACCTGGACATCAACGTGACCCTGCCTTCGAAGATGCCGGTGGCGATCAACGTCGGTTCGGGCGACGGCTGGGTGCGCGGCGTGCAGCACGTTGAAGGTCACGTTGGTTCGGGCGACCTGCATGTGAACGACATTGCCGAAGTCTTTATCGGCAGCGTCGGTTCCGGCGACATGGACGGCAGCACGCTTGGAAGCCTGCAGATCGGCTCGGTGGGCTCGGGCGATGCCAAGTTTCACGACATCAAGGGTGACGCCAAGATCGGCAGCATCGGCTCAGGGGATGTCACGTTGCAGCATGTGGGCGGTAATGTCCGTGCCGATACGCTCGGCTCTGGCGACCTCAGCGTGCACAACGTGCGCGGCGACTTCAGCCTCGGCGCCAAGGGCAGCGGCGACGTGCACAAGTCCGAGATCGCGGGCAAGGTGAGCGTGCCGCGCGATGATGACGATTGAGTGAAGTCGCTGGCGCGAGCGACCTCACCGATGCATCACCATCCACACGCCATAAACCGCTGGCCCGCACACCAGCAGGAACGGTACCGACACGCGGTGGAAAAGTGCCATGGAGCCCGGTTGTCTGGCCAGGCGCAGGGCGATGAGATTGGCCAGCGAGCCGATGACCAGGCCGAAGCCGCCAACGTTGACGGCGACGGCCAGAGCCATGGCATCGGAGGCATGGTCGAGTAGAAGCACCGTGGCCGGTACGTTGCTGATAACCTGGGAGGCGAGGATGCCAGCCAGGTACAGGTTGAGCGGGCGATCAAGGTCGAGATGGCTCAGGGCGTTCTGCACCAATGGCAGTTCGGCCAGATGGCCCAGGGACAGGAAAATGGCAGCAAAAGTGGCCAGCAGCAGCCAGTCGAGGCGGCGCAAGGGGCCGCGTTCGATCAAGAACGGCACGATGACAAGCCCGGCACCGAGCAACGCCTGGCCGTTTTCCATCATCAGGACCATCATCGATAGCGCCACCAGTGACAGCAGACCCAGTTGCATGCTTGCCTGCGGGTGATCCAGCCGCTCGTTGTCGAGCTCGATGCGGGCGCGCGGCAGCCAGAACCATGTCAGCAGAGCTACCAGCGCAAACATCACGGCGGCTGCCGGCAGCATCACGCGTACGAAGGTGAGCAAGGGCAGGTGCTGGTATTGCCACAGCAGAAGATTCTGCGGATTGCCTATTGGGCTGATGGTGGAGCCGGCATTCACCGCCAAAGCCTCCAGGATCACCATGCGCAACACGGGCAAGTTGGTCATGGCGCCGATGGCCACGGTCAGCGGTACCAGCAGAAACAGGCTGACATCATTGGTAAGCACCGTGGAAAGCAACGCGGTGGACGTCACCAGCAACAGTCCCAAGCCACGCAGCGAATGCATTCGCGAGACCAGTGATACCGCAATGCGCTGTACCCATCCGCTGTCGCGAATTCCCTGGATGGCCAGCATCAAGCCGAACAGCCCGGCCAGGGTGGGCAGGCGCAGCCAGCGCTGATAGTCACGCCACCCGTGCGGATCGGCGATCGCCAGCACGACCGCCAGCAGCGCGAACAATAGCAGCAGCCATTCGTGTTTCAGGCGCTGGTAGAGGCTTTCGAGACGACTCATGATTTCCGCAAGATGTCCATTGGTGGCGACGACTTCAGTCGCAGATTAGCGTTTTAAAACCTCCAGGCCGTGACTTGCCTTGCCTGGTAGGAGCGGATTCATTCGCGAAGCAAGTCGCGATGAGGTCGCGACGTGGAGGTTTTAACAACCCCTATCTGCGACGGGATCGCAGGCGGCTTCGCGAATGAAGTCGCGCCTGCCGAGGATCGTCGAATTGTCAGCCCTCCCGCAACAGGCGCATCGGTGATGTGCGCGTCACGGTACGCGTGCCCGCCAGGCCGAGCAGCATCACCACGACAGCGGCGACCAGCGCGGCGACAAACAGCGGCACTAACGGTGGCACAAAGCCATCGATATGGAACACTGCCCGGCCCATCCAGATGCCAGTGCCAATCGCGCCAAGCGCCGCGGTCAGGCCGGCGACCAGGCCAAGCAAGGCGAATTCACAGGCTGCGGCCGCGCGCAATTGGAATCGGCGCGCTCCCAGGGTGCGAAGCAAGGCGGCTTCGTGGCGCCGTTCGGCCGCACTGGCGGCCAAGGCGGCAGCCAGCACCAACGCGCCCGCCAGCAGACTGAATCCCAGCACCCAGCGCACGGCATTGCTGACCCGGTCGACGATCTCGCGCACCCGGTCCAGCAGGGAGTCCACATCGATCAGGCTCAGGTTGCTGTAATCGCGCGACAAAGTGGCCAATTGCTGTGTGTGTCCACGCGGCAGATAGAAACTGGCGATCCATGTGTGCGGCAGATCCTTGGCATGCGCCGGATCAAGCAACAGGAAAAAGTTCACCCGGAACGAACTCCAATCCACCTTGCGGATACTGGTGACCTTGGCATCGATGTTGCCTTCGCCCACGTTGAAGCTCATGGTGTCGCCAGGCTTGAGGTGGAACATGTCGCGCCAGCTCACGTCGACCGATACCTCGGCCTGCGGAGGGTGGGAGCCAGCCCATTGGCCCTGCTCGATCTGGTTGCTCGGTGGCAGTTCGCCGGCCCATGACAGGCGCAACTGGCGATCGGCCCAATCCTTGGCGCGTTCGTCCAGTGGCAGCCTGTCCACGGGCGTGCCGTTGATGGCGGTGAGCTTGCCCACGGCCAGCGGCAGCATGTTGAGCTTCTGCCCGCCCAGTGTGGTGACGCTGTGTTCGAAGCTGTCGCGTTGGTCATCCTGCAAATTGAGCACGAACCAGTTGGGCGTATCGGTAGGTAATTCGCGGCGCCAGCCTTCCAGTAGCGCAGGCGCTACGATTGCCAACAGCAACAACGCCACCAGTCCCAAGCTCAACGCGGTAGCCTGGATCAGGCTCATGCCACGCCGTCGGGCCAAGGCCGCCAATCCCAGGCGCAATGCCGGATGGACTCCCGGCGCAACGCGACGGGCGGCCCACAGTAGCAGCGCCGCGAGCAGGGCGGCGATGGCCGCCACGCCGACCAGGCTCACGGCGAGGATGCCAGCCAGACGGGCCGAGCCGCTCTGGGTCCAGATCAGGGCCACGGCCACGATGGCGGGTACCGCGTACAGGCTGTCGAAGCGTCGCACCCGGCGAGTGACGCTGTCACGGAACACCGCCACCGGGGGCACCTCCGCCAGTCGCGCCAGCGGAGGCAGGGCGAAGCCCGCCAGCACGGCGATACCCATGGCCGCGGCGGCAAACGCCGGTCCCAGAGGCAGTTCCGTCGGCACGGCGGTAAACAGTTGGCTGGCGAAGCTCCAGGCGCCCTGCGCCAGGCCCAGGGCCAGCACGATGCCCAAGGCCGCCGACGGGATGGCCAGCGCGGCCAGGGTGCCCACCAGCAGGCCGAGCACGCGCCGGCGTGGGGTGCCGATGGCACGCAGCAATGCCACTTCGTGTGTCTTGCGGCGCGCGTAGCGCTGGGCGGCCAGCGCGATCGCCACGCCGGCCAGCAGTGCCGAGAGCAGCGCCGTCAGACGCAAGAACGAACCGGCGCGATCGAACGCACTGCGCATGCGTTCCTGGGTCTGTTCCGGCGTCATCAGTTCCGCGCCCTGTGGCAGTTTGCTGTCCTGGGCGGCGGCGCGCCAGCGGCGTACCGGGTCGGGATCGCCGGCAACCAGCAGGCGATGGCGCGCGCGACTGCCAATACCGAGCAGGCCCGCCTGTTCGGCATCTTCCAGGCTCATGAGCGCACGCGGTGCCAGCGGCAGCAACTCGCCTCCATCCGGCTGGCGGACCAGTTCGGCGGCGATGTGCAGGTTGCGGCCGCCCAGTTGCAATGAGTCGCCGGGCTTGAGGCCCAGGGCGACCAGCGCACGATGATCCAGATACACCTCGCCAGCGCCAGGTGCATGCGCGTCGGTGTGGTCGTGACCCTGGGCGTCGATGATTTCCAGCGTGCCTCGTAACTGATAGGCCTGGTCACTGGCCTGAACGTCGAGCAACTGGCTCTGGTCGTGCACGAACGCAACGCTGGGAAAACTCGCGCCACGGCTGGTCTTCAAGCCGAGCCGGGTAGCGTCATCGGTGTAGCTGGGCGGCAGGGCCTGGGGCGAACTGATGCCGATGTCGCCGCCAATCAGTTCGGCGGCGCTGGCCAACATGCCGCGTTCGACGCGAGCGGTCAGCGTAGCGACCACGCCCAGAGCCACCACGGCCAGCACCAGCGACGCGGCCAGGGTGCGCAGCTCAGGCAGGTGCCATTCCCGACGTAGGCTGCGCAAGGCAAGCAGGATCAGCTTCATGCCATCGCCTCCTTGATGCGCGCGGCGACAGCGCGCATGCCATCCATCGAACTCATGACGCGGCCCTCTCGCCCTGGTTGACCACGCGCAGGATGCGGCCGTTATCCAGTTCCACGTGTCGCGTGCAACGCGCAGCCAGGCGTGAATCGTGCGTCACCAGCACCAGGGTGGTGTGATGATCCTGATTGAGCGCAAACAACAAATCACTGACGTGATGGCCGGTGCGCTGGTCGAGGTTGCCAGTGGGTTCGTCGGCGAAGAGCAGGCGTGGGCCGTGCACGAAGGCGCGTGCGATGGCTACGCGCTGTTGCTCGCCGCCGGAAAGCTGCGCCGGATAGTGGTGGCGTCGGTGGCCCAGGCCCACTGCATCCAGGGCTTCGCGCGCGCGCGATCGCGCATCGCTGGCGCCTTCCAGCTCCAGCGGAAGCATCACGTTTTCCTCGGCGGTCAGCGCGGGCAGCAAATGAAACGACTGGAACACGAAGCCGACCAGGCGACGGCGCAAGTCCGCTCTTTTTTCCTCGTCGAGCTGTTCCAGCGCATGGCCATCCAACGCAATGCTTCCGCTGGTGGGGGTGTCCAGGCCGGCCAGCAGGCCTAGCAAGGTGGTCTTGCCCGAGCCCGAGGCGCCCACGATGGCGAAGCTCTCGCCTGAATGCACCTGCAAGCTCACGCTGCTGAGGATATCCAACTGCCCCTCGGGGCCTCGTACCGACTTGCTAACATCGCGGGCATCGAGAAGAACACGGGATGGACCACTCATGCTTCGTTTCCTTGTAGTACTGCTGTTGTCATTGGCGGCAGGGACAACCCAGGCAGCCACACCCAAGACGGTGCTGGTGCTCGGCGACTCGCTGTCGGCCGCGCACAATATCCCGGTGGAGGCCGGATGGGTGCATTTGCTGGGCGACCGCCTGACGAAGATGGAGCCGGGTTGGTCCGTGGTCAATGCCAGTATCAGCGGAGAGACCTCGCTGAGCGGCCGCAATCGCTTGCCGGCCCTGCTAACCAAGTACAAGCCGTCGATCGTGGTGCTGGAACTGGGCGCCAACGATGGCTTGCGCGGTCTACCGCTGGATGCGCTGCGGACCAACCTGGCGGCGATGATCGACCAAGCCCAGGCGGCCAAGGCGAAGGTACTGTTGCTGGGCATCGAATTGCCGGTGAATTACGGGCCCCAGTACCGCGATGGTCTGCGTGCGATCTACAGCGACCTTTCTGGCCAAAAACACACTGGGCTGGTGCCGTTCCTGCTCGACGGTGTGGCCTTGAAGCCCGAACTGATGCAGGACGATGGCCTTCATCCCGTCGCTGCCGGTGAGCCGATGGTGCTCGATACGGTGTGGAAGCACTTGCAGCCCTTGCTCTAGAGCGAAAGGCTGGAAGATAAAAAGTGAGTGGTGAGAAAAGAGCCGAGTTGGCCAGCCGCGACGAGCCCGCCCTCACTTCCCCCACTCACTCCTCGCGTTTAAAGAGGATTCCTAAACGCTGCTGAACTGGTCGAAAACGATTTCACGCACTTGTCACCGGCTTAATCGTTAGCTGTTCACCTTTGTGAAATCCCTCAGCGAGCGGGAGGCAAGAATGAGTTCACGTGACGAGCAAGCCGGTTTGGTACTACTGGTAGAGGACAACCGGCAGATCGCCGAGATGGTGGGTGAATTCCTCGAACGCCGGGGATATTCCGTCGACTACGCCGCCGATGGTGTGAGTGGCCTGCATCTGGCTGTGTCCAACAGTTATGACGTGGTGGTTCTGGATCTCATGCTGCCCGGCATGGACGGCCTGGATGTCTGCCGTAAGCTGCGCAAGGATGCCAAGAAGTCCACGCCAGTGCTGATGCTGACCGCCCGCGATACGCTGGAAGACAAGTTGGTGGGCCTGGAAGCCGGCGCCGACGACTATCTGGTCAAGCCGTTCGAGGTGCGCGAACTGGAGGCACGCCTGCGTGCACTGATCCGCCGCGACCGCCGCCAGGTATCTACCGAAGTGTTGACCGTGGGCGACATGACGCTCGACACGGCCACACTAAGACTGACGCGCGGTGGTCAAGAACTGACTGTGTCGCCGATCGGGCTGAAGCTGTTAGCCATCCTCATGCGCGAATCGCCGCGCGTGGTCAGTCGCCGTGATATCGAGCGCGAGATCTGGGGCGACACACTGCCCGATTCGGACACTCTGCGCTCGCATCTTTATAACCTGCGCCGGGTCATCGACAAACCGTTCGAACGCCCGCTGTTGCATACCATCCACTCGGCCGGCTACCGTCTTGCGGACCTTGAAACGGAGGTGGCGTCGGCCATGTAACTCCGGCCCTCCGGGGCCGGCGGCTTTCCTATGGAAACCAGCAGGGGCAATTCGCACAAATCGGGCTCGCAAGGTGGAACGTTCTATCAACGCATTGCGTTGATCTTCGGTCTTCAATTGCTTGCACTGATCATTGTGTCTTTGATGGGCGCGTTCAACGTCGCTCCGCTTCCGGCCGTGTTGTTGCTGGTGGTCATCATCAGCATCCTCGGCTGGATGGCGGCGCGACGCGAATGGTCTTCGGTGCATCACCTGATTGGCGTGATGCGCTGTTGGGACGAGCGTAAGCCCGATCCATCCGGATGGGCTGAAGAGCGCATGCCGCGGCGCTCGACGTCCGACGTGCGCGAACTGGCGCGCGGTATGCACAGCTTCGCCAGTCGTATCGCCAGTTACAACCAGCGCGAGCGCGAATTCACCCGCGATGCCAGTCACGAGCTGCGCAGTCCCTTGACCGTAATCAAGATGTCGGCGGACATGTTGTCCGATGAGTCGGCACTGGGTGAGTTCGGTCAGCGATCCGTGCAACGCATCAAGCGTGCAAGCCGGGAGATGGGCTCGCTGGTGGAAGCGTTGTTGATCCTGGCGCGCGAGTCGGACAACGGCCTGAGCATGGAAGACTTCGTGGTCAATGAAGTCATTCGCCGGGAACTTGATGATGCACGCGACCTGCTGCATGGTCGCCCGATTGAACTGGTGCTCGAAGAACCGGCCAGCTTTGCTCTGCATGGCTCGCCGCAGGTGTTCTCGGTGCTGTGCTGGCAGCTGATCCGCAACGCTTGTCAGCAGGCCGAGCAGGGCACCATCGTGGTGACCGTACTGCCTGGCGTGATCTCCGTAACCAGCCAGTCCGATGACCAGGACAACGCGGTGGACCGCCACGGCTTCGAACTGGCCATCGCCCGCCGCATCAGTGAACGCTTCGCCTGGGAACTGGAACTGCAGACTCGCGAAGGGCGACAGCACATCGCGAGGGTGAAATTTCCGCAGCCGTTGCCAGCGAATGTGTAGTGCTGCTTCGCTGTCAGGAGTTAGGAGTTAGGGGCGCAAAAGCGGCTCGAAAATTTCAGCTCGCTCTCGCTCCTGACAGCCCACGAGGGGGCGACCTAACTCCTGACAGCCCGCGTCAGCGGGCGACCTCACTCCATTAAAGCCCTACCTCGAACTCACACCCTGTCTTGCCCTTGACGTCTTCGAGTGTCACGCCTTCGTGCAGCTCGATCAGCTTCAGGCCCTTGCCCTTGTTCACTTCGAACACGCACAGGTCGGTGATGATGAGATCGACGACTTCCTTGCCGGTAAGCGGAAGGTCGCACTGGTCCTTGATCTTGGGCGAGCCATCTTTGGCGGTGTGCTCCATCAATACAACGACGCGCTTGACACCGCTGACCAGATCCATGGCGCCGCCAGGGCCCTTGACCATCTTGCCGGGCACCATCCAGTTGGCGAGGTCGCCGTTGGCCGACACTTCCAGGCCGCCGAGAATGGACAGGTCCACGTGGCCCCCACGAATCATGGCAAACGATTCGGCGCTGGAGAAATAGCTCGATCCGGGCTGGCTGGTGATGGTCTGCTTGCCGGCATTGATCAGGTCCGGATCAACGTGGGCCTCGTCCGGGAACGGACCGATACCGAGCAGGCCGTTTTCCGATTGCAGCGTGACGTCGATGTTTTCGGGAATGTAGTTGGCGACCAGGGTGGGAATGCCGATACCCAGGTTCACGTAGAAGCCGTCACGCAGTTCCTTGGCGGCGCGCTGCGCCATGGCCACGCGGATCGGACTTTCCTTGCCGGTATTGGCGCCGGCGATGGTGCGGAATTCGATGCGCTTTTCGTACTTCTCGCCCTGGATGATGCGATCGACGTAGATGCCCGGCACGTGGATCTGGTCCGGTTCCAGTTCGCCGATCTCCACCAGTTCTTCCACTTCGGCCACGCAGGTTTTGCCGCAGGTGGCGATCATCGGGTTGAAGTTGCGTGCGGTCTTGCGAAACACCAGGTTGCCCAATCGGTCGCCCTTCCATGCCTTGACGATGGAAAGATCGGCATGGATGGCTTCTTCGAGCACGTATTCCTTGTCGCCGAACGTCTTGGTCTCCTTGCCGTCGGCCAGCTTGGTGCCGAACGCGGTACGTGTATAGAAACCGGGAATGCCCGCGCCACCGGCGCGCAGCTTTTCGGCCAGAGTGCCTTGGGGAACCAGGTGCAGCTCCAGCTCGCCGGCCAGCACCTGGCGCTCGAATTCCTTGTTTTCGCCCACGTATGAGGCGTACACGCGCTTGACTTGGCGAGTCTTGAGCAAGGGACCCATGCCGAAATCGTCCACGCCGGCGTTGTTTCCGACGATGGTCAGGCCTTTGGTGCCAGCCTCGAGCAGGGCGCCAATCAGGTTCTCCGGGATACCACACAGGCCGAAGCCGCCCGCGGCGATCGTCATGCCGTCGGACAGCAATCCGTCCAGGGCCTGCTTCGCGTTTGCAAAAACCTTGTCCATTGCGATGCCTTCTAACTGGGGAGAGTCAGCTGCCTAGCATACGACGGATCGGGGGCAGCCCCACGCTGTACGAAGGTCCAAGCCGGCGCGCGGCGGTTTGCTGGGCTTGACGAGCTACGTTTACGCATGTAATCGTTAGTGTCGCTTACACATGTAAACGGTGACTTGTGTCGATCAGTGAAGCCGAAGCGGTAGTCATGGATGTGCTCTGGCGGCAGGCGCCGCGCAGTGCCGAGGAAATTCTTGCCGACGTGGGGCCGCAGCAGGGCTGGCAGGAGGGCACGGTCAAGTCGCTACTTAATCGACTGCTCAAGAAGAAGGCCGTGCGCGCCGAGCGGGAAGGACGCAAATACTTGTACTCGCCCAAGCTGACGCGTGAGCAATACGTATCGCAGGAGAGCAAGGGCCTGCTCGACCGCTTGTTCGACGGTCGTATCGCTCCACTAGTCGCGCACTTTTCCGAGCAGCGCAAGCTCAGTCGCAAGGATATCGCGGAGTTGAAGCAACTGCTGGAGGACATGGACGATGACCAGCCTTGAGTCCTGGCTGTCCGTATTGCGCGCGATCACGGTGGTATTCACGCTGGCTGTGCTGGCCGTTGCGTTACTGCGCCATCCGGTCAGACGTTGGCTGGGCGCAAGTGTGGCCTTCCCTTTGTGGGCGATGCCGCCGTTGGCTGTACTGGCCACGGTGTTACCTCACGGCCAGGGCATGCATCTGCCAGCCTTGCCGCCGCTGATCGTGACGGTGACGAACATCGCGCATGAACGCATGGCGGCAAGCCTGCCATTTTCGACGGTAGGCACGACCTGGTTGCCGGTGGTGTGGTTGATAGGTGCGCTGCTTACGTTGTCATTTGCCTGCTGGAGCCAACTGGGTTTCCTGCGGCGTATCCGCGCAGGTACGTCCTGGCCTGCAGCCATGCGAGGGCTGCGCATCTGGCAGGCGTGCGATTGCTCGGTCGGGCCGGCCATGGTTGGCATGTGGCGTCCGCGCATCGTGGTGCCTGGTGATTTTGCCCAGCGCTACGACGAGGGCGAGCGCCGACTCATCCTCGCGCATGAGGCCATGCATATTCGTCGCGGCGATGGTTGGTGGTGTGCATGGGCGCAAGCGTGTGCCTGCATTTTCTGGTTTCACCCACTGCTCTGGTGGGCGCTGCGTGCGTGGCGCCACGATCAGGAACTGGCTTGCGATGCGGCGGTGCTGCGCGAGCATGCAGGTCAACGCCGTCGTTATGCCTTGGCCATGCTCAAGACACAGACAACGCATGCTGCGTTGCCATGGGGTTGTGCGTGGTCCCCTCGTCATCCCTTAACGGAGCGGATAGCCATGTTGCAGAAAGCCAGGATCAGTCGTTCGAAACGTGTTTGGGGCAGCACCGCCGTGGCGCTGCTGGTGGCTTGCGCTGGCGGCGCTGCCTATGCGGGTGCCGGAGCACCTACGAGCGTGCCGCTCACGGAAGGGCACTACCTGCTTAACCTGGACGTTGTCAGCAGCGGCCGTGCCGATCCCCTGCACATCAAGAGTTGCCTCATCAAAGGCCAGCGCGTGCAACTGACCGAGGGTGATGACAAGGCAATCGCTCCCTGGCAGGCCTCCGTGGGCGTGGATGCTGCCGAAGGCGGCTTGCTGGAGATATCGGCTGAAGTGACGGGCGGTACGCTCAAGGAGCCGACTCATCCCCGCGTACGCACGCTGCCCAACCAGGAGGCGACGATCATGATCGGACAGCAGATGCAGGCGCAGAACGGCAAGCCAGGTTTCGATCACACGCTTACGTTGAAGCTGACGCCAAGCCAGGGTTGCTGATATGGAACGGGCCGATCACGCCGG
This sequence comes from Dyella sp., assembly GCF_036384435.1. GTDB lineage: Bacteria > Pseudomonadota > Gammaproteobacteria > Xanthomonadales > Rhodanobacteraceae > GSA-30. The sequence continues at coordinate 14,109 of NZ_DASVMI010000009.1, read as the reverse complement.
CCCTTACTGGAAAAGTGAGTCATGAATCCACCCGACTCCCTGCTTTCTCTCTTGTTGCCGCCCCTCGTGGCGTTGACGACGGCGTTGTTGTCGGTGTTGTCATTGCGCTGGCCCGCACGTCGCTGACTGGGGGCGCGGCGGGGCAGGCAAAGATCGAGCACAGCTTCTTCATCGGCGTGACCATGAACCTGGGCTGCGAGGGGCATGGTGTGAGGTCTCGCGGGTCGCCTTGCTGCAAGGGGAATCAGGCCCGCGAGCCGCATACCACCGGAGCGAGAGTTTAAGGGCGCCGGTGCGGCCCATGAGCCTGGATGCGGCAGCCGGCGGTCGGTCACGTTTTGATCATTCGGTTGATCTTGTCCCCCGGTTGGCGATGCCATACGGCTGAGCATCCACATCGGACATCCTATACTCCGGGCACGACATCTATCCCGGAGAGCGTCGCGTGAAGCAGTACCTGTTTGTCGCCATGACTGCGTTGAGCATGGCCGGAGCGGTGCATGCCGGCCCAGTGCTGGTCATCCACGGCGGGGCCGGGGTGATCAAGCGCGACATGAGTCCAGCGCGGGAAAAAGCAGTGCGTGCGGCGCTGACCCAGGCTTTACAGGCCGGTTATGCCCAGCTCAAGAGCGGCAAGGCGGCGATCGACGCCGTATCGGCGGCGATCGTGCTGTTGGAAGATGACCCCAATTTCAATGCAGGCAAGGGGGCGGTGTTCACCCATGACGGCAAGAACGAGCTCGACGCGGCGATCATGGATGGCTTTACGCTACGTGCCGGCTCGGTGGCCGGCCTGCACCGGGTGAAGAACCCCATCCTGCTTGCGCGTGCGGTGATGGAGAAATCCGAGCATGTCATGCTGGTTGGCGAGGGTGCGGAAGCATTTGCCAAGGAAGTGGGTATCGCCCTGGTCGATCCTGGCTATTTTCGCACCGAGGAGCGTTGGCAGCAGTTGCAAAAGGCATTGAAGGAAGATCGCATGCGCAAGCCGCATGCGGATGAGGAGACCGCCAAGCACTTCGGTACCGTCGGTGCCGTGGCGCTCGATGTGGCCGGACACCTGGCGGCAGGCACATCCACGGGGGGCATTACCGACAAGCGCTATGGCCGCGTGGGCGACTCTCCGATCATCGGCGCGGGCACCTATGCCGATTCCGGCTGTGCCGTCTCTGGCACTGGATGGGGCGAGTACTACATCCGCACGGTTGCGGCACATGAAATCTGCATGCGTGTGACGCAGATGCGCGTACCACTCGATCGCGCTGCCGCGGAGGTCATCAATCAGGAAATCCCATCCATGGGCGGCAACGGCGGTGCCATCGCACTCGATGCTGACGGCCATATTGCCATGCCCTTCAATACCGACGGCATGTATCGCGGCTGGATCGGTGCTGACGGTGTACCGCATGTAGCGCTCTATGGCGATGAAGACGACGGCACCGGCGAGCCGCTTCCATCCGCATCGGATGAGTGAAGAGGAAGAGCAACGTTGCCGACCTTGGCTCTTGACTCTTCACAGCTCGCGCAGCGTGCGGTTTTACTCGCCACCTTCAGGTCTTTCTCTCACCGGGTGCTTGCTCAGCTTGCGTTGAAGTGTGCGGCGGTGCATGCCTAGTCTGCGAGCGGTTTCGGAAATGTTGCCGTCGCATTCGGTGAGCACGCGCTGGATGTGCTCCCACTCCAGGCGACGCAGCGCCAGTGGCGCTTCGGGAGCATCGATGACATCTTCTTCGCTCGGCGCGTTGTCGCCATCGAGCAGCGCGCGCACCACCGCATCGGCATCCACGGGCTTGGACAGATAGTCATGCGCACCACGCTTGATCGCTTCCACGGCAGTGGCGATGGAGGCGTAGCCGGTGAGCAGGAGCACGCGGATATCCGGCACCAGGGCTTTCAGTTCGGGGATCAGCCGCAAGCCATTCTCTTCGCCGAGCTTGAGGTCCAGCACGCAGTAGCGTGGATGATGGCGCCGCGTCATGGCGCGCGCCTCGTCGGCGTTGCTGGCGGTGATGACTTCAAAGCCTCGTGATCCCAAGGCACGAGCCAACACGCGTGCGAAGGTCGGGTCGTCGTCGATGATCAGCAGCGGTTGGGCTGGCGTCGTGTTCGGCGAATCGGTCATGGGGCAGGGCTCCGGGTAACTTGGTTATCGCTGGCAGCTACGACGGCCAGCGGAAGGCGCAGGCACATCTGCGCGCCGTCCTTGTAATTATCCGCGATCAGCTCGCCATCCAGGCGTTCGGCCGTTGCTTCGGCCAGCGCCAGGCCGATACCCAGTCCGCTGACCTTCTGCGACAGGCCCAACTGTGCCAGTTCCAGGTCTTCGTCGAAACCCGGGCCATGATCGCGAACGGTCAGCTCCAGCCAGCCGGCTTGAACCCGCACATCGAGGCTGACCGCAGCCGTTTGCTTCATTTCCGAAGCATCCACGGCATTGTTGAGCAGGTTGATGAGCGCGTGGCGCAAACCCGGTGGCGTGCGCAGTACCACGTCGGCGGCGTCGGGTTGGATGTCCAGCGTCAGCTCGGCTTCCGGTCGCAGCAGTTGGAACCGCTCAAGGCAGCTGTTGATGAAGCGTTGCACGGTATGGCGCTCCGGCTCCTGCGAGAGTTGCGCCTTGCCGAAGGCGACCATCTCGCGAAGGATGGTACGACACCGATCCACCTGGTCGCGCAGCAATTGAAGATCATCCGATAGCGCCAGGTCGTTGGCATGTTCGCGTTGCAGCTCAGGCAGCAGGGTGCGCATGGTCGATAGCGGGGTGTTCAGTTCATGCGCGGCGCCCGCTGCCTGGGTGGCAATAGCCAGGATGCCCTCATCGCGCAAGGCGCGCTCGCGGACGCGTTGCATTTCGGTCTGCTGCCGGCGCAGGTTGCGCGCCAGGGTATTGATGAAGAAACCGAGCAGCAGGGCGCTGATGACGAAGTTCACGCCCATGCCGGCGATGTACAGCGCGATATCGCCGATGAAGGCATCCTGCGGCGGTTCGGGCAGTGGCACATACCACACCAGCAGGGCCAGGTAGGCAACCCCGGCCAGGGTAGCGATGGCCAGGACGGCAGGTACCGAGAGCGCCGCCGCGCTCAGGGCGATGGGCACCAGCAACAGCATGATGAACGGGTTGCTGGCGCCGCCGGTGAAATACAGCAGGTAACCGAGCACCAGGGTATCGGCGCCGACATGGACGATGGTTTCCCATTCGCGCATCGGAGCCGGCTGAGTCAGACGCCAGGCGGCGAATACGGAAAAGATCGCCAGCGCACCAATACCCACCAGCAATGGCAGCAATGGAATGCTCAAGTGCATCCACAAGGAGCAGAAGAACACAGCCAGGCTCTGACCGGAGATGGCGCACAGGCGCAGCCATGCCAGCGTGCGGGCAAGAGCCGCGGGGCCGGTGCGTTGCAATTGCGCCTGGCGTGATCGGTATCCCATGGGTTCCACAAAAAAGGCCGGCAGCGAAATGCTGCCGGCCTATGTTACTGCGCGATGGCAAGCTGGGTCGTCAGGCCGGCTCTTCGCTATGCACGGCTGGCAGCGCAGTGGGCGCGTCGGCCTGGGCGTGGCTGTTGGAGAGCTTCTTCATGATCGGTAGCACGGCCAGTGCGATCACGGTGCAGGCAATGCCGACCATGCCAAGCTTGTTGAACAGGTTCACATAGATCGGCAGCGATTGCATCGGATCCTTGATATCCGAGGGGATGCTGGCCAGATTGGCCACGATGCTGCCCAGGTACTGCGAAATACCCACGGCAACGTAATAGGCGCCCATCATGAAGCCGCCCATGCGAGCCGGGACGTAGCGCGCGATCATGGCCAGGCCGAGGCCGCTGACCAGCAATTCACCCAGCGAGTACAGGCCATAACCCCATACCATGGTCCAGGAAGATACTTGGCCGTTAACCGCATGGGTCGCGCCCAGGCCATACATGAAAAAGCCCACCGCCACGGCGGCGAAGCCCAGGGCGAACTTGGCGGCGACGGAGGGGTCCTTGCCGGCGCGACCGAGCGAGTTGTAGATAAATACCAGCACAGGGCTGAGGATCACGATCCAGATCGCGTTGAGGTTCTGGTATTGCTCGGGAATCCAGGTAAACAACGGCATACCGAACAGGCTGAAATTCAGGTCTACGTTGCGCTGTGCGAACAGGTTCAGCGAGGTCGCCATCTGGGCGTAGAAGATGAAGAAAAAGATCGTCTGCACCGTCAGCACCAGCGCCACGATCAGGCCCGAACGCTCGTTCTTGCGGCTGTTGGCGATCAGGTAGCCAAAGATGCACAGGATCACGATGCCGGCCAGCGCGACGGCGCCCTTGGCGATCAGCAGGCTTTGCAGGATGCCCGCCGCGACGAACACCATCACCAGCGAGGCTACGAACAACAAGGCAGCCCGCTTGACGTTGATCGGCTTCGCATCGGGCTCGGAGCCGATATGCGACAGCGTACGCTGCATGAGCATGTAGTTGACCAGGCCCAGCACCAGACCCACCGCACAGGAACCGAATGCCGTGTGCCAGCCGAGCGAATCGCCGTAGTTCTTGCCCACGTAGTCGCGAATCCATGGCGTGGCCGTCATCGAGATCATCGAGCCGATGTTGACGGCCATGTAGTAGATGGTGAACGCGCTGTCGATGCGCGTGTCATCGCCCTCATAGATCTTGCGCACCAGGTTGCCGGCATTGGGCTTGAAGAAGCCGTTGCCGACCACGATCACACCCAGTGCGACATAGAGCAGGGTCGGGTTGCTGGAAGGAATCCACAGCATGGCGTAGCCGATGGCCAACACCACCGCGCCGGTAAGCATGGTGCGGCGCGTGCCGATCAGCTTGTCGCCGATCCAGCCACCAATAGCCGGTGTGGCGTAGATCAACGCCGCGGCGGCACCCCAGACGAGATTGGCCTTGGTATCGACGAAGCCAAGCTTCTTCATCATGTAGGTGACCATCAGCACCTGCATGCCGTAGAAGCCGAAGCGCTCCCACATCTCGATCATGAAAACGGTGGTGAAGGATCGGGTCTGCGAGACCGGTGGATTCTGGATTGGCATAACTGTTCCGTACGCGGTTCATACAACGGTCGCGGAGCGACCGGCGAACGGGCCCCTGTCGAAGGCCACAAGCGATCAAGGGTACCCGATCCGTGCCACAGGGCGCGCTGCGCCGCACCAGGCAGGATTTTGCGCGAACCGCGCCTGGGCTAAGCCGGCCCCAGGATGGGTGTGGCATGATGCTCGCCCTGAACGGTTGCTCAAGAGCCCCAAGGCCCTGCCCATGCTGATGTTTTTCCGCCCTTTTCTCCCGGCCAAGACCCCATTCCGTGCAGGCGAGGCCTGCTGAGACATGGCAGCGCAGGGTTTCCGTGGTCCCCGTCAGGTCTGGGCTGCGCTCAAGTGGTCGATGAAGGGCCTGCGGGCCGGCTGGGATTTCGAGGCTTCGTTCCGGCTGGAAGTGGTGCTGGCCATCATCCTGGTGCCGGCCGGTCTGTGGCTGGGGCAGGGCGCGCTGGAGAAGCTGGCGTTGATCACGCCGATCCTGCTGGTGCTGAGCGCGGAATTGCTCAATTCGGCGGTAGAGGCGGTGGTAGACAAGGTCAGCCCGGAGTTTCATGAACTGGCCGGCCGAGCCAAGGACATGGGCTCGGCCGCGGTCTTCCTGCTGTTGCTGCTGACCTTCCTCAGCTGGGCTTTGATCCTGGGGGCGCGCTGGTTTTGATCAGCGCGCCGCTGGAGCCGGGAGCTGGCGCGGTATGTGTCAGGGTATTTATTTGGTCTTCCTGCCGTTATCTGGCGACGTGCCGTCGCCATCGACCTGTCCTACCGTGACGGTGCCACGCCACATGCCATCACGCGTTTTCATGTATTGGTCCGGGTCCCATCGCGTTTTGTCCTGCAGCGTGTCGCTGCAACCATCGACGGGTGCGCCATTGATGGTCGGCGCGTTGCAATCGCGTTTGTAGTAGTCGGGCGTAAGGGAAATCACGTCATTGCCGGTCGCATAGGTCATACCGGTACCGGTGATATCGGCCAGTGCCTGGTGCATGGCATGGGCAAGACGAGGCTTGGCCACCGGATCGCCGTAGTCGGCATAGAGCTGCTCGACCAGTATTTTCGCCTTTTCGCGCTGCTGGTCGTCAAGACCGCTCCAGATGCGATCTCGCGTGGCGAGAAACTGAGGGTATTGGCGCTCGGCAGAGATCGCGACCCAGGCGAACGCAGTGACCGGATCTTTCTCCACGCCCTGGCCGTTGAGATACATCAAGCCAATACTCAACTGCGAAAGCTTGTCGCCGAAGCGCGCGCCATATTTGAAATCCTGCATCGCGCCAGCGTAGTCGCCGCGAGCGAATTTCTGCATGCCCTGGAACTCGCCATGCTCATCTGGATGCCCTACCGTGGATGTCCGGCGCATGGCATCGAGTATTTCCTGATTGGCCTTGTCGTTCATGTCCTGCGCCGCTGCATGCATCGACAGCGCCGATGCGATAGCCAGAACGACCAGCCTTCCCCATGGACTTTTCATCGTTTCCCCTCCCTTTGAATCTCTGAATGAATCGCCCTCCGGCGACTGTGACTGTAGGGTATCGCGCCTGGTTTCTTTGGAGCAGTGCCGGAAGTCAAGCGCAAGATTGCACGACGCCGCGCCGAATGGTGCAATGGGCTATCCACCCAAGGAGATCGGCCTAATGAAAGCTTTACGTATCATGGCATTGCTCGTGATGCTCATCGGCCTTTCTGGCTGCGGATATAACGCCATTCAGCGTCAGGACGAGGCCGTCAAGGCGGCCTGGGCGGAAGTGTTGAGCCAATACCAGCGCCGTGCGGATCTGGTGCCGAACCTGGTCAATACGGTCAAGGGTTATGCCCAGCATGAGGAAAGCGTGCTCACCCAGGTGACCAATGCGCGTGCCAAGGTCGGTTCGGTGCAGATATCGGGCGATTCGCTGAACGATGCCCAGAAGCTGCAACAGTTCCAGCAGGCGCAGGGTGAGCTGTCCAGCGCGTTGTCGCGACTGATGGTGGTCAGCGAGAACTATCCGCAATTGAAAGCCAGCGATCTGTTCCAGAACTTGCAGGTGCAACTGGAAGGCACGGAAAACCGCATTACCGTCGCGCGAAATCGTTATATCAAATCTGTCGAAGAATATAACGCGATGATCCGCACGTTTCCCAACAACATGACCGCGAAGATGTTCGGCTACAAGGTCAAGCCGAATTTCACCGTGGAGAACGAAAAAGCGATTGCCACGGCCCCGACGGTTGATTTCGGTTCGAAGCCGGCCGCGCCCGCCAGCGCCCACTGAATTCGAGTGCTGCTTGCGCCGGGCATTGCTCCTGTAGCTGATCCTGGAAAAGCGAGGCTTTATGTTGAGGCTCTTCAAGATCACGTGCTGGCGTTCCTGCTTTGCTGGCGTATGGATGCTGGCGATGCTTTTCGCCATGACCGCGAGTCGCGCCGAGGATGTGCCGGTTCCTCATCTGGTGCGTCATGTCACCGATCTCACCGGCACGCTGACCGCGCAGCAGATCGATCAACTCGATGCGCAGTTGGTTGCGTTGGAAAAGCGCAAGGGTGCTCAATTGCTGGTGCTGATGGTGAGCAGTACCGCGCCGCAGGATTTGGAGAGCTATTCGCTGGCGGTGGCCGAATCCAACCGGATCGGGCGCAAAGGCACCGATGACGGGTTGCTCCTGCTGATCGCCAAGGATGATCGCCGTGTTCGCATGGAGGTCGGTTACGGATTGGAGGGGGCGGTGCCTGACGCGGCGACTGCGCGTATCACGCGCGAATACATCGCGCCGAAATTCCGCAACAACGATTACTACGGCGGCATCCATGACGCTGTGGGAGCCCTGACTCAATTGATTGATGGCGAGTCGCTGCCGCCTCCTGTGGAACCTGTCGTGCGTGAGCATCGTGGCGTGGATATGCAGACCGCGCTGATGGTCGGGTTGTTTGCTGCCTTTTTCTTGCGCGGCATTTTCTCCCGCTTTCCTGCCGTGGGGCGTGCCGTACTGGGTGGCGCAGCGGTTGGCGTGATCCTGTGGGTAGTGGCATCCCTGTTCATGGGGGTGGTCGGCGCGATTTTCGGTGGCTTGTTCATGCTGTTGCCATCGCAAGGAGGACGTTCGATTGGCGGGGGTGGTTGGGGCGGTTGGGGTGGCCTCGGAGGAGGCGGCTGGGGAAGGGGCAGCGGCGGCGGCGGTGGCGGTGGCGGCGGCGGCGGCGGCGGCGGATTCAGTGGTGGTGGCGGTAGCTTCGGCGGTGGCGGTTCGTCGGGGAGCTGGTGATATGGCACTGATCGTGCGCGTTTGGCGCAATCTTTTCGGCGGCTGGATGCAGTTGCCCAGGCATTTTCCTGCGACTTTGCTCGATGAAGTCAGTGCCCTGGTGGCCAAAGGCGAGAAGACTCATCGCGGTGAAATTCGCGTTGCCATCGAGGCAAGGCTGTCGCCGCTGGGTGTGCTCGGTGGACAGACGGTCAGGGCTCGGGCCGAGGAGGTGTTTTGCAGGCTGCGTGTATGGGATACGGAACACAACAATGGCGTGCTGCTGTACATCCTGCTTGCCGAGCGCCGCATCGAGATCGTGGTGGATCGCGGTATCGCGCGATACGTCGATGAAGCGGCGTGGAAAGATATCTGCCAGGCCATGCTCGCTCGTTTCGCTCACCAGGACTGGCGCTTGGGATTGATCGAAGGTGTGACCTCGACACAACGGTTGCTGGCTGAGTATTTTCCGGCCGCAGGGTCCAAACACCGCGACGAGCTGCCGGACGATCCCGTCATTCTTTAACGCGTTGGCCTCAAGCCATTTCGTAGGGATGACGTCACCAGGCATGCAGGCAAAAAAAAGCGGACCCGAAGGTCCGCTTTTTTCGAAGCGCTGGCTCGTGAGAGCTTAGAACTTCTGGTTGTAACGCAGGTAGAAGTAGCGACCGTAGTCGTACGACGGGTTGTACACGAAGCCGCTGTTGCCGATCGTGTTGCTCGAAGCGGTGTAGAACAACGGGCCCTTCTTGTTGAAGACGTTGTTCGCACCGATCGAGAACTCGCCGTTCCACGGCGCATGCCAGCGCAGCGAAAGGTCGTTGAACGCAACCGCACCGACCTGGCGCTTCGGCGTGATGCCGACGCCCGGGGTGTAGTAGTTCGGCAGATTGCATTCGAACACGCAATCTTCCTTCAGGCCCGAGTAGTAACGGATGCCCCAGGTGGCGCCGAAGTTGCCCAGGTCCCAATCCAGGCTGGCATTGGAACGCACGCGCCAGGTGGAGTATTGGCCGACCGAGTAGATCGTCGGGCTGTCGCCGCCGGGTGCATTGTTGAACTTGCTGACGTAGTTGTTATCCGAGTGGATGACGAAGTTACCGAACGAGAACTTCGGCAGGCGATACGTCACGGCAAAGTCGTAACCTTCGGTCTCCAGGCGACCGCGGTTGGTCAGCGTATGGACCAGGTTGACGACCTGGCCGTCCGCGTTGCGCTGGAACTCGCCGCATGCCGAAGCAATGCCGCGCAGATAGCAGTCGTCGAGCACATCGTCAGAGCTCACGGCACTGATGATGTTGTTGATACGGATGTTGTACCAGTCCAGCGAGATGTTCAGGCCATCGGCGTAGCTCGGGCTATAGACCAGGCCCAGGGTCTTGCTGAGCGAGGTTTCCGGCTTGAGCTTGGCGTTGGAGCCGGACAGGAACGGCGTATTCGACTGCGCAGGAGCGGAGTCGACCGGCGTGCCGGTGGCGTCGGTCTGGCGGAAGTTCGGGCCCAGGCCGGCGGCACGGCAGCTGGCGATAGCGTTGGCATTGCCGAAGGCGGCCGCACCGTAGACCGTATCGCACGGGTCGGTGTAGACGTCGAAGGTCTGCGAGGTGCCGCCGTACAGGTCGTTGATCGTCGGCGAACGGAAACCTTCGCCGATGCTGCCACGAACCAGCAGGTCGTCGAACGGCTTCCACTCCAGGCCGAACTTGCTGTTGGTGGTGCTGCCGAAGGTGCTGTACTTGGAGTAACGGCTCGACAGGTCCACCGACAGGCGCTTGGCGAATGGCAGGTCAGCCAGCACCGGCACGTTCAGCTCGAGGTAGGCTTCCTTGGTGTGGTAGTTACCCGAGGTTGGCGACGAGGCCAGATCCGTCGACAGGCCCGTCTGCGAGAAATCATCCGGACGATTGAAGCCTGCGTTGCGGCGGTATTCCAGGCCACCTGCGAATTGCACCATGCCGGCGGGCAGTTGGAAAAGGTCACCGGTGATGTTTGCCGAAAGGCCGGTTTCCAGGGTGCCGTAGGTACCGTTCGGCGTAACGCCGATGTACGACAGCTGATCCGGGGTAAGCGAACCGGCGCCGCCGAGGATGTTGACCGGCGTGCAACCGGCGATGACCGCGCCCGGACGACCGCACTTGATCACGCCGTCGGTGTCCTTGAAGGACGGGCCCAGGCCCTGGGCCAGGTTCAGCAGGTTGTAGTTGCCGGTACCGAAGATGTCGCCGTGGTTCTTGTTGACGTAGGCGTTCACATCCCAGTTGAAGTTGTGCGTGCCAGCCTGGAACGCACCATCGAGGCCCACGCCGACGCGGTAGGTCTTGAGGGTGTTCTTGGTGATACGCGGGCTTTCGACGCCGCGGCGCAGGAACTCAAGGTCCGTCGGATCGGCATAGCCTTGCTGGCTACCCAGCGGGTTGTAGTAGCTGTCCTTGCTGATGGTGATGCCATCAGGGAACACGCCGTCGACTTCGGTGTTGCCGGTGCCCAGCGGATAGCCGGCCACCTGGATGATCGACGTACGCTCCGAATAAGCGGCATCGGCATGCAGGCTGACGTTGTCGGTGAAGGCATAATCGACCTTGCCGTACAGCGACTTACGCTTGGTTTCCGGCATCAGCATCATCTGCTGAGAGGCGTTGTAGTTGTCGACGGTCTTGTCGTAGGCGTGGTAGTCGCCGAGCTTGGTCGGATCACCGCCGGCATTGAGCTTGAGCGGACCATCCGGACCGTTGAGGATCAGGCCGCCCGGGCCGTACGAGGACAGGCCGACGTTCGAATGATACGGACCATCCGGGTAGCGCGAGAAGCTGCGGTCGCGCGCCCATACCGGATCTTCCTTGTTGTAGCTGCCACTGAAAACGTACGACAGCTTGCCGATCTTGTTGCCCCAGGTGAAGTCGTATTGCTGCTGGGTGCCGTCTGTCTGGCCGTACTTGCCGAAATAGACGTTGGCGTCGCCGCCTTCGATATTCTGGCGCGTGATGATGTTCACCACGCCGGCGATGGCGTCAGAACCATAGATGGCCGAGGCGCCGTCCTTCAGGACGTCGATGTGATCGATGATCGAGGCCGGGATCGTATCCAGGTCGGTAAAACCATCGGCATTGGTGCCCCAGCGGCGGCCATCGACCAGCACCAGCGTACGGGCGAAGCCCAAGCTGCGGATGTCGATGTAAGAGCCACCGGCATAGGTGTTGGAGGTCAGCACGGCCGACTTGCTGTAACCGGGCGAGCCCGCCGCGGTCAGGTGAGACAGGATGTCGCCGACATTGGCGTAACCCTGCTTCTGGATATCCTCGCGGGACATGGTGAAGACGGGCTGAGCCGTTTCCACGTCCACGCTGCGAATGCGCGAACCGGTCACCGTGATGGTTTCCAGGTTCTTGGTTTGACTCTGGTCGGCCTGTGCCGGTGCGGCATCCTGTGCCGAAGCCCATACGGGCACCACGAGAGCCGCTGCGATGGCAGCGGCCAACAGTGACTTTTGCTTCATATTGTTCGCAACTCCGAAAAAATCCCCAGCGGTCTGCTTTTTTGCAGCTCCGTCTGGTTCCCTAGATTTCGCATGCCTGCCCTGGGGAGGGAGCATGCGTCGGCATCGCTGAGCCGTGGGGACAGTCGATGTAATGTCGAAGTTAAGGCAAAAAGATGCGAAAGCGCAATATGTAATGCACAAAAATTGTGCGCATGTCGTGCTAACTTATTGTTGTAGCGCAAAATTATGTCAAGACAGTGTCAATGTTTCAGTCGTTTTTTCAGATTTCGTACAAATTTCATCTACTTGGATGGACCGAGTCGACCCAAAGTCTGGCGATGGTTTGGCCGCAAGTTTCGCGCCAGTTTGGTGCGCCTGTTCCTCTTAGTGGGCGCAAAATCATGCGATTGAGTGCGCTTGGCTTCTCCAGGAGCGCACCCAGCCGCCCTGAACACAGCAGCGCAGTTGATGCTATCCGTGCGGTCGCGCGCGCATCAGGATCGGGTCTGTTTTCCCTCGACATTTGCCTTTCAATATCCAAAAAAAAGGCGGGCATTAGCCCGCCTTTTCGCATTGCGCAATTACCGAAAATCAAAACTTCTGGTTATACGAGACATAGAAGTAGCGATCGAGGTCAAATGAGGGGTTGTACGGCGGGCTGCCGGTGCCGGCCGCGTTGACGTTGTAGTAGTACGGCCCCTTTTTGTTGAACACGTTATTGATGCCAACCGTGAACATGCCCTTCCAAGGCGCGGTATAGCGGAATTGCGCATCATGGAAGGTTACCGAACCCTTGCGGGCTATGCCGGTGCTACCGATCCAGGGGTTGGTATAGTTTGGATTACTGCACTCGATCACGGCATCGGCCGTGTTGCTGTAGCAGCTGTCCTTCATGCCGGCGAAGTAACGCATGGTCCAGGTTGCACCGAACTGCTTGAGGTTCCAATCGACCTGCAAGTTCGAACGCAGGCGATAAAGCCCCGTCGTGCCATCCATGAAGCCCGCGTTGCTCTGCGTGACGGCACCAGGCCCGCTGACCGTCTCGTACTTGCTCAGATAGCTGCTGTCGGAGCTGACGCGGAAGCTGCCGATGGCGGTTTCAGGTAGGCGGTAATGGACGCCGAAATCATAGCCCTGGGTGCGCAGCGAGCCCAGGTTGGTCAGGCTTTCGGTGAGTTCGGTGATGGTCCCCTCGCTATTGCGCTTGAATACGTTGCAGAACGAAGAGACGTTCTGCACGTAGCAATAGTTGAGAATCGAAGACGCATTGACGCTGCTGATCAGATTGCGCACGGATACGTCATAGTAGTCGACCGTGATGTCCAGCCCAGGCACGTAGTTCGGGCTGTAGACCAGGCCCATGGTGCGCGTGATGGATTTTTCAGGTTGCAGGTTCGGGTTGGACGTGGAAATGAATGGCGTTGGAGTCTGACCGCCGGCGCTACTGCCAATTTCCCGTCCAGTCTGATCGATCTGGCGATAGTTCGCCGGAACACCGGCCGCACCACAGCGTGCGGCGACGCCAGGGTTGAAAGCGGATGCGCCATAGACGCTATCGCACGGATCGAGGAAAGTCTCGAAGCTTTGGCCGCTACCCGAATACAGGTTGTCCAACGTTGGCGCACGGAAGCCCTTGGCGAACGTACCACGCACGAGCAGGTCTTCGATTGGACGCCAGCGGAAGCTGTATTTGTTGTTGGTGGTGCTACCGAAGTTGCTGTAATGCGAATAGCGCGTAGCGCCGTTGACGCCCAACTCTTGTGCACCAGGAAGATCGCGCAACAGGGGGATATCCAGTTCCAGGTAGGCTTCGTTGACGATGTAGCTGCCACGCGTGGGCGCGCTGGCCAGGCTGGTGGTCAGGCCGGCCGAATCATTGGCGTCAGGGCGGAAGTTGCCTTTTTCGCGGCGATGCTCGACACCGCCAGCGATGCTCACCGTGCCGCCTGGCAGGTCGAACAGGCCGCCAGTGACGTTGGCGCTGATATCGTCGGTCTGGCTGGCTTGGCGCGCAGTGCCGGTATAGCCCACATAGTTCCAGACCGATTGCGGCGTTCCGCCTGGGCCTGCCAGGATGTTCCAAGGCACGCAACCGGCCGCGCGCGCGGCTGGATCGGCGCAGGCAACACTGCCGTCGGGCAAGGTGACGGTCGGGCCTAGCGCGTTGGCGGCATTGGGCAGATAAATGTTGCCGGTGCTGATCTGCCGGATATTGGTGCGCGAATAGTTGTACGTCGCGTCCCAGCTCCACTCGTGATTGAGCAGGTTGAAATAGCCTTCCGCGCCCACGTCGAAGTGCTTGAGCTTGGTGCTGGAGTGGGTCACGCGCGGCTGTTCGACGGTACGCCGCTGGAAGGATGTCACGTAG
>NZ_DASVMI010000008.1:0-30989 GCF_036384435.1 Dyella sp. | reverse complement strand
GACGTCGACGGTCGCTATCGCGGCATGGACATGCAGGTGCACCAGCTGCCCGCCGGCAGGCACAACTACAGCACGTATTCGCTGTGGGATACCTACCGTGCCGAACACCCTCTCATGACCCTGTTCCAACCCGACCGGGTGCCCGACCTGGTCGATGGCCTGGTGCGCATGGCAGCCGAAAGCCCCGCCGGTCCGCCGGTGTGGCCGCTGCAATGCATCGAAACGGTATGCATGATCGGCTACCACTCGGCCGTGGTCATTGCCGAGGCGCAGGCCAAAGGCTTCACCGGCATCGACTACGCCAAGGCATGGCCGATCTATCGCAAGCGTGCCATGGAGGACGATTATTTCGGCCTCGCCGAATATCGCAAGCGCGGCTACATTCCCTCCGACCTGCATAACGAAGCGGTCAGCAAGACGCTCGAATACGCCTACGACGATTGGGTCATGGCCTCCATGGCCGATGCCGCTGGTGCGCACGATGATGCCGAACTGCTGCGCAAGCGCTCGCGCAACTATCGCAACGTATTCGACAAGACGAGCAACTTCGTGCGACCACGTGGCAGCGATGGCAAATGGCTGGAGCCGTTCAACCCGCGCGCCATGGGACACTCGAAGAAATGGCGTGACTTCACCGAATCCAATGCCTGGCAGGCCACGTTCCTGAACCAGCATGACCTCTACGCCTATATGACGCTGTTCGGCGATGAGAAGACGTTCGAGGCCAAGCTCGATGAGTTGTTCAATACCGATTCCACGCTGCCCGACGATGCCCCGCCGGATATCGCCGGCATGGTGGGCCAGTACGCCTTCGGCAACGAGCCTGCGCATCACGTGCCCTACCTCTATGCGTACAGCGGATCGCACCACAAGACCCAGGCGCGTGTGCGCATGCTGCTGGAAACCATGTATCTGCCGGCGCCCGATGGCCTGCCCGGTAACGAGGATTGTGGCCAGATGAGCGCCTGGTACGTGATGAGTGCGCTAGGACTGTATGCCGTGGACCCGGTCAGCACACACTATGTATTCGGCAGCCCATTGCTAGATCGTGCCGAGGTACAACTGGGCGGCGGCAGGAAGCTGGTGGTGGAGACCAAGGGCAACGGCAAGGGGCGTCCGTACATCCAGTCGGTGACCTGGAACGGCAAGCCCTGGACACGTAGCTGGATCACGCACAGCGAACTGGCCGCCGGCGGCACCCTGGCCTTCGTCATGGGCGACCAGCCCAATACGTCGTTCGGCTCGGCCCTTGCCGACCGTCCCCCCGCTTTCGGGCTACCGGCCGACCAGCAATCACAGACGTCGTGAGGGTGGAAAATGGATTGAGGGGGCGCCAGAACGCCCCCGGATAACCCGCGCCCGCCTTGCACCCGCCCCCCGCTACCTCGCAAGATGAACGGGCCATTCGTGGCCTTATCTCCGGGGGAATACAATGAACGATACAAACAACCCGTACGCCGCTCCGTCGGCGTACGCACGCCAGCGTTCGGGGTCGACGCAACAGACCGAGCAGATCATCAGCGGGCAAAAACAGGTCATCTACGCGATGTTGCTATACATGCTAGCCGGCGTGGCCTCGTCGACGGTCGCGGTCGCCCTGGGCGGCCTTATTGGCCTGGCGTCGCTGGCCATGGGCCTGATTGGCGTCTGGCGGCTCTGCACCGGTCTCGGACATGGTGTGGTGCTACGCGTGCTCTGGATGATCCTGCTGTTCCTGCCATTGATCGGGCTACTCCTGCTGCTCATTCTTAACGGCAGGGCGACGCGCTACCTGCGCGATGCCGGCTATAGCGTGGGACTGATGGGCGCCAGGACCTGAGCAAGGTCCCGGCCGGCGCCGGCTTTTTTGGCAGGGCCGGCCACTGGCTTTACAATGGGGTTTTGACTGCCCTTCGCGCGTGCCACGCGGCGCGCCATTGCGAGTCCCCCCATGGAAAAAAGTTTCGAACCCGGCCAGATCGAGTCCAAGTGGTACCGCCGCTGGGAGGCCAGTGGCGATTTCAAGCCGTCCGGCCAGGGTGCTCCTTACTGCATCCTGCTGCCGCCGCCCAATGTGACCGGCACGCTGCACATGGGTCATGCCTTCCAGCAGACCGTGATGGACATGCTGATCCGCTATCACCGCATGCGTGGCTTCAACACACTGTGGCAGGTCGGTACCGACCATGCCGGCATCGCCACGCAGAAGATCGTTGAGAACCAGCTTGCCGTCGAGAACAAGTCACGCCACGACCTGGGGCGCGAAGCGTTCGTCGAGCGCGTATGGCAGTGGAAGGAGGAATCGGGCTCCACCATCACCAACCAGATGCGCCGGCTGGGCGTGGCCGCCGACTGGTCGCGCGAACGCTTCACCATGGACGAAGGCCTGTCCGATGCGGTGCGCAAGGTGTTCGTGGAGTGGTACCGCGCAGGCCTGATCTATCGTGGCAATCGCCTGGTCAACTGGGACCCGGCCCTGCAGACGGCCGTCTCGGACCTTGAAGTCAACAACGTCGAGCGCGACGGCCATCTATGGTCGATTCGCTACCTCACCGCCGATGGCAGCGACAGCGTGGTGGTGGCCACCACACGTCCGGAAACCATGCTCGGCGATGTCGCCGTCGCGGTGCATCCGGACGACGAACGCTACCAGCACCTGATCGGCAAGATGCTGCACCTGCCGCTGTCGGGCCGCGAGATCCCCGTGATCGCCGACGACTATGTCGAACGCGAATTCGGTACCGGCTGCGTGAAGATCACGCCGGCACATGATTTCAACGACTATGCCATCGGCCAGCGGCATAAGCTTGCGCCCATCGAGATCTTTACCCTCGACGCCAAGGTCAACGACAACGCGCCGGAAAAGTATCGCGGCCTGGACCGCTACGACGCTCGCAAGCAGATGCTGGCCGACCTGGAAGCCTCCGGCCTGCTGGTAGAGACCAAGCCGCACAAGTTACAGGTACCGGTGAGCCAGCGTTCGGACGCGGTAATCGAGCCGATGCTCACCGATCAATGGTTCGTGGACCTGACCTCCGACACCCTGGCCGACGGTCGCCCTGGCGGTCGCAAGGCCATCACCGAGCCGGCGTTGGACGTGGTGCGTTCGGGCGATATCAAGTTCGTGCCGGAAAACTGGACAACCACGTATACGCAGTGGCTGGACAACATCCAGGACTGGTGCATCAGCCGTCAGCTGTGGTGGGGCCATCGCATCCCAGCGTGGTATGACGAGGCTGGGAACATCTTCGTGGGCGAGGACGAAGCCGACGCGCGAGCGCACGCCAGCGTGCAGCCAGTGGGTGCGCTACGCCAAGACGAGGATGTACTCGACACCTGGTTCAGTTCCGCGCTATGGCCGTTTTCCACGCTCGGCTGGCCGTCCAACGGCCCGGTGAAGAACGAACGCGGCGAAGTGGTCGCCAACTGGGAAAATGACAAGCTGTTCCTGCCCAGCTCCGTACTGGTCACCGGCTTCGACATCATTTTCTTCTGGGTCGCACGCATGGTAATGGCGACCAAGTACTTCACCGGCCAGGTACCGTTCCGCGAGGTGTACATCAACGCCATCGTGCGCGATGCCGAAGGCCAGAAGATGTCCAAGTCCAAGGGCAACACGCTCGATCCACTGGACTTGATCGACGGCATCGAACTGGAACCGCTGGTGGATAAATCCACCCGGTCGCTGCTGATCCCGCAGGTGCGCGAAAAGGTGGAGAAGCGCATTCGCAAAGACTACCCGGCCGGCATCCCTGCGATCGGTACGGACGCGCTACGTTTCACCTTCGCCGCACTGGCCAGCTACAGCCGCACGATCAATTTCGACATCAAGCGTGCCGAAGGCTACAAGGCCTTCTGCAACAAGTTGTGGAATGCGGCGCGCTTTGTGTTGATGAATGATGGTGAGGGCGTGTCCCGCGACTCGGCACCCGCAGCTCGACCGGTCACCGAAGCCGAGCGCTGGATCCTCACGCGCCTGAAGCAAGCACTTGCCGAGGTAGAGCAGCACTTCATCACGTATCGCTTCGATTTGCTGGCACAAGCGTTGTACGAGTTCGTGTGGAACGAATACTGCGACTGGTTCCTGGAATTGGCCAAGCCCGCGCTCAACGGTCACGATGCGGCCGCTGCCGCGTCGACGCGTCATACGCTGGTCGTAGTGCTGGAGACCGTGCTGCGTGCGCTGCATCCGATCATCCCCTTCATCACCGAGGAGATATGGGAAGGCGTGGCACCGCGTCTGGCCTTGCGCGAGCCATCACTGCTGCAACGTCCCTGGCCGAATGCGGCCGACATCGACGCCGATGACGCGGCAACCGCCGAGATCGAATGGTTCAAGAACGTGCTGAGCGGCATTCGTCGCATCCGTGCGGAAATGAACATTGCACCAGGCAAGACGATTCCCCTGCTGCTTGCCGATGGCGACGCGAGTGATCGCGCACGCGTGGCGAAATTCGCTGCACAGATCAGCTTCCTCGCCCGCGTGGATGCCCCGCAATGGATCGAAGCCGGTAGCGAGGAACCCGCTGCCGCGGCAGCCGTCGTCGGTTCGATGCGCGCGCTGATTCCGTTGGCTGGCCTGATCGACGTGGGGGCCGAGCAGGCTCGCCTGGCCAAGGAGATCGCCCGCATAGCGGGCGAGATCAAGAAGTGCGAGGGCAAGCTGGGCAATGCCAACTTCGTGGCCAATGCCCCGGCTGCGGTGGTCGAACAGGAGCGCCAGCGCATCACGGACTGGAACGTACAGTTGGAAGCCTTGCGCGAACAGGCGCGCAAGCTCAGCTGATAGAGCCAGAAGTGAGTGAAGAGGAGTGAGGAGTCAGAGGAACAAAACCGCATGGCCGCTTTGCTTCTCTCTCACTCCTTACTTCTCCCAACTCACCCCTCGCTCTTAGCCACTCACTCCTGGCTCTTAAGCTCTTCGCCACTCCACTCCAACGCCATCACGATCGCATCCTCGCGGCCATTGCGTGCCGGGTAGTACTTCGGCCGTTGGCCGATCTGTACAAAACCCATCGACCGATACAGGGCCCGCGCCACCGGATTGGAGGGGCGCACCTCGAGAAACACGCGCTCGGCACCATGCCAACGCGCCACATCGAGCAGCCGGCGCATCAGGTAGCGTCCCAGACCAAGGCCGCGATGCTTTTCGCCGATGCATACGTTCAATACATGCGCTTCGCCAGCGCCAACCGACAGGATGCCGTAACCAGCCACTTCCTCGTCCACGCACAACACCCATGACGGGTGTCCTGCCTTGAGGCAATCGCCGAAGATGGCGGGCGACCAGGGAAATTCGTAGGATGCACTTTCCAATGCTGCCACGGCATCGAGATCTTCGCGCCGCATGGCACGAACTTGTCCTTGCGGGCGGGCAACGGCCACCATGGTCAGGCCCCGGAGGCCAGCGCCCTGCGCAAGCTGCGCAACGCATTCCACAATCGGCGCTTGCCATCACCACTGCCACGAATGGCTTGCGGTTCATCGGCCAGGACAATGTGCGCGCGATTCAACACCGTTGCAGGTAGCACGCGCCCCAGGGCATGCGCCTGGGCTTGGCCAAAGACCAAGTAGGCGCGCGCCTCGGGAACCTGCCCCAACTGGCCGTCAGGCCCCACTTCCACGCGTGCCGCACGTGCCAGGGACGGGCCATAGGCGCTGAAGGCACGCCCGAGCAGGTCGAGCAAGGGGACTGGACACCCGGCCGGCAAGACAACGACGCTGTCGCCCGTCACGGCGACCTGCGCCCCCACGGCATCGATCGACATCGAGACCCGATGGGCCGCCGGTTCTTCACGACGCACCCAGGGGGTCACGCCCAGCGCACGCAGCAATCGAGCGCGATGGGCATCGGCCACATGCATTACGGTGCACTCCGACGGCGACGGCGTGTCGCCACGCCCCACAAAGTCAACACCGGCCCCGACAAGGCATACAGCGAAAACACCACCAGCAGGACACGCGGCGGATCGATAAAGAACGGAATCAGCAGCAGTACGCCAGCGGTCACCCATAGGAAGGGTACTCGCCCACCCTCGCCAGTCGGCAACGACTTGAAGCTGAAGTACCGGAAACGGCTGACCATCAGCAGACCGGCGATGACCGCCACGAGTAACGTCACCGACGATACGTTCGCGCCAGCGATATCGAAGCGGTCCATGCTCCAGACGAAAGACATGCAGACCGCGGCGGCTGCGGGACTGGCCAGGCCCTGGAAATAACGCTTGTCGATGACCTTCACCTGCGTATTGAAACGCGCCAGGCGAAGCGCCGCGCAAGCAGCATAGATGAATGCCGCAGCCCAGCCGACCCTGCCCCAGGTCTGGCCGTAGTCCTTCAGGGAGGACAGCGACCAGGTGTACATCACCAGCGACGGAGCCAGCCCGAAACTGATCAGATCGGAGAGCGAGTCGTACTGCACGCCGAATTCACTCTGTGTGCCGGTGGCGCGCGCCACTCGCCCATCCATGCCATCGAGCAGGGCCGCGATGAATACGGCGATCGCCGCATCGCTGTAGTTACCGCCAATACTGGTCACGATGGCGTAGAACCCGGCGAACATGGCGCCGGTGGTGAACAGGTTCGGCAGGAGGTAGATACCCCGGTGCCTTGGCGTGCGAACGGGTGTGCTATCGCTCATGAATCAATCCGTGACGGAATACCCGAAGTTTAGAGCCTGGGAGGGTCTGGTTCCACGCCGGCTTGAGTCCGGCGCGCCCGGGAGTGTTAACTTATCGCATCGATCCCGCCCCGGAGACTTCCATGCGCCGTACGCTGCTGGCCGCCGCGCTGCTGTTGGTTGCACCCTCGCTGTTCGCCCAGGCCTATAAATGGACCGACAGCACCGGGACGGTGCATTACTCGGAAAATCCGCCACCCTCGGGCACCAAGTATCAACGGATGACACTGGCCGGCAGTGCCGAAGCGCCAGCCGGCACGGCGGCAGCTTCTGCGCCGCCCCCGGCGACATCCGCGCCGGGCCCTGCGTCGGCCAATAGCCAGCCGATGGCCGATACGCCAGCCAATCGCAGTAAGTTCTGCACCACGCTCCAGTCCAACCTGGATCTGCTCAAGGGTAGTGGCCCGCTTGTCATGCAGCAGGATGGCCAGTCCAAGGCCGTCGATGACGGCCAGCGCAAGGCCCAACTCGCCACTGCCCAGGCGCAGTACAAGCAGTATTGCAGCGGCAAGTAAGCTGCCGGGGCGGGCGCGGCGGGGCGATCACTCCAGGATGGCGGCAATGGGGAGTCTGGCCTGTGGCAGGCGCCTGCCGTCGCACGACTTGCCCCTGCCCCCCATGCAAGGGCCCGCTATAATCGATTTCTTTACCGATCGGACCCGCTCGAATGCGCCTTAGCCAATTCCACCTGGCCACCGTCAAGGAAGTCCCTGCCGACGCCGAAATCGCCAGTCATCGCCTGATGCTGCGAGCGGGCATGATTCGCAAGCTGGCCTCGGGGCTCTATACCTGGAGCCCGTTGGGTCTGCGCGTGCTGCGTAAGGTGGAGGCTGTGATCCGCGAGGAAATGAACCGCGCCGGCGCCATCGAAATGCTGATGCCATCCGTACAGCCTCGGGAACTGTGGGAAGAGACCGGCCGCTGGCAGAAATTCGGCGGCCAGTTGCTCAAGATCAAGGACCGCAAGGAACAAGAGTTCTGCTACGGCCCCACGCACGAGGAGGTCATTACCGACTTCGCGCGCAATGAGCTGAAGAGCTACCGGCAGCTTCCGGTCAATTTCTACCAGATCCAGACCAAGTTCCGCGACGAGATCCGACCGCGCTTCGGAGTGATGCGTGCGCGCGAATTCCTGATGAAAGACGCTTATTCCTTCCATCTGGATGCTCCCTCGCTGGCGGCAACCTACGAGGTAATGTATGAGGCTTATTCGCGCATCTTCACCCGCCTGGGCCTGAAGTTCCGCGCCGTGCAGGCCGACACCGGCGCCATCGGCGGCAACGCCAGCCACGAATTCCAGGTGCTGGCCGATTCGGGCGAGGATGCGATCGCCTTCTCTGACCAATCCGAATACGCCGCCAACACCGAAAAAGCCGAAGCGCTGGCTCCTGCCCAACCACGGCCACCGGCCAGCGCCAGCCTGGCGCTGGTCGATACGCCTCGCGTGCGCAGCATCGAAGACGTCTGCAAACACTTCGGCGTGTCACCCGATCGGGCAATCAAGACCATCCTGGTGCGTGGCAAGGAAGGCCTGGTCGCGTTGTGCCTGCGCGGCGATCATGAGATCAACGACGTCAAGGCCGCCAAGCTACCGGAACTACCCGAGGAATTGTCCTTGGCCAGCGAAGAGGAAATCCTCGCCGCCACAGGTACACAACCAGGCTTCATCGGTCCGGTCGGGCTGCCGGAATCGATCCCCGTCATCGTCGATCGCAGCGCAGCGGTCATGGCCGACTTCTTCTGCGGCGGCAATGCCAATGACAAGCATTACAGCGGCGCCAACTGGGATCGCGATGCGCGCCTTTCCCGTGTGGAAGACCTGCGCCAAGTCGTAGCCGGCGATCCCTCGCCGGACGGCCAGGGCACGCTGCAGATCGCACGTGGTATCGAAGTGGGCCATGTCTTCCAACTCGGCCAGAAATACGCCGAGGCGCTCGGTGCCACGGTGCTCGATCACGAGGGCAAGCCGCAGGTCATGTACATGGGCTGCTACGGTATCGGTGTGAGCCGGATCGTAGCCGCGGCTATCGAGCAACGGCATGACGACGCCGGCATGATCTGGCCCGAACCGATGGCGCCATGGCGTGTTGCGGTGTGCGTGATCAACCCGAAGAACAATCCGGATATCGCAAAGGCTGCCGAGTCGCTTTACCAGCAGTTGAACGCACTGGGCGTGGAATGCGTGCTCGATGATCGGGGCCTGCGCCCCGGCGCCATGTTCGCAGATATGGAACTCATCGGCATTCCTCATCGCGTGGTCATCAGTGAGCGCGGCATGGCCGCCGGCACCCTGGAATATCGGGCCCGCAGTGAAAGCGAGGCACGCCCCGTGACCCAGGCGGACCTGTTGGCACTGCTGGGAGTTGCCTGATCCTTGTGTTATGCAGGCGCCCTATGTGGCAGGGTACCGATACAGCCAGACACCTGGGGCCTGCGGGCCTCGAATGAGATTTCCATCCGGGCGAAACAAAAAGGCCGCTTGCGCGGCCTTTTTGTTTCTGATTAATCAAAAAAGAATATCCCGTTCGCCTCTGACGGACCCGGCATGCACCGGCAATTCCGCTATCCCGCCCGGTCCTTGGATGCAATATTGACTTTACAAGCGGGTTACGCTTCATAGAAAATCAGGAGGCAATTGGGACGCCAATTGTTTTTCAACTCAAAAATCAAAAACCCCGAAACACTCACATCCGGGAGTCATTACTTATGGCCATCGATCTCAAAACTCTCAACCATAGCCAGTTGAATGAACTGATCAGCAAAGCGCAGGTTCGTCAGAACGAATTGCGCAAGGAAAAGGTCGGCAAGCTGCGCGAAAAGATTCACGCCATGATCAAGGCCGAAGGCTACACCTTCGACGACATCTTCGGCGGCAAGACCGCCGCCGCTGGCAAACGTCGCTCCGGTGGCGTGGTAGCTCCCAAGTACAAGAACCCAGCCAACCCGGAGCAGACATGGTCCGGGCGCGGCAAGCGTCCGCGCTGGTTCAATGAAGCACTCAAGGCCGGCAAGTCTGAAAAGAGCCTGCTCATCTGACGCGATCAAAACGCTTTGGTAAAAAAACGCCGGCTTTCGCCGGCGTTTTTTTAGCCTGATGTCAGCAGGAGATCAAGGTTGCCATAAAGCACGTCACCATCGCGCGTGAGATCAATCATGACCATCTTGCGCTCTTCAGCGCTCAAGGCTTGCAGCAGCTGATCCACATCGTTAAGCGGCTGCCCCTCAAAATAGAGTTGCGTGACCAGGCGATCCACCCTGCCTGCCACATCCAGGTGAATATGTGGCGCACGAGTCCAATGTTCATTGACGGGGTAAGGCCCTGGGATAATGCTGCGAAAGCGATAGCGCCCCCAAGCGTCCGTCATCTGCATGGCATAACCCTGGAAGTTTGGGTCCAGAGGAGCCGACTTGTTGGGATCGCTGGGGTGGTCATAGCGACCATCAGCATTGGCCTGCCACCATTCGATTTTCGCCCGGGGCACTGGGTCTCCGCTCAGGGTACGCACCGTACCGCTCAGTTCGAATATCTGTCCTTTGGCAATACGCGTGCGCCCACGCACGTATGTAAGATCGGCATCCCTATCAAGCGGCTTTATCCTCGGATAATAAGGCCCCATGATTTCGCCAGGGGTGGATATTGCCGTAGCGCTTGCCAAGGCAGCTGCCGAGACCAGCATTCCGCCCACACCGCACGTACCTGCAACCAGCGCACGACGGCGTGAAAGCGAGATACATTCTTTACTCTTTTTTTGCTCGTCCATGCCCCACCTCATTGCATCGAACTGACTCCCATGTAACCCCGCATCAGGCTTTGGAAAAATCAGGAATGCCAGATATTTATGTGGGTAAATGCTGACAATGACGTCTGTGCTTGACCATTCAAAGCGAACGACGTGGCGCCACCAATAGATCACCAAACAGCAGTCCAGCCACCAGCGAAACCAGCAAGGTGACCAGGAGCAGGCCGGTATCCATGCCTAGCTCTGTATCGCGTTCCAGCAAATAAGACACGCTGCGAAACCCCACGCTGCCGGGAACAAGCAGGATGATTCCCGGCTCTCGCACCACCGCACCGGGCCGATGCAGGAAGCGCGCGTAGGCATTGGCCAGGGCGCTGAGCAGGAAACCTCCAAGGAAAACGCCAAAAGGCGCCTTGGGAAGCGAGCCGGCAATCTGGCCGCCCCAACGCGTGGCGATATAACCGACGATCACAGCCACCATCACGGTGAGCCAGTCACGCCGTGCCGCGCGAAAGGCAATGGCCCAGGCGAAGGCACCGACGATGAGTGCGACGGTTTCGGCCCAGGGCGGTAAAGGTGTCTGCGCCAAGTCGCGCGCGTGGATGCCCACGGCAAGACACAACTGCGTGCCCGCCACGGTACCGAACGTGAGCTTGAGCAAGGTGGAAATCGCCCCCCCCATGCGCGCCATGCCCGCAACCAGATGCTGGCTGGAAATTTCGCGTACTGCCGTGGTCAATGCCATGCCCGGCACCAGCACGATCAGCCCGGCCAGGATCACCGACTTGAGGGCCAATGGCACGATGAACGCGCTGACGGAAATGGCCACCACCGAGGCCACTAGCGCGCTGATCGCTTCGCTGGCAACAGCCAGGCGCGGCCGCGTGGCCGAAGACACCATGATCACGCCGATGATCAGACCGATTACCCCGGCGGCTACCAGATCGGTCCAAGCACAATGCAGCAACAGTGCCACCACGCTGGCAGCTGCCAGGCCATAGGTAGCGACCACCGCCGCCTGTGACGCCAATGTCTCGGGCTTACCCAGTGCGCGCAACAGGCGAAAACCTTCGCGCATGTCCAGGTCACCCTCGGTGACGCGATCGGCAATGGTGTCGGCTTCGCACAAACGCGCCAGGTTCACGTCACCAGGGGACAGCCGCATGACCTGCGTCACCTGGGCGAGCGCTTCATCGCCCTGTGAGAGCTCGGCGAACGAAACGATGATAGCCGTGGGGCTGGACCAGACATCAGCCTGCAATCCAAATCGCTGCGATACGCCGGTAATGGCCATTTCCAGACGCGGCGCGGACGTACCGTACTGATGCAGCCGACGTGCAAGCTCCATGATGAAGACGATACGTGTCTTCAGTTCGGTGCCTTCGAACGAACGGCGGGTCGCCTGTGGCGGCGCGGCGCGCCACGGCACGTGGAAGGGAGAAGGAATGCGATGCATGGCCCGCATTCTCACCTGGAAGCGGGCGGCTTGAACACCGCCCGCCACGCAGGCATGGATCAATCGGCGGCAATCACCTTCAGGGTGGTGCCATCCACGGCGACGACTTCGATCGTCGCTCCTACCGGCAGATCCGGGCCGCTGACCAGCCATTGGCCGTCGCCGACGCGTGCCTTGCCACGACCATGAACGATGGCCTCGATCAATACATAGCGCTGACCGACCAACTGATCGGCCCGGCGATTGAGCAGCGCGTCGCCGGGATCGTGCCGCAGGAGGCGCGGACGCACCAGATACCAGTACGCCACGCACGAAGCCAGGGCAAGCACGGCAAAGCACACGGCCTGGCTCAGCAGGGACATGTCCGGCCAGACCAGCATCACCACGCCGGTCGCCGCGGCGCCCAGGCCAATCCACAGCATGAAATAACCAGGCAGCACGACCTCAAGAGCGATGAGGATCAGGGCCAGGATCCACCATAGATAATGCAGGGCGACGTTCTCGACCATAGCCGTGCGTCACCGACCGACAGGCGGCGGCGCCCGGCGTGTAGCCGCCTGCTTTTCCTGTTGCTGCCCGATCGACTCCTTGGCCAATTCGGCGATGCCGGCCAGCGATCCCAGGATGCCGGTCGCCTCCATCGGCAACAGCAGCATCTTCTGGTTCGGCGAGTTAGCCATTTCCTTCAAGGCCTCCACGTACTTGTTGGCGACGAAGTAATTGAGTGCGTTTACATCACCGCTGGCAATGGCATCGGAAACCAGCTTGGTCGCCTGCGCCTCGGCCTCGGCCAGGCGGATACGTGCCTCGGCCTCACGAAACGCCGCTTCCTTCTTGCCGTCGGCGGCGAGAATGGCCGACTGCTTTTCGCCGTCCGCCTTGAGCACGGCGGCCTGGCGAAAGCCCTCCGCCTCCAGGATGTTGGCGCGCTTCTCACGCTCGGCCTTCATCTGTCGTGCCATGGAATCGACCAGGTCGCGCGGCGGCGCAATATCCTTGATCTCGATGCGGTTGACCTTGACGCCCCACGGATGCGTGGCCTCATCGACCACGGTCAGCAACTTAGCATTGATCGCGTCACGCTGGCTGAGCGACTCGTCCAGGTCCATCGAGCCGAGTACGGTACGGATGTTGGTCATGACCAGGGCAAGCGCCGCCTGCTCCAGATTGGACACCTCGTAGGCGGCCTTGGCTGCATCGAGCACCTGATAGAACACCACGCCGTCGACCCGTACGACGGCATTGTCCTTGGTGATGACATCCTGGCTGGGCACGTCGAGCACTTGTTCCATCATGTTCATCTTGCGACCGATGCCATACATGATGGGAATGAGAAAATGCAGGCCCGGCGTAATCGTACGCACGTACTTGCCGAACTGCTCCACGGTCCATTCGTAGCCTTGCGGCACCACCCTGACCATCTTGAAGATGAGCAGGATCGCCAGCAGCAGTACTACCAGGGCGAGAATCTGACCCATATTGCGACTCCTTTCGTTGGTTGAACCTGAGTATAGGCGGCCGCGAGGGGAAGGCTGTTAGGGGATTGTTTGGATGGCGATGCCTCCCAGGATGCGCAGGCAGAGGGCACGGCGGGAGCCGGGGAGCGGGGGGCGCAAGTCCGCGATGGGTTCCCGGCGTTCAGATCATGCAAGCCAACACACGCTCAAGACTCGAATCGGCGGCATACGCCGCCCCTATTGCCCATGGCCGTCTACTGCTTCGACAGAAGCCAAGGCTCAGCACTTGCGGCAAGCCAAGCGACTTCGAAGTCAACCCGGCCCCAAGGGCAGCAGCAGCGAAACGCGCAGACCGCCCTCTTCCCGATTGGCCAGGGTAATCCTGCCGCCGTGGGCCTCGGCAATCTCGCGGGCCAGCGCCAGGCCCAACCCCGTACCCGACCGCTTGGTGGAGTAGAACGGCAACAGTGCCTGGGCCAGCACTGTATCGGTCATGCCCGGACCACGATCGGCCACTTCGATGCGCAGGTCATGCCCGATCACCATCAAGGAGAGCGTGACGCCATCCTCGGTGCTGCCTGATTCATGCGCATTCTTGATCAGGTTGATCAGGACCTGTTCGATCTGGGCCGCATCGAACCAGCCCGACTGTTCGGGCGGCGTGCTCAGCAGGCGGAACTTGCAATGCAGCGCCAGGCCCTGAAGAAATGGATGCCAGTCGATGTGACTGGGCTGCGGGGCAGGCAACTTGGCAAAACTCGCATAACCGGCGATGAATCCGTGCAGGTGCCGCGCGCGCTCGCCGATCGTGGCGAACACGCCCGGCAGGCGCTCGGTGTCCCCGCGACGAGCCAGCTCAGCCCCCGAATGCGACAACGAGGAGATAGGCGCCAACGAATTGTTCAACTCGTGGCTGATCACCCGGATCACCCGCTTCCAGGTGGCCACCTCCTGACGCGACAACTCGCGCGTCATACGCCGGAACAATTGCAGTCGATGGGGTCGCCCCTGGAGGCGGAAATTGCGTTGCGACAGGTGAAAAGTCTCTTCGCTGCCGTCCATCTCCACGGTCAGCAATGCGTCCTCCCCCCCCAATGCCGCACGCCTGAGTGTCTCGGGCGTGCCATCGAGCAATTCGGCGAAATCCAGGCCTTGCAGCGATTTGCCTTCGTTGAACAGGTGGCGCGCGGCAATATTGGCATATACCACTCGATTGCTAGCGTCGCTGAGCACCAGGGCAACCGGCGTATTCTGCACCACGGTATCGAGCAACAATTCGCGCTGTGCCAAATTCTGGCGCTGTTCGCGCAAAGTCTGACCCAACGCGTTGTGCATGCGGATCAGGTCGCCCAGTTCATCGCGCCGTTGCGCGACAATGGAGAAACTGAAGTCGCCGTCCCGATAGCTGGCCACGGCGCCTTCCAGCGCTCGCAGCATGCGCGACACCGGCGACATCACGATGTATCCCAGCCACAATGACAGCGGCAGGAGAATGATCAACGTGACGACAAACCCGCTGTGGGGGCCGGTCGGCATCGGTACCGTCAGGGTGAGATCCTTCTTCATCCAGGCGATCCACTGCGGCAATGGCCACTGTGTCACGCCATGATAAATCAGGGCACCAGCGATGCCAGCCATGCCCAGCAATACCGTCAGGCGTACTTGCAGGTTCAGGCTACGCGCCATGCCCTCACCTCACGCCGTGCCGACTCAATGGCACTTCGGCTGCCGAGGATCGGAAGCGCAACTGGCAGCAGGACGCCCGTTGTCGTCAAGTATGCGGCTGTTGTCATTGATTGCCGTGGGACGATTGGGGTCGGGACGGCCCGTATCGTTCACGTGGGGAGTAATGCTCTTGAACTTGAAGTGGCTGTCCTGAGCCGCTCCCGCGTTGCGATTGCCCTGGCCATACTGCACCGTGCTTGAACTGGCCGGCCTGCTCCATGTATCACTGGCCTGGCTCGCCGATTGCGCGTGAGCCCCCTGGAGCGAGACGACCAGCGCAAGAGAAGCAAACACGATTGTCGGACAACGCATGGAGCTACCTCTCATTCGGTGCGGATGCCCGATCTTAGAACCAAGCCCAAGTTGCCGTATAGGCCACACGTCGGGAACCTCAGCCTTGCGCCGCCAAGCCATAACGCTCCATGCGCCGATAGAGCGCTTGGCGGGACAATCCAAGCGCCTGGGCAGCCCGGCTGACCACGCCATCAGCCTTGCTCAGGGCGGACTCCACCGCCTCCCGGCTGGGCTCGTCAAGGTTGCGCGATGGCGAAGCAGCCAGTTGCGGCAAGTTGAGCTGTTCGGGCTCGATACGCCCTTCAGGTGCCAGCAACGCCGCACGCTCGATGGCGTTCTTTAACTCACGCACATTACCGGGCCACGCATACCCCAGCAGGGCATCGCGGGCCGCATCGGTCAAATGAGCACGTCCGTCGAGAAAGAATTCGGCCAGTGGAAGGATATCGTCGGCGCGATCGGCCAACGGTGGGAGGTTCACCTCGATCACATTGAGACGGTAGTAAAGATCTTCACGGAACGTGCCCGCGCGAATCATCGCCTTCAGGTCAGCGTTGGTCGCGCTGAGCACACGCACTTTCACCTGGCGTGTGCGCCCGGAACCAAGGCGTTCGAACTGGCCGGTTTCCAGCACGCGTAGCAATTTCACCTGCCCCGACAACGGCAAGTTGCCAATTTCATCCAGGAATAATGTACCTCCGTCGGCCATTTCGAAGCGGCCTTCGCGAGCCTTGTTGGCGCCGGTGTAGGCACCGGCATCGGCACCAAACAATTCCGCTTCGATCAGTTCGCCCGGCAGCGCTCCGCAATTGACCGCGATGAAAGAGCCTCTCTTGGCGGGGGAATTGGCGTGCACGATCGCCGCGATGCGCTCCTTGCCGGCACCATTGGGCCCGGTGATCAATACCGGTACTTCAGAGCGTGCGACCTGGCATGCCAACTCCAGCGTGCGGGCCATCGGCTCGGAAGCGAACACCAGGCCGTCAAGGTCGTAGCGACGTTGCAGATCCTCGCGCCGCTTGCGCCGTTCGTTGCGCGCGCGACTGACCTCCCGCGTCGATTCGGACAATTCAAGCAGGTTTTCGACAGTCGCCAGCAGCTTGGCATCATCCCAGGGCTTGGCCATGTAGTCGGCGGCACCCGCCTTGACCAGCTCCACGGCGGTTTCCAGATGTGTCCAGGCCGTCAGCAGGATGACTGGCAAATCGGCATGCCGCTCGCGAATCGCGCGGAACAGCGCCACTCCCTCTTCGCCCGACGTGGTATCGGCGGTGAAATTCATATCCTGGATCACCACATCCACGCGTTCGCGCTCCAGCATTTCCAGCCCTTGCTCCTGGGTCAGCGCTACCAGCGGCCGGATTTCATGCAGCGACAACGCCAGCGAGAGTGCCTCGCCAACGGTGGGATTGTCATCGATGATTAGGACGGTTCGCATTCTTCGTCTGCACATGTAGGCATGGATGCATCTCCATGCGGGAGGGTTTAAATCGAGTGAGGCAGGCCGCCATGTGGCCTGCAAGGAGTTAGGCGTGAGGGGATGTGCGTGCTTTTGCCCCTGACTCCTGGCCCCTCACAGGCTGCGCAGCAGCCGGCCTCACTCTCTCATACCGACCGCGTCGCTACCACCGGTGGCACCTGCGAGGCGCGCAGGGCTGGCCCCAGCACGGCCAGTTGACCCAACGACCATAGAACCAGCGCACCGACGGGCAGATAGGCCCATGGCAACCGGGGTACCTCGTAGTAGTGCATCAACAACAGATTCAAGGCAAAAGCGAGCACCATGCCCATACCAATACCGAGGCTGACGATCAGGAAATTCTCGGTCTGGAAATATCCGAGAATATCGGCGCGCGTGGCACCGATAGCGCGACGTATACCAATCTGCTTGCGACGCTGCTGCACCCAAAAGCTAGCCAAGCCTACGATGCCAAGCACGGTGACAAGTAGCAAAGCCAACACCACGCCGATCAACACGCCTGTCAT
Source organism: Dyella sp. (assembly GCF_036384435.1). Lineage (GTDB taxonomy): Bacteria > Pseudomonadota > Gammaproteobacteria > Xanthomonadales > Rhodanobacteraceae > GSA-30. Next base: position 13,673 of record NZ_DASVMI010000008.1, on the reverse strand, counting down.
GACGCGGTCCTGATGAAAATAATCCTGTCGCAGGTCGCTGATGGTGCGGCTCGACGGCTGATCCAGCACAGCATCGGGGGCAAGCTTGCCGGCCGCTTCGCGAGCATCGCGCTCAACCCGTGCGATGTCCTTGGGATCGGCCTTGATCAGATAGCTGCTGGCCAGGTAGGTGCTTGATTGCCCGGGTACAAAAACCGACCAGCCTTCCTTGCCCCTTCCGCGGCCATTGGGATCGGGTACCACCAGTTGATCCATCACGCCGACGACCTCGTAGCGTGATTCATCCAGCCAGATGAGTTTGCCAAGCGGGTTGTCGCCAGGCCATATGCGTTCGGCCAGCGAACGCGTCACCAGCACAGAAGCATGCGCGGGCATCAATCCGTTGAATGGCTGGTAGTCATCGTCATTGAGCTTACGGCCTTGCACGACGCGCAATCCGAGCGCATCGAAACTTCCAGGCCCGCCCAGGTATAGCTCCACCAACGGGCTATCTCCGGTACCAACGCCATCATGCCGAGTCTCGATGCCGGCAGTGCCCCGGTGGCGCCCGAAAGGAATCGAATTCAGCAAAGTAACCGACTGCACGCCTGGGATGGCCCGCAGGCCGGCCAACAAACGTGCGTTGAGATCAATAGCATCACGATCTTCATACGCATCGAGCTGAATCGTCGCAAGCGAGCTCTCGTCGACGCCGCTGGGCTGGTTCATCGCAGCCCAGCGCGTGGCGATCAAAAAGCAGGCGTTGCACAGAACCGCACAGGCCAAGGCGATCTCCATCGCGATCAACAGGGTGGCCAGGCGATGGCGCCGGAGCGCCGCCAAAACGGGCTTGATCTGCATGACGTTTCTCCTAAAGCGTCTTCAATTGCAGGCCTGGCGCGACACGACTGGCGCGAACGGCCGGTAACAGCCCAGCAAGCAGGCTGGTAGCGATGGCAAGCACAAACGTCACGGCGAACATTGACGTATCCAGATGCACCAGATCGGCAAATGGCACCGGTTGATGCCGAATCATCCACAAGCCGAACAAGGTAAGCAGCCAGCCACCGAAACCACCGAGCAATCCGACCACGCCCGCCTCCACCAGGCATTGCGCGAATACCGCATGTCGGCTCGCTCCCAGGGCACGGCGCACCCCAAACTCCCCCGACCGACGCAGAAACTTCGCCAGCAACAAGCCAATCGTGTTGAACAAGCAGATAGAAAGAAAACCGAATGCGAGCCAGGTCTGCAGCCGTACATCGCTAGGCACCACACCATTATAATCGAGCCATTGCATCAAGCTGCGAAGACGCGTGTTCTGAGGGCGCACGATACGCCCCAGGATCTTCTGCTGCTGGGCATAATCGTCAAGGAACCGGCGATACGCCGTTACCTTGGAGGCGTCACCCAGTTCCACCCACAGGCCGAGCCAGGCGCAGTCTGAATTTTGCAGATGACCGGGACGAGAAGGCAGGTGCCAACATGTGAACTGCTGGAAATTGCCATCATTCACTTCCAGCCCCGTCTCGAAAGGTGTCATGACGTCTTCCGGCCTGGTGTAATAGTCAGCGGTGTCGCCTTGCGCAAAGCGCCCACCAGCGACCTGATAGAACTGCGGCGACGGCCGCCACGGCGCCAGCACTCCGATAATGCGAACGTCGTTGTTTCGCAACCGCAGTGTCTTGCCCACGCTATTTGCTCCGCCAAACAATTTGGCATTCAAGTCATCGGAAATTACCGCCACACGCGACCGGCGTTCGTCATCCTGTGCGGTCCAGGGATTGCCATACCGGAAAGGCACAGCAAACATCGCGAAGAAATCCGACGTCGTGGACAACATGGTCAGCCGCAGGGCAGGCTTGGTGGAATCGGGCTGGTTCAAGCGCACCGGGCTTTGTGCAACGATGGCCTGGCGGTCCGCACGCTTGGCACTCCACAAATCCACAGCGCTACGATAATCGAGCTTGTCCAGCGGCTCATGGTAATTGCCTGGCTCGGGATTACCGTCTACCTGCGCATAGAACAAATGATCGCTTCGGCCCGGCAACGGATCGCCTGAAAGCAGGTGCATCACGGTCAGGGTGGTCATGCTCGCACCGATACCCACCGCGATGGCAATAACCATCAATGCGGTAAGCATACGATTTCGTCTCAGGCTTCGAATGGCCAGATCCAGATAATAAGCAAACACCAGCGTCTCCTCGCTGAAGATTCAGGTTGCCCGGGTCGCCACGACCGGTGGCACTGCCGCGGCTCGCCTGGCGGGCCCGAGCACGGCCAGTTGACCGACCAGCCAAAGCGCGAGCGCCCCGACCGGGAGATAAAAACCAGGCAGATGAGGCAACTCGTAACGCACCATCAGGAACAGGTTGATCGCGTATGCCAGCACCATGCCCAAAGCGATACCCATCGTGGCTAGCAGGAAATTCTCGACCTGGAAATAACGCAGTATCTGGGCGCGCGTTGCGCCCAGCGCGCGGCGCACGCCGATCTGCCGCTGTCGCTGCGCTACCCAAAAACTGCCCAATCCGACAATGCCCAGGGACGTAACCACGAGCAACGCCACACATACACCTGCAAGCAGGCCGGCCATGGCTCGATCGTCTTCGAAATAGTGTTCGCGAAATGTTTCCCACGGCTGCTTGATCAGGACTACTCGATCGGGATTGAGATCCTTCAGACGTTTCAGCGCCTGGCTAAGAACACGGTCGCGATCACCCGGGGCGCAGCGCAGTACGTAGTAGTTCTGCGGTAGCCGGATCGGAAGCATGATGCTGAAGTGCCCTTCCGAGAACTCGAAAATACGCGGCCGCACCAGATCCTCGACGATACCGACAACCTGCAAAGGAGCACCTCCGGACAGGTAGAAGGTCTTGCCCAGAGCGTGACCGCCGGGCCACAGCCTTTGCGCCAAGGCCTTGGTAATCACGGCTACGTGCGGCATAGCCTTGAGATCGTTGTTCTTCAGTGCTTCCGATACCGAGCGCAAGTCGACCACTTCCTCGGGCATCAATGCCCTGCCCTCCACCAGTTTCAGACCCAGGGTGTTGAGGATATTTTCGCCGTAGTACACCGTGGTACTAGCGGTGGGGAGCTTCTGGTCGGGGTCCAGTTTGATGCCCGTATTCTGCGAGGAGCCGCCGAACGGTACCTGGCCGACGGATGCTACCTGCTCGACCCCGGCGATCTGGCGCAACGCTGCCATGTCAGCCTGCACTCGCGCGTATTCGTCACCGCTCTCGCCCACCGCAGCAAGACGAACGACCGTCAGTTCCTTTTCCGCGATACCGCTGGGGGTATGGACGCGTTCGATACGCAGGGTAATGAGGAACACCGCGTTGCAAACGATGGCGCACGTCAATGCTATTTCCATGATCAGCAGCATCGAGGTGATCTTGTGGCGACGCAGCGCCGAGAGAATGGGCATGATGTTCATGGTCCTCTCACTGGCTCTTCAGTTGCAGGGCGGGAGTTACCAGGCATGCGCGCCACGCCGGCAACAGACCGGCGCACAAGGTGCTGAACAGGGCCAACGTGAACGTGGCAAGCAACATGGTCATGTCCAGGTGTGCCAGCGAGGCGTAGTCCGATGGCTGCCTACGAACCAGCCATAGCCCTATCATGGCCAGCAACAAGCCACCGGCACCTCCGGCCAGGCCAACCATCCCCGACTCGACCAGCAGTTGCACAAAGATGTCTCGCCGTGACGCCCCCAGAGCACGGCGCACCCCCAACTCCGGCGAGCGACGCAGGAACTTCGCCAGCATCAAGCCGACAACATTGATCAAGCACACCGCCAGAAAACCTAGCGCCAACCAAGCCTGCAATCTGACGTCGCCCGGTACAACGCGCATGAAATTGAGCCACTGCATGACATTCATGAGCCGGACGTTGGGCGGGCGCTGAAACCGCCCCAATGCCTTCTGCTCCAGCGAGTAATGGATCAGATATTGCTTGTATGCAGCCACTTTCGCCGGATCGAGAATCTGCACCCACAGCTGCAGCCAGACACAGGATGCCGTCTCGAAATGGCGGGCATCCTCACCCCCGCGTCCCCAGCAATCGTTGGACCCGTTATGGGCCAGTTCGAGATCGCGTGATGTACTGAGCGGCAGATAGACGTCTTCGTCCTCGGCATAATTGCCAATGTTCAAGTCATAGAAATGCGGATTGGGATGCCAGTCTCCAAGCACACCGATGACCTGGAAGGAGACGTCTTTGATGCGCAACACCTTGCCGACCGCGCCCTGGGCCCCGTAAAGCTTGTCGCTCAGGGCCTTGCTGATGACGGCGACGCGAGCCTTGCGGTCATCGTCCAGTGCAGTCCACCCGGTGCCGCCAGAAAACGGCACGCCGAACATGGTGAAGAAATCCGACGTGGTGTAACGCGCGTCCGCATAGAAAGGATCGATGCTCGCCTGGGCAGGCTGCACCGGTACGGAACCGCCAGTCATCAGTGCCTGGTGATCGGCGCGCGCGGCATGAAGCAGGTTCATGCCATCGATCCAGGTCACCTGTTCGGGCGGAGGATCTTTTGGCTGGTAGCCATCCATATCCTGTGGATCGAGCTGCGGATAGAAAATCGAGCCGCTGCGCCCGGGAATCGGGTCGCCAGATAGTACATGCAACACGGTCAGCGTGGTCATGCTTGCGCCAATGCCCAACGCTATCGCCAATACCATCAAGGCGGTCAACACCTTGCTTCTGCGCATGCTGCGCCAAGCAAGATCAAGGTAATAGGCAAACATCGTCAACGATTCCCCTGCGGCTCGTCTTCAACACTCAAACAGATCGCGTCGCTTCGACCGGCGGCACCCGCGATGCGCGTACGGCTGGCGCCCATACCGCCCCCTGGCCCAGGGCCAGCAGCATGACCACTCCCGACATCAGGTAGAACAGGGACAGATGCTGCATCTCGAATCGCGTTACCAGCCATAGATTGAGCCCCAATGCCAGCACGACGCCCAGCAGAGAACCTCCTATGCTGATCAACAGGTTCTCCGTGAGAAAGTAAAGAAGAATGTCGCCCTGGGTGGCGCCAAGCGCGCGCCGCACGCCAATCTGGCGGCGTCGCTGGCTGACCCAAAAACTGGTCAGTCCAACGATACCCGCCGCCGTGATGGCGAGCAGCACGACGCAAATGATGCCCATGAGAACAGCCATACCGCGATCACGGCCGTAGGCATCCTGGCGTATGTCGGCAAAACGCTGAATCCCATCGCGATCATTGATGATTCGCATCGGGTTCTGGGCGAATAAGGTCTCGCGAATCTTTCCCATGACCTCATTGCTCTGTCCTGGCTGCGCACGCACGATGTAGTAGTTACCCCAATCGGACAGCAGACGCCGCGGAAGAATCATGGTGTGGGATGCGAAGCCTGCCGCCCAACGATCGACGCTATGCGGCTGCAATACCCGGACCACACCCACGATAGTGACAGGCTGAGTTCCACCCAGTAGATAGATTGCCTTGCCCAAGGCCGACTGGTGCGGAAACAAGCGACTGGCCAGCGCTTCCGTGACGATGGCTACCGATGCGGAAAGCTCATCGCGCACGCTCATGGACTGAATCTCATCAGGTCTGAAATTGCGACCTGCGACGAGTCGAGTTCCCAGGGCACCGAGGAAATGATCATCGGAAAAATAGAGTGCGGTTGACGTGGTCGGCCTGACCTGGTCGCGCGCAAGCATGACGTAATCGTCCCAACCGTTGCCGCGCAAGGGATATGCGTTGGCAATAGCCGCCTCCTGCACGCCACCGATGGCGCGCAACGCAACCAGGTCCGCCTGCACTTGCGCTTCCATCTGCGGCATCGTCATGCTGGCGGCCATCTCGTTCGACACCACCACGACATTGGGTTCGTCGATGCCGGTAGGTTCGGACAGATGTGCCAATCGTTGCTGGATGATCGAGAATGCGTTGCAGATAATGGCTAGCGTCAACGCGATCTGCATGGCAATTAATACCACGCCAGCTTTGTGGCGGCGTAGTGCGGTCAGAATGGGGCGTATCTGAGGCATGGGCAGTCCTCAGTTCGACTTCAGCTGCCAGGCCGGCTGCACTTGCGCGGCCTTCCAGGTCGGGTAGAACGCAGCCACGATCGTGGCCGATACCGATACCAGCACGGTCAACGCAACCAGCGACAGATCCAGGTGCGCGAGGCTGGCGACTTGCGGCTGGAAGATCAGGCCGACGCCGAGCATGCCAACGGCCGTCAACACAAGGCCCAGCAAACCTCCGGCCAGCCCGACCGTGCCCGCCTCCACCAGAAACTGCATGTAGACCTCGCGGCGAGACGCTCCCAAGGCACGTCTCACGCCAATTTCAGGCGCACGCCGCATGAATTTGGCCAATAGCAGGCCGACCGTATTGATCAGGCAGATCACGAAGAAACCCAACGCCACGGCTAACGAGATTCGGCTCTCCGGCGGCACGACCTTCTGGTAATCGAGCCATTCCTGGACATTGCGCAGGCGCACGTTGGGCGCCCAATGCAGGCGGCCGGCCTGTTGCAGTTGCAGAGCGTAGTCACTCAGATATTGTCGATAACGTTGCACGTCAGCCGGCGTATCCAGCTGTACCCAGCCGGTGACCCACACGCACTCGCTGCGTAACCACCCGTCCCAGCCAACATTGATGGAACCACCGCCCCCGCAACTATTTCGCCCCCCGGTGTCTATCTTCAGGTCGATCGCCTTCTCAAACGGCACGAACACTTGCGGACTGCCGCCGATGCCGTTGACGGCAAACATGCTGAAAAGATCGAAATAGCGCGGCTGCGGATTCCATGCCCCCACGATACCGACGATGCGATACGCATGGCCTCGTAGATTGATTTCCCTGCCTACGCTATTGCCCCCGCCAAAGAGGCGCTGGTTGAGATCGCTGCCTATCACCGCTACGTCAGCATGGTGATCGTCGTCCGCGCGTGACCAAGCCGAACCATACTCGAATGGCACATCAAACATGTTGAAGAAGTCGGCCGTTGTTGCGTAACCATCGGCATTGAATGGCAAGCTGCCTGCTTCATGACCTGGAATGACCGAGAGCGTCAGGTCATACATGATGGTTTGCGCCTTCGCCTTGCCCGCGCGCATCAAGGCCATCGCATCCGTGTAAGTCAACGCGTCCGGTGGCTCGCCACGACGATTGTGCTGAGGCCCCCAATTGTCGATCTGCGGCACAAACAATCGCCCGGACTTGTCCGGAATGGGATTGCCCGATACCGCGCGGAACACCGAATACGTGATCATGGACGCGGCCACGCCAAAACCGATCGCCATGACCATCAGTGCCGTCAGCCACGGGTTTCGCCGCAGGCTGCGCAATCCCAACTGGAAATAATATCCAAGCATCGCCGCTCCCGTTCGACGTCAGGCCGATCGCGTTGCTTCCACCGGCGATACGCGCGCCGCACGCAACGCTGGCGCCAGCACGGCGCCCTGCCCCAGAATCAATAGCAGGACAATTCCGGCCAGCACGTAAAGCAATGACAGACGCGCCATCTCGAAGTGGCTGACAAGCCAGAGATTCATGCCTATGGCCAGCCCTGCACCGATAACCACTCCCACCGCACCGATCAGCAGGTTCTCGGTCATGAAATACCCCAGAATATCGCCCCGTGTCGCACCCAAGGCGCGTCGCACGCCGATCTGCTTGCGCCGTTGTCCCACCCAGAAGCTGGTGAGGCCCACAATGCCGGCAGCGGTAATGGCCAACAGTACCAGGCATACCACGCTCATCAGGATCGCCATGCCACGATCGCTGCGATACGCATCCGCACGCACCTTCTCGAAGCTTCGGATACCACGCTTACCGGTAATGACACGCATGTGGTTGACCTTGAACAAGGTCTCCGGCACAGCCTTGGTAATGGCCGCCAGTTGCCCAGGCTTGGCGCGAATCAGATAGACAGTGAAGTTACCGGACAGTTGGTACGGCTGGAGCACGGCGTATTCCTGAAAATTATCGGCCCAGGTGCCCGACCAGGGCACTTGCAGCCGATCGAGTACACCGATCACCGTCGCCGGGGATTTGTCGTCACCCAGGTACACCACCTTTCCCAGCGCCGATTGCTTGGGAAACAGTTTCTCGCCCAGCGCTTTGGTGATGAGGATCTGCGGCGCGGTCTTCATCGCCTTCGGATCGGTTACCGAGACTTCACCTGCATTGAAATTGCGCCCTTCGACCAGTTTGCTGCCGAGGGTCGCCAGAGCGTGCTCGTCAACGAAGTACTGGGTGGTCTGCGTGATTGACTTGCGCGCATCCGGGTCGGTCTTGATACCCGTGGACCAGCCACCACCGCGCAAGGGAAACGAGTTGGTGGCATAAGCATCAGCAACGCCAGGCACTTGACGCAGCGCCAGCACGTCGGAACGAATCAGCGGCGGCGTATCGGCATCGGTGGCTCCAACAAAACGACTCTGCACGGCCAGCAGGTCGCTCTCCGTCACGCCCGTGGGCCGTTGCAGGCGATTCACGCGCTGCTCAATGATGAAGAGCGCATTGCACACGATGGCCAGGGTCAGCGCAATCTGCAAGGCGATGAGTACGGTGCCGGCCTTGTGCCGCTTCAAGGCAACCAGGATGGGTTTGATCTGCTGGATCATGGTTGTTGTCCCCTTAATTGGATTTCAGCTGCCAGGCCGGCTGCACCTGGGCAGCGCGCCAGGTGGGGTAAAATGCCGCCAGCACCGTGGCGCCAATGGCCACCATCAGCGTAAGCAACACCAGCTTCACGTCCAGCCGCGCCAGTCGCGCGATATCCGGCTCAAACACCAAGCCGATACACAACACACCAACCCCGGTCAGCACCAGACCCAGCACGCCTCCGACCAAGCCGATCGTTGCCGACTCCATCAAGAACTGCGCGTAGATCTCCCGACGTGGAGCGCCCAATGCGCGACGCACACCGATTTCGGACGAGCGGCGCATGAATTTGGCGAGTAACAGGCCTACCGTATTGACCAGGCAGATCAACAGGAATCCCAGCGCCACGAGCAAAGATATCTTCGATTCCGGGGGCACCACTTTCTGTACGTCCATCCAGGTCATGACATCGCTCAGGCGCACATTGGGAGCCCAACGGAATCGACCGGACCGCTGCTGCTCGGCGGCATAGCCGGTCAGAAACTGCTTGTATTCATCGGCTGCGGCGCGATCGGGCAGTTCCGCCCAGAATTCGATCCAGACACATTCGGAATGCAGCCAGGCCTCGTAGCCATCACCTGCGCTCTTGTTGCAGTTGTTGTTGCCTGCGGTCAGCAGGTTGAGATCAATTGCCCGGGTGAACGGGATAAACACCTGGGTGGGATCGTCGAACCCGGACGTGTTGACCGGATCGAAGAACAGCGGCTGTGGGTCCCACGTATCCATCACGCCGGTGATCTTGTAGCTATGCCCATCGATATTCAGCGCGCGGCCTACGCTGTTGGCCCCGTTGAACAGCTTTTCGTTTAACGCTCGACTGATGACCGCCACTGCCGCGTGCGCATCGTCTTCATTGGACGTCCAGCCACCGCCATAGAGAAACGGAATATCGAACATCGTGAATGCATCGCCATAGACGGCATAGGAATTTTCCATCACCGGCAGCTTGTTGGCGTCATCGGGCACCACCGAGATGGCGATGGGATAAAGCGCGGTCTGCCGTTTGGCCTTATGCGCCCGGATCAAGGCCATCGCGTCGGTGTACGTCATCGCCGAAGGTGGCTCGCCCTTGTCGTTGTCCTCGGGCCCCCAGTTGTCAATCTGGGGCGCAAACAGCACCGAGGATTTCTGGGGGATGGGATTATTGGAAGTCGCCCGGAAGACCGAGTACGTCGTCATCGACGCAGCCACGCCGAAACCAATCGCCATGATCATCAACGCGGTCAACATGGGGTTGCGACGCAGGCTGCGCAGCCCCAACTGAAAATAGTAGGCGAACATCGGCTTAGACTCGATGAAGTGAAGGCAAACTCCCGCAGGCGAGCAGGAGCAGGATCGGCATCCGTGCCAAGCAGGCGACCTGCCGCGTCAGGCGGGCGAGCGCACCGTGTGCTGCGAATGAAAGCGCGGATCTTCAGCGAGGTCGACGACCTGACCGTCGATGATGTGCACGTTGCGCTGCGCACGGGCCGCCAGTTCAGGATCGTGCGTCACCATGACGATGGTGGCGCCCTCGCGGTGGATTTCTTCCAGCAATTCCATCACGCCACGCGCCATCTGCGTATCGAGGTTGCCGGTTGGTTCATCCGCAAGCAAGAGGCGCGGCGAACCGGCCAGGGCGCGGGCAATTGCCACGCGCTGCTGCTGACCACCGGATAGTTCTGCCGGGTAATGCTTGGCACGCGAGGCCAGGCCCACGCGTTCGAGCGCATCCATGATGCGTTGCTTGCGCTCAGCCGACTTCATACCACGATAACGTAGGGGAACTTCTACGTTGTCAAACACGTTGAGATCCGGAATCAGGTTGAACGCCTGGAAGATGAAGCCGATTTTTTCATTGCGGATCTTCGAGCGCGCGTTGTCGTCCAGACGGCTGACTTCGACACTATCGAGGTGGTATTCGCCGCCCGTAAAGGTTTCCAGCAGGCCAGCGATGGTAAGGAAGGTCGTCTTGCCCGAGCCCGATGGACCGGTCACAGCGACGAACTCGCCCTCCTGCACATTGATATTGAAGTCGCGCAGAGCATAGGTCTCCACCACTTCGGTGCGATAAACCTTGGACAGATGGGTCATCTTGAGCATGTTGTCGTCCCTTGCAATAAGTCGTGGTGGATGGCTTCAGCGGCTGATGGCCACACGGGCCGCGTTCTTGAAGTTGTCGGTACCGGAGACCACGATGCGGTCACCTTCTTTGAGGCCGTCGAGGATCTCAACCTTGTCAATGCTGCTGGCGCCCACGCGGATCGGCTTCTTCTCAGCAATACCGTCGTGGACGACGTAAGCATAGTTGCCGCCCGATTCATCGACGAACGAGCCGCGTTGCACGGTGAGCACGTTGTCGCGATGATCGAGCAGGACGCGGACGGAAAGGCGCTGGTTCTGGCGCAACTGCTTGGGCGTCTCCCCCTCGAAGCGCAGGCGAGCAGCGACTTCGCCATTGACCACTTCCGGCGAAATGGCGCTGACCAGCCCCTTCCAGGTATTGCCGTTGCCCGAAATCTCGCCGCCCATACCGATACCCAGGTCGCGGGCGAAGCTTTCGGGCACCTTCATCTCCACTTCCAGCGCCGACAGGTCGATCACGCTGAGCAGTTGAGCGTCCTTGGCTACGGTAGCGCGTTCGGCGATGAAGAGCTGGCCGACCTGACCGTCCACTGGCGAGCGCACATTGAGGTCCTCGACCTGTCGCTGCAGATCCTTGACCATGATGACCTGACGATCATGCGCAAGCTTCTTGGACTGGATATCGAAGCCGAGGCTGTCGTTATCCATGCCCAGGTCGGCCTTGGCATGCATCGAGGTGATTTCGGCCTTCTTGAGTGAATCCTTGGCCCTGTCCACGTCCATGCTGGGCACGGCACCCTGGGTGAAAGCCTTCTGATACCGAGCCAGGTCGCGGGTGGCCGTTTCCTGGTCGATCTGCGCGTTGTCATAGGCTTTTTGCAGCTCGCCGCGCTTTTTCTTCGCATCGATCTGCGCACGCAGGAAGTCCACCTGCATGGCATCAGCTGCGCTCTGTTCCTGCGCCAGCTTGTTGAGCAGTTCCGGGCTGTCGATGATGGCCAACACTTGGCCCTTCTTCACCTGGTCGCCCGCATGCACCTTCATGGTGACGGCGCCGCCATAGGTGGCATAAAGCGTGGGGCTGACAGCGGCAACCACCTTGCCTTCCGCGGCGATGTCACGCACGAACGGCCCGCGCTCGACCGTGCCGAATGACAGGCGTGATGCGCTGACGGATGCCTCAGCGGAGAAAATGCGACCGGCTTGCGGCAGCACCAACGCGCCCACCGCCAGGACGGCCACGGCCACGCCGATCCACAGCAGTTGGCGTTTGCGGTTGGGTTTGACCTCGATCAGCTGGTCTTGAGCGGATGTATCGCGAATCATCGAACTGTCCCTCGGGGCCGCGGACGATACGGCCTCCCTCGTAGACAGATCAGCAATCCGCGTGCCAACCACGGAAGAACAAAAATCACATCGATTTCAATGCATTAAGAGGCATGCCTTGACAGCGTGCGTTGTCCGCGGACAGTGCCCGGACAAACGGACAAACGTCCGGACGGTTCAAGGCACTCCGATGCCAGCCTCGCGCGCGACCTCGACCGCGACGCTGCGCCCCAGTGCCGAAAGCCGTCGCACTTCAACGGCACCAAGCACCGTCAGTCCTGCCATCCGGCGATGACGAAAGGCGATGGGCCAGGCAGCGACGCATCGCGGAGCCGCGATATGACGCCAAGGTGCGCGTGGCAAGGGCGCGCCCTGCGCAAGCAATGCGTCCCAGGCCAGGTAATCCGTATCGGGGAGCAGAAATAGGCGCGCCAACAGGGTGCCTCGGACATCGTGGCATTCCAGCCACTCGCGGGGGCCTTCCACGCTTATGTCGCTGACCGCCGCGACAACCTGGGTGCGCATCAGCGGTGCCAGTTCGGCCCGCTCCACCAGCCATCCGGAAAGCGCCGAGGCCGGCGACTCCACAAGATGATCATGGGACACGTAGAGCACGCTGCCCAGCAGCGGCAGTGATCCGACCAGCTCAACGGCGGACAGACCCAGCCAGCGCCGGTGCGCATGGGAAACCTGCATACGCGAGCAGGCTGCCATCAGCGAAGAGTTGAACCAGCCGAACATGGCGACACTCCGATCAGGAGACCCGGCTGGGCGCCGCCAAAGGCGCTGGCGATAGGCCTTGAGCCGCCAATGCGGCTGCAAAAAGCGGGCATCCCTGCCCTGTGGGGAGTTACTTGGTGAGGATCAGCTTATCGTTGCGCGTCAAACGCAAGTGGTATTCGCTGCCCTGGTGCTGGATCACCAACTCGCGTGCTCCATCGAGCAGAAGCTGGCTGGAAATCTTTCGAGCCGTGGACGCCACAGCCAAGGTCGCGGCACTAGCCGCATGGCCAAGCACGCGCAGCGGCTGGGCATCGGTAACACGTCGCAGGGTCAAGGTGGACATCGAACAGCTCCGCTCAGTCTTGGGGCGAAGTTGATGATAATGATTCTCATTTGATAGTCAAGCGCTGTTGTAGCGATCGAGCGTCGCTATGGCCCCGGGGCGACACATTGGCTCCAGCACCGATAGTCCCAGCACCGAATCGCCCGGCGGCCACACTAAGCAATGTAGAACTTCCAACTCCAGCATAGATAGAGACAGCCGGCCTTAGAAAACTTGATGTCATGAGTACAGCAGCTTGCTGAGCAGACTTTTTTTCTGCTTCTCGCGCCCCCTCCCATGAGGCTGACATTTCAGCGGTAGTACCGCTAATCCCGTGCTTCTTGTTGAAATAGAAATCCGTTTGCTCTTGCTTACCAAACATTTGCGAATCTTTTCGCTGATCAAACGCAGAAGCAGCGGCTTCCCACACGCCGGACGCGCCACTCTGCACTTGCCGGTACGCCTGCTGCGCCAGCACCGTTTCGGCTTGCTCCACCGACATGCCGGGATGCTGCGCCGCGTACTTCGCCGCGTTGGCGGTGATCCAATCCGACTCCTTGCGATGCAACTGGCGATTAAACTGCTCCCCCGCCAGCGCCGTCGCCG
>NZ_DASVMI010000007.1:0-12748 GCF_036384435.1 Dyella sp. | reverse complement strand
ACGTTCCTGGCATTGCCAGTTCGCGGACTGCTGGCAGCATTCTTCGTCAGCCGTTGGGGCGTCTATCCGGTGCAAGTGCTGGATGGCGTGGCAGCTGGATTGCAAAGCGTCGCCGTGCCGGCCCTGGTCGCGCGACTCATGCAAGGCACGGGCCGCGTTAATGTCGCCCAAGGAGCAGTCATGACTATGCAAGGTATCGGTGCCGCGCTCAGCCCTGCGCTTGGCGGCTGGGTGGCGCAGTCCATCGGTTTTCGTGGCGCGTTCCTGCTGCTGGGCGCCATCTCGATGGGCTCCCTGGCATTGTGGTGGGGTTATCGTCGTAAACTCGGCACCCAACACCCCGACTCGCGTCATTTAAACTTGGAATATAATCGTCTCTAAGCGCAGGTTTTAATCCACAGATCGCAATGCCACTTCAGGCGGGTCGGGGATGCTTGACGATCAATCACCCAAGGAATGGCTAGCTGATATCAAACACGAGTATGGCGGCCTGGCTTCACATCCCGACATGGACGGGCTTAACCCTCCGATTTCTGTTTAGATAATCACGTGAAAAAGTGCCGCGTGATTTGGAATGGCACATGAGGGTGTGCGACACCAACAAATCAGCGCAAAGCCTGACTCGCCAAAGAACCCGAGCAATGAATCGGGTGACCATCCATGCTCAAATTCTGCGTATATGCATTCCCATTGACGGTGATGACCGTGCCACCCACGCAGCGCTGATTTTGAGCTAATGTGCGAGCGGCCAAGGTCTTTGCCTGCTCTTGTTGCCGCTCATTTTCCCGTTCAACGGTGGCTGCGTGCTGCTGATCCACCAGATGCTGAGCGGCTAACTGCTGTTGCTCGGACATTTGCCGAATCGCCTGTTCTGCCGAATACTGCGCGTAATAAATCACAGCAAGGCGCCAGACCACCAGGAATAGCCCGGCGGCAAGCGCCGCCGATAGGCGGTACATAACCTTTGTCATAAAACCTCCCTGAATCCCCGGGAGGCATGTTACATGTAAAGGCGTCCATTACCCTATAAGGGTTTTCGAGATTACATGCTTTAAGCCGCCTCAAGTTTGACGATGGCAGGCAATCGATCTTCCCCGAATCGACCCATATAACCGGGGCGTTCCAGTCACCACATCAGGCACCCTGCAGGCACTGGCAACGCGATCCAGGCCAAAGCCGATCTGGATAGAGTGGCCGATCAAAGGCTTGCCCCCTCGCCGACCACCCTCACCCGCCCCTCGGCAGTCATCAATAGCTGATGGTGATCGACGATGGCTGGGTGGCATCTACGTGATACAGGCAGTTGGACTGGAGGCCAGTGGTGCCGTGCGTGCGCGTCTGCGTGCGCCGCTAGCTCGGAGAAAGCCACAGATGCACCCGTGGACCGGCTCCATACGAGCCGATACGTCTTGTTCATGCCGCTTTCCCCTGCAACGCCGCGTCCGGCGGATTAATCTGGTGGACCCTCCTTGGATACTAGAGAGCCCATTGTCACGGTGACAAGCCGATCATGAGCGATATGCGAGCCGGTTCGCGTCAATGGACTTTTAGACGGCCCTGCCTTCCGGTTGACGGGCCTGTGCCGGGATCCGGTTCGTCCAAGGTCGCTTCGATGCCGGTCACGTGCCCGCGATGGCAACGTCACGTCATTGGTCGATCTGGAAAGTAGCGTCAGGTCATGTTTTTCACAGAGCTGTTTTTGTCAGTGACCATGCTTGATTGAGCCCCCTTCTTGTCATCAGGGTTCGCGATTGCCTGCTCGCTTGGAGAGCAACGACGAGCCCGGTATCGGCGCGGCCTAGCATGAATGTGTTCATGCCTCTGAAAAAGCATGAAAAGAATCGACATCACGCGTTCATTGTGTGCTGCCAGAAAATGTTCTAATTTCGAGAGCACCCTGGGCTGCTGGGGTAATCCTTGAAACTTTCAGGACGGCGCCCGAGCCAGAGTTATGGAGTCCATTCGATGAGCCTGATGATACGTGTGGACGATTATCGATTCGCCGCGAGGCGAAGGCTTCCTCGCAGGGTGTTTGATTATCTCGATGGAGGCGCCGGCGTTGAGAGAGGGCTTGAACATAATCTGGCTGCACTCGCTCGTATTCGATTCAGTCCGAAACGATTGGTTGACGTCAGCACGCGAGACTTGTCGCGCGCCCTGTTCCATAAACGCCTGCCATTACCGATGGTCATCGCGCCCACGGGCCTCAATGGCCTGTTCTGGCCAGAGGGCGACATCGCATTAGGCAAGGCGGCAGCCAGGCATGGATTGCCCTTTGTGCTATCGACTGCCGCGTCATGCAGTATCGAAGACGTCGCCAGGCAGGTGGATGGCGAGCTCTGGTTTCAACTTTATGTGGTGCACCGTCGCCTGGCCGAGCAATTGGTTCGACGGGCCCTTGCCGCCGGCTACACCACGCTGGTGCTCACCGTGGATGTGGTCAAGAACGGAATCCGCGAAAGGGACCTGCGCAATGGTTTCCGGCTTCCACTGAATCTGACCCCTGGCACCCTCTGGGATGGATTGACCCATCCTCGCTGGACAGCCTCGATCTTGCGGCATGGATTACCTGGCCTGGCCAATTTTGCGAACGTGGCCAAGGACGATCTGGAGATACAGGCGGCCTTGTTGAGTCGAAACATGGATGCCAGCTTTGACTGGGACGGCCTGGCCTGGTTACGCGATGTATGGCCACACCGCCTGCTTGTGAAAGGCATCCTGTCACCTGCCGATGCGGCGCATTGCATCAAGTTTGGAGCCGATGGGGTCATCGTCTCCAACCACGGCGGACGCCAACTGGATGACTGCCTGTCGCCCGTGGATGTATTGAAGGACATTCGGGCTGCCACCCACGCAGCCATCCTGGTCGATAGTGGATTTCGGCATGGCGCCGACATTGCCAAGGCACTGGCGCTGGGAGCCGATCTGGTGATGCTGGGCCGGGCGGCGCTTTATGGTCTGGCCGCCCATGGCGAGCAAGGGGTCGATGAGGTCATTCGCCTGATGCGCGATCAGCTCGATGACACCTTGGTGCAGATAGGTTGCCGTGCAGTGGACGAACTTGGCCACGAGTATCTGCATCGGGCGCCTTCCGCCCCAGCTGGCGAAATCGCGACAGCTTGATAACAGGGGCTCGATCTTCAGGCTGTGCAAGACCGACAAGGCACCCGATTAACACAGCCTGGTTCCATGACCTCATTTTTCGTGATGCAAATCACTGAGAGATTGTGTTGAATATCAAGGGTCGTCTTGCCATATCGCCCGCCTTTCCTAATGGCATCAAATAATTAGACCTATATCTTGATATGCCGGTCATCTTGATTTCCGGGCCGAATGGCTTCTTGCTGGCGATCCAGGCCCCTGGTAATGTGAATCGGGTTGATGCAAGGTTTTTGATTGATTTTGCCGCATGCCGACAAAGCTTGCGCAACCTTAAGGTGTACGGCAGCTGCCCGAATCGCGTCACATAGCCAGTAAATGATAGAAAGCCAGTCTCGGGCCGCACGCTCAAGGCTGTTGGAAGTCGAGCGTTCAAACAACGACAGGGAACGACGATGTCAGCGCAAAAAAACGCCTCCGTAATGAACTTCCTGAATGAGGTTGCCGAGGCTTATCCATCGGCCATTTCGTTAGCGGCTGGGCGCCCATCCAATACCTTGTTCGATGAAATCAGCGCCGAATCGTTGAGTCGCTGGATCACGATCTTCCACGGTGAATCTCCGTTGGCGAAGGTCATGCAGTATGGCCGTACAGCCGGCCTGGCACACGAGCTCATCGCGGCGCAAATTGCCCAGGATGACGGGGTGCGTGCAAATTCAGCCCGCACCATTGTCACGGCAGGCTGCCAGGAAGCACTCGCGCTATGCCTCCCCGAGTTATGCCCCGACGACACCGACGTCGTGCTTGTGCGTAATCCGACCTATATCGGCATAACGGGTGCTGCAGCCGGCGCATCCGTCGCACTCCACCCGCTTGATGGCAGCGTGGACGGTATCGACGCGCAAATCGAACATGCCGTCGGCACGTTGGCTGCCGACAATAGACGCGTACGCGCCATATACCTTATCCCGGATTTCGATAACCCGACCGGCGATACGTTGTCACTTGAGGAGCGCCTCGCCATCCTGGCGTCGTGTGAGCGTCATCGCATCGTGGTGCTCGAAGACAATCCCTACGGGATGTTTCGCTACGAGGGGCTCCCGGTTCCCGCGATGGCTTCGCTTGATACGGCCGGCTGCGTGATCTACCTCTCCACCTATTCCAAGACCATCGCGCCCGCGCTTCGCGTCGGCGCGGCTACGTTGCCGGAAACCCTGTTTGGCGACGCCAAGGCACAGTTGGATCTCTTCAACCGCATCACCGAGCGAAAGAGTTTCATCACCGTCAACACCAGTCAGTTATGCCAGGCTGTCGTCGGTGGTCTGCTCATGGAGCGCCATGGCAGCCTGCAGTCATGGCTGGCTCCCACTGTCGATGTTTATCGCCAGAATCGCGATGTCATGCTCGCGCAACTGGAGGAGAGCTTCGCTGGGAATGATTCGTCCATCCACTGGAATCATCCCCAGGGAGGTTTTTTCCTGAGCCTGGACGTACCGATCGACTTCCATGCGGAGTTGGTTGCCGATTGCGCGGTTCAGGAAGGCGTGATTGTGTTGCCCATGGCGTTCTTCGCCTTCGATCAAACACAAAATCGACGCATCCGGCTGGCCTTCAGCGCTCAACACCCAGAGCGCATTCGCGCGGGTGTGGCGGCGTTATCACGATTTATTGCGCGCAAATTAGAACAGGGGATGCCTTCCCGGAGGGCGTCCACGCTGGTGCCTGAAATCGTCTTGGACTGATGTGTTGCCGCCTGGGTTGCCATCGTGACCGGCATCCCTGCTTTTGCGTTCGAGCTGACTCATGGTTCCTCGGTCATCCAGAGGCTCCTCAGAATCGACTCCATGTCGAAAGTCCGCGATACGCGTTCGTTCTCTTTTTTCAAGCCATCAAGCGCCAGGCGGGCCTGTTCCAGCCACTTTCCATTTTCGCTTGCCTGGGTGCAGGCCTGCCTGAAGTTTTCGATAAAGGCCTCGTCATCGTGCTCGAACGGCAGGTGGATGGCGACGCCCAGACTGGCCAGTCGCTTCGCAACATCGTCCCGGTCATAAAATCCGGAGCCGATACAGATAGATGGGAGTCGGTGGTTGATCGCGTATTGATATGTGCCGCTGCCGCAGTGGTGGACCATCATATCTATCCGGGAACACACGGCATCCATGGGTACTCGCTGAGCGTACAGGAACATATCGCCCAGTGAGGGTTGCAAATCATCGACCGTCATCGTGGAGATCACGGCGATACCCGCTTGCAGCATATCAATGACAGCTGACCGCATGGCCCCTCGCGATGCCATGACCGAGCCCAGGGTGAGCAACGCGATTCGCTGTCCTTGATGCTTTTCAAGAAATCGCTCAATCGCTGGATTTGACGCAAGCCCATGCGCATGCAGCTGCGCCATCTCGTGGTCGGGAATGCCAAGTGTTCCGGCAAAATGGTAGGTCTGGATATCGGTTGCACCGGCAGGCAGCACCTCGATTTGCGGGATGCCGGGAACGATGCTGAGGTTCGCTTCACTCAATTGTGCAAAGTCATTCGGCGGCTTGATGCCAAAGAAGCTTTCCCAATTGCCGTAGTTTCCGGCGAAATCGAATCGCCCCTCCCCCAGGGACTCACAACTATGCCGGTAGTTCCTGTTCGACGGCAGCCCGCCAGGGAAAACGCCGGTCCTGGCCACGGTAATGCGTGGAGTTTCGGTGACCTGTGCCGTCAATAACGCCACCATGCTGAAGTCGTCAAGGATGACGTCGGGTTGAAAAGCCCCGCAGGCGGCCATCTCATCACGAAAGGACGATTGCGCCTGGTAATCGATATCAAGGACTTGTCTGCCCAGCGTCTTCATGGGCCCATGAAGATGGGAAGGAAGGAGAAAGGCCGTTTCGTGGGTATGCCTGTCGAGTAATGAATCCAGTGCCATGAGTGGCACGAGATGAGGAACCACGGCGCCCGCGTTGGGTATCAGTAGCAATCTCAAGCATCCCCCTGTGCATTACCGACTAGATCTTGAGCTTTAATTTGAACCCGGGCCGCTTGTATGCTGCCCACCTGCCCTGGAGCCAGCTGCGTCCAGCTGCCACGGGCCATGGGTTTCTTCAAATCCCCTACCAGTCATCCGCTCGTGTATCGAGCGGCATCCCGGCTTTAATCGGATCATATGACAGACATGTCCAGTGGTGAATGGTTTACCGTGATCAAATCCGTCCCCAGGCCTGCCGTGGCGCTGGTTCTTTTTCATTATGCGGGAGGCAATTCCAACGTCTTTCGAGAGCTTGCCTCGCGGGTTTGTGATGGAGTTCAAGTTATCGCTGCCGATTTGCCGGGAAGGGGGCGGCGGTTCGGAGAGGATCTTATTGACGATATTTCCCTCGCCGCTCATCACGCCGCTGCCGCCCTGTTAAAGGAGCGGTCCAAGCTGGGTACCGACAACGTCGTGTTGCTGGGCCACAGCCTTGGGGCCCGGCTGGCATTTCATATTGCACAGAATCTGGAACGCGATGGAAGGCTCAACCTCATGCGCCTGATTGCTTCAGGGGCGTTACCCCCACATCTTCCACGTAATCGCAAGAAGCTCCATAACTTGCCGCAGGGCGAATTAATTGACGAGCTTCACAAATATGGCGGGACGCCTGTAGAGGTCTTGCAAGACCTCGATTTGATGGAGCTGCTTATTCCCATGCTTCGTGCGGATCTGAAGATGGCTGAGGAATACGCGTGTTACGACGCAACGCCGCTGGCGTGTGAAATCACCGTGTTTGGCGGAATCGACGACGACACCGTGGACTACTTACGTCTTCCCGAGTGGTCATTTCAGACGCGTGGAAAATCATCAGTGGAAACGTTTTCTGGAGGGCACTTTTTCCTTCAGGAACAGCCGGTTCCTGTGGCTGCCACTTTGAATGATCTACTCCAAATGGAGTACGTGAATCTCCCGTGATTATGTGTCATCTATCACACATAAAATTTGCGTGACGGCTTGCTACTCGAAATATTAACTGCTAGTGTTCATAGGCATACTGAATCGGAGTTCGGTGCTGATGCCTGCTTTCGAAGGAATAAGGTTTTTCAGATCCAACGGGTCAATCAAGGCCTCTAAGCTGAAGCAAAAATCGCTCATTTTGGCGGCACTCTCACTCAGCGGCGTGGTCATGGCATCGACACCAGCTAATTCGCTCCTTGGCACCTGGAAACTGGACGGATCATTCTCTTCTTCTGGAGAAACCATGACTGCCGTCATCTCAGAGCTGCCGGATCAACAGATTCAAATCACGTTGCCGAAAGACCTGCAGCCTTCAGGCGCATCGGATAAAGCGGTGCTGCATGCTTCAGGTAGTAATGCCTACGTTGGACAGATTGGAACCGATACGAAGGTTCGGATCACAGTTAGCGCGCCTGGCAAGGCTGACTTATCCATCAACACGGATAACAGCAAGGGATTCGCTAGATTTGGTTATGGAATGACGCTCGTCTCGCACTGAAGGCGCAATTCCAGAGCTTAAGGGATGGGAAGGCCAGCACCTCGTGTGCTCGGCTTTCAGGGGTTTTATTTGCGTAATCCAAGGGGAATCTTTTCCTCAAAGGCTGATGTCATGCTGATTTTTTATCGGCGTGCCGGTGGCTTGCGGCTTAAAAATTAATTCCTTCGCCTTGCAGCGAATTCTTGCGAGCAATCAGTTGCTTGTCGCAGGCGTGGGAGTGTCAGCGGTTTTTGGTCTGTACGAATATTGGCATTCGCCAGGAGTTTGCAGTGACTAATCCGTTCGAAGACAAAGACGCCTCGTATCTGGTCCTTGTAAACGATGAGTTGCAGTACTCATTGTGGCCAGCTTTCGCCGACGTCCCGCAGGGTTGGACCGTCGCACATCCCAGTGACAACAGGCAGGCGTGCCTCGACTACATCGAGACGCACTGGACGGATATGCGTCCCCGGAGCCTCGTGGAAGCGATGGGCGGCTAGCACCCGCCTTAGCCGCTTCCAGTGATGCAAGACAGCGCTCTTCCAGAGCGTTGCAGGGGATGTTTTATCCGAATTAGCCGCGAGGTGATCGCCTCGTTACACCCGACACGCGGGACGAAGGCTTGTGCGCATGATAGAACTACGCTCTTCCATGGAAGATGGGGTAACGACGAAGGCCTTGCCGACCTCGGGTGCGGCTACGTCGCCAGCAGCATTCGTGGGAATGCTGCATCTCTTTGAGCGCCAGGTGCAGAGCAAGCCTTCGGCCATTGCCATCGCGCACGAATCGTCCGCGCTCACTTATGCGCAGCTCGATGAAAGATCCACGGCACTGGCTCGTCGCCTGGTATCTGCTGGTGCAGGCGCCGAGCGTGTCGTTGCGATAGCGATGCCCAGATCGCTGGACGCCATCGTCGCTATCATGGCCGTCCTCAAATCAGGAGCGGCCTATCTGCCGCTGGATCTTCGTTATCCGATGCCGCGACTTCGGTTGATGATCGAAGATGCCGCTCCCACGCTTATCGTTACTGACGAATCGTCGCCTGACGAACTGACGGCCGGTCATCGTTGTCTTTCGATGTCCGAGGCCGTCGAAGACTCATCAGCAGCACAGGGCGATGAGTTGCTCGATATCGGCCATCTCCCTGGTCAACCTGCATATGTGATCTACACGTCCGGATCGACTGGACGGCCCAAGGGCGTCGTCATTTCCCACGAAAATCTGACGAGCTTTGTGCGCTGGGCCATGTCCCATTTTGGCGAGCGACTGAACCACGTCTGGCTCACCACGTCTTTCAGCTTCGATGTCTCGATTTTTGAGCTGTTTTCACCTCTTTGCTTCGGCGGCCAGATCCGCTTGATCCGGGACTTCCTGGCGTTGGGCGATCCGCATCAAGAGCGGTTTCACAATAGTCTGGTCAGCACGTCGCCCTCGGCATTAGCTGGTCTGCTAGATGAACCCGGCAGCCCATTGGACGGTGTGCAGAGCATCGTATTGGCAGGTGAAGCACTGCCTGAGCCCCTCAAGGCCCGCATGGCACGCGAGTGGCCGCAGTGCCACGTTGCCGACTATTACGGCCCCACGGAAGCGACGGTATATGCGACGGGCTGGGACTCGGGTGTGCCGCCTCCGGTTGGAGGTCCGCATGCGGGCATTGGTTTCCCCCTGCCCCACGCGTCGGCCTATGTCCTGGACGAACAGCTTCGCATGGTGCCGGCAGGCACGGTCGGCGAGCTTTATCTCGCCGGTGAAGGCCTGGCACGCGGCTATCTGAACGCGCCAGGCATGACAGCAGGTCGCTTTGTCGCGAACCCTTTTGTCATGGGGCAACGCATGTATCGCACTGGCGATCTTGTGAAGTGGCGACCCTGCGGACAACTGGACTTTCTCGGCCGAACCGACAGCCAGATCAAGCTTCGTGGTCTGCGCATCGAATTAGGAGAAATCGAAGCCACCCTGCAAAAGGAACCCGGAGTGGCGCGCGCCGTTGTCATCGCGCGAACAGACCTGTCCGATCAAATGCAACTGGTGGGTTACGTCATTGCCACGGGAGGCGTTGCACCAGATCCGGCGTCGCTACGCCGTGCATTGGCCGAAAAACTTCCCGAATACATGGTGCCGGCGGCAATCATGTTGCTCGATGTCGTGCCATTGACACCCAGCGGCAAGCTTGATCGCCAGGCACTCCCTTTGCCTGTGTTTCCCCAGCGCCTCTATACAGCGCCGCGGACCCACGAAGAACAGGCACTGGCTCAGGTTTTTGCGCAGGTCCTTGGTGTTTCCAAAGTCGGCGTGGATGACAGCTTCTTCGACCTGGGAGGCCACTCCCTGCTGATGATTCGTCTGCTTGGGCGAATTCGCGCGCACTTCGGCGTTGAGCTGACTTTCAACACCCTGCTCGAGCACCCGACCGTGGCGTCGCTTGCGCCGCAGCTGACCACGGCAGCGCGTGCGCGTCCTGCGATCTGCCGAATGCCCAGGCCGAGGGATATCCCGCTCTCCTCAGCACAACAGCGTCTATGGCTGGTTGAGGAGATGGAAGGAAATCGCGGGGTCTACAACATTCCCTTGGCGCTGGAGTTGCCGTTCCGCCCTAACCCGGACACGCTGCACCTGGCGCTTCGTGACGTGATGGTAAGGCACGAAAGCTTGCGTACCCGCGTTGTGCCGGCCGACCCGGAGCCTTATCAGTATGTGGGTCTTGCCGATCAGGTAGCTCCTGTATTCGCCAGTCACGTCATCAAGAGCCAAGCGCTTTCCTCAGCACTGACGGCTGCCACCGTGCGGCCATTTGATCTGACCCGTCAGCCAGCGCTGCGCGCCGATCTGTTTCTTGTCGATTCGCAAGCCTGCGTATTGCTTCTGGTCGTGCATCACATGGCGGGTGACGGCCTCTCCATGGAAATCCTCGCCCGCGATCTGGCTCTAGCGTACAGGGCAAGATCTGGAGGGATGATGCCTGCGTGGTCGGCACTTCCCGTGCAATATGCCGACTATGCCTTGTGGCATCGGCAACTGCACAACGGCAACGAGCGCGCGGGTAGTACGATTGCGCAGCACGAAGCGTTCTGGCAACGGGTCTTGAATGGCTTGCCCGAACCCATCCAGCTCCCGACCGACCGGCCTCGGCAAGCCAAGCAAAGTCATCGTGGCAATACGGTTGCATTCCGGATCGATGGTGAGCGTTTTGAGCGATTGCAACGCGCTGCCGAAGCCTATCGTGTTACACCTTTCATGCTGTTGCATGCCACGCTTTGTGCGCTGCTCACTCGCTATGGCGCGGGCGAGGATATCGCCATAGGCACACCGGTGGCCGGTCGTACGGATGAGGCGCTCGGGAACCTGGTCGGTTTTTTCGTCAACCTGCTCGTGTTGCGCGTGGATACGGCGGGCGACCCCAGCTTTCGGCAGCTCCTGTCGCGCGTCCGCTCGGTTGATGCCGCAGCGCTGACGCACCAGGAGACATCCTTCGAGCGGGTGGTGAATCTGATCAATCCGTTGCGTAGCAACGCTTACCATCCTCTGTTCCAAGTTGCGATGGTATGGGTCAATGAAGTGACCCACGTGGATTTTGGGGCGCACCAGGCCGTGGCGCTGCCCGTGCATTTCCCGGTCTCGAAATATGATTTGACCTGGGGCTTCAGCCAGGTGCAGAGCGACGCATCCCACTGCTTGAAGGCGGAGCTCGAGTACGCATGCGATTTGTTCGATCATGCGACCGCTGTTCGCATGGTGGATCATTTCGTTCACCTGCTCGACGCGGCCGTCGGCAAGCCTGATGCACCGATCAGCACGCTGCCTCTGCAGAACACGGAAGAGCAACTGGCGCTGGCGCGGTGGAACCAGACCCACGTGCCGTTGCCTGATGCGGGCCTGGCCCAGCTGTTCGACGTGCAGGTACAACAAGTTCCCGACACTGCCGCCGTGGTTTTTGGCGATAGCACGCTCTCCTATCGCGAACTTGATCGCCGCGCTTGTCAGTTGGCCCAGCATCTGGTCAGCTTGGGCGTCGGTCCCGATACCTTGGTAGGCATCTGCCTGGAACGATCGCTGGACCTGCCGGTGGCGATCCTGGGTGTGATCAAGGCTGGTGCGGCGTATCTGCCGCTGGACCCGGAGTATCCCACCGAGCGACTGGCGCAGATTCTCCAGGACAGCGGTACGCCCGTCATGCTGGTGCATAGCCGTTTGCTCGACCGGCTGCCGCCCTTCCCCGGCATGCTCGTGGTGCTCGATCAGGAAGCATCCCACCTGGCCGGTTATCCCACGCATGCGCCCGAGGTGGCAGCCAGCCCAGATCACCTGGCGTACGTCATGTATACCTCCGGGTCGACCGGACGTCCCAAGGGCGTGGCCGTCACCCAGCGCAACGTGTTGGCCCTTGCGCTGGATCGTCGTTGGGATGATCCCAGTCAGCAGCGGATATTGCTGCACTCACCCCAAGCCTTCGATGCCTCGACCTACGAGTTCTGGGTCCCGTTGTTGCACGGAAACCAGATCGTCATCGCTCCTTCGGGGCGCACCGACATCCAGGTGCTGGAGCGCACGATCCGGGAACAATCGGTCACCGGCCTGTGGCTGACTGCCGGCCTGTTCCACCTGATGGTCGACGAATGCCCGGATGCCTTCTCCCAGGTGATGCAAGTGGTGGCCGGCGGCGACGTCCTGTCACCGGCGCATGTGCGGCGGTTGATGGAGCGGCACCCGCATGTGCAGATGGTCAACGGTTATGGTCCGACGGAAACGACGACCTTCGCCACCCATCATCGCTTGCAGGACCTACCGGGCGAGGGATCGGTGCCGATCGGGTCGGCCCTGGACAACACACAGCTGTATGTCCTGGATGATCGCTTGCAGCCGGTGCCGATCGGCGTACCGGGTGAGTTGTACATCGCCGGCGAAGGTCTGGCCCGGGGTTACCTGGGACGTGCCACCCTGACCGCCGAGCGTTTCGTGGCCCATCCGTTTGAGCCGGGCAAGCGCATGTATCGCAGTGGCGATACGGTGCGTTGGCGGCCTGACGGCACCCTGGCGTTCGGAGGGCGTTCGGACCAGCAGATCAAGTTGCGCGGTTTCCGCATCGAGCTGGGCGAGATCGAGTCGGCACTGACGTCGTTGACCGGTGTGCAGGCAGCGGCCGTGGTCGTTCGCGAGGATGTCGTCGGACACAAGCAACTGGTGGGCTATGTCGTGGC
>NZ_DASVMI010000006.1:0-12681 GCF_036384435.1 Dyella sp. | reverse complement strand
ACGCAAATTCCTCAGGCAGCGGTGATCATCGGCGGCCCGACGCTGTATTTGCTGGGTTGTGCGCTGTTCAAGATGACGGTCAACCAGACACCTTTCCCGCTTTCGCACCTGATTGGCCTGGGGCTGCTGGTGGCGTTAGCGGCGCCATCGTTGATGGTGAGCTACATGGTGCTTTCGCTGCTGACCACAGCCGTACTCGTGCTGGTTGCCGCCTGGGAGACCTGGGCCTTGCGCGCGCTTCGTGCCGAATGGGAATAGAAGCTTAAATGGAGCCGGCGCGCTTGAGTTCATCAAGCAGGGCCTGCGCCGTCCAGGTGCGCGACACCCCGCACTCGGCATCGCGCAACAATGTCATCAGGCGCATGTTTGCCGCTGCCTCGAGACCCTGTGACTGGGCCAGGCGCACCACGGCACCTTGCAGTGCATCGACCTCCGTGGTTCGCCCGGCACGCAGGTCTTCCCAAGTGGATGAGCGTGCGAGGGGATCGATGGCCAGCATGCGCGGGGCAAGATGTGCGAACAGGCTATCGGGCAGTTCTAGCGCATGAGGTAACCAACGCGGCGGAAGTGGCGTGAGTCTGGCGACAGGCAAGCGGGCAGTGGCAAAGGCCGCCAGTGCTTCGCGTTGGACCACCGCCAGGCAACGCCTCCAGGCGCGCTGCGAAAGCTGCTCCCTGAGCGGCAGATCCGACAAAGCATTGATCGCGTTGTTGAGATTGAAAAGCAACTTGGCGCGCAGCACGGACGGCATGTCATGGCGCCATTGCACCGGCAGGCCCGCCTGGTCGAAGAGGTCCTGCCAGGCGGCCCTGGCAGGGTGATCGGCGATCATCAGGGTGCCACCAGAAGCCTGATGAAGCACGCCGGGTGCCCGGCTGACCACGTTGAAAGGCACCATGCCTGCGAGCACCGTGTGCGAGGGTAGGGCGGCCTGCAGTCGCGCAGCGTTTTCCAGCCCGTTCTGCAAGCTGATAATCACGCTGCCGGGCCTGGCGAACGCAGCCAGTTCGCCTGCCGCCTGGGCGGTAGCCGCGGATTTGACGCACACCAGGATCAGCGACGCCTCGGCCAGGGCTGCCGGGTCGGTTTGAAAATCCAGCGCCTGGCCAGCCCAGCGGTGGCTCCAGCCAGAACTGTCGCTCAGCGCAAGCCCTTCCGCCTGGATGGCCGCCTTAAGGGATGGACGACCCAGGAAACGTACCGGCGTGTGTTGCCGTAGCCGGCCACCCACGTACAGGCCGATGTTGCCCGCGCCATGAATGGCCAAGAGTGGCAAGTCGCTCATGTCAGGCTACTGGCGGCAGCGCGTCCGGCGGTGCGTCCGGAGAACAGGCAGCCACCCAGGAAACTCCCTTCCAGCGCGCGATAGCCATGTAGGCCGCCGCCGCCAAAGCCGGCCGCTTCGCCAGCGGCGTACAGCCCAGGCAGAGGCTCGCCATCCGGGGCGAGCACCCGCCCGTGAAGATCGGTGTGCAGGCCACCTAGTGTCTTGCGCGTGAGAATATTCAGGCGTACGGCGATCAATGGACCTTGGGCCGGATCGAGCATGCGATGCGGTTTGGCCACGCGAACCAGCCGATCTCCGCGATAGCGGCGCGCATTATGGATCGCCATGATCTGGCCGTCTTTGGTGTATGGGTTATCCCATTGCAGGTCTCGCGCTTGGATTTCCCGGCGAATCTGTGCCGCATCCAGTAATGCATCGCCGCTGAGCTGGTTCATCCCCGCGACCAGTTCGTCGATCGTGTCGCGCACGATGAAGTCACGTCCACGTTCCTTGAAGGCCTCCACGGGAGCCGGTGCGCGTTTGCCGATGGCACGCCTGGCCACCTGCAACCAGCTCTTGCCGGTCAGATCGGGGTTCTGCTCCGAGCCTGACAAGGCAAATTCCTTGCGGATGATCTGCTGATCGAGGATGAACCAGCTGTAGTCGTGGCCGCTGCGGCGCAGGTAGTCAAGCGTGCCCAGGGTATCGAAACCGGGCCAGTAAGGGCCCGGAAGGCGCTTGCCGGTGGCGTCGAGCCACAGCGAGGAAGGCCCAGGCAGGATGCGGATGGCATGCATCGGCCAGATGGGATTCCAATTCTCGATGCCTTCGACGTAGTGCCACATGCGATCACGATTGATCAGCTGCGCGCCCGCCGATTCGGCGATGTCGAGCATGCGGCCATCCACATGCGCGGGTACGCCACAAAGCATGTGGGTCGGCGCCTTACCCAGTCGTGCCGGCCAATACTTGCGCACCAGTTCGTGGTTGGCTCCGATACCGCCGGACGCCACGATCGTCGCCTGCGCGCGAAACTGGAAACGGCCGTCGACCTCGCGCGAACTTGGCTTGCCGCGCTCGACCGCGTCATCGGCCAGCACGCTGCCGTGTACACCCACGACGCCGCCGTTTTCCAGGTCCAGGGCATCGACGCGGTGACGAAATGCGAAGTGCAGCAGCCCGCGCGATTGCGCCTCGCGTGCTCGCCGCACAAACGGTTCAAGCACCCCTGGACCCGTACCCCAGGTGACGTGAAAGCGTGGCACCGAGTTGCCGTGCCCTACCGACCCATGCCCGCCGCGTTCGGCCCAGCCCACCACAGGAAACCAACGCATGCCCATGTCGTATAGCCAGCGCCGCTTCTCGCCCGCGGCGAAGTCCACATAAGCCTCGGCCCAGCGGCGCGGCCAGTGATCTTCGGGGCGATCGAACGCGGCCGTACCCATCCAGTCCGCCAAAGCCAAGGCGTGCGAGTCGCGCACTCCCATGCGGCGCTGCTCGGGGGAGTCGACGAAGAACAGGCCGCCAAAGGACCAATGCGCCTGCCCGCCCAGGCTTTGCTCCGGCTCCTGGTCGATCACCAGCACTCGCTTGCCTGCTGCCGTGGCTTCGGTGGCTGCCACCAGTCCAGCCAGCCCGGCCCCAATGACGATGATGTCGAACGATGCGCTCATGCGATTCCTGTGGGCAGTTGCCCTGGCGAAGGTAGCGTGTCGAACGATCGTTTGACTATGAGCGGTGCAGCAACGTGGTAAAGCCGCTCGCTACGCGAGCTGTCAGGCAGGCTGCTGCGCAGCCTGGGAGGCGGTCGTTGTCCCTTGCACCTGACTCCTGACGTCTCACATGACCAACGGCACCTCATGACGCCTGGCCCATGTCCTGCCCGCCCAAACGATTAAACCTTTTACCCATGGTGCTGCATCGAAGCGGCAAGGGGCATCGTCGATGCCCGGATCTGATGGGGAGAGAGAACGATGAGCAAGAAGACTGCCGGATGGGTGGCCGCCCTTGCCCTGGTGCTGGCGGCGGACGCATCGGCCATGGATATCCACTTCGACAACGATGGCTGTGGTTACAGCACCGACTACGATGTGCACATCCGTGCAAACGGTATCGCATTCGATCGCGAAAAGGGCACGCCGCAACATGTCTTCATGCACGGCGGAGCGATCGATGTGGATGGCAGGCCGATTGCCGTATCCAGTGACGACGCGGTCAGGTTGCAGCAGTTCGAGGGCCAGGTGCGCGGCCTGCTACCCGAAGTGACGAGCATTGCCCGCGAAAGCCTGGATATCGGTTTTGGCGCGCTAACGACGGTGGCAGCAACGTTTTCCGAGGACCCGGGCGAACGCAAGGCGATGCTGGACAAAATCAATGCCAAACGCGCCCAGGCCCTGGCGGAGATCGACAAGGGCATGGCGCAGGGTGTGTGGCGTCACGATGACATGGAGCGTTCGGTGGAAGATGGCATTACCACTGCCGTCTCCGAATTGGTCAGCAGCGTCACTGGAAGCGCCGTATCGGCTGCTTTGAGCGGTGACCAGGCCAAGGTCGAGGCGCTGGAGGCCCGTGCCGATTCGCTGGACAAGAGCATCAACAAGGAAGTCGATGCGCGTGCCGAGCAGCTTGGCAAGCGTGCCCAGGCGCTATGCCCACGCGTCCAGCAACTTGACCAATTGCAGAAGCAGTTCGCCTTCCGCTTGAACGACGGTTCGTCCCTGAATCTGCTGACCGCCGATGAGGGCAAGCACAAGGTTGTTGCCTCGTTCTGATTGCCGCAACGAGTATTCCGACAATACGGGTAGTTCCGGAGCCGCTTCCCCACAGCGTGCATCCCTTGCCGCGACGTCCATTCTCCCTGCGTCGCGGCTCATTTTTTTGGGGAATGCTAGGCTTGTCATAGTTTCAACTGGACGAGCTCATGTCATGCACGATTATCTCAAGCGCCTGAATCTTTCCGAGGACGCGATCACCATCATCCTCAATTTCGCCGCTGCGCTGGTGATCCTTGTCGTTGGCCTATGGGCGGCCAAGCGCATCGTCAATTTCCTGGGACGTGCGATGACGCGTGCCAGCTTTGACGTGACGCTGGTCGGTTTCCTGCGCAATCTGGCGCATGGTGGACTGGTCGCCATGATCATTGTCGCCGTGCTGGTCAAGGCGGGCGTGCCTTTCGCGCCCATGGCTGCCGCGCTCGGTGCCGCCAGCCTGGCCATCGGCCTGTCGCTGCAAGGCTCGTTGAGCAACCTGGCGTGGGGGGTGCTGTTGATCCTGTTTCGGCCATTTCGCGTCGGTGATTTCATCCATGCCGGTGGCATCGACGGCACCGTGGAAAGCATCAGTCTGATGCATACCACCCTGGTGATGCCCGACAATCGCGAAGCGGTGGTACCCAATGCGAAGATTGGCGGCGATGCCATCATCAACTTCAATCGTCGCGGTACCCGCCGCTTCGAGTTGCGCGTGGGCATCGGCTACCAGGATGACATCGGCAAGGCGATGTCCATCATTGATGCGTTGTTCCAGGCCGATCCGCGCATCCTCAAAGACCCGGCACCCGGCATCTACACCGAGGCCCTGGCCGATAGTTCGGTGAACCTGTTACTGCGCGCACATACCCAAACCGCCGATATCTGGGCGACGCAGACTGACCTGTTGCGCAAGGTCAAGGAGCAGTTCGACGCTCATGGCATCACCATTCCATTCCCTCAGCGCGAGCTGCGCGTCGTGCAGGGCAGCTTGCCGCCGGAATCGAACGCCGCCGCGTAGTCTCTCGCACGGCTCCGGGATGTCATGGATATCCCGGAGCCGGCGTCATCGGCAGGTACACTGCCGCTTGCCTCGATTCATTGCAGCGAAACCGCTGCGCGATTGTCCGCCGAAACGCGATCGATCAACTTGTTGTAAGGGTCGATGCCCGCCTCGGCCGGTTTGCTATCGACCTCCACGGTGATCGTACTGTCACCCTTGGGCACGCTGCGCTTTTCCAGGTACAGCGGCTTGCCATCCTGGCCGTTGCCTGGCGAGGCCGCGAACACACCTATATCAACAGGGATATCCGGGGACGCTTCGGTCTCCTTGCCCTTGCCATCGACATAGAACTTGGCCGCATGCACCTTCATGGAGACCTCGTACTTACCATTAGGGAGTTTCTTGGCCGTCGCCGACACCATGCGATTGTCGTAGAGGGTGATCTTCCAGAAGAAGTCATCCAGCAGCGGCTTCCATTTTGGATCGACCGATGCGCTGAGCATGTCCATGAACTCCTGCGACGTCGTGTATGGTGGCTGCTGGTATTGCTTGGCCTGAAGAAACTTCTTCAGCATCGCGTCGAAGTTCTGCTCGCCGATATAGTCCTTGAGAGCGTAGAAGATCAGCGAGCCCTTGCGGTAGTGGATGTATTGCTGGTTCTCCACGCGTGCCAGCGGCTCCTCTTCCACCGTTTCCCCGGCGCGGCTGGAAAGGTATTGATCCAGCTCGTACTTGAGAAACTTGCGCATCTGGTCGGAGCCGTAGCGGTGTTCCATCACCATCAATGAGGAGTACTGCGCCAACGATTCGCTGAGCATGGTCGAGCCCTGCATGTTTGCGCCGATTACCTGGTGCGCCCACCACTGGTGGGCCACTTCGTGCGCGGTCACATAGTAGGGATAGTCGATCTTGGTGGGATCGCGAAGATCGGCGATAAAGCCGATCGATTCGGAGAACGGAATCGTGTTGGCAAACGATTGGGCAAAACTGGCGTAGTTGGGGAACTCCAGGATACGTACCTGGCGAAACTGGTATGGCGTGTAGTTGGTGTCGTAATAAGCCAGGGCATCCTTGACGCCCTGGATCATGCGATCGACATTCCAGGCGTGAGCGGGGTTGTAATACACCTCGATGGCAATGTCCTTCCAGTGGTCGCGCCGCACCGCGTACCGGGCCGACAGCCACGCTGCAAACGGCAGCATCGGCTTGTCCATCACGTAATGGAAGTAATGCCGATTGCCTTCGGTCCACTCTTTTTGCAGATACCCGGGAGCCAGGGCGATCTGGTCGGCGGACGTCGATACCGTGGTGTCGAAGTCGAGCCAGTCGGCGTCGTTGGCAATATACGTGTTGGCGCGAGCCTTTTCGTCGCCCAGCTTGGGCATGCGCGGCACGTCGGCAGGCAGGCCGTGCTTGCGCCGGTCATTGTGATCGGTGAGCTGCTCACCGGGCTGGTAACCAAAGCTTGGCAGTACGCCGCTGTTGAAGAATGTACCGTTGCCGGCCAGGAACTTGCCTTGAGGTTCGTTGGTGAACCCCTTGGGGGCATATTCCATGTCGAAATCGAAATCCATCGACGCGCCGGGCGCCAGCGGCGTTTTCAGGCGATAGATGGTGTACCCCAATGGCTTGTCGTCGCTGATCACGTCATGCGGTGCGAATGTCAGCGACTTCATGGTGAAATCGGAATTCGTGTTGACGTGCAGGTCGGTGATCGGCGCATTGTGCTTGTTGGTCAGCACGTAGTGCATGCGGATCTCCAGACGTCGTGGGCTGTCCGGATAGATATCCACCTGCGATTTCATGCTGACGATCCGCGGCTGTGGCAAGTCGCGATATTTGGCGTAGCGTTTCTCGTACTCGGCATGAGCGCGCTGGAGCGCCTCGCTGTTCTGGTACTTGTTGAGTATGTGAGTGTTGTAGAAGATCCAGCTTCCGCAGGCCACGAAGCCAATCACGAAGACCGCCAACGCCAGCTTCATCGGCCGGCCAGCACGTGTGCCGGCCTCGCGCAGCCGCTGGCGCCATACCTGATCGGTACCGCGCGTCCAGAACAGGGCTGCCAGACACAACAGCACGGCGGCACACAGCGCCCAATAGAAATCGAACCAGAGTTTGGCAGGCAGGAAATGGCCGTAGCCATTCATATCCGAATACGGCAGGTCCGGCGTCGATCCGTAGATATACAGATTGTCGTCCCAGTGCAGCAGGCCGAAACCGATCGACCAGACGAACCAAAGTATCGTCAGCAGATAGCCGAAGAACTTGTTGTTCGAGATGACCTGCATGAACAGCGCGAAGGCCGCGAACAGCAGGGGATCGATCAGGTAGATGCCGTACTGGCTCGCATACAGTCCAGGCTCGATATGGGTGAACCCGTGGGCGAGCTGCCACAGGATACCCACGGCATAGCCGGTGGCCTGGTAGACGGCACTGACTGCTACCAGCGAGAGCATGCGCGAAAGCATGGGCAGCCAGTCGGGTATCGCGAAGGTATCGCTTACCTCGGCCACGCGCTGGGTACGATCGCGCCAGACCAGTTCGCCGGCGTAGAAGGTCAGGATGATATACAGCAGCCAATGCGTGCCGCCGCGCACTGCATTGGTGAGCGCCAGCGTGATCGGGTAGGTGGCTGTGCCAAATATCTTGCCGGCGAAGACCAGGCCGATGATCAGGTTCATCAGGCCGAAGATGAGCATCACCAGGAACGGCACGCCCTTGAAGACCGATGCCATGTCGAACGCCATCAGTCGTCGCAGTTGCACCCAGCGGGCACCGGCATCGTGGCGTACCGGTGCCTTGGGTACGCGGATTTCAGCGCCGGCGCCCTGGGGGCGCAGCATCGGCGGTTCGGCCCGGTGCTTGGCCTTGCGCAACTGCAGGCCTTCGCGATTCGTGCGGAACAACCCATATGCGCCAGCGAAAAGCGCGATGGCGATGCCGGTCCACAGGGCGCGATTGAACAGCAATACGCCGTCCAGCGGCGGCAATTGGTGATTGATCTGGTCTGCTGTCCAGTAACGCGTGGTGATACTCAGGGTGCGCGCGCCAAACGGATCGATCAGCGCGGCGACGAAATGGTTGTTCAGATCCTGAGCCAGGGCGCTGGACATCAGGTTCAACGCGAAAAACGCCAGAATGCCGATATAGACACCCAGCAGGGAGCGTGTGGTCACTGCCAGCAGGGAAAGCAGGCCGGCAAGGAACAACATGTCAGGTGCGACGAAGACGCTGAATGTCCACGCATAGCCCCGTACGCTGCTCGGCCCCAGGCGCGCCGCATCCACCCAGGGCATGCTGCCACCGAGCGCGATGCCAAGCAGCACAGCAGCCATGATGATCAGTACAGCCACATAGCCGGCAAGAAAGCGCCCGCCCAGGTAGCTGCCTTTGCCGATCGGCGTGGTGAAGAACAGGTCGGCGATGCGGTATTCGAAATCACGCAACAAAGCGTTGGCAACGAAGATCGGCACCAGCAACATGCCGAACAGGCATAGCGCGACGGTCAGGCGTGTGATCACCAGCGGTGCGTTGCGCATCACGTTGCCGGTTGCGCCACCGACCATGATCGCGTCGGTGCTGGCTATGGCAAAGCCGATCAGCAGGTAAGCCAGCGTAATGACCCAGAACAACGGCGAGCGCAGCTGCTGGCGTAGCTCGAAACGAAAGATTTCGAAGAGCATGGAAGCGTCCTTGGCGCGAGTGGGGTCAGGCCGTCTTGGCTGCGGCTTGCTTGCGCAGTTCGCCGAAATAGACGTCTTCGAGGTCGGGTGCAACGGTCTCGAAACCCTCGCCCGGTGAACTGTCGGCCAGCACATGGACCTGCGTGCGTCCACCGGTCAATCGCGTCGAAAGGATGTTCATGCGTGCGCGATAGCCGTCCAGTTCGGTCTTGTCGATCGAGCGGCGCCATACCCGGCCTTCCAGTGCGCGAATGGTTTCCAACGGTTCGCCCGCCAGCAGCACCTGGCCCTGGCCGATGATCGCCATGCGCGGGCAAAGGTCGGTCACGTCCTCCACGATATGCGTGGACAGGATCACTACCACGCGTTCGCTGATTTCGGCCAGCAGGTTGAGGAAACGATTGCGTTCCTCCGGGTCCAGGCCGGCGGTGGGTTCGTCGACGATGACCAGCCGTGGATCGCCGATCAGCGCCTGGGCGATACCGAAGCGCTGCCGCATGCCGCCGGAATAGGTGCCCAGCTTGCGTTTGCGCACCTCCCACAGATTGACCTGGCGCAACAATGATTCGACCAGCTCGCGTCTTTCGCGCTTGTTCGTCACGCCCTTGAGCACGGCGAAGTGGTCGAGCATCGACTCGGCCGAGACTTTCGGATAAACCCCGAATTCCTGCGGCAAGTAGCCGAGCAGGCTTCGCGTCACGTGCTTGTCGGCCAGCAGGTCCTGGCCATCCAGCGTAATCGAGCCGCTGTCGGGGTCTTGCAAGGTGGCGATGGTGCGCATCAGCGAGGATTTGCCCGCGCCATTAGGCCCCAGCAAACCGAACATGCCATGCGGTATATCCAAGGAAACCTGGCGTAAGGCTTTGACGCCATTGGCGTAAGTCTTGGACAAATCGCGGATATTCAGCATGGCACCACCTTGTGACCGCGAATGCGGGATACCGCCAGCTTAAGCCGGATGTAAGCCGGCGACATGCGCTTAAGGTCATGGCCTGGAGGCGAAGAGATTGAAATGCGCGGTGAGGAGTTGAGGAGGGTCCGGGTACCGTTTTTCTCGTTCCCTTCGGCCCAGCGCCACCCGTACGCTGACGAATGGCAGCTATTCGACCTTTGAGATCGATCCAAGGCGCCCGGAAGCCATGCCTGTTCGCTATCATGTGTGGCCTTGCGACCGCCATTCCCCAGGCGGTGCGCCATATTGAGCATCCGCAGGAGAAATCATGGCCGACCTTAAAGAAGCGCGCGTTCCCGATATCGGCCAGTCCGATGTCCCGGTGATCGAGGTGATGATCAAGCCGGGCGACAAGGTCGCCAAGGAACAGAGCCTGATCACGCTGGAGTCGGACAAGGCCACGATGGAGGTTCCCGCGCCCTTCGCCGGCACGGTCAAGGAAGTGAAGCTGAAGGTAGGCGACGAAGTGTCCGAAGGCACGGTCATCGCGATCATCGAGGCCGAGAACGGTGCCGCCGCCCCGGCTCCGGCGCCTCAGGCTCCCGCTCCCGCTCCTGCCAAGGCCGCCGAGCCCACCCGTAGCGCCCCGACGCCGGGCCCGGCCGCCGGTGATGGTGCGGTCCGTGAAGCCAAGGTGCCCGATATCGGCAGCACCGGCGTGCCGGTGATCGAAATCCTGGTCAAGGTGGGCGATACGGTCACCAAGGACCAGGGCTTGATCACGCTGGAATCAGACAAGGCCACGATGGAAGTGCCCGCCCCGTTCGGTGGCGTCGTCAAGGAGCTGAAGGTCAAGCTGGGTGACGAGTTGTCCGAGGGCGACCTGATTGCCCTGATCGAATCGGCCGAAGGCGGCGCCGCGCCGGCCCCGGCGTCCGCGCCCGAAGCGGCTCCGGCCCCGGCGCCCGCACAGGAAAAACCAGCGCCGGTGGGCGGTCGCAGCGTCATGCCGGGCAATGCGCCGGAGGGCGATGTACCCCCTCAGGCGCGCCCGCCGTTCGACGCGAGCATCATCATGCCCGGCGACGCCCCCTATGCCAGTCCGGCAATCCGTGCTTTCGCACGAGAGCTCGGGGTTGATGTCCATCAGGTCAAGGGCACCGGTCGCGGCGGTCGCATCGTCCGCGAGGACGTATCGGCCTACGTCAAGCATGCACTGGCTTCCGGCGCCCGTCCTGTCACCGGCGGCGGCCAGGCCTCGGTTGGCGGTCTCAACCTGCTGCCCTGGCCGAAGGTCGACTTCGCCAAGTTCGGCGAGATCGAGGAAAAGCCGCTATCGCGCATCCAGAAGATCTCCGGTGCCAACCTGGCGCGCAACTGGGCGATGATTCCGCACGTCACCCAGCACGAAGATGCCGACATCACCGAGCTGGAAGCCTTCCGCAAGAAGCTGGGCGAGGAAAACAAGGACCTGAAGGTCACGCCACTGGTATTCCAGATCAAGGCGGTGGTCGCGGCGCTGAAGAAGTTCCCACAGTTCAATGCTTCGCTCGACGAGAGTGGCGAAAAGCTGATCCTCAAGAAGTACTTCCACATCGGCATCGCGGTCGATACGCCCGATGGCCTGGTGGTACCGGTCATTCGCGACTGCGACAAGAAGGGCCTGCTCGACCTGGCGGTTGAGCTTGGCGAGATTTCCAAGAAGGCGCGCGACAAAAAGCTCGGTCCGGCCGAGATGTCTGGCGGCTGCTTCTCGATCTCCTCGCTGGGCGGCATTGGCGGCACGGCGTTCACGCCGATCGTCAACGCGCCGGAGGTGGCGATCCTGGGCGTGTCCAAGGCGGCGACCAAGCCGGTGTGGAACGGCAAGGAATTCGCGCCGCGCCTGATCCTGCCGTTGTCGCTGTCGTATGACCACCGCGTGATCGACGGCGCACTAGCCGCGCGCTTCGCATCGTTCCTGGCCCAGCAGCTCGGCGATATCCGCCGTCTGTTGCTCTGACCGGGAGGCTCGAACCATGGCGAATACGATTGAAATCAAGGTTCCCGACATCGGTGGCCACGACCATGTGCCGGTCATCGAAGTGCTGGTGAAGGTTGGCGACAAGGTTGAGAAGGAACAGGGGCTGATCACGCTCGAATCGGACAAGGCGACGATGGAAATTCCGTCGAGCGCGGCCGGCGTCATCAAGGAACTCAAGCTGAAGTTGGGTGACGAAGTGTCCGAGGGGGCGGTGATCGCCGTGCTCGAGGCTACCGATGCTGGCAGCGCCTCTGCGCCCGCACCGGCTCCCGCATCCGCTCTCGCGCCCGCACCCGCACAGGCGGCTTCCGTGCCAGCACCCGTCGCGGCAGCAGCGCCGAAGGCAGCGGGCGCCAGCGGACGCACCGCGGAGATCGAATGCCAGTTGCTGGTACTGGGCTCGGGCCCTGGCGGCTATACCGCCGCGTTTCGTGGGGCGGATGTCGGTCTGGATACTGTGCTGGTCGAGCGCTACGACTCGCTGGGCGGCGTCTGCCTCAACGTTGGCTGCATTCCGTCCAAGGCATTGCTGCATGCGGCGGCCGTGATCGACGAGGCTGAAGCCATGGCGGCGCATGGCGTGAGCTTTGGCAAGCCGAAGATCGACATCGACAAGCTGCGCGGTTTCAAGACCAAGGTGGTGGGCCAGCTCACCGGTGGCCTGGCTGGCATGGCCAAGCAGCGCAAGGTGCGCATCGTGCAAGGCGTGGGCAGCTTCATTTCGCCCAACGAACTGGAAGTGGAAGGCAAGGACGGCAAGAAGTTGATCCGCTTCGAGAAGGCGATCATCGCTGCCGGTTCGCAGGCCGTGCGTCTGCCGGCATTCCCGTGGGATGACGAGCGCATCATGGATTCGACTGGCGCGTTGGAACTGCGCGACGTGCCCAAGAAGTTACTCGTGGTTGGCGGCGGCATCATCGGCCTGGAAATGGCCACTGTGTACGCGGCGCTGGGCAGCGAAGTGACCATCGTCGAATTCATGGACCAGATCATCCCCGGCGCCGATGCCGATTTGATCAAGCCGCTGGCCAAGCGCCTGGCTGGCAAGGTCAAGGGCATCCATCTC
>NZ_DASVMI010000005.1:0-17244 GCF_036384435.1 Dyella sp. | reverse complement strand
ACCCGGCCTCGTCGATCTACGACTCCACCCAGACCCGCGTCATGGGCGGCACCTTGGTCAAGGTGCTGAGCTGGTACGACAACGAGTGGGGCTTCTCCAACCGCATGCTGGACATGACCCGCGCCTTGATGGCTGCCAAGTAGGCAGCGACTCTCAGTCGCGAAAAGCAATTCGCGACGTGGTCGCGGATCAAGGCTCTCGAAACCGCCAAGTCGCGACCTCGTCGCGACTTGCTTCGCGAATGAATTGGCTCCTACAACGCGAAGCGGTCTGTAACCACTCGCAGATCGGGACCCGCAAAACCGGGAGCGGTGACACCGCTCCTGCCAACTACGTTCAAGCCAGCGACTTGAGCGCGGCGGCGTAATCAGGCTCGTGCGCAATTTCGCTGACCAGCTCGCTGTGCAGCACCTTGTCGTGCTCATCCAGCACGACGACCGCGCGAGCAGCCACGCCAGCAAGCGGGCCGTCAGCAATAGCCACGCCGTAATCCTTCAAGAACTGACCGCCACGCATGGTCGACAACGTCACCACATTGGCCAATCCTTCGGCGCCGCAGAAGCGTGCCTGGGCAAACGGCAAGTCGGCGGAAATGCACAGCACGACGGTATTGTCGAGTGCGGCCGCATCCTGGTTGAAGTGGCGCACCGAGGTGGCGCACGTCGGGGTGTCGATGCTCGGGAAGATATTGAGGATCTTGCGCTTGCCGGCATAGTCGGCGAGCGACACGTCCTTGAGATCCTTGGCAACCAGGGAGAACGTCGGCGCATGATTGCCAGCTGCCGGCAGCGCGCCGTCGACATGGATGGGATTGCCCTTCAGGGTTACGGTGGCCATGGAATACCTCTATGGGATAGCGAGTGGGGAACGATCAGACGGAATAATACGCGCGATACCAGTCGACGAACTGGCGCACGCCCTCTTCCACGGAAACCTTGGGACGATAACCCACCGCCTCAATCAGCGAAGTGACATCGGCTTCGGTATCGGGCACATCGCCGGCCTGCAATGGCAGCATGTCCATCTTTGCCTTGACGCCAAGGCAATCTTCCAGCACTTCAATGTAACGCAACAATTGGACCGGCCGTTCGTTGCCAATGTTGTAGATGCGATAGGGCGCACTGCTGCTGGCCGGATCGGGCGACGCACCACTCCAGCCCGGGTCCGGTCCCGGCACCTTATCCAGCGTGCGAACCACACCCTCCACGATATCGTCGATGAAGGTGAAACTGCGCTTGTGCCTGCCGTGATTGAATACCTTGATCGATTCACCCGCCAGCATGGCGCGGGTGAACAGGAACAGCGCCATATCTGGGCGCCCCCAGGGGCCATAGACAGTGAAAAAACGTAGCCCCGTGCTGGGAATGCGATACAGATGGGCATAACTGTGCGCCATCTGCTCATTCGCCTTCTTGCTGGCCGCGTACAGCGTCAACGGATGCTCAGCCGACTGATGCTCGGAAAACGGCATCGACGTGTTGGCGCCGTAGACCGAACTGGTCGAGGCGAACACCAGGTGTTCCACGCCGTGATGGCGACAGCCCTCGATCACGTGCAAGAACCCGGTAACATTGCTGCTCACGTAGACGTGAGGGTTTTGCGCCGCGTAACGCACGCCCGCCTGCGCAGCCAGATGCACCACTCGTTGAGGCTTGTGCTGCTCGAACAAGGCTTCCATCGCGGCGCGATCGGCCAAGTCCGCATGCACATGCGTGTAACCGGCCTGCCCGTCGAAGCGAGCCAGGCGCGCCTGCTTGAGCGAAACGTCGTAGTAGTCGTTGAGGTTGTCCAGGCCAATCACCTGGTCACCTCGCGCCAGCAGCTTCATCGCTACGTGCGATCCGATAAAACCGGCCGTCCCGGTCACCAGCACTTTCATGAGTTACAGCCTCCCATCGACGGCTTCGCGCGGCAGCACGTATTTGACGTCATAGACAACCGATTCGGATTTGCCCAGGGCACGAATGCCCTGCGCGCCCATCTGCACGAACTGGCGATGCGCTACAGCGATGATGATGGCGTCGTAACTGCCTGGCTCGGGGAGATCGATCAACGGCAGCTCGTAGACGCGCAGCGCCTCGGCGTGATCGACCCATGGATCGTGCACGTCGATGCTTGCATTGTAGTCACGCAACCCTTCGATGATGTCGATGACCCGCGTATTGCGCAGATCCGGACAGTTCTCCTTGAAGGCCAGGCCCAGCACGAGAATGCGCGCCTGGACCGGATTGATCCGTCGATGCAGCATCAGGCGAATGACCTCACTGGCGATATGCGCGCCCATGCTGTCATTGGTACGCCGGCCTGCCAGGATCACATCGGGGTGGTGCCCGACCTCCTGCGCCTTGTGGGTCAGGTAATACGGATCGACGCTGATGCAATGGCCACCGACCAATCCCGGCCGGAACGGCAGGAAATTCCACTTGGTGCCGGCCGCTTCCAGCACTTCGAGCGTGTCGATCTCCAGCCGGTTGAACAGGATGGCCAGGTCGTTGATCAGGGCGATATTCAAGTCGCGCTGGGTGTTCTCGATGACCTTGGCTGCCTCGGCTACCTTGATGCTGCTGGTGCGATGGATGCCTGCCGGAATGACGCTGCCGTACAGATCCACAAGGAAATCGGCAGCGGCGGACGTGGAGCCGGAAACGACCTTGAGAATGGCGGTGACGCGATGCAGCCTGTCGCCAGGGTTGATGCGCTCGGGACTGTAGCCAACCTGGAAATCCTCGTTGAAACGCAATCCCGATACCCGTTCAAGAATCGGCACGCAGATCTCTTCCGTGCAACCTGGATATAC
Source organism: Dyella sp. (assembly GCF_036384435.1). Taxonomy (GTDB): domain Bacteria; phylum Pseudomonadota; class Gammaproteobacteria; order Xanthomonadales; family Rhodanobacteraceae; genus GSA-30. Next base: position 14,447 of record NZ_DASVMI010000005.1, on the reverse strand, counting down.
AGTCGATTCGTAGACGACGATGTCGCCACGCTTAAGCACCTTGCCCAGGCTCTCGCTCGCGACCGTCAGCGGACCGAGGTCCGGGCGCTTGGCGTTGTCGATCGGAGTGGGCACGGTGACGATGAACACCGTGCATGAGGCGATATCGCTCAGTTCGTGCGTGTAACGCAGGCGCGAGGCCGCGGCCAGCTCCGTGGCCTCGACCTCCAGGGTACCGTCATGACCACCGCGCAAGGCCTCTACACGTTCGCGGCGGATATCGAAACCTGTCGTGTCGTAGTGCTTACCGAACTCCACGGCCAGCGGCAGGCCCACATAACCCAGGCCGATGATGGCGATCTTGGCCGTTTCCAGATGCTGCATTCCCGGGTTCCGCGGCAGATGACGCGGTAGTTTGGCATGGACGGCGCCCTGCTGCGAAGGAAGCCGTCCTAAGCCCCGCTCACCGGGAAGGCTGCATTCATTCACGCGCCGCGCACGATGTCCTGCTCGATCGCGCCAAAGATCGAAATACCTTGGGTATCGGTGACATCGATGCGGATGCGATCACCGAACTTGAGGAACGGAGTCAGCGGCGCGCCATCGCGCAGTGTTTCGACCGTGCGCTGCTCGGCCAGGCACGAGGCACCCTTGCTGGTGTCTTCATTGGCAATGGTGCCCGAACCGACGATGGTGCCGGCCGTCAACGGACGCGTCTTTGCCGCATGCGCCACCAGTTGACCGAAATCGAACTGCATGTCCACACCGCATTCGGCCTCGCCAAACCATGCTTCGTTGATCCAGGTCCGCATGGGCAGGTGCAGTTTCTCACCCTTCCAGGCATCACCCAGCTCATCGGGCGTGACGAATACCGGCGACAGCGCCGAGCGCGGCTTCGATTGCAGGAAGCCAAAACCCTTGGCCAGTTCCCCGGGAATCAATCCGCGCAGGGAAACATCGTTGACCAGGCCGACCAGCTGGATGTGCGCGGCAGCCTGTGCTGGTGTCGCCGCCATCGGTACGTCATCGGTGATCACCACGACTTCGGCTTCCAGGTCGATGCCATAGTCCTCGCTGCCAACGACCACCGGATCGCGCGGCCCAAGGAATCCGGCACTGGTAGCCTGGTACATGAGGGGATCGACGTAGAAACTTTCCGGTACCTCGGCACCACGCGCGCGACGTACGCGTTCGACGTGCGGCAGATAGGCGCTACCGTCGACGAATTCGTAGGCACGCGGCAGTGGCGCGGCCAATGCTGCCATGTCCAGCGCGAAGGACGCATCGGCCCGGCCCTCATGCAACTCGTCGGATAACGCGTTCAATCGCGGCGCGATGCTGGACCAATCGTCCAACGCGGCCTGCAACGTCATGGCGATACCCGTCGCGCGCACGGCACGGGTCAGGTCGCGGCTGACGACCACCAGGGTGCCGTCACGGCCACCTTCCTTGAGACTTGCCAGTTTCATGCGCGGGCTCCTCAGCCACAACCTTCAACGTAATCGATCTGCGGCGCGACACCGACGCGCCACGCACTGACCTTGCCATCCTTGCCGAGCGCGAACAGCAACGTGCTACCCCCGTCGCCAGGAACGCGCAGGTCAAACGCGCCCTCTTCGTACTTCTGCGGCGATTTTTGCAGGTTTGGATAGAGCGCGCGAATCTGCGTTTCACTCATGCCAACCTTGCCACCACCGGGTGCGGTTTCCTTGGCGTTAGCGACGTCGTAGCGTGCAAACTTGTCGTCTTCGAACAAAAAGCTGATGTCGCGCGGCGTGCGCTTCACCCAGATCGGATACAGCACCTTGCACGTCGAACCGGGTGCGGCCTTGCCCCCGTTGAGCTCGCCCCACGATCGGCGGAAATCAGCTTCGCTGATACCAAAGTGCAGGTCGCCGTAACCACCAAAACCAGCCTGCGCCAGCGGATCGACGGGCCTGGGTGTGGTCGCTGTCGACACCGCGGCTGCCGGAGCGGAAGCCTTGATCGCCTGCGCGTGCTGCAAGGCCGCCGTCGACGACGTAACCGCCGGCTGCTCTACCGGTGCATTGCCATGGTTGCCACAAGCACTCAAGCCCATGGCGCACAGCCATGGCAATACGCGTCGCGCTACGCCGCTCATGCGCCAGGCGCCTTGAAGTGCTTGGCGATACCTTGCCAGCATTCGTAGTAGTTGTCCTGCAATTGCGGTGCCTCAAGGGCCTGGCGCGTCGGGTGGATCACCTTGCGCGTTTCGAACATGAAAGCCATGGTGCCGGTCAGGTGATCGGGCCGGCTTACGTCGGCATTCGAGGCCTTTTCGAAGCTTTTTTCGTCAGGACCATGCCCACTCATGCAGTTGTGCAGGCTGGCGCCACCGGGAGCGAACCCGCCGGCCTTGGCGTCGTATACGCCCTCGATCAGCCCCATGAACTCACTGGCGATGTTGCGATGGAAATACGGCGGCCGGAAGGTGTGCTCGGCCACCAGCCAACGAGGCGGAAAGATCACGAAATCCATGTTGGCGGTGCCAGGCGTATCACTGGGCGAGCTGAGCACCGTAAAAATCGATGGATCGGGATGGTCCACACTGATCGAACCGACCGTGTTGAAGCGCGTCAGATCGTATTTGTATGGCGCGTAGTTGCCATGCCAGGCCACCACATCCAGCGGTGAATGATCGATGCGCGCGCTCCAGAGATTGCCCTGGAACTTGGCCACCAGTTCGAATTTGCCTTCGACATCCTCGTAGGATGCATGAGGCGTGAGGAAATCACGAGGCAGCGCCATGCTGTTGGCACCGATCGGCCCCAGGTCGGGCAGGCGCAGCAGTGCCCCGAAGTTTTCGCACACGTAACCGCGTGCGGTGTCGTCGAGCAGCTCTACCCGGAAACGCACGCCACGCGGAATGACCGCGATCTCCAGCGGCTTGACCTCCAGCACGCCCAGTTCGGTGGCAAGGCGCAAGCGCCCCTGCTGCGGCACGACCAGCAATTCGCCATCGGCGTCGTAGAAGAACCGGCCTTGCATCGAGCGGTTGGCCACGTAGACATGGATGCCGCAGCCAGCCTGTTCGGCGGCGCTGCCGTTACCGGCCAGGGTCACCAGCCCATCGAGAAAATCCGTGGACTCGGCCGGCATCGGCCATGGATCCCAACGCAACTGGTTGGGCGTGGCCGGGACTTCGTCGAAACGATTGTGGAATCGCGGATGCGCCAGGGCGGTAAACGGGTGATGCATGGCCGCCGGCCGGATTCGATAGAGCCAACTGCGCCGGTTGCTGTGCCGCGGCGCGGTGAAGGCGCTGCCAGTCAGTTGCTCGGCATACAAGCCGAACGCGACCTTCTGCGGCGAGTTCTGTCCTTCGGGCAGGACACCCGCGACGGCCTCCGTGGCGAACTCGTTGCCGAATCCCGATTGATACCGTGCCTGCTCGCTCATCGCCATTTCCTTTTGCCTTGCCACGTCACGCCTGTTCGCCGAGCCCGCCCTTTGCTGCTACTTTCGGCGGACTGCCACCAAACGGCGGTTTTCGCTATCAAGCATGAAGGGGAGAGTCATGTCGTCTCAGTTTAATCCCCCGCCGTTCGGAAACGGCGGATCGAGTGTTGCCGAACTTGCCCAACCGCTGGCCAGCGGCAAGGGCTGGATGAAATTCGTCGGCGTCATGTTCATCATCCAGGGCGCCCTGACCGCACTTACCCTGGTGGGCATCGTCATCGCCTGGCTGCCGATCTGGATTGGCGTGCTGTTGATGCAATCGTCCAATGCGATCGAACGGGCCCAGCTCAGCGGTGACGCGGCGGCACTGAAGGAATCCCTCGCCCGCCTGAAGACCTACTTCGTCATCCAGGGCGTGTTGTACCTGGTCGGGATCATCATTCTGGTGCTGTACATCCTGCTTTTCGGCGCCATGATGGCCACCGTGTTCAAGAACGGGCTGCCGACCCACTGATGTCGACCCTGGGACCGCCCGATGCCTTGGGGCAACCGGGCGGTCCCAACCGATCACAGTACGCCGCGCTTCATCTGGTCGCGCTCGATCGACTCGAACAAGGCGGTGAAGTTGCCCTCGCCGAAGCCCTCGTTGCCCTTGCGCTGGATGATCTCGAAGAAGATCGGGCCGATGTTGTTCTGCGTGAAGATCTGCAACAACTTGCGCTGCTTGGTCTCCGGATCGGCATCGATCAGGATCTTGTTCTTCGCCAGGCGCGGCACGTCTTCGCCGTGGTCGGGAATGCGCATGTCGATCACATCGAAATACGTGTCCGGCGTATCGAGGAATGCCACGCCCTGCTCACGCATGGCCTCGACCGTGTCGTAGATGTTGTCGGTAAAAAAGGCAATATGCTGGATGCCCTCGCCATTGTATGCATCGAGATATTCGTTGATCTGCGACTTCGGATCGTTCGATTCGTTGAGCGGGATGCGCACGATGCCATCGGGTGCGGTCATCGCCTTGGATACCAGGCCGGTCTTGACACCCTTGATATCGAAGTAGCGGATCTCGCGGAAGTTGAACAGGCGCTCGTAGTACTCGGACCACTGCTGCATGTTGCCGAAATACAGATTGTGCGTGAGATGGTCGATGAAGGTCAGGCCAAAACCCTTCGGATTCTGGTCGACTCCCGGCAGCGGCTCGTAGTCGGCCTCGTAGATGCTGCCCTTGTCACCATAGCGATCGACCAGGTAGAGCATGCAACCACCAATGCCCTTGACCACGGGAGCATCAACCGCGCGGGTATCGCCCTGGGCCGCATCGAACGACTCGCCGCCGTTACCCAGCACGGTCTCACGTACTTCGCCGGACGGCTTGCGAAAGCGAATGGCAAAACCGGCGGCGCAAGGGCCATGGGCCTTGGCGAATTCAGCGGCGAACGACTGCGGGTCTTCGTTGACCAGCAGGTTCACGTCGCCCTGGCGGTAAACGGTGATGGGCCGGTTTCGGTGCTTGAGCACCGCGGTGAATCCCATGGCCCGGAACAGCCGGTGCAGCTCTTCGCCACGGCCTTCGGGAGCGGCAAATTCGACGAACTCGAAGCCGTTGATCCCCATGGGATTCTCGAATGTGGTGACTTGCATGCCAAGATTGGGCTGCGCGCTCATAACATCTCCGTCTTCGGTCGGGTGCACGATGGCCGGCACGGGGGAGCATGCGACCATCCGGATAATCGGTACGTTATAGTTACATTTGAAACCATTAGCAAGGACCACTGCAACAGTGCGCGAGCCCAAGCATCCCGACCATGCACCGCTGGAACTGGAGCGGTTTCTTCCTTACCGGCTGTCGATCCTGTCCAATACGATCAGCCAGGGCATCGCCGACGATTACCAGAAGCACTACGACCTGAGCATGACCGAGTGGCGCGTGATGGCCGTGCTGGCAAGATTCCAGGGCCTTTCCGCCCGCGAGGTGGCCGAACGTACGGCCATGGACAAGGTCGCCGTCAGCCGCGCCCTGGCCCGCCTGGTGGAAGCGGGCCGGGTCAATCGCGACACCCACGATGGCGACAAGCGCCGCTCGGTGCTGGACCTGTCCGAGGAGGGCTGGAAGGTACACGACGAGGTAGCCCCCATGGCGCGGGCCCGCGAACGCGAGGTGCTGGCCCGGCTGGACGAGGAAGAACAGCACTGGCTGGGACGGATCCTCGACAAGCTGATGGGTACGCCCTGAGCGTGACGAGGGATGAGTCGCGAGGGCGCACAGATGCCCGCCCTCGCAGGACCTCATTTCGCGGATGGCCCGTCTCAAGCCCGAAGCTGGCGCCAGGCATTCGGGCTTGCGCCCTCGTTACTCGGCCTCGCCCCTGCGCGACAGGCTTGCTTCGATGGGATAATGCCTACCCCACCCCAGGAGCAACGCATGCAAGATCTCGTCGATGGCGTGAAGAAGTTCCAGCGCGATGCCTTTCCCGAGCGCTCGGCGCTATTCCGGCGACTGGCAGCCGGCCAGAACCCGCAAGCGCTTTTTATTGCCTGCTCCGACAGCCGCGTGGTGCCGGAACTGATTACCCAGTGCGAACCGGGCGAATTGTTCGTGATCCGCAACGCGGGCAATATCGTGCCACCCTACGGCCCGGAGCCGGGCGGTGTCTCGGCCTCGATCGAATTCGCCGTGGTAGCACTAGGCGTAAGTGACGTGGTGATCTGCGGTCACTCCGACTGCGGCGCCATGAAGGCCATCGCCACCGAGGCCGACCTGACCACGATGCCCGCCGTGCGTCGCTGGCTGCGCTACGCTGATACCGCCAAGGCCATCAACCGGGCGCACACCCATGCCTGTGAAGGTGACTGTGTCAGCGCCATGGTGCACGATAATGTCGTGGCCCAACTTGTAAACATCCGCACGCATCCCTGCGTGGCACTTGCCATGGAACAGGGCAGGCTTAGCTTGCATGGCTGGGTCTATGACATTGCCAGTGGCAAGGTCGATGCCTATGACGGCGCATCCAAGCGCTTCGTCTCGCTGGCCGATCATCCCAATACCTGCGCGGCACCCGGGCTGGTCGACTGAATCGACCGGGGCGATCCGCTTCACGCGGTTCGCCCCGATGTGACCTTACTTTACGCCATGCATCAGGCGCGCAATCAGCGGTGCGATCAGGAACAGCAGCACACCGGCTCCCAATAGCAGCCAGAAGCCGAACGTATAGCCTGACAGCGCGGATGCGACGGTCATGCCACCCTCTCCGCTGACATGGCCTGCAAAGATGCCTGACAGGTTGTTGCCGATGCCGGTGGACAGAAACCAGCCGCCCATACCGAAGCCGACCAGGCGCACCGGCGCCAGCTTGGTCACCATCGACAGCCCGATCGGCGACAGGCACAACTCGCCCACCGACTGGATCACGTAGACCATGAACAAAGTCCAGAACGGGATCTTGCCCTGCACGTCGACCATGTCCGACAGAGCCACCATCAGCAGCAGGAAGGCCAAGCCGTTGAAGATGAGGCCCAGGCCGAACTTGCGCGGAATGGACGGATTGGCGCGCCCCATCTTCAACCACAGCCACGCCAGCACGGGTGCAATGGTGATAATGGCCAATGAGTTGACCGACTGAAACCAGCCCACCGGGAAGGTCCAGCCGCCGATATCGCGGTCGACGATCTTGTCGGCAAGGAAGTTGAAGGAACTGCCTGCCTGCTCGAAGAACATCCAGAACAATACGTTGAAGACGAAGATCAGCAGCATGGCCAGGGCACGATCGCGCTGCGTGGGTCCTTCTCGCACCCCTTCGGTGATGATCAGCGCGCACAGAGCCAGGAACATCGGGGTCAGCACCCACCAGTTGAGCGTATCGGCCTTGATGGTCAGCAGCAGGTAGAACACCGGAATGGCGACCAGCGCGCCGACGAAGGTCATCAGTACGCGACCCAGGCCCTCGCCGCCCACCGGCGGCAGCCCGGTACCGAGCAACTGCCGGCGCCCGAACCAGAACCACACCAGGCTCAGCAACATGCCGATGCCCGAGATGATGAAGACAATCTTGTAGGTGGGCATGCTATCGGTACCGAACACCTTGTCCGACAGCCAACCGGTAAGGATGGGCGAAATCATCGCGCCCAAGTTGATACCCATGTAGAAAATGGTGAAGCCCGAGTCGCGGCGCTCGTCGCCCACCGGATACAACCGCCCGACAAGGGTGGAAATAATGGGTTTGAACAGACCGTTGCCCGCGATGATGGTCGCCAGCCCGAACTTGAATACCTGCTCATTGGGCCATGCGATCATGAACAGGCCGGCAGCCATGATGGCCGCGCCCAGCAGGATTGATCGCTGGTAGCCGATGATCCGGTCAGCCACGTAGCCACCGAAGATCGCCGCCGCGTACACCAGCGCCAGGTAGGCGCCATAGAGCTGGTTGGCCGGCTGCTCACCGGTACCGCTGCCTTGATAGAACTGCGCCACGATGTATAGCGTCAGCGCCCAGCGGATGCCGTAAAAGGCGAAGCGCTCCCAGAACTCGGTCATGAACAGCATCCACAACGGTCGTGGATGCCCCATGGTGGTGGGATAATCGGGCACGGCACCTGCCGTGGCGGTGGTCGTATCGCTCATGAACTTCCTCGGATACCGGCCGGCACACCACGTGCGGGCTCCTTCTGCCTCGAAGGTGTACCGTTTGTGAAGATGACAGTCAAATGCAGCGCAGCACCTGCCCGGCTTTTCGGCAACATCGGTACCGATGGATCAACGCTTGTCTAGCATCCCAACTCGGTGCGCACGTCAAGCAGCTCAGGAAAAAACTCCAGGTCCAGGGCTTTCCTGAGGAACGCCACACCGGAGGAACCTCCCGTGCCACGGCGATGTCCGATGATACGTTCGACCGTCTTCATATGGCGGAAACGCCAGAGCTGGAAGCTCTCCTCGATATCCACCAATTGCTCGCACATGTGATATTCCGGCCAGCAATCTTCGCGGTGTTCGTAGATGTGCTTGAACACTGGCAGCAAGCGCGCATCGCGACGGTGCGGCTGGGTGACATCACGTGCGAGCAGGTCGGCGGGCAATGCATGCCCGCGCCGCGCCAGGTAGTGCAGGAATTGGTCATACAGGCTGGGGGCTTCCAGCACGGCGCGCAGCGTAGCTTCTGCGGCCGGGTCATAGGCGAACACCTTGAGCATCTGGGCATTCTTGTTGCCAAGCATGAACTCGATCAGCCGGTATTGCAGGGATTGAAAACCCGACGAGGGCCCCAACACGTCCCGAAACTCCAGATATTCCGATGGCGTGAGCGTCTCCAGCACCGCCCACTGCTCGAACAACTGACGCTGCACCTGTTTGACGCGCGCCAGGATTTTCAGGCAGGTGTCCAGTTCGTCCCGTTGCAGGTATCCGATGGCTGCCCCGAGTTCATGAATGATCAGCTTCATCCACAATTCGGCCACCTGGTGCTGCACGATGAACAACGTCTCGTCGTGATGCGGCGGTTGGCTCAACGGCTGCTGCGCGGAAAGCAGCACATCCAGGCGCAGGTAGCCGCCATAGGTAAGCCGTCCGTCCAGGTCCAGCTCGATGCCGGCTTCGAGATCGCGTCGGTTGTCGGTCATGCGTGGGCTACAGCGGTAACGAAGGAATGCATGGTAGCTGCTCGCATGGCCGGCTCGTGCGTGACAAAAGGGATGGCCGGGAGATGGGGATGGGTCGCGAGGGCGCAAGCCCGACCGCCTCACGCCAGTGGCAAGGTTCCGAAACCGGCTTTCTTACCTTCGAGACTCCCAACAGCCTCCCTTCCTGCGCTCCCACCACCCCTCTCCGATCTCCGGGCATCGGCACCAGCGTTCGTTCTAACTCATTGTTGTGAAAGGAAACGTTCACGCGAACCCTGCGCTGCGATGCTGCACCGTACCTTGCGACGCAACATAAGAGCCTGTTATCAAAGGCGGTCTTGGGAACCCGCGCCATCCCCTCGGATGGGTTGAGCAAGGGTATCGCCTGTACGCAGCGCCTCACTGGATAGGCCGCGTCTCCCCAGCAACTTTTTCCTTACCCTACCCTTCTTGGGAGCAAGTCGTGTCCATCGCAGCCAAGTTCGAGATCGAATATCTGCAATACCTCGATGCCGAGGGCAAGCAGGTCCGTGACGATCTGCCCGAGTTCGCCAAAGACCTCAACCATATGGTCGAACTCTACAAGCTGATGCTTTCCACTCGTGTATTCGATGCCAAGTCGGTGGCCCTGCAGCGCACCGGCAAACTGGGCACGTATGCATCCTGCCTGGGTCATGAGGCAGCGCACGTGGGCATCGGCAGCGCCATGAAGCCCGAGGATGTGCTAGCCCCCAGTTATCGCGAATACGGCGCGCAGCTTTATCGCGGCGTGCAGCCCCGCGAGGTCTACATGTACTGGGGCGGCGACGAACGCGGCAACGACTACCAGAACGAGCCGGCCCGCCACGACTTCGCCTGGTCGGTGCCGATCGCCACGCAATGCCTGCATGCCGCCGGTTCGGCGCTGGCGTTCAAGATTCGCGGCGAGAAGCGCGTGGCCGTGTGCACCATCGGCGACGGCGGCTCCTCCAAGGGCGATTTCTACGGCGCCATCAATATCGCCGGCGCGCAGAACCTGCCGATGGTCGCAGTGATCGTCAACAACCAGTGGGCCATCTCCGTGCCTCGCAAGATCCAGTCCGGCGCGCCGACGCTGGCACAAAAAGGCATCGCCGCGGGCCTGTTCTCGATCCAGGTCGACGGCAATGACATTATTGCCGTACGCAAGGCGATGGAGGATGCGTTGGAGCGTGCGCGCAACGGCCACGGCGGCAGCGTGCTGGAACTGGTCACCTACCGCCTGTCCGATCACACCACCGCTGACGACGCTCGCCGTTATCGCGGCGAGCAGGAAGTGAAAGACGCTTGGGCGAAGGAACCGATGGTGCGCTTACGCAACTGGCTGGTTACCAAGGGCGCATGGGACGACGCGAAGGAAGAAGCCTGGAAGGCCGAGTGCGACGACTGGATGGACAACGAGGTCAACGCCTATCTCGAATCCAAGACCCAGCCTGTCACGGCCATGTTCGACTACACCTTTGCCGAAGTCCCCGCGGACCTGGCCAAGCAACGCGACCTCGCTCTCTCGCTCGACAAGAAGGCCCACTAAGCCATGGCACAGATCACTCTCATCGAAGCCGTTACCCAAGCGCTGGCCTATGAAATGGCGCATGACGAAAGCGTCGTGGTGCTGGGCGAAGACGTCGGCGTCAACGGTGGCGTATTTCGTGCCACCCAGGGCTTGCAGGAGAAATTCGGCGAATTGCGCGTTCTGGATACGCCGCTGGACGAAACCACGATCGCCGGCGTGACCGTGGGCATGGCCGCGCAGGGCATGAAGCCGGTCGCCGAGGCGCAGTTCGAGGGCTTCATCTACCCGATGATGGAACAGATCGCCTGCCATGCCGCGCGCCTGCGCAACCGTACGCGCGGCCGCATCACGGTACCTGCCGTGTGGCGTGCTCCCTGGGGCGGTGGCATTCGCGCGCCGGAACATCACTCCGAAGCCAACGAGCATCTATTCACCAATATTCCAGGCCTGCGCGTAGTGATGCCATCCTCGCCCGCACGCGCCTACGGCTTGCTGCTGGCTGCGATACGCGATCCGGATCCGGTCATGTTCTTCGAGCCCAAGCGCATCTATCGCCAGTACAAGGAAGAAGTACCCGATGACGGCGAAGCCTTGCCGCTGGATGTGTGCTTCGTGCTGCGCGACGGTACCGATGTCACCATCGTGACCTGGGGTGCGCAGGTGAAGGAGGCCCTTGAGGCCGCCGATGCACTGGCCGAGGAAGGCATCAGTGCCGAAGTCATCGACGTCGCCACGCTGACCCCACTGGATTTCGACACCATCGCCGAATCGGTGCACAAGACCGGCCGCTGCGTGATCGTGCACGAGGCACCCAAGACTGCCGGCTTCGGTGCCGAGATCGCCGCCCGCGTCGCCGAGGAATGCCTGTACGACCTGCTGGCCCCGGTTGAGCGCGTAACCGGCTACGACACGCACATCCCGCTGTTCCGCCTGGAAATGAAATACCTGCCGAGCACCGAGCGCGTGGTGGAGGCGGCCAAGCGAACGATGGCGGCCAGTTGAGACATCGCGACGTGTCACGGTTGAAAAGACCATGGACCCCGGCCTTGGCGGGGGTGGCATGGGGTGAAGCGACCAGCGGCATGTTTTCGAGAAAGCGTCATTTTTAGAAACGTCATCCCGGCCAAGGCCGGGACCCGGTGAAAGACGCAGTGCGAAACACACAAAACCTTTCCGCACGCGGACACACACTGGGCCAGACCCCAAGTTCATCAAGCCGTACCTAGAGAACCCAACTCATGGCCGACATCAAGACTTTCTACCTGCCCGACCTCGGCGAAGGCCTTCCCGACGCAACCATCGTCGAATGGCACGTCAAGGAAGGGGATCAGATCAAGCTCGACGCCCCCCTGGTGTCGATGGAAACGGCCAAGGCCGTGGTGGACGTCCCGTCCCCCTACACCGGCAAGGTCACCAAGCTGCATGGTGCCACCGGCGACATCATCGAAACCGGCTCCGCACTGGCCGAGTTCGAGCCGGACCCGAACGCCAAGCAGCGCGCCGAAGCCGAATCGACCGGTCACCATCATGGCCCTAAGAAGAGCGTGGGCAGTGCCGCATCCGACAACAGCAGCAAGGTCGTCGCTTCCGACGAAGGCGGCGAAATTGCCGCCGGCAAGGGCACGCCCGGTCGCGAGGACGAAGGCACCGTGGTTGGCGCGATGGTCAGCGGCAATGCCGTGCACGTTGAGCAGGTCAGCTCTGCCGGGGGCGTGAAAGCTGTTCCGGCGGTGCGCGCCCTGGCCAGGAAGCTCAAGGTCGACCTGGCCCGCGTGCGTGCCACCGGTGCTGACGGCGTCATCACCATGAAGGACGTCAAAGACGCCGCCGCCAATGGCTCGGCCCCGCTCGGCGCCGCCGCGCCCGCCACTCGCGCCGTGCATGAGGACGCCGGTCGCCATCTCGCACCGCGCCTGCCCGAACCCGAAGTCCGCGGGCCGACCTCTCTGGCCGGCAAGCCGGTACGCACGGCATCGCCAGGCGTGCAGGCCAGCGGTCAGCCCGAGCAGCTCAAAGGTGTACGTCGCAACATGGCACGTGTGATGGCCGACGCACATGCCCAGGTCGTGCCAACCACCCTGGTCGACGACGCCGACCTGCACGCCTGGATCGGCAAGCAAGACATCACTGCGCGCCTTGTCCGCGCCATCGTCGCCGCCTGCAAGGCAGTACCCGCGCTCAATGCGTGGTTCGATGGCAAGAACCTCAGTCGCACCCTTCACCGCCACGTGGATATCGGCATTGCCGTGGATACCGAGGAAGGCCTGTTCGTGCCCGCGCTTCGAAATGCCGACGTACTCGATGCCACAGGCGTACGCGCAGCCATCAAGCGGTTGCGCACCTCGGTGGAAGATCGCTCGATCCCAGCCACGGAACTATCGGGTTACACCATCAGCTTGTCGAACTTCGGTATGTTCGCCGGCCGCTATGCCACACCCGTCGTGGTGCCCCCATGCGTGGCCATCGTCGGTGCCGGCAAGCTCAGCCATGACGTGGTCGCCGTGATGGGGGGTATCGAGGTGCATCGTCGCATGCCCATTTCGCTCACCTTCGATCACCGCGCGGCAACCGGCGGCGAGGCGGCCCGTTTTCTCAAGGCCTTGCTGGACGACCTGTCGCTGCCCCAGTAAGCGATGTGTTCGCACCCGACAAAGGCGCCTTCCGGCGCCTTTGTTTTTGGGTCCCGCCTGTAGCCATCGAGAGCGCGGGGCACGCCGCACTGTAGGCCTCAAGGCGTATAACTGCTGACCGTTCCATCGGGCCTCACGGCCGTGACGCTGTGCGGTGCCAAGCGTCTCCCTTCCAACTCGCGCCAGGCACTACTGAAGTTGGCAACCAGATAAGTTCCGTCGCCAAAGCGAGTGCGTTGTAGCAGTCGATCGTCCGAAAGCCAGGCAAAATCCGTCATTGCCTGCGTCGCCAGCACACGATGCAATGGCTGGAAAAACGCATCCTGGCGCTTCATGGCCGGCAGCCGCTGGGCAAGCGTATCGGCGCTGAGGTGATATAGCGGGGGCACGTTGTAGAGCAACTGCGCAAGTTCGTTCTCGACGTGCACATTGCTCAGCTTCAGATTATCGAACGACCAATGATGCGTCGTCACGATCGAGTCGTGAAATACGGCCTGGTAAAGCGGCAGGCGATACGACGGGTCGAAATACACACTGCGGTAAAGCTCCTTTACCGGCACCTTCTTGAAGAACATCGTCGGCTGCTCGGAGGGATACCAGCCACCAAGGCAATAGACAGAACGGCATGGCTTCTTGACACCGTTGCCCATGTCCGGGTCACCCCAGCCGAACACCGGAGTCTGCATGCCATGGGCAAATAGATAACCGCTCGCGGTGGCGGCATTGCCGTCTTCCGTGCCCGCCACCAGGCGCAGAGATTCCCCGAGCCAACGCATGCTGGCGATATTGCCTTGTGCATTTTGCCGCTCGGTCATGCTTGCTTGTGGGCGATAGCTGTCGAACACCATCGATGCACCGTAGGCATCAAGAAACCAGCTATTGAAAGGCACCGCTTCATGCAATGCACGTATGCGTGCCTCCAGAACGGGGCGCACACAGCGCGGGTCGACGTAGTGTCCCGCCCCATCGAATCCGGACGTCAAAGTGGCATCCGCCTTTTCGATAGCGCAGTCGCGATAGGCTTTTTCGCCGAGATGGGCAGTCGCCCAATCCGGATTGTCACCCGTCTTCAATGCGGTCTCGTACGAATCATACGGAGCCACCAGATAGCCCGCACTCACCGCTTGTGCAACGGCTTGTGGGTGCCAGAGTCCACCTTCCCAGCCCTCACCCAATCCAACCCACAAGCGAGTCAGGCCGGCTTTCTGCAAGCTCTGGAATGTACGGGTCGAAACGCCACCGCCCCAGTCAGAGGCATCACCTTCTAGCACACTGCC
>NZ_DASVMI010000004.1:0-18912 GCF_036384435.1 Dyella sp. | reverse complement strand
CCTGACCTATGGCGGCCTGCTTTCGACGCCAGCGCTGCGCGCGGAATCGACGCTGGCGGTATTCGAGATGCTGGGCGCGCACTATCGCGCACAGGGCGTGCGTTCGTTGTTGTACAAGGCCGTACCGCATATCTATCACGATATTCCTGCCGAGGAAGACCTGTACGCGCTGCATCGCGCCGGTGCGCGACTGGTGCGGCGCGACCTGTCTTCGGCGATCGCGCTGCGTGCCGGAGCGCTGGCCACGCAGGGGCGCAAAGCCGCGATCAACAAGGCCGTCAAGGCTGGCGTGGTGCGGCAGCGTCAGGCCGATCCGCAGGCCTTCCATGCCTTGCTGCGCGAAGTACTGCATCGCCATGGCGCCACGCCGACGCACAGTCTGGATGAGCTGCATCTGCTGATGCGGCGCTTTCCGGAAAGCATCGTGCTGCATGAGGCGCGCCGGGGCGACACCTTGCTGGCGAGCACCCTGGTGTACGACTTCGGGCGTGTAGTGCACACGCAGTACATGGCCGCCTCCGAGGAAGGGCGTCGCGTGGATGCGCTGAGTTTTCTGCTGGCGGGCCTGATCGGCGAAGACTATGCCGATCGCGAGTATTTCGCCTTTGGTATTTCCACCGAGCAAGGCGGCACCGTACTCAATGCCGGGCTGGTGGCTCAGAAGGAGCACTTCGGTGCGCGCGGTGTGGTGCATGATTTCTACGAGTGGGTATTGTGATGGACGTGCCCTTCCTGAGCTTGCGCGACATCAACGCGCGTCACGCCGACGAACTCAAGGCAGCCGCGGCGCGCGTGATCGATTCGGGCTGGTATGTGCTGGGCGAGGAACTGGCCGCCTTCGAGCGCGAGTTCGCGGCCTATTGCGGCATGCCTCATGCCCTGGGCGTCGGCAACGGACTGGACGCGCTGATGCTGATCCTACGCGGTTACATGGCCTTGGGGTCGTTGCGAGAGGGCGACGAGGTCATCGTGCCCGGCAATACCTTCATCGCCAGCTTTTTGGCGGTCACCGGAAATGGCCTTCGCCCGGTGGTGGTGGAACCCGATCCGCGTACGTTCAATCTCGACACCTCGCGCACCGAGGCGGCTATCGGTCCGCGCACACGCGCCATCCTGGCGGTGCACCTGTACGGTCAGCTCGCGGACATGGCGGCGCTGCGGGATATCGCCGATCGTCATGGCCTGCTATTGATCGAGGATGCCGCGCAGGCCCATGGCGCACAGCTCGATGGCCGCAAGGCAGGCAGCTTCGGTCACGCGGCCGGTTTCAGCTTCTTTCCGGGCAAGAACCTGGGCGCGCTGGGCGACGCTGGCGCGGTGGTCACTGCCGATGACGATCTGGCCGAATGTATCCGGGCCCTGCGCAACTACGGGTCGCGCGAAAAATACAGTCACCTGATGCAGGGCATGAATTCGCGGCTGGATGAGATGCAGGCGGCGTTGCTTCGCGTAAAACTGCGCTATCTCGATGAAGATACGCAGCGACGCCGGGTGCTGGCCGCGCGGTATCGCGTGGGCATCCGGCATCCGGCCATCATCGTACCGGCCGTGGCGCACGAGCCAGCCCATGTCTGGCATCTGTTCGTGTTGCGTTGTGCGCAGCGCGATGCCTTGCGCGAGCATCTGCTTGGCTTGGGCGTGCAGACGCTCATCCATTATCCCGTGCCGCCGCATCGCCAACCGGCCTATCCAACGCTGCATCACTTGCAGTTGCCGGTCACCGAGCAATTGCACCGTGAAGTGCTCAGTCTGCCCATCGGGCCGTCGCTGACCGACGAGCAGGTCGACCACGTCATCGATGCCTGCATGGCATTCGTGTCGACACCATGAATATCGTGCGCACAGGCATTTACTCCGCCGCGGCGACCGCCGCGCGCCTGCTTGCCGCGCTGGTGGCGGTGAAGCTGGTGGCATGGATCGCCGGTCCCGTGGGTGTCGGGCGCCTGGGGCAGTTCGTCAGCCTGGTTTCGCTGCTCGCGGTGCTGGCCGGTGGCGGCATCAGTGCCGGCGTGGTCAAGTACGTGGCCGAATACCGTGACGATGCACGCCGGCTTGCGCGCCTGCTGGGGGCGGCATTGTGGTACGCGCTGTGTACCTCGTGCGTCATCGCCTGCGTGGCCCTGTGGCTGGCCGAGCCTCTGGCGGGCTGGTTGTTTGGCGATCGCGGTTACGCAAGCCTGATACGCGTGCTGGCGGTGGCCCAGTTGGGTATCGCCTTGCTCAACTATGTGTTGTCGGTCATCAACGGCTTCATGGACGTGCGCAGGCTGGCAATGATCCAGGTCGCCGGATCGCTGCTCGGCGTGGCCCTGATGCTCGCACTGGCGCACTGGTTCGCGTTGTATGGCGCGTTGCTGGCGTTGGTGGTGGGGCAAGTGCTATGGCTGGTGATCGGCATGCCGGCGCTGGCACGCAGCGACTATTTCAAGCCTGGCATGTTGCGCGCGCGTTTCGATGCGGGCATGGCGCGCCGGCTGGCGGCGTTTTCCACCATGACACTCGCCTCGGCCTTGCTGCCGCCGCTGGTGAACATCGCCGTGCGCGATCATCTGGCGGCCCATTTCGGTTGGGAGCAGGTCGGGTACTGGCAGGCGGTTACACGCGTATCCGATGCCTACCTGCTGTTCCTGACCACGGCGATCAATATCTATTACCTGCCCAAGCTGTCGGCCACGACTGAGCGCAGCGCGCTGGCGCGGGAGTTGCGCCTGGCTTATCGCTACCTGATGCCGGCTGTGGCGGTGCTGGCATTGGGCGTGTACCTGTTGCGCGACGTGGTGACCTGGCTGCTCTTCACGGGGGATTTCGGCGCAGCCAATGCGTTGTACGCGCCGCAGCTGTTGGGCGATGTGGTCAAGATCGCCTCGTTCGTTCTCTCCTACGTGATGCTGGCCAAGGCCATGACACGGTTGTTCGTGCTGTCGGAGTTCGTTTTCGCACTGAGCTACTTGTTGTTGGTCTACGTGTTCACCGCGCACTTCGGTCTGGTGGGCGCGATGTATGCGTTTACCGTCAACTACACGCTGTACTTGTTGTTCAACGCGCTGGTGGTGCGGCGCTACCTGGGGAGACTCTGACATGGCGGGCGACGTGGCCGAGGGTGCGGCGATGATGCCGCTGGTATCCGTGCTGATTCCCGCGTTCAATCACGAGCGCTTCGTCACGCGCTGCCTGGATAGCGTGCTGGAAGACCCTTATCCGGCGAAGGAAATCGTGATCATCGATGATGGGTCGACCGATGGCACGGCCGCCTGCATCGCCGACTGGGTGGCGCGCCATGAGGGTGAGGTGGCGATCGAATACGTCAGCCGGCCGAACAAGGGCATTGCCGCCACGCTCAATGAACTGGCCGCGCGTGCTCATGGCGAGTTCCTGCGCCTGGGCGCCAGTGACGATTACTTCTTGCCTGGCGGCCTGGATGCCCTGGTGCGTTATCTGCTGACCCATCCGGGTAAGGGCGCGGTCATCGGGGACTCGATCGTGATCGACCAGCAAGGACACAAGCTGCATGACAGTGGCATGTGCGACCTGCACGGCGCGGACAAGCGGCTCTACGTATCCGACGATGGCATTCGCCGCGCGGTGATCAGCCAGTGGGCCGTCGGCGGCCCGGTGACGTTGATCCGCAAGAGTGTTCTGGAGACCGTGTCGCGCTGGAGCGAGGGTTTGCGCATCGACGACTGGGACATGTTCCTGCGTCTGG
Organism: Dyella sp.; assembly: GCF_036384435.1. Lineage (GTDB taxonomy): Bacteria > Pseudomonadota > Gammaproteobacteria > Xanthomonadales > Rhodanobacteraceae > GSA-30. Next base: position 15,209 of record NZ_DASVMI010000004.1, on the reverse strand, counting down.
CTGCACGCGATGCCGTGGGCTTCGTCGACGTGCCGGTGTGTGCCTATCGCCTGCATGAGACCAATCTCAGCAAGACGCGCCATATCGCGACCCGCGTGATCAACCTGATGGAATCGCGCCAGGTGGCGTTGCGTCGCATCGAACTGTTCGACGAGCCGTATCGCAGCCTGTTGAAGGCGCAGACCCATTACATCGCCGCCAAGATCGCCTACCTGCGCGGCCACGTGGCCAGCCTGGCGTGGCACATGGCCGCCTATCTGTCGCTGGGTTTTCTTTCGCGCCTGCGCCTTCCGGCTGCACCGCGCAGCGCGGAGGAAGCATGAGCGACTGGTTGCGCCGGCCATCGACGTACCTGGGCCTGCCGATGTTGCTAGCCTGCGGCCTGACCTTGCTGACCTATGATTTTCCGCCGGGTTACATGGAGGGCATGGTGCTGCTGTGCGCCATTGCGCTGGCGGCCATGCTGGGCGATGCCGTGTTGCGCACGCGCCTTCCCGACGCCGGGCGCTTTCGCCAGCGGCGCTATGCGGGCACGCGCGAATCCTTCGTCGCGCTGGCGTTCGCCATCGCCGTGGCGCTGTTCTGCCTGTGTGACGTCACGCTGTTTCCGGTGCCGTTGCTGGGCGATCCATCGACCTACGCCACCATGACCGACGGACGCGAGCACGTGCGCCATGTCTCGGACATGTGCTGGGCCTTGCCGGTGATCGGCCTGCTGTGCGCGCGCCAGCGCTGGCTGCGCAACGTGTTGATCGTGGTCGGTGTGGCGTTTCCGATCCTGGTGATCGACCGCAATCGACTGTTTGCCAGCCTGATCGCGCTGGGCATGGTGATCGTGCTGCGGCGTGACCCCGCACGCGCTTTACCATGGAAGACCGTGACGGCGCTGGGAGTGGCCGCCGCAACGCTGTTTGCGATCCTCGGCATCGTGCGCACCGGCTCGCTCGAATACGTAGCGCTGCCCTTCAGTGACGTCTACAAGGCCTCGCCCGTGGGCATCAAGTGGCTGTTGCTGTACGTCAGCGCCGGGCCGTACAACTTCAGTGCGATCCTGGCCAAGCACTACGAGAATGCCGCGTTCCTGGTCAATCAGCTCGTGCCGATGGCCGGTTCCGTGGCGACCGCCGGCACCGATATCCCGTTGGATGCACCGAACATCAATGTGGGCACGGAGTTCTTTCCGTTCCTGATGGCGTGGGGGCCGTACGGCGCCGCCGCGTCGTTCTTCGTGCTCTATGCGCTATTGCTGTGGAGTGTGCGCCGCCTGCGTGGCGTGGCGCTGTTTCCGCTGCTGATCTTCCTGCGCGTGGCGTACGTATGCCTGATGGCGCCGTTCGCGCCGCAGGCGTTCACCTGGACCAATGGCGGCTTTCTCGTGCTGTGCCTGCTGATGCAGGTACTGGCCGCGTGGCTGCCGAACCGGCGCGGCGCGGCGGCCGCCACGCGCCTGCCTCGACCTGCCGCCTGACCTGCCCGTGACTTGAGCCATGGACCAAGACGAAATCTACCTGATCGACCTGTGGCGACTGCTCGCCCGCGAATGGCGCTGGTTCGCCGCACTGTTTATCGTGGCCGTGGCGTTGGCCTTCGCCTATACGCGCATGGCACACCGTCAATGGGAGGCTACCGCGTGGATCCAGATTGGCCAGGTCGGCCAGGCGCCGGCCGGGCAGGACACCAAGGTCGAACCCTTGCTGCGCGTGATCGAGCGTTTGCAGACACGCGGATTCCAGGATGAAGTGCTGCAAGGCCTCGGCGTGCCGCTGGACCAGCGCGAAGGCCAGCTGTATCGCAAGAGCTTCAAGCTGGAACCTTCACCCTACGCCGGCCTGATCAAGCTCACCGTGCGCGCCGACTCGCCAGGACAGGCGCGCCAGCTGGCTACCGCCACGGTGGAGCATTTGCAGGCGATCCATCAGCACATCGAAGCCGGTCCGTTGAAACTGGCCCAGGATCGGTTGGCGCAGGTCCACGGCGAGTTGCAGAACGCGCTGGCCGATCGCGACCGGCTGCAACAACTGGCCGTGCCCGGCAAGGGCGGCGCTGACAGCGTCATGGCCGGCATGCTGCTGGCAAGCAAGAACACCGAAGTGCATGAGTTGCAGCAAGCGTATGGCGACCTGCAAAGCCGCCTGAGTGCCAGCTATACCTTCGAGACATCCCAGCCCTGGCCGGTGTACGTGCCGGACCGTCCGTCTTCGCCCAATCTGCTGCTGGCCTGGGGCATCGGCATCCTGGCCGGATTGTTCCTGGGGGCGTTCGCTGCGGTGGGCCGCCACGCGATACGGCAGGCGGCCTCGGCATGAAGGGCCGCCGCACAACCAAATAGCTCTCTGGCGGCACTCACGCAGGACACCGCGATCGTTCCCATGATGGCCGCTCCGGTGATACGGAGATGCAGATGAGTGCGCAGCAGAAGCTTGAACCGACCGCAACCGGCCACTGGCGTGTCCATGGCACGCCGCTCGATGAGTCGCAATTGCTGGAAACCCAGCGTGCTTTCGATAGCGTGGCCGCCGACTACGACGGCCCGCGTGGCAACAATGAACTGATCCAGCGCATGCGCCTGACGCTGTGGGACACCGTGCACAGCGCCATGTCCCCCGGCTCGCGCCTGCTCGACCTGGGCTGCGGCACCGGCCTGGACGCGCTGGAGTTTGCCCGGCGCGGCTACCAGGTCACCGCCACCGACTGGTCGCCGCAAATGATCGAGCGCACGCATGCGCGCGCGGTCGATGCCGGTCTGGCCTCGCGCGTGACTGCCCGCCATCTGGGCGTGCAGCAACTGGATCAGCTCGACGGCGAGTTCGATGCCGCCTATTCCAATTTCGGTCCGCTCAATTGCGCGCCGGACCTGCGAGAGGTCGCGCGCCAGTGCGCGCGCCTGGTGCGCCCCGGCGGCAAGCTGGTGTTTTCGGTGATCGGTCGTATCTGCCCGTGGGAAGTGATGCACTACAGCCTGCGCGGACGCTTTCGTCGTGCCGGAGTGCGCGCCACGCGCGGTGCGACGGCGGTGGGCATGAATCGCCACACGATCTGGACCTACTACTACCTGCCACGCGAGTTCTATCGCGCCTTCGCCGATGATTTCGCGCTGGATGGCTATCGCGCACTCAGCTTGTTCATGCCGCCGCCGTATCTGGTCGATTACTACCGCCGTCGACAGCGCTGGTGCGAGAAGCTCGGCCGCCTGGATGACCGCATGGGCGCATGGCCGATGTTGCGCGACATGGGCGACCATTTCCTGATCGTGATGCAGCGTCGCTGAGCGCATGGATACGGCGACCGCTTCCTTCGATGCAAGCCTGACCCGCGCGGCCATCTGCCTGCCCACAGGCATGGCGCGAGTGACCTTGCCGATCCAGGCCGGGCGCATCGGTGCATCGGCCAGCGCCGGCGCCTGTCGCGTGGATCTGCGCGACCACCTGGTGTTTCCGGGGCTGGTCAATGCGCACGAGCATCTGCACATCAACAACGTGCCGCCGTTGAAGAAGGGCGCGCCGTTTCCAAACAGCTACGCATGGATTGCCGCCTTCCAGCGACATTTCGAAAACCCGGCGGTGGTGGCGGCCCTGCATGTATCCAAGGCGCTGCGCATGCGCCATGGCGGCTTGAAGAACCTGCTGGCTGGCGTCACCTGTGTGGCCCATCACGACCCGTGGCACGACGTGCTGGACACGGCGGATTTTCCGGTGACCTTGCTGCGCGAATTCGGCTGGAGCTACACCCTCGCAGGCCCGGGCTATGGCCCGCCGGTGATGGAAAGTTTCGCCGCCACGCCCGCCGGACAACCATGGATGATCCATCTTGCCGAGGGCACCGACGCAACCGCCTGCGCCGAGCTGTGCCAGCTCGACCAGATGGAGTGCCTGGCGGCCAACAGCGTGCTGGTTCATGGCGTCGGATTTGGCGAACACGATATCGATCGGGTGATTGCCGTCGGCGCGGCGGTGGTGTGGTGTCCGGGCAGCAACCTGGCCTTGCTGGGGCGTACGCTCGATCCGCGCCGCCTGTTTGCCGCCGGCTGCCTCGCGCTGGGCAGCGATTCGCGCATCAGCGGTTCGCGCGACCTTCTGGATGAACTGCGTGGCGCCCAGGCGCGCGGCGAGCTGCCGGCGGCCGACCTGCTGGCGCTGGCCACGGTGCACGGCGCGCGCATCCTGCGCATGGCCGCGCACGGGCACCTGGGTCCCGGGGCAGCGGCGGATATGGTCATCGTCGAAGATCGTGGCGGCGACCCGGCCCATAGTCTGGTGGGGCTGGAGCGCAGCCACATCCGCGCTGTGGTGCATAACGGCCTGCCGCGTATCGCCGATCCGGATTTCGCCGACTGGTTTGCCCAGGCGGGCATCGACACGGTGGCAGTCACGCTCGACGGCCGTCCCAAATTGCTGGCGGCCGACCTGGCCGATCCCGCGCTGCTGGCCATGGAACCGGGCCTGGAATGGTTCCAGGCCCGGCGCGAAGAAACCTTCAGCCCGGCGCTGGAAGCGCAACTGCGTTGATGGAGGCTCCGACGATGTCCACCACGCCCGTGCTCGAACCCGCCAAGGCCTATGCCTTATGGGCCGCTTCATATCCGGCCCATGCGCACAACCCGGTCATGCAGGCCGAGGAACGCGCCATGTTGTCGCTGATGCCCAGCGCACTGCATGACGTGACGGTACTGGATGCCGGCTGCGGCAGTGGGCGGTACATGCTGCACGCCTTGCGTCGCGGCGCGACTCAAGTTGCGGGCGTCGACCTGTCGCATGACATGCTGGCCCGGGCCCACGACGAACTCGACGCCTGGCAGGACCAGGCCATGCTTTCGCTGGTGCAGGGTGAGGTGTCGGCGCTGCCCTTGCCCGATGCCTGGGCGGACCTGACCCTGTGTGGGCTGGTACTGGGCCATGAAGCACGCCTGCGCGAATCCCTGGCCGAACTGCATCGCGTGACCCGCCCCGGTGGCATCGTGCTGTGCAGCGATTTCCATCCCATCGGGCATGCGCTTGGCTGGTTGCGTGACTTCAAGGTCGACGGCCGGCGCTACGCCGCGTATCACGTATCGCATCTCTACAGCCATTGGCATGCGGCCTGCGCCGAGCTCGGCCTGGTGATCGAACGGGTGCTCGAACCCATGCTCGATCCGGCCGATATTCCGGCGGGTGCGCATTTCGATCCGGTCGCGCTGCATGTGCCGGTGGCACTGGTGCTGCGCCTGCGCCGACTCTCCTGATATCTGTTCCCATGACGCATACGCATCGCACCCTTCTGCTCAATCCCACGATCACCTCGCGCTCCAGCGCGCGTTTTCCCCTGTCGCTGCTCAATCTGGCCGCATCCATCGACCGCACGGGCAGCAGCCGGATCATCGACGGCAACGTGGATCGCGACATCGTCGGCGAGACCTTGCGCGCGATGGAGATGGAGCACTTCGATGCCGTGGGTGTGAGCGTGATGGGCGGTCCACAGATCGCGCCGTCGATCGCCGTGTCGCGCGCGGTGCGCGAACGCTACCCCAATACGCCGATCATCTGGGGTGGTTACTTTCCCACCCTCTATACCGATACCGCGTTGTCGGCACCGTATGTGGACTATGCGATTCGCGGGCAGGGTGAAGAAAGCCTGCCTGAGCTGCTCAAGACCTTGCACGATCCGAGCGAAGCCAACCTCGGGCGTATCGGCGGCCTGTCCTGGAAGCGCGGCGACGAACACGTACACAACGCGAACCGGCGCTTTTCGCTTGGCGACAACGGCCTGGTGCTGCCCTACGAGAAACTTGGCGACCCGAGCCGCTACTTGGCGCGTACGTTCCTGGGGCGCCGCACCGCGGCGCACCAGGCTGCGATCGGCTGTCGCTTTCGCTGCACCTTCTGTGGCGTCGCGGCGATGTTCGGCGGCACCACGGCGCTGCCCACGGCGACACGGCTGGAGCGAGAACTGAGCTATCTCAAGTACGAACTAGGCGCCGATTCCATCCAGTTCTTCGATCACAACTTTTTTGATCGCGAAGTGGACATGATTCCGTTGCTTGAGGTCATGGCCAAATTGGAAATGCCCTGGTGGTGCTACGCACGCGCCGACGCCTTGCTCAACTTGTCCGAAAGCACCTGGAAGCTGGTGCGCAAGAGTCGTCTGCGCATGGCCTATATCGGTGCCGAGTCACCCAGTGGCGCCATGCTCAAGGAGATTCGCAAGGGAACGCGACCCGACCAGACCCTGGAAGTCGCCGAACTGTGCCGGCGTAACGGCGTGATTCCCGAGCTTTCCTTCATGGTGGCGCCGCCGGTGAACACGGTGCAGGAGACCGAGCACACGTTTGAATTCATTCGCGAACTCAAGCGTATCAATCCGGCTTCCGAGATCATCGTCTATATCTACACGCCGCTGCCCGAAAGCAGCAAGCACGAGAAAGATCGCGGCAAGCGCGCCTCGATGCCCTTGCTCGACCTGCACGGCGAGCCAGTGGTATTCCCGGCCTCGCCCGAGGAATGGATGCAGCCGCAATGGGTCGACTACGCCTGCCATGCCGATGCTCCCTGGCTGACCGACGACCTGCGCCAGCACATCCGCGATTTCGTCACCGTCCTGCGTTGCCGTTTTCCGACCGTGCAGGATCTGCGTTCGCCGCCGTGGGCCAAGCGCAGCCTCAGTGCGATCGCCGCGTGGCGCTACCGTCACCGCAGGTATGACCGGCCATGGGAGCTCAATCTCGCCAATCGCCTGGTGCGCCTGCGCATGCCGCAGGTCTCTGGGCTTTGAACGCGAGCATCCTGCACGCCGTGCAGCTCAATCTCGTCCCCGTGCCCGATGGCATGGCCGCATCCGACGTATTCGTGCACTGGCCATCGCTGGCCGACATCGCCGACGCGGCTGCCGCGGGTGGTACGCGCGTGTCGGTGATCCAGGCCGCCGCGCGCGAGGAACATATCGTGCGCAATGGCATCGATTACCACTTCACGCCACAGGGCCTGGGCACATCGGCAGCCACGCGCGCGCGCGGCTACGCGACCTTGCTCACCCGGATGCGACCGGATGTGCTGCATGTGCACAGCATCGCGGCTGCCGAAGACGCGTACGCCATCACACGCGAGCTTCCCAGGTTGCCGGTGCTCTTGCAGGACCATGCCGATGCCGTGCCGAGATGGTGGCGCCGCCTTCGTTGGCGCCGTTGGCTCGGCGCGGCGGCCGCGATCTCGTTCACCGCGCCGGAGCTGGCGGATCGTTTCGTACGCGCTGGCTTGATCGCACCGCGGACGAAACGCCTCGCTGTGCCCGAATCCAGCAGTCGATTCATGCGGGGCGATCAGGTTGCGGCACGCCGTGAGCTGGGCTTGCATGGAGATCCGTGCGTGGCCTGGGTGGGTCATCTGCAAACCGGCAAGGACCCTTTGACCGTGCTCGAAGGTGTCGCGCGCACCGCCGAACGCCTGCCAGGTTTGCAGCTATGGTGCGCTTACGGGCAGGCCCCCCTGCTTGCCGAGGTACGCGAGCGGTTGACCGGCGATCCGCGCCTGGCCGGTCGCGTGCATCTGATGGGCAAGCTTGACCACGCCAAGGTGGAAACCTTGTTGCGTGGCGCCGACCTGTTCGTCGCCGGCAGCCATGCCGAAAGTTGCGGGTACGCCCTGCTCGAGGCACTCGCCTGTGGTGTGGCGCCGGTGGTTACCGACATCCCGTCGTTTCGCCGCCTGACCGGCGATGGCCGCGTGGGCAGGTTGTGGCGTCGCGGTGATCCGGCAGCGCTGGCCGATGCCCTGCTGCACGTGGCTGCGAACCTTCCGTCGAAGCAAAGCGTGCGCGATCATTTCGACGCTGAATTGTCCTTTACGGCGCTGGGGCGACACTGGGCCCACGCGTATGCGCAGGCATGCATGGAGAGCGCGACATGAAGCTTGCGCTGGTCGTGCCTGGTGGCGTCGATCGCAGCGGTGAATACCGCGTCATTCCTGTGCTGTTGACCTTGATCGAGCATCTGGCGCGCAACCATGAAGTGCACGTCTTTGCCTTGCGCCAGGAGGCCAGGCCGGATCGCTGGTCGCTGGCGGGCGCGACCATTCACAATATCGGCGACGGCTGGCCACGTCGCCGCGCAATAGCGGCGATACGCGCCGAACATCGTCGCGCGCCATTCGATGCGATCCAGTCGATCTTCTCCGGTTCGTGCAGTTTCGTGGCCGTCGCGGCGGCCCGATGGTTGCGCGTGCCCAGCCTGGTCCATATCGCGGGCGGCGAACTGGTGGCCCTGCATGCCATTGGATACGGCGGCAGGCGCCATTGGCGCAGCCGTGTGCGCGAAGCCATCACCCTGCGCATGGCCAGCGCCGTCACGGCGGCCAGTGGCCCGATCATCGAGTCTTTGCAGGCCTTGGGTATCCATGGCTGGCGTGTGCCGTTGGGTGTGGATCTATCGGCCTGGCCGCCGCTGCCGCCACGCAACCGTGCGCCCGGCCCGGCGCGCCTGTTGCACGTGGCCAGTCTCAATCGCGTCAAGGACCAGACCACGCTGCTGCGTGCCCTGGCGATGTTGGCGCAACAGGGTGTGAACTTTCACATGGAGATGGTTGGCGTCGATACGCTCGATGGTGAAATGCAGGCGCTGGCCAGTGAGCTGAAGCTGGAGACACACATAAGCTTCCTGGGCTTCAAGACGCAACGCCAGTTGCGCCCCATCATGGAGCGCGCCGACCTGCTGGTGATGTCCTCGCTGCACGAAGCCGGCCCGCTGGTTCTCCTGGAAGCGGCGATTGCCGGCGTGCCGACCGTTGGCACGGCCGTCGGACATGTCGCCGAATGGTCACCCACCGCTGCACTGGCTGTACCGATAGGTGACACCGATGCCCTGGCCCAGGCCGTAGCGCGTGTGCTGAGCGACGAAAGCCTGCGTCTGCGCCTGGCCTGGGCCGCGCAATGCCGCGCCCTGGTGGAAGATGCTGAATACACGGCGCGTGCGTTCGATGCGCTATATGTGAGGTTGGCCTTGGAGCGAAGAGCTAGGAGTGAGTGGAGAGGAGTGAGTGGAGAGGAGTGAGGAGTGAGGAGCAAGCGTGGGCAGTTAGTGCGATTTTTTCTGTTCTCGTTCCTCGGGGGCTCGATGCAGGTCGTTGAGGGGTTTTTGTTGGGTATTCGCGATGGCTGCTCTGGTCGGGATGCACTGCCATTCGGAATAACTGCCTCTTCAGCACAGAAGCAAAATAAAATTTATAGCCATTTATTTTGTGCTGCGTAATGCAGTGGATTCGATTAAGCGGGAAGGCGAGGATGTCTTATTTTTATGGTCGCGTGCGTGTTCAGGGGACGCATGCTCAACCAATCCGCCGATTGGGCCAACAATAGGCTCGGCATTACCCGGCGCCCGTGCCAGGAAATTGGGTTTGCAATCACCGTGTCGTATATCCGCCGCGGCCCTGTCTCAGCTTTTGCTACCGGCTTTGGGCATCATGGTGACCTGCGACATGGGGTTGTCTAGCCGAATCATGGAGTCAGGCAATTCATCGCAAGAATTTGCTTGTTGACATGGAAAAAACTTTGGAGTGCAGTATCAGTACCATTCTCAAGGATGAAAAAGGGGGCAAGCAGGATGCTTCATCTCGGTTCTCAGTCGAAGAACCCTTTCAGGGTCTAATACCTTTGATTTTTCTTTAGCGCTTCTTTCCCCATAAGAGGCTGCACGGGCGACTCTGCCCGTTTGATTTTCAAAAACATTTCCCCCGGGTTGGCCAAGGCCAAGCCGAAAGCATTGTCATGGCACAAGGAATCGCAATGGCTAGTTATGGTTTTCTCCTCCTCTCCAAGCAGCGTGGGTCTTTGCTGGCGCTCTCTCTTGCAGGATTGTTGGGCGCAGGCTCGGTGCATGCCCAGCAGTACTACGGCCCTCCCTACACCGTTCAAACGGCCGTGCTCGTGGGATCGTACAACTCGTTGGGCGATGCAGCCAACGCATTGGCTGCGGCTTGGGAGCCTCATTGCCCTGAGTGCACCGTCTCTTCGGTCTACAGGGATCCGAAGACGAACGGCTCCGTTGCCGCCGCTGTGCTTCTCACCACGCCAGGGGGGGCCACATCGTCGGATGGCATTTTTGCGACGGAGCAGTTTGACGACCCGAAGAAAACGGCGGGCGCTTGCATTACATGCTCAGCGGGTGATGGAAACCATACAGCCGGCTCCAGCCCGAGTCGTAGTTCGGGCGAGGCCTCCAAAGATACCCGGGGCGCCCCTCAAACGGGCCGGACAGCGGGTGACCCGGTGGATTTGGGCAGTGGCAACAAGTTCATGCAGGAGACCGATTTTCGCGGCGGTGAGTGGCTGACTTTCCGTCGCTTCTACAATTCACGATCGCCCGTGACCAGTGGCAACGTGGGCACGCAGTGGCGGCACACGTTCTCCCGCAGGTTGGATGTCATGAAATCGGCCACGGGACCGAATGTCACGGGTGCAACCATCAACCAATTGGTGCTCGAGCGACCCGACGGGGCCAGTGAGACGTTTACGCAAAACACCAGTGGTGCATGGGTGGGGTCAGTCGACGACCCAGATACCATCACCGAATGGAAGGACGCCAGTGGCAACACCACGGGGTACTCGGCCTTCTTTGTGGGGAACCAGAAAACGGAGTTGTATTCGCCCACAGGCCAACTGTTGTCCATCACGGACCTTTCTGGCACGGTGACGACGTTGACCTACAGTGATGCCACGACGCCTTCCACGGTGGCACCGGCCCCTGATTTGCTCTTGACCGTCACCGCCCCCGATGGTCGGCAGCTCGGCTTTACCTATGACGCGAGTTCACGCGTTCAAACAGTGACGCAGCCCGATGGTGGAACGTTGACGTATGGCTACGATTCCAACAACAACCTGACGTCTGTGACGTACCCTGATACTCACACCCGCCAGTATCTGTACAACGAGTCGGCGCAGGTCAGCGTGTCGCTGCCCAACGCCATGACCGGCGTCATTGACGAAAAGGGCACCCGGTATGAGACCACCTCATACACCCAGGGTGGCCGCGTCAACACGACCCAGTTCGCGCTGGGTGCGGACAAGACCAGTTTCGACTGGTTTGGCTTCGTCGACAACAACGTGATGCCAGTGGAAGTGACCACCCCGCTTGGCTACACCTATGAACCGGCGTTGATGAATTTTGGCGGTGGCTACAAGAACACCGGTTCCAGCTCGAATTGCGGGGCAGACTGTAATGAACCCTGGAAGTCGGTCACCTATGATTCCAACGGTTGGCCGGCGAGCTATACGGATTTCAATGGCAACAAGACCCTGACCACCGCCAACGCGGTGGGCCTTGTCACCCAGCAAGTGGATGCCAGTGGCACGGCCATTCAACGCACGACCAACACCACGTGGGATTCAACCCTGCGCAACCCACTCACGCGTCGTATTTTGGATGCAGGTGGAAACACGGTTTCTCTCGAAGGTTGGGTTTACAACACCCGGGGTCAGGTTCTGGCGTCGTGCCAAATGGACCCGAGCGTTCCTGCGGCGGCCAATTACACCTGTTCGGCCACCGGAACTGTGCCGGCTGGCGTAAGTCGAACCACCGATACCTACTGTGATGCGGTGGACACCACACAGTGCCCCTTGGTCGGACTGCTGTTGACCCAAAAAGGGCCACGAACGGATGTGGATGACACAACCACATACAGCTACTACATGGATGACAATGCCCTTCATCACCATGGCGATTTGGCCTCGGTCAAGGACGCGTTGGGGCATGTGACAACCTATCTTGCTTATGACGGCGCAAAGCACGTCACCACCATGTTTGATGCCAATGGCATTATCACGTCGTTTACCTACACCCCGCGTGGCTGGTTGTCCTCCGTGGTCACGGGTCTTTCCAATCAGTCCACAACCACCTACACGTATACCGCTTTTGGCGCGGTGGAAACCGCCACTGACCCCGATGGGGTGGTCACGACGTATGGCTATGATGATGCGCATCGCCTGACCAAAATCACAGACGGGCAAGGCAACTTCATCCAGTACACGTTGAATGCTGTTGGCAAGCGCACGGCTGAAAACATCTATGCATCGGGTGGAACGAGCCCTGTGCACAGCCTGTCACGCCAATTCAATATCATGGGGCAACTGGTCAAGACCTTGGATGGTTTGAACCACACGGTGTTCGATGCCAGTGCTACGGGAAGCTACGATACCAACGGAACCCTGGTGCAGTCGAAAGATGGACTGGGGATCCAACGAAAGGACACGTTGGACGCCTTGAATCGCCTGGCCAGCACCATCGAAAACTTCAATGGTGCGGATACGGCAACCAAAAACACCACGACGGCCTTCACCTATGATGCGTTGGATCGGACCAAACAAATCACCGACCCATCCAGCCTGACGACCACGTACAGCTATGATGGCCTGGGCAATCCGGTGGGTCTGCAAAGTCCCGACACGGGAAGCAGTGGTGACACGTTTGACGTGGCTGGCAATCGCCTGACCCATACCGATGCCAGAGGAGTGGTCAGCACCTCCACCTATGATGCCTTGAATCGGGTTTTGACTACCACGTACGCGGACGCGTCGCTCAACGTGGCGTATCACTATGATGAGTCGGTGTATGTCAATAATTGCCCACGCGGTCGAGGCACTCAGCGCAATGGCTACTTGACCAGCGTGGTGGAAAGCAACGTGACCACGGTCTATTGCTACGATGACCTTGGCAATGTCGTGCAAAAGCGCCAGACCCAAGGAACAACGACCGACACGACCAGCTATGCCTACACGGTGGGCCATCGCTTAAGTCAAGTCACCTACCCCAGTGGCACGGTAGTCAACTACGTTCGGAACAACTTGGGCCAAGTGACGTCTGTGACCGCCACCCCGATGGGAGGTGCTGCTCAGACGGTGGTGAGCAACGTGACCTATCTGCCCTTTGGGCCTGTTTCGGGTTACACGCTGGGCAATGGGCAAGCAGTGACTCGTACGTATGATGCCAATTACCGTTTGACGGACCTGGTCAGTCCGAATTTCAGCCTGCATTTCTTGCTTGATGCGATGGGCAACATCACCGCACTCGGGAACACCCCCGGCGTTGCAAGCCCTGTCGAGACCTACACCTATGACCCGCTGTATCACCTGACCGGTGTGCTGGACGGACAGGGTAGTCCGATTGAGTCGTATACGTACAATTCAACCGGTGATCGGTTGAGCAAGACCAGCGTCGGCGGCCTTTCGACCGGGACGTATGGGTATCAATCAGGAACACACTGGCTCACCAGTATTGGAAACTCCGCCAGATCGTATGACTTGAACGGCAACACCACAGGGAATTCAACGGGTGGTCAGACGTTTGGATTTGGCTATGACGGGCGCAATCGCTTGACTGTGGTGCAGGCGAACAATGCGACGGTGGGAACGTACACCTACGATGCGATGGGTGAGCGCATCAACAAATTACTTGCGCAGGCGCAGGTCAGTCAGCGGTTTACCTATGACGAATCAAGTCAGCTTCTCGGCGAGTATGGGGCATCCAGCCGAGATTACATCTGGATGGACGATTTGCCGATTGCATTAGTCAACGGCTCTAGTTCGACCGCGTCAGTTGATTTCGTGGTTGCGGATAGCCTTGGAACACCTCGCTCCATCAGTAATACTTCGGGAGCCCAGGTATGGCAATGGACGTATCAAAGCAATCCGTTTGGTGAAAAGCAGCCGACGAGCATTGGCGGCTACAGGTTCAATCTTCGATATCCAGGGCAATACTTTGATGCGGAGAGAGGCGTTGCATACAATGTTAATCGTGATTATGACGTCTCCGGGGGGCGATATTTGCAGAGCGACCCGATGGGTTTGGCTGCGGGCGTGAGTACTTATGGATATGTGAATGGTAATCCATTGGTTTCCGTCGACCCAATGGGTCTGGATGACATTGCTAGGATACCTCGCGTTCACTACGGGGATTTTGGCGAGCTAGATGAAACCCCTTGTCAGAGACGAGCAGATAAGGAATTCATTATCTCGATGACACCAGTGGTTGGGACTATCCATGCGCTCTATGAGCTTGCCGAAGGGGACGGCAGTGCTAGCGGGATTGCGGACACGACCGGTCAAACGATTGACGCGACAGAAAGGGTGTTTTCGGGTAGCGCAGAAAATGCAGCAGCAAGTGCACAGGCTTTACGTAAGGCATCCATGTACAACAAGCAGCAGCGCGCTTTGAGAGCTTCTTCCAATGCAGACCGGTCGCTTGGTAAGCTCTTCAAAGTGGGTGGGCACACATTGGCTGCCATTAGCTACGGTCTTGCCGTATACGAATTACGTCGAGATTATCAGGAGTGCGAATGTGAGGGAAAATAATATGACCCAAAATCGTGTTGCCTGGGCATGCATGGCATGGGTAGCTCTATTGATGTTGCTTGCGTACGGAGTCGGGAGCACAAGAGAAATTTGCTACTTGATCAGTGCGGCCGGTGTCCTAAGTGCACTGCTTCTATGGTTTCTCTTGCCCCGTAGTTGGAAGAGCTTACGCTCATCGAACATCGGTACTGGTATGTTAAATCTCCTGAGAGGTCTATATGGCGTGTTTCTACTCCATAGCTTTTTAGGGCCGGTGTTGTTGAGCTATGTGCATGGAGAAAGGTTTCGTATCTTTTCTGTGCTCGTCGTGAGCTTTAGTAGTTGGGCCATCATTGCCAAGGTCAGAAGCTTGTATACAAACTCACTGATGGATAGCTTCGAGCACGAAAGCCTGCCCTAAGGGGCGGAAAGCTAGTACTTTGCATATTTTTTTCCGTCGAAGCCCGCTCATTGAGCGGTCTTTTTTGTTTTCAAAGCAGCCTTCACGTTCGGACTGCCGGGTTAAGGGCCATCTCGAGTCAGCGTCCGTCGCGTTGCTCTATCCCGCTCCAACCCTGCGTTTCCTTCCTTGACAGTGACTCTCTTCGGGCAGGACGGCTGCCATGGGCAGCGTGTTCCCACCCGCCGACTACGCTAAGCAGTTACAGTACTCCCGGACTTCAAACTAACCCGCTGCTCAAGGCGTGGATGCCGCATCCACAACTCTGTTCCTGACAAACCAAATGGAGGAGTGCGGCCGGCGGCGCCTCAATGCATCCCGAATATTGAACCGCCCCGGCTTTGTCGGAGGCTCCCAATCTTGAGAGGATGGAGCCATGACGAAGCAGAAATATTCAAAAGAAGTTCGGGAGCGAGCGGTGCGGATGGTGCGCGAGCACCAGCCTGACCATCCGTCGGAGTGGGCC
>NZ_DASVMI010000003.1:0-11770 GCF_036384435.1 Dyella sp. | reverse complement strand
CGCGAAAGCGGCGGCAATACGGTTTCCTGGGACGCCGGGCGCATGATGCAGGTCGGCGATCAGGCGATCGGAGTACCGGTGCTCGCCAAGCTGTACGCGCAGATGAAAGACAAGCCGGTGCATGTCGATCTTGGCGGCGTGTTTGGCGAACTTGGGGTGTCGATGCCTGGCGGTCGTATCGTGTTCGACGACCATGCCCCGCTGGCTGCCTTGCGCAAACAGATGACGCGGCGGCGCTGAACACCTGAAGGGGGTCTGGAAAAGCATACCCTATTCGTCGTCCTGGCCAGGGCGGGGACGTCAATGACTTGGCTTGGTCCACGCCGCACGGTACACCCCCCAACGCCAGGGGATATCAGGCCGCCTGCACAGATTTGACCAGAGTATCCCTTGGAGATGGCAGGAAACTTGAAGTCAGGACGCAATAGTTGGGCGGTTTTGAGCGTGATGTTGCTCGCCGCCAGTCAGGGCGACAATGCACCCACAGGGCCGGCTCATCCTGCAAGCGACACCATGGCGCGGGCCGGTTTGTCGGCCGCTCCTTGTCCGCACTGCAAAATGGGGGCGAGAGTACTGCCGATATACCGCCGCAGGCGGTGTCGTGGCCACTTTAAAGAGCCCGATGGCAGAAGCGGGGAGGCAGGTCCGGGCGTTTGCGTCATCGCGGTGGTTTACGAAGGAGCCGTCGTCAGCCCGGATGGTTCCGGTTCGATGATCGGTTCACCCCTATATCCCGTCTCTCCCGCTACAGCGCACTGCAGCGCGCTCGCCACCCAACCGCTACAATGCTCGACCACCCGATTCCCCCAGGAGCTCCCCCATGTGGTTCGCGATCATTGCCCAGGATGTCCCTGATTCCCTGGACAAGCGCAAGGGCGCTCGTCCGGCCCATATCGAGCGTCTGAAGACGTTGCTCGACCAGGGACGGTTGTTCGTGGCGGGGGCATTCCCAGCGATCGAATCGGATGATCCGGGTCCGGCCGGTTTCACCGGCAGCATGATCCTGGCGCAGTTTCCCTCGCAGGCCGAGGCCGAGGCCTGGGCCAAGGAAGATCCGTACGTGGCTGCTGGCGTCTATGCCAGCGTCACCATCAAGCCCTTCCGCAAGGCGTTGCCCGCAGCATGAGCATGGTCGAGGAGATTCGCCAGCGCTTGGCTGAGGCGTTGGCGCCGGTGGAGCTGGACGTGCTCGATGAAGGCCATAAGCACGCCGGGCACGCCAACGAAGGCAAGGGGCATTTTCATGTGCGTATCGTTAGTATGGCCTTTGCCGGCCAACTGCCGCTCAAGCGCCATCGTATGATCTACGCTGCCCTGGACGGCCTGATGGATAAAGGCATCCATGCCTTGTCCATTGACGCACAGCCTCCCAAATCGTGATTCAAGTCAATTCAAGGGCTTGACGTGTAAACTGAAGGCTGTCTCTATTGCCGCGTGCATTGCGGGACTGGCCCGTGTTTGGCACAGTGCCTTGTCGCCCGATTGTCACGGGCCTACCCGATAGCCTCTTATCCAGCCGCATGCGCCTTACCACGATCAAACTCGCCGGCTTCAAATCCTTCGTCGATCCGACCACGCTCCATCTGCCGACTAACATGACGGGTGTGGTAGGTCCCAATGGATGTGGCAAGTCGAACATCATCGACGCCATTCGCTGGGTCATGGGCGAGAGCGCGGCCAGTCGCCTGCGTGGTGATTCGTTGACCGATGTGATCTTCTCCGGCTCCAATGCCCGCAAGCCGGTGGGGCAGGCCACGGTGGAGCTCATCTTCGACAACTCCGACGCCACCATCCAGGGCGAGTACGGTCAGTACGCGGAGATCTCGGTCAAGCGCCAGGTCACCCGCGACGGCCAATCCGGCTATTTCCTCAATGGCGCGCGTTGCCGCCGCCGTGACATTACCGACCTGTTCCTTGGCACGGGCCTGGGGCCGCGCAGCTACTCGATCATCGAGCAGGGCATGATCAGCCAGATCGTGGAGGCGGCGCCCGAGGAGCTGCGTACCCACCTGGAGGAAGCCGCTGGCATCTCCAAATACAAGGAGCGCCGCAAGGAGACCGAAAGCCGCATCAAGTCCACCCGTGAAAACCTCGATCGTGTGCGTGACGTGCGCGACGAAGTGGACAAACAGCTCGAACACCTCAACCGCCAGGCGCGTGCCGCCGAGCGCTGGAAGGCCTACAAGGAAGAGCAGACGCGCAAGGAAGCCGAACTGCGTGCGCTCGAATATCGTGGGCTGAAGGGCCAGCAGGATGGGGAGGGCGCGGGCCTGTCCGCCGCTGAAATCGAGATCGAGAAACACGTGGCTGGGCAACGCAACATCGAAGCCCAACTGGAGAGCGTGCGTGACCGCCATACCAGCGCCACTGAGCATCTCAATAGCGTGCAGGCCGAGGTCTACAAGGTCGGCGCAGAGATTGCCCGCGTTGAGCAGCAGGTTCGCTACAACCGCGAAACCGCCGATCGCCTGCAACGCGCCCAGGCCGATGCTGAGCGTGAGCAGGCCGAATTGGCCGAGCATATCGCCAACGATCGCGAACAGGTGGAGAAGCTGCGTACCGCATTGGCCGAGGGTGAGCCGCGACTGGAAGCCCTGCAACAGATGCAGGACGACACCGCCGATGCCCAGCGCGATACCGAGACCAAGCTCGCCGACTGGCAGCAGCGTTGGGACAGCTACACCCGCACGGCGGGCGAGGCCAGTCGCGCCGCTGAAGTCGAGCGCACCAAACTTGCCTACCTGGACCGCCAGGCTGTGGATTTGGCCAAGCGCAAGGAAGCCCTCGATACCGAGCAGAAGGCGACCGATGTAGCGGCGCTCGACGCCGCCGCCGAGCAACTGCACAACGAGCACGACACCCAGCGCGAGCGCGTGGAAACCCTCGGCGGCATGCTTGACCAGCACAAGCTGGCGCATGAGAAAGTGCTCGATGAAGAACGCCAGGTGCAATCTGCGCTCAACGAGGCGCGGCAGCAGTTACAGACCGCGCGTGGTCGCCAGGCATCGCTGGAAGCCTTGCAACACGCAGCCCTGGGCCAGGAAGAAAGTGCCGCCAGTGGCTGGCTGACCCGCCTGGGCCTGGACAAGGCGCGCCGTCTCGGCGAAGCATTGCAAGTCGAGGGTGGGTGGGAAACCGCCGTGGAAACCGCTCTGGTTGGCTTCATCGACAGCGTGCTGGTCGATGGCGTCAGTCATCTGGCCGGCGAATTCGCAGGACTGGAAAATGCCGATGTCGCGCTGGTCGACATGGCCGAGGGCGCGACTGGCATGCCAGGGACGCTCGGTGCCCATGTGCGTGGTCCGGCGGCGGCGATTGCCATCCTCAATACCGTCTTCACCGCTGAAAGCCTGACCGACGCGCAGCAGCGTGCGTCGAGCTTGGCGCCGTCGCAGTCGGTGATCACCCGCCAGGCCGAGTGGATCGGTCACGGCTGGGCTCGCATCCTGCGCGGGCAGGGCAATCAGGTGGGCGTGCTGGCGCGTGAACGCGAGATGCGTAGCTTGGGCGATCAGATCGCCACCCTGGAAGGTCGTATCGATGAGCTGACTGGCCGCCTGGACGAGTTGCGCACCGACAAGTTCGAGACCGAGCGCGCGCGCGACGATGCCCAGCGCGAGCTTTACAACGCACATCGTCGCCAATCCGAGCTTGCCGGTCAGTTGCAAAGCCATCGCGGCAAGGTTGAAACCGCACGTGCCCGCGCTGAAAAGGTGGCCGGCGAACTTGGTGAGCTGATCGCGCAACTGGACGAACTGCAAGGCAGCACGCGTGAAGCGCGCGCTCGCCTGGATGAATCGGTCGGCCACATGGGCGACCTGGAGGATCAGCGCCGCGAACTGGAAAACGAGCGCCGCGCCTTGCTCGAATCCCGCGAGGAAGCGCGTATGAACGCCCGCGAGGCTGCCGACCAGGCCCATGCGTTGGCATTGAGCCTGGAGTCGAAGCGTTCATCGCTCAGCTCGCTCGAACAAGCCTTGTCGCGCATGGACTCCCAGCACCGCCAGATCGACATGCGCCGCAACGAGATCGTCGAACAACTGGCCGCCGGCACCGATCCGATCGCCGAGTTGGAAGCTGAGCGACAGACCTACCTTGACCAGCGTCTGCTGGTGGACAAGCAACTGGTCGAGGCGCGTCGCGCGCTGGAAGATTGCGACGGCGAATTTCGCCGCCTCGATCAGGAGCGCCAGCGGACTGAGCAGATCCTCAACGGCCTGCGCGAGAAGCTATCCGAAAAGCGCCTGGCCGCCCAGGCCCTGCAACTGCGTGCTCAACAATTGGCCGAAGCCATCGCTGCATCCGGCCTTGAGTTGGAGCCGCTGCTGGCCGAACTGGCCGAGAATGCCGATGCCGGACAGTGGCGCAAGGACTTGGCCGATCTGGCGCAGAAGATCGTTCGCCTGGAGCCGGTCAATCTCGCAGCCATCCAGGAGCACGCCGAACAGAGCGAACGCAAGAATTACCTGGACAATCAGCTCGCCGATCTGGCTAGCGCCCTTGAAACACTTGAGGGCGCGATCAAGAAGATCGACCGTGAGACACGCCAGCGCTTCAAGGAAACCTTCGATCGCGTCAATGCCGGTGTCCAGGAATTGTTCCCTCGTCTGTTCGGTGGCGGCCATGCCTACCTTGAACTGACCGGAGACGACCTGCTCGATACCGGTGTAGCCATCATGGCCCGTCCACCTGGCAAGCGCGTGTCCAATATCACGCTGCTCTCCGGCGGCGAAAAGGCGCTCACGGCGGTATCTCTGGTGTTCGCGATCTTCGGCCTCAATCCTGCGCCGTTCTGCCTGCTCGACGAGGTGGACGCGCCGCTGGACGAAGCCAACGTCGGTCGCTTCTCCAATATGGTGAAGGAAATGAGCGAGAAGGTGCAGTTCATCTTCGTCAGCCACAACAAGGCCACGATGGAAGCGGCCTCGCAGCTGTGCGGTGTCACCATGCGCGAGCCTGGCGTGTCCCGCCTGGTGCAGGTGGACCTGGCCGAAGCGGCTAAACTTGCCGGCGCAGCATAAGGAGTTTTTTGCCCATGACGATTCAACCCACCATCGCGCTTGCCTGGAATCCCGCCGTCGGCATTCCCCTGGCCATCGTCGGCCTGATCGTGCTGGGCGTGATGTGGCTGTTCGGGCAGCCGAAAAAAGAACAGGGCACGCGTCGCCCATCGGCCGAAACGCCACGTAGTGAGCGCCGCGATCCTGGCTTTGGCGATCAGTCCCTGGAAGAAGACGACCTTTCCTTCAGTGCGCTGGACGAGGAAGACGAGGAGCCACGTCGCGAGCCCAGGATATTTGAGCGTCCGCCCCAGCCGCAGGGCGAACTGGACATGGGCCTGCGAGAGGAACTCGAGCGCCTTGGCGCCACGCTAACGGGTGATCGCGACCGGGTTGCTGCCGCGCCTTTGCCGCGCCCGTCAGGGCAGACTGCATCGATTATCGATGCTCTGCGCGCGCCATCCATGCCCGACGACAGCGTCGTTGAACCCAAGCCAGTAACGCTCTTTGCCGCTCCTGTGGCGGCTCCGGCGCAGCAGCCCGCGTCCGCGCCAGCGCCAGCGCCGGTACAGGCGCCTATGCCCCCACCGGCGGCGGCTCCAGCGCCCAAGGCGCCGATCAGATCTGATGTGGGGCGTCGCCCGGTGCAGATGCCGGTCGAGCGCATCGTCACGCTGTTCGTCGTGGCACGCGAGGGCTCGCTATTCAATGGTCCGGATCTCATCGTTGCCGCTGAAAAGGCCGGTCTGGAATTTGGCGACATGGGTATCTATCACCGTCTGGTTGACGGTAAGCGCGAGCGCGGGCCGATCTTCAGCGTGGCCAACATGCTCAAGCCTGGTAACTTCGATCTGGCTCGTCTGGATAACCTGCATACCCCAGGCCTGAGCTTCTTCATGACGCTGCCTGCGCCCATTCCCGCGCTTGACGCCTGGGATGCCATGCTACCCACGGCGCAGCGATTGGCTGAACTGCTCGATGGACAGGTACTCGACGAAGAGCGCAATGCGCTGGGTCGTCAACGCATCGCGCATATTCGCGACGAATTGCGTGGTTGGGACCGAGACCACGAAGGCGAAGAAATCACTTTTGGTCGCTGATCCCGGCGTGCTGTCTCAAGCACGGTGACGTCGAATCAAAGCATGTTCTTCGATCTGGTCATCGTCCCTGCAGCGGGCCGGAGCCATGGCGGGCGGTCGCGAGCACGACTCAACGTCTGTAAGCATCGTGCAAGGCTGATGCGATTCATCAACTGTACGTTTGATAAGTTCATCCTAACGGCACTCAGGACGGCATGGCGCGATGCATTCTTCAATGCACGCGTGCCCTCTCCTGGTGACGCCCGATGTCCTGGGGCATTGTCCACGGGTTATAGCTCAGTGGGTTGCAGCTGAAAACGAGTTAAATCAAAAGAAAGTTCTCGGTAGGAAGACGTACGCGTTTCCTGGCGATTTGTGAATGTGAGCACATTAACCAGCTCATGTAGTCGCATGCCTCACATGATGAAAACATCTCATGCACATCCTGATTCATACAGTCGTTTCAACTTTGACTGGGAGTGGACCCCGATGAAATCAGGCTCGCGCCTTCTGACGCCGCGCACCGCCGGCTGCCTGTTGCTCGCACTGCCGATGGCAGCCGCCAGCATGACTGCTTTTGCTGACGACGATTCTTCTCATTCTCCTGCGCTTGATCGCGTCAGTATCTGGGTGGGCGGTTACTATGCCAAGACCGACACCAACATCGGCGCCAACGACAAGAGCGATACCTTGCGCGGCCATGTGAACCTGGAGGATGCGCTGGGTTTCAATGACCATAAGACCGTTCCGCGTGCGCGACTGGATCTCCTGCTGGGCGAGCACCAGGGTCTTTCGTTTGACTACTACACGATTGACCGCGATCGCAGCAAGACGCTCAATGAGAACGTCAATTTCGGCGGTAACGATTTCCTCGCATCCGCACGCGTAAAGGGCAAGTTGGATTTCGACTTTGGCAGCGCCGCGTATCGTTGGTGGTTCGGCACCGGTAGCGACGTGTTCGGTGTTGGCCTGGGTGCGGCGTATTACGGCGTGCATGCACGCATCTCTGGCGAGGCCACCGCAGAGGGCCAGACCGCGCAGGCCACTGGCAGCTATAGCGACAATGCCTGGGCGCCCATGTTGCAGCTTGGCTGGCGCCATGCCTTCAGCGATCACCTGCGTATGTACATCGATGCGTCCGGCGTGAAGAAGAATGGTAGCGACCTGGGTGGTCATATCTATAACGGTGCGCTGGGTGTGGAGTGGTTCCCCTGGCAGAACGTGGGCTTCGGTGCCGAGTACAACTACACGCGCATCAAGCTGCACCAGGATCATCACAACTTCGACGATAGCCTGGACATGAAGTTGAATGGCCCGTCCGCTTACGTGCGCTTCCGTTTCTAACAGATCGGCTCGTACAAACGCTCCCGAAAGCCGCGGCCTTGTGCCGCGGCTTTCTTTCGCCGGGGGTGACATGCATGGTCGACATCGGCAGCAAAGGGCCGGCGCGTGTCGAGGCAAGCACGTTCCTCGCTCAATAGGCGAACGAATAGCGCACGGCCCGCCGGGCGATTTGTCGGGCAATCCCCGAACCATCGCGTCCCATGGGATGCCGGACCAGCTTGCTGCGGAGCGCCTGCGCAGCCGCCGTGGCACCGCTGTGCATAAGCAGCAGGCTGCGTGCCAGCATGCCCGACAAACATTCGCGATCCAGGCGCATGGCTTGTTCGGCGTACACCATGGCGTGGTCGACCTGCCCCTCATATAGGCACACGATGGCCAGGCCGCCGTAGGCTTCGGCAAATCCATTGTCCGCTTGGCAGGCGCGCTGGAAACGCGCCCTGGCCTGCGGCAACGCCTGATTGAGCAGATGCACCCAGGCCGAAGCGACCCAGACGCAAGCGCGCCCGTCGAGCAGCGCGGCAGCCTGGTCAAAGCAAAGCGTTGCCGCAGCGTAGTTGTCGTATTCGAGCAGGCACAGGCCTTCGCCCAGGCGAGCGCGTCCGCAGCGAGGCTGAAGTGCAATCGCGTGACGAAACCATAGCAATGCGCTGGAGTAGTCGGTTAAGTCCAGCGCCAGTATGCCGTTGGCGACACAGCCTTCATAAGTATCGCCGGCCAATTCGGCGTAGGCGTGAGCCTCATGGCTACGACCGTCATCGATCAGGATCGTGGCAAGCAAGCCGCAGATGTCCTGGCCATGCTGTATGTGCCCATGCCACTGCATGCCCAGCGTAATCGCTTCATCCAAGCGACCGAGTCTATGCAGCGCTCGCATGCGCAATGCGGCGGCTTCCGGGATAACCTGCATCAACGTGTCGTCGATCGATGCGACCACGTATTCGTGGCAATCTAGGCCGGCATGCGCGCAAGCCAGCAGGTAGACCGTCCGTAGGTCCTGCTCGTAGCCCAGCGCTTTGTCCAGGGCCTCGATGGCCGCCTCGTAATGACCTTGCGCGAGCAGGCTACGTCCCTTGAGTTGTTGCAACTCGGCCCTGCCTGGATGCCTCGATTCATATTGCGCAATCAGGCTGTCGCAGACGACGTAGTCACCATGGATATAAGCTTCGTCGGCAGTTGAGGCGATAAGTTGGGCACCGTGCAACGGCTGGCTTTCATAAGGCATCGTCATGATGCGGTGGTTTGAGCCGTATCGTGACGAGTCGAGTGGGCGGTCCATGATGGGTGTCGCGCAGGGGCTATATCAGCGGAGCGCCCAGATTCTCCCGCGGGCCGCTTTCATATCCATCGGAATCGTACGAAAAATCCGCCTGCATGTTCGTTTTGCCAGGAAATTTGCCTGTCCCAGGTTACCGGCCCTTGGTTAAAACCCTGCTACCCGGTGAGGTACATATGGCCTTTCAAGGGTCGCAATCTCCTCATCGCTCAGACGCAACGACAAAGCCGCCACGGCATCATCCAAGTGGTGCGGCTTGGAAGCGCCGACGATTGGTGCGGTCACCGGCGATTTCTGCGCGATCCAGGCCAAAGCCACTTGTGCGCGCGGCACACCACGTTGTTCTGCCACCTGGGCAACGGCTTCGATGACCTGGCGGTCAGCGTCAGCGGTCGCGTCGTATAAGGTGTGCCCATAAGCATCACTGTCCTGGCGCTCGCTGGATGCGTTCCAGTCACGCGTCAGTCGACCACGCGCCAGTGGGCTCCACGGGATGACGGCGATGCCCTGGTCCTGGCAAAAACCCAGCATCTCGCGTTCTTCCTCGCGATAGAGCAGGTTCAAATGGTTTTGCATGCTGACGAAAGGCGTCCATCCATGCTGACGGGATGTATAGATGGCCTTGGCAAATTCCCAGGCGTGCATCGATGAGGCGCCGATATATCGAGCCTTACCGGCTTTCACCACATCGTGCAGGGCCTCGAGCGTTTCCTCGATCGGGGTGCTGTGGTCGAAGCGGTGGATTTGGTAGAGATCGACGTAATCGGTCCCCAGGCGGCGCAGGCTGCTATCGATCTCGGCCATGATCGCCTTGCGCGACAGTCCGGCACCATTCGGGCCAGGACGCATGCGATTGAAAACCTTCGTCGCCAGCACCACGTCCTCGCGACGACTGAAATCCCGGATTGCCCGGCCCACGATCTCTTCGGAACTACCATCGGAATAGACGTTGGCGGTATCAAGGAAGTTGACGCCTGCTTCCAGCGCCTGCCTGATCAGGGGGCGGCTTTTTTCTTCGTTCAGTGTCCAGGTGTGATTGCCTCGGTCGGGCTCACCATAAGTCATGCAGCCTAGGCAAAGGCGGGATACTTCCAGGCCGGTAGAGCCAAACTTCACATATTCCATAAATGTTTCCTCGCGCAGACTGTCTCAAAGCGTGCAGCCTCTTGGCCACTTGCAACAAGCGTAGCGTGCCCCATGTGTGATGTGTATACACAAACCGCTGTGATCCCTTGAGGTCAGCGTAACGACTCGTCATGCACAACACGACACCGTATACGCAAGATTTTTCGTTGCCGCGGGCGGATCGGTCGACTTTCCTCATTCATGCGCGACGTCACTGATGTGTCCTCGCCAATCTCGCCAACATCCAAGGAAATCCCATGTCCATAGCAAACGCAGCTTCATCCGGCAGTTTCAAGATCGGTGGTGACATGCAGGTTCATCGGCTGGGCTTTGGTGCCATGCGCATCGTCGGTAACGGAGTGTGGGGCGAACCTGCTGATCGTGCCGAGGCGATTCGCGTGCTCAAGCGACTGCCGGATCTAGGCATTGATTTCATCGACACCGCCGATGCGTACGGTCCGGATATTTCTGAGTTGCTGATCAACGAGGCACTGCGCCCTTATAAAAATGTCGTCGTTGCAACCAAGGGCGGCCTCACGCGCACCGGCCCGAATGTATGGATTCCAGTAGGGCGTCCGGAGTACCTGATTCAGCAGGCGCATAAGAGCCTGCGTCAGCTTGGTGTCGAGCGCATCGACCTGTGGCAATTGCATCGCATCGATTCGAAGGTGCCGCGTGACGAGCAGTTCGACGCCATCAAGTCGTTGATCAAGGACGGCATCATCCGTCATGCGGGCCTGAGCGAAGTCAGCGTCGATGACATACAGGCGGCCGGCAAGTTCTTCGAGGTGGCTACGGTGCAGAACCGATATAACTTGGTCGATCGCACCAGTGAACATGTGCTCGACTACTGCGCACAGCACAACATCGGCTTTATTCCGTGGTTCCCGCTCGCGGCAGGTGACCTGGCCAAGCCCGGTTCGCTGCTCGATACGCTGGCCAAGCAACATGGCGCCGCACCGAGCCAGATCGCGCTGGCCTGGGTGCTCAAGCGCAGTCCGGTCATGTTGCCAATTCCCGGCACCTCCAAGGTCAAGCACCTGGAAGAAAACGTCGCTGCGGTGGATATCAAGCTATCCGATGAAGAATTTGTCGCGCTGGACAAAGAAGGCAAGGCAGCCTTCGCCAAAACCTCCTAAGGAGCGACTTCAGAGAACCTCTAAAACCCCATCCTATCCGTCGTCCCGGCGCAGGCCGGGACCCAGTGACTTTGCTTTGAGGGAGCAAAAGGCTCTGGATTCCGGCCTGCGCCGGAATGACGACTTCGATGAGAGGTTTTTAGAGATTCCCTTCAGTCGCGAAGCAAGCCGCGACGAGGTCGCGGCTTGGTGGTTTTAAACCCTCAATCGGCGAGTGAATCATAGATTGCATCGCGACTGATTCGCTCCCACGCGTGTTGTGATGGAATCGCGGCCTGTGGAACGCACCGATCACTTATTCATCCGCGCGTTCGTGCTGCGGGCCGCTTGCGACGCGCACGCCAGAAGAGAAACCCGGTCACCAGCATGAAGCTTGGCATCGCACCGCCGATCACGGCTAGCGTATGCCACACCGGACCGCCGACAGCAGCCGAGTGAATCGGAAACAGGGCATTGGCCAGTCGTCCGCCAAAGCCGAGCCGATTGGCATCCTCGCCGCCCACGACTTGTGCCTGAAACGGATCTAACCATACCGAGCTGCGACCGACAGGATTCCATTCGCCTGGGCGTCGCATGCGTATTACCAGCGCAGTACCGGTCTTCACCGGCAGGCCGATGCGTGTCAGTTGAGCATCCGGTGCCGCGGCTTGCGCGGCGACCAGGACAGCAGCCCAATCGATACGGTGATCAGCGCTTGCACCAAGTTTCGGAGGTTTGGCGGGAGCCGGTTCGCCAAAGGCATGCATCAGGCCCTGGCGCACCGCGCCTCGGTACGCCATCGTGCAGCCGGTGCCGATCATCACCAAAAGC
>NZ_DASVMI010000002.1:0-44301 GCF_036384435.1 Dyella sp. | reverse complement strand
GGAAAGGAGCATCCTTGTCAACGTCGATCAGATCGGACATACGCTCACGATAGAAGCGTGCACATTAAGTCAGTCCGACAACAGAGACGATCTGGTTCGCTGCATCGATTGGGGGGTGAGTTTTGGCGATCTTGCGTTTCGTTTTGAAGCATTTACGAGCATGTCGTGGGCACATCAATGTTTACTTCCGTTTTGGTCCTGCATGAGGGTGGCCAGGACCATCATGTTGTCGCGCTGGGAAAATGCCGAAGTATCGACGCGCCTGTTTATTGAGGTAGCGCACAAGGATCAAGCAACGTATGCAGCGATCACCCGCAAGGACGACTGGGGTAACGGCACGAACACGGCATTCCTGATCTATCTGACGGCCGATGCCTTTGGCATTCCCACGCATTACAAGCCCGCCAAGCCGTTTCTTCCTGCCTATCAATCCCTGCTGGAAGCATGGCGCACCACCGACGAAGCGATCTTTCAGGACGCGATGCTTGCGGCAATCGAGTTTCATATCAGTCGTAGTAAGAACGCGACAGAGCGAAACAACTACGAATTCGACGACTACTTTGACCGCATCTATCCGGCCGAACTGCTCGCCGTCCAGGCCTTGCGTCGCCGCGATGGCCTGCCGGAATTCCAGACAGGTCATCTGCTGGTCGATACGCCCTGGTCGATCATCCGCGACGCCGAGCCTGTCGAGCCGCATCCGGTCTTCGTGGCTGTCCAGGACCGCATGCGCCAGGACTATTCCGGGTTCGTGTAGATACCGCCTCGCGCCGATCTAAACAAGAGCGATATTGGGATCAAGCGGCTTGCCGGATCGGATGACACCCCAGGCGATGTGAAGGAGTGACTTCAGTCGCGAAGCCATCTGCGATTCAGTGGCAGATGGGGGTTTTAAAACCTCCAAGCCGCGACCTCGTTGCGTCCTGCTTCGCGAATGAATTCGCTCTTACGTGGTGACGCTACCGGCGATACCGTTGCCGATGAGGGGAAAACCGCCAGGACTCGACCTAAGCGGCGGCAAAACCGTGGCCGCGGGGCCTCAAGAACCCGTGTCCGCCACAAGATCGCGCTCTGTCAATCGAGCGCGATCTGTTCGAGCGGTTCTTTTTCGGCGGGAAACTCCGCCCACAGACTGGCCATGCTGCGACCACTCAGGGGATGGCGCAGCGTGGGCGCGATGTCGGCGATGGGACGCAGCACGAAAGCATGCCGCAGTTCCTTGCGGGGAATCTGCAAATGCCCTCCGCCTTCGAGCACGAGATCGTCGTAAAGCACGATATCCACATCCAGCGTGCGATCGCTATAGCGTGGCACATCACGGCGGCGACCGTGGCGATCCTCAAGCGCATGCAGCCAGTCATTGAGCGCTTGCGGCGTGAGATCGGTATCGATCGCGACGGCAAGGTTGACGAAGTCGGCGCCGTCGAAACCTACCGAACGGCTGCGATACGCGGGCGAAACGGCCATGTCGCCGAAACGCTCACGCAATTCGGCCAACGCAGCGGCGAGGTAACGCAGCGGCTCCAGGTTGGAACCCAGGCTCAAGTACGCGCGCGCCATCGCGATCAGTCCGGCCGCGTGCCGCGTTCGATGCGCACGCCCACCGCACGCGCGCCACGCACCGCACCGGGCTTGGACAACTTCAGGCGCACCCATGCGACACCGAATTCGTCGCGAATGATCGCCGCGCAACGCTCAGCCAGTGTCTCGACCAAACCGAAGCTGGATTGGCCGACGTATTCGATCAGCCGCTTGGAGATGCTCTTGTAGTTGAGCGTGTGCTCGATATCGTCGCTGGCGGCTGGGCGCGTGTTGTCGAATGCCATCTCGATGTCGAATGCCAGGGTCTGGCGCACGCGCCGCTCCCAATCATAGATACCGATGACGGTTTCGATGCGCAGGTCTTCAATGAAAACGATGTCCATGGGTAAACGGCCAACAGTCGGGGTTGAACGGAAAATCGAGCGCTGTCGCGACGCCTACGCCGCCGGGAGGCTTTCCAGGTCCCAGCGTGGAAATACCTGGACGGTCTCGTCCTGGTGCTGGCCATGGGCCAGCCGGATGGCTCCGGCCAACGCGATCATGGCACCGTTGTCGGTACAGAACGCCAGCCGTGGGAAATAGGTGCGGAAACCATCTTTTTCACCCGCTGCGGCCAGTTCGGCACGCAGGCGCTTGTTGGCGCCCACCCCGCCGGCGATGACCAGGCGACGGGCACCGGCCGCTTCGAGCGCGCGCCGACACTTGATGATCAAGGTGTCGACAATGGCTTCTTCGAAAGCGCGCGCGACGTCCGCTCGTGTCTGCTCGCTCTGGTCCGATTGCTGCCACGCGAGCAAGACCTGGGTCTTGAGGCCCGAAAAGCTGAAATCCAGCCCTGGCCGATCAGTCATGGGCCTGGAGAACCGGAAGCTGCCCGCTCGCCCCTGCTGCGCCAGCGCGGCGAGCGCCGGGCCCCCCGGATAGGGCAGGCCCATGAGCTTGGCAGTCTTGTCGAATGCCTCACCGGCCGCGTCATCCAGGGTATCGCCCAGGATCCGGTAGCGGCCGATGCCCTGCACTTCCACCAGCATCGAGTGGCCGCCGGATACAAGGAGCGCTACGAACGGCGGCTGCGGCGGGTCATCTTCCAGCAAGGGGGCCAGCAGATGCCCTTCCATGTGATGCACCCCGATCGCCGGAACACCCAACGCCCAGGCCATGGCTCGGGCCGCCGCTGCCCCGACCAGCAAGGCCCCGACCAGGCCCGGCCCCGCCGTATAGGCCACGCCTCCGAGGTCCTGGGGTGTCATTCCGGCCTGGGCCAGGGCTTCGCGCACCAGCGGCAGCAGCTTGCGCACATGGTCGCGACTAGCCAGTTCCGGCACCACCCCGCCATAGTCGGCATGCAGCTTGATCTGGCTGTACAGGGTGTGCGCCAGCAACCCCTCCCCCGGCCGCTCCGGCTCCCAGCGCAGCAACGCGACACCGGTTTCGTCACAGGAGGTTTCGATGCCGAGGATCGGCGGGTTGGGGGTTTGAGGCGACATGTGTGGCAGTTTAGCGGGGAATTAGGCACATTGTGCCTAGAAGGCCTGCTGCGCCCCGGTCTGGAAGACCAGCGGCTGCGCAGCCTTTGGAGTCACGCCACGGGCGCTGAAAAGGACAACAAAGGCCCGCTGCTTGCCGCTTGGGGCTGTTCCTGTTTACCCTTTCCAGGCCGCGCCAGCCACCGGCTGCCCAGGTTGCAGAGCGACCGACTTTACGCATAGACCCGACCGAGGCTATACTTAGCGGCTCGCCCGATTCCACGGGCCG
Organism: Dyella sp.; assembly: GCF_036384435.1. Classification (GTDB taxonomy): domain Bacteria; phylum Pseudomonadota; class Gammaproteobacteria; order Xanthomonadales; family Rhodanobacteraceae; genus GSA-30. The sequence goes on along the minus strand of NZ_DASVMI010000002.1, from coordinate 41,004 downwards.
TATTCAGTCACTCGGAGTTTCCATGCCCAGCGTAAAAGTCCGCGAGAACGAGCCGTTCGAGCTTGCCCTGCGCCGCTTCAAGCGCACCTGCGAAAAGGCCGGCGTTCTGGCCGAGACCCGCAAGCGCGAGTTCTATGAGAAGCCGACCCAGGAGCGTAAGCGCAAGCGTGCCGCCGCGGTGAAGCGCCATCTGCGCCGCCTGTCGCGCGATACCTCGCGTCGTACGCGGATGTACTGAGCTTTACCTGGCTCGGTGTCCTCGTGACGCCGGCCCTGGCGCTCTCCAGCGCCCCCAGGTAGCTTTGGCAGTCTGGCGCGTTGATCCGCCGCCGCTGCATTCAGCACATGCATAAGCCGGCGTTGCCTTGCGCAACGCCGGCTTTCTGCGTTTCCCCGATTTTTACTTTTTATTGTCCCTCGGAGCATCCGATGTCACTTAAGCAGCAGCTCACCGAAGACATGAAGGCCGCCATGCGCGGTGGCGACAAGGCGCGCCTGGCGGTCATCCGCCTGATCAACGCCGCCATCAAGCAGCGTGAAGTGGATGAACGCATCGAACTGGACGACAGCCAGGTGCTGAATGTGCTTGAGAAAATGCTTAAGCAACGCCGTGATTCGATCAGCCAGTATGAGGCTGCCGGTCGCCAGGATCTGGCCGATGTCGAAAAGTCGGAAATGGCAGTGATCGAGACCTATATGCCGGCCAAGCTGACCGATAGCGAGATCGATGCCCTGATCGACGACGCGATCGCCCAGACCGGCGCCACCTCGCCCAAGGACATGGGCAAGGTCATCGCCGCGGTCAAGGACAAGGCTGCCGGCGGGGCCGACATGGCCGCGGTGTCCGCGCGCATCAAGGCCAAGCTGGCTCTTCACATTTCAGCCACCGCGCCATATCGCGCCTGAATCACCACGCGGCGCGTGCATGGGTGATGCGGCTCCTTCACGTTGCGGGCTCTACAAGTAGTGCCTGCAACGTCACTGAGGGAGAACACCCATGCTCAAGTGGGCCATTATTTTCGGCATTATCTCGCTGCTTTCCGGCTGGCTGGGTTTCGGTACGCTATCAGGCGTTACCGGCACCATCGCCAAGGTCCTGTTCGTGATCTTCGTGATCATCTTCCTGGTGATCTTGCTGGGCCTGGTCGGCATCGTGCATCTGGTTTGACGGGCATGGCGAGTGAGGCCGGCTGCGGACGCAGCCTGTGAAGAGTCAAGAGCGCGGAGAGCTTCGGCTATGACCTTGCTCACTCCTTACAGCGAGCACCAGCGGCCGGCCTCACTTGGCGGAAGCCACAAGCAACGCCTTACGCGCCCGCTCCACCGCAGCATCCTTCCCGCGACGAACATCGGCTACCGTCGGCTTCACCTCGATCGTCGGCGCGATGCCGCTACCGACGAATTCACGGCCATCGGCGTAACTGTCCCACTTCACACAGATGCGCGCCGAGCCGCCACCGGGTAGACCGAACGACATCGGCATGCCGGTACTACCACCTGTCTTCTGGCCCACCAGGATGCCGCGTTTGAGGGTGTCGAAAGACATGACGAAATCCTCCGCGGCAGAGAACGTCTGCGGCCCGATCAAAAGCGCTACCGGTCCCCGGAAGATCGGCGAGGTGAGGTGCGGATAGGCTTGTCCGCTGTCTTCAAGCGGCTGCCATTCGAGGCTCAGGCCACCGCCAGCGCGAGTCACCGCCGATACTGACAATTGCCGTGAAGCCGGGCCCGGAATCGGCGCCTCGGTGAGATGACTGAGAATCTGGAAAGCGTAGCCATCCGAGCCACCGCCGTTCTGGCGCACATCGAGAATCAATCCCTTGGCCTGCATGATCTGCGGAAGGTGTTGCTCAAACGCCTTGACGGGGGCATCGCTCTCCAGGTCGTCGATGGCGAGATAAGCGACCTGTCCGGGCAACATGCGAAAAACGAACTCGTCCGGCTCTTTGCGATCGGCGTATTTGCTACCGTCACGCCAGACCAGAACGGTGCTGCGATGACCACGGCCATCGACCAGCGACAACGATACGGGCGTGTCCTTGTCACCTGAAAGCAGGCCGTAGCTGTACACGCGTACGTCCCGGTCCTGCGGGGTGGAGCTGCTTTCATAGGGAGCCACACGTTCGGTCGCATATTTGCCGACCTCGATACCGTCGATGGCAGTGATCTGGTCACCTACGTGGATGCCTTGGTGCTCCAGTGTCGAACTGCCGACGAAGGTTACCAGCACCCTGCCCTCGACCAGCGCCGTGCGCAAAGGCGGGCGCGCGTAGAAGTGCGCGCGCAGCTCCTTGGGAGGGTAGATGTTGGTGTGCCCGTCTTGCAGCAGCGGCGCGAAGCGCATCATCACCTCGTAGTACGAGGCGGTGTCATGCGCGGCGATGACTTGCGGCAGGAAATCCAGATAAGCCTTGTCCCAATCCAGGTTGGGTACGTTACCGAAATGCACGAAGTTGTACTTGGCTTCGGACCAGAACAGCGACAGGCCGGCAATGCGCAGGGATTCGTCCAACTGCGGCGTGTACGGTGTGGCAATGGCCTTGGCATGCCACATGCTGGCAGCCATGTCGGCGCGGGCCAGCATCGACTGGTAGCGCGGCTCATCCTTCAGCAGGGCCTGCGCCTTGGGTGTGCGGTACACCGCATCCAACGGTGCGCCATCCTGGGCCAGGTTCGCCGCCATCATGTCCAGCGCCTTGGTCTTCTCGCCCTCGTCGACGTACAGCGCGAACAGGTCGTCGCGGATGTTGAAGGCGCGATAGCGCAGCGCCTTGCTGCCCTCGCCAAGATCACGCGTGGCCGGCGACAAGGAATCGTCCAGCGCTTTGCGCAGGATGTCCTCGGCCTTGCGCCGCGTCTGCGGCGTATCGTTGTCCTTACGCGCCGCCTCGGCCTGTTCGCGCGCCGCCGAGAGCCTGTCGTATGCCTGCATGGCCGGCCGCTCCTGGGCCGCCACCGTGCCCGCTGCCAGCCAGCCCATCCCTATCATCCACACGCCTGCACGCACCATGCTGTCCCTCCTCCGGTTGTCACGACCGAGCTTAGCCCGGCTCTCGAGCGGACGGACCATTCCATCGACTAAACTGATGTCCTATGCGCGGCCGCATCCCTGACAGCTTCATTGACGAACTTCTCGCTCGCGTCGACATCGTCGACGTGATCGAGCGGCGCGTGCCTTTGAAGAAGGCAGGCCGCGAATGGACCGCCTGCTGCCCCTTCCACAACGAACGCTCGCCTTCGTTCTATGTCAGTCCGGCCAAGCAGTTCTTTCACTGCTTCGGTTGCGGCGCCCATGGCACGGCGATCAAGTTCCTGATGGATTATGAGCGGCTGGAGTTCCCCGACGCGATCGAGGAACTGGCCCAGGCCGTGGGCTTGAAGGTGCCTCGCGAGGGCGGCAACGAGGCGCCGCGCGAGGACAAGACCGATCTCTACGCCCTGCTCGATAGCGCCGCGCGTTGGTATCAGGGCGAGTTGCCCAAAAGCACCGAAGCCAAGGCCTACTGCAAGAAACGCGGCCTGGATGCCCAGACCATCGAGCGCTTCCGCATCGGCTGGGCGCCCGCCGGGTACGACGGCATCATGAAGGCGCTGGGCGGCAATGATCGCCGCATGCAGTTGCTCAACGAGGCTGGCATGGTCGCCAGCAACGAACGCGGTAGCAAGTACGATCGTTTCCGTGAGCGCCTGATGTTTCCCATCCTGGACCGCCGCGGCCGCGTGATCGCCTTCGGCGGACGCGTGCTACAAGCGGAGCAAGGGCCCAAATACCTCAACTCGCCCGAGACCCCGCTCTTCCACAAAGGCAGGGAGTTGTTCGCGCTGTGGCAGGTCAAGCAGGCCAACAGCAACTTGCAGCGTATCGTGGTGGTCGAGGGCTACATGGACGTGATCGCCATGCATCAGGCCGGCCTGCCGATTGCGGTCGCCACGCTGGGCACCGCGACCACGCCCGACCACACCGAGGTGTTGTTTCGCGCCGCCCCCGACGTGGTCTTCTGCTTCGATGGCGATCGAGCGGGCCGTGCGGCCGCCTGGAAGGCGCTCGAATCGGCGCTGCCAAGGCTGCGCGATGGCAGGCAGGCCTACTTCCTGTTCCTGCCCGATGGCGAAGATCCGGACACGCTGATCCGCAAGGAGGGCAAGGACGGCTTCGAGAAGCGCCTGAAGGCCGCCACGCCCCTGTCGGAATATTTCTTTGGCGAACTGGCCCAGGACGTCGACATGGGCGCCCTAGACGGGCGTGCGCGGCTGGCCGAACGGGCACGACCACTGATCGCCCGCCTCCCCGATGGGGCCTTCCGCGACTTGATGGCGCAGGAACTGGAAAAACGCAGCGGGGCGCGCGCCACCTTCGAACCCGACGTGCAGCAACGCCGGCCGCCGCCGCGGCCGGTCAACGTACAGCGCAGCCTGGTCCGCAGTGCCATCGCCCTGCTGCTGGTGCAGCCTGGCATGGCCCAGGACGTGGAGCGCCCGTACGGCTTCCTGCGCCTGGATAAACCCGGCGTCGCCCTGCTGGCCGACCTGATCGAGACCGCCCGGGCTCGCCCCGGTATCAATCCAGCCATGTTGGTCGAGCACTACGCCGAACGCGAGGAATACGGTGCATTACAAAAATTGATGACAACACCGGTGGTCGGTGATGCATCGATGCAGCGCCGGGAATTCTTCGACGCCCTGCTGCACATGGAGCAACAGGCCGCCGTGCAGCGGCGCGAATTCCTGACCGCGAAAAGCCGGGCCAGCGCGCTGGACAATGCCGAAAAGGCCGAACTGCGCTCACTGATGGGCATTCGCGTGCAACTGCGCCGTGACGACGATTGAACCGCCACATCCCCCTGAAAAGGGTTCTGTGGGATGATGAACCGTTTTTCTGCCCCGACGCTTGCAGATGAAGGCACGCACGTAGATGGACCTGCTTGAACGACTGGTGACACTGTTCGCGGAGAACGGCTATGCCGCCGTTTTCATCGCGCTGCTTCTCTGCGGTGCAGGTGCACCGCTGCCGGAGGACATCACCCTGGTAGCTGGCGGCGTGATTGCCGGCCTGGGCTACGCCAACGTGCACATCATGTTTGCCGTGGCGATGGTCGGTGTCCTGCTGGGCGACGCAGGCATGTTTCTGCTCGGCCATCATTACGGCGCGCGTATCCTCAAGTGGCGCGTAGTCGCGCGTCTGCTTACGCCCGAACGCTACGCCAAGGTGCAAGAGAAATTCGAACGTTATGGCAATCGCCTGATGTTCGTGGCCCGCTTCCTTCCCGGCATGCGCACCGCCGTTTACATTACCGCTGGCACCACGCATCGTGTGTCGTTCACCCGGTTCCTGCTGCTCGATGGCAGCGCGGCGCTGATCAGCGTACCGATCTGGGTATACCTGGGCTACTTCGGTGCCGACAATCACGAATGGCTGGTCAAATGGATACGCCGGGGCCAGAGCAGCCTTTGGGTGCTTGGCGGCGTCATCGTGCTGGCCGTGCTGATCCTGTGGTGGCGCCACCGCCGTCGCGCGGCACGAAACTCCAATTCGTAATCGGCGTCACAGGCACTCGGTCAATCCGTCGTAGATGCTCTTGTTGCCGCCGGGCAGCAGCTTATGAAGAACATCGTGAGGGCCGATAGGCTCAAGCGCCGAGTAGAGCTGCTCGATATGTGTGCCAGGATTGATGGGTGTACGGCATTGCCATAAGCGAGCATCAACTTTCACCTTGCCGTTGTCAGGATCGATGTCCTGATAACTGCCAGCGAAGGTCCACACGCATTCGCCGATGATTCCCGACGTGCGCTCCACTGAGCAGCGATAGCTCAATGGACGCAAGTTGCTGTAATCGCCCTCGCAGAAGGTATCGCCGCATACGCTGTCGAAACCACCCGCCAGGCTGGCCTCAAGATCGAAGAACCGGTCCCAGCCACCTTCCGGGCTGGGATAGTCGATGGCATCAACGTAGTTCCCCGTCGCTCCCGCCCGCGCCTGGCCATGAGCCATGGCCAAGCAGGAAAATCCCATGGCCGCGAGCAAACCACAAGCCCAAACACGCATATCGCTCTCCTAATAAACAGCCAATGGGAGTGGCAATATGCGCTTGGCCTGCATCGATAGCCTATGGGTCGATATCCCTGTGTGGCGCCGCCCGCGGCACCCGCACAAGTCGTCCATGGCCATACCGGTTGGCGGGGATAGGTCCAATGGAAATCCAGGACTGTGACCGGAGCGAATGCTCCGGCCGAGCTGCCTCCCTCTTGCCGCTCCGCGAGAAGCATGAAGGCAATGAGCCACGGAAGACCGTCGATTGATTCGTCGCTTACGTCGCCCCGGAAAGTGAGGCACAAGACTTGTCCGCGAGCCGCAGGCTGGCGCACCACACCAAGAACAGGCCGATCCGCAGCAAGGCAAACTGGATGACGATATTCCACACGCCATCCAATTCAACCACGCCAAGCAGGTAGTTAACCAAAGGTATCAATAAGAGTGGCACGCCGACGGCATAGAGAAACCACGACGGAAGCCGTTTGAATTTGCTGAACACAACCATCAGCAACAAAAGGCAAAGCACACAAAAGCATGCCTCGACAATCAACAAGAAAACAATCGACACCATGTCTCACCGGCGGTCAAGGCTGCATCCATATGCGAGGGCCGACCACCTGATATCGAGCCCTTGTCGCAGATGCCGCACGTCAAGGCCCGTGAAAGCATAAAGGCTCATATCGATATGGCCACGACCTTGTCACGAACAACACAAGCGGATCTGATCCGTAGGCATCAAGCTCAGAGTTGGTGAGCCTTACACTTCTCCTGGGAGAATTTTGCGCAAACGCATAGGCAAAGCCTGTAGTCCATCGCCTGCTTTCATGTCAGCGTGATACATACTCTATGGCACAGCCCGCAAAACCCGTTCGGCCAAGCGCCGAAATCGGTCAGCAACCACGCCACGCCAACCCACGGCGGCTCGTCCAACGCAGGGATGCATCCTTAACGTGTGACTTCACGCTTGATGGCGGCCTGCGCCGGCAGGCAAGCCAATAGTTCGCCCAGATCATTGGGACAAGCTCGAAGGTGTGGATAGCCGTGCTCGTCTTGACGCGCCATGCGCCCCCAGCGCAAGACACACATGGGGACCAACTCACAACCGGCACGACTCCGTCCGTTGGATCGAGGTATCTCAACTGGCTAGCACTTCGGCACGCAACCACTCGCAGAAAATGCTGACCTCACTCCTGTCGGCAACGCCCTGCGCCACCGTCAGATGATATGCGTGACGCCACGGTGTTGACGCGGCGAAGGGTTCGACCAGGCGCCCCGCCGCCACGTCATAGGCGATCAGCAAGCGCTGTGCCAGCGCCACGCCCTGCCCTTCGATGGCTGCCTGCAACATCATCGTGCCATCGCCGAGCCCCAGTTCGCGCGTGGTATCGGCCAGCACCGCACCCGCGTGCGCCATCCAGGCGTTCCAGTCCGGCGCGATCGCGCTGCGGCGACCGGATCTCTCGTAGAGAAGCGTCACGGCATTGAGATCTGAAGGCTGGGTCAGTTGGGATGCAAGCACCGGGCCGCACACGGGAACGTAATCGGTAGCCACCAGCACATGGGGACCCTCCTCCCCAGCGCGTTCCTCAATGGCGATGTCCCAGGCACCCGCCTCCAGTTGCGCTTCGGTCAGTACCGCCACGTCGATATCCGGGTGCTTGCCGAAGAAACGGAACAACCGGGGCACCAGCCATTTGGTGCCAAAGGTCGCGGGCACAGCCACGCGCAGGGAGAATTTCTGGTCCAGCAACTGGGCGGTGGCGTGTTGCAACGCACGAAAAGCCTCACGTACACGCGGGAAATAGCGCTCGCCGGCTGGTGTGAGGCTGAGTTTATTGTTGCTTCGCACAAAGAGCGCCATCCCCAAATGCTGCTCCAGCAATTTCACCTGTTGGCTGACCGCTGCCGCGGTCAACGACAATTCTTCCGAGGCTTTCGTGAAGCTCAGATGCTGCGCTGCAACCTGAAAGACACGCAGTGCATTGAGGGGGAGTGAGCGCTTCATGGCAAGCTCGTTTAGAAAAACTTGGGGAAACCCCGGCGAATTTCTAGTTTGCCACGTTCGCGCGCGCCGCCAACAATCCTGATCGATCCAACCGCTCAGTTGCGCATGAATATCCTCACGATCGATACCGGCACCACCAATACCCGCGTCTGCCTCTGGCACGACGGCGAGGTCGTGGCACACGCCGCGCGCCAGGTCGGCGTGCGCGACACCGCCATCACCGGTAGCCGCGCACGCCTGGAGGCTGCCGTGCGCGAAACCCTGCAGGAGACTTTGCAGGCCGCGCAGCTTGAGGCAAACGACATCGACCGCGTACTTGCCTCAGGCATGATCACCTCGAACATGGGCCTGTGCGAAATTCCGCACGTCAAGGCGCCGGTAGCCATCCAGGCGCTGGCAGGCGCCATGCGCGAATCGACCATCGACGAAGTCTGGCAACAACCGATCTGGTTCGTGCCGGGCGTGCGCAACGCGGTGGACCACATCGGCCTGCACAACAGCGAAGCGATGGACATGATGCGCGGCGAGGAGACCGAGAGCTTCGCCATCGTGCAGTGCCTGCGCCTGACCGAACCGGCAGTCATCGTGTTGCCGGGCTCCCATTCGAAGTTCGTCAGCCTGGACGCCTCTCAGCGCATCACCGGCTGCGTGACCACTCTGGCCGGCGAATTGCTGCATGTGATATCGCACGAGACGATACTGGCCAGTTCGCTGGGGGGCGGATTCGCCGAACGCATCGATGCGGACATGCTGCTGGCCGGCGCGCGTTCGGCCAAGCAGATTGGCCTGGGGCGTGCGTGCTTCAGCGTGCGCATCCTCGATCAATTCACCGTCTACGATGCCAATGCACGCGCCAACTTCCTGCTAGGCGCAGTGCTTGGCTCGGACCTCTTGACCCTGAAGAACTCCAGCGCGATCGAGGTCATGCCCGGCGTGCGTTTCGTCATCAGTGGCAAGGCCATTCTGCGCGAGGCGATCGCGTTGCTCGTGCAAGGCGACGATTTCTTCTCCGGCCAAGTCACCGTACTCGATGACCGGCAACAGGCCAACCTTGCCGGACGCGGCGCCATCGCCGTGGCGCGTGAGCGAGGCCTGGTCGCCGCCGATGCACACGAACGCGCCTGACCATGCCAAGACATGTCCCCACGCCATGCCAGCTCGCCCGGCTTTCCTTGAGGAAGGAACGATGAACCGCAAACTCACACACGTCTTTCATGCCATCGCCATCGCGCTCGCCATGGCCAGCGCACCGGCCTTCGCGGATGATCCTGTCAAGATCGGTTTCGTGGTCAAGCAACCGGAAGAACCGTGGTTCCGCGACGAGTGGCGTTTCGCCGAGCAAGCGGCCAAGGAAAAGGGCTTCGAGCTGGTCAAGATCGGCGCCGAGAATGGCGACAAAGTGCTCAACGCCATCGACAATCTCAAGGTTCAGCACGCCCAGGGATTCATCATCTGCGCACCGGACGTAAAACTTGGCCCGTCGATCGTGGCCAAGGCACGTATCAATCGCCTCAAGTTGATGACCGTGGATGATCGCCTGGTCGACGGCAATGGCAAGCCCATCGAAGGGGTGCCGTACACCGGCATTTCCGCGATCAACATCGGCAAGCAAGTTGGCCAGGCAATCGCCGAGCAGATCAAGTCCCGAGGCTGGAATCCGACGGAAGTCGGCGCATTGCGCGTTTCGTTCGATCAGCTGCCGACCGCGCGTGATCGCGACGACGGCGCGGTCGAGGCATTGCTGGCAAGCGGATTTCCCAAGGCCAATATCTTCAACGCACCTCAAGCAAAGTCCGACACGGAAAATGCGTTCAACGCCGCGAACATTGCCATCACCCAGCATCCGCAGTTCAAGCACTGGGTGGCCTTCGGCATGAACGACGAGGCCGTGCTAGGCGCAGTACGCGCGGCTGAAGGCCGTGGCGTCGCGGCTGCGAACATGGTCGGCGTGGGCATCGGCGGCAGCAATTCGGCTCTCAACGAATTTGCCAAGCCACAACCGACCGGCTTCTACGGATCGATCCTGATCAGTCCCAAGCGCCACGGCTATGAGACGTCGCTGCAGATGTACGACTGGATCAAGAACGGCAAGGAACCCCCGATGATCACGCTTACCGATGGCCGCCTGATCACGCGTGACAACGCCAGCGCCGTGCGCAAAGCCATGGGGCTATGAGACGACGATGATCGCCGAGCAAAGTGCTGCGCCTTATCTTCAGTTCGACGCGATCGGCAAGACGTTTCCGGGCGTGCGCGCGCTGTCGGACGTAAGCTTCGCCGTGCACGCTGGAAGCGTGCATGGCCTGCTCGGTGAAAATGGTGCCGGCAAATCGACCACAATGAAGATCCTCGGTGGCGAATACGCACCGGACGAAGGCCGCCTGGTGATCGGTGGCCAGCCGCGCCAGTTCCGCTCGGCCGCCGATGCTATCGAGGCTGGCGTGGCGATCATTCACCAGGAACTGCAATACGTGCCGGACCTGTCGGTGATGGAAAACCTGCTGCTTGGCCGCCTGCCGACCCGCATGGGCTTCGTGCAGCGCAGGCAGGCCCTGGCATGGGTACGCGAAAAACTCGAAGCGCTCGGCGTGGACCTGGACCCGCGCGCGAAGATGCGCCAGATATCGATCGGTCAGAGGCAGATGGTGGAGATCTGCAAGGCAATCTTGCGCGATGCCCGCATACTTGCGTTGGATGAGCCCACCAGTTCGCTGTCTCATCGTGAGACCGAGGTGCTGTTTCGCCTGGTGCGCGACCTGCGCGCACAGGGCAAGGCAATGATCTACATCTCCCATCGCCTGGATGAAATCTTTGAGCTGTGCGATGCGGCCACCGTATTTCGTGACGGGCGCAAGATCGCCAGCTTCGACTCCCTTGATGGGGTAACGCGGGAAACGCTCGTGCAGCGCATGGTTGGGCGCCAGCTCGATGACATCTTCGGCTATCGGCCGCGTGAACTGGGCCAGATCCGTCTGGATGTGCGCGACGTGACCGGCCACAAGATTCCCTCGCCGGTGCAATTCAACGTACGCGCGGGCGAAATCGTCGGTTTCTTTGGTCTGGTCGGCGCTGGGCGCAGCGAAACGATGCGCGTGGTCTATGGCGCAGATCGGCGTTTGGGCGGCAGCGTCGCGATCGATGGCAAGCCGCTGGCCGCCACCGATGTGCGCGCCTCGATTCGCGCGGGCCTGATGTTCTGTCCCGAAGATCGCAAGGAAGACGGCATCGTCGGCGTGCGCTCGGTCGCCGAGAATATCAACATCAGCACACGCAGGAACCACTTGCGTGCCGGCCTGTTCGTCAATGAAGCCGTCGAGGCGCACACCGCCGATGACTTCATCAAGCGACTGTCCATTCGTACGCCCAATCGACGTCAGGAAATCCGACTGCTGTCAGGTGGCAACCAGCAAAAGGCCATCCTCGCTCGCTGGCTGGCCGAAGGCGACCTGCGCGTACTGATCGTCGATGAGCCCACGCGCGGCATCGACGTAGGTGCCAAGAACGACATCTACAACGTGCTTTACGCCCTGGCCGAACGTGGCGTCGCCATCGTTATGGTATCGAGCGAGCTGCCCGAGGTGCTCGGTGTTTCCGACCGCATCGTGGTGATGTGCAATGGCCGTATCGCGGGGCAGTTCGCACGTGACCAGGCCAACGAAGAAAACGTCCTTGCATGCGCGCTTCCCGAAGGCGCTCCCAAGGCGAACCAGCGCAGGAACTAAATCGAGCCATGTCGCAGACTTCTCCCGCCGTTTCTCCCGCCCCCGGTGCCACGCAACCATCCTGGCTGCGCAACGCGATCGACGACTACAGCCTGGTGCTGATCTTCATCGTGCTGTTCGCTGTGCTCAGCGGCACCGTGCAGTATTTCTTTTCCTGGGACAACATCGTCAGCGTGGCCTTGTCGGTATCGCAGATCGGCATGGTGGCTTGCACCATGATGTTCTGCCTCGCCTCGCGCGACTTCGATCTTTCCGTGGGCTCCACGGTCGCCTTCGCCGGCGTGACCTGTGCCATGGTCGCCAACGCCACCGGCAGCGTGACACTCGGCCTGCTCGCCAGTCTGGTTGCTGGCGCGGTGATCGGCTTCATCAACGGCGCCATCATCGCCAAGCTCAAGATCAACGCGTTGATCACCACGCTGGCGATGATGGAAATCGTTCGCGGCCTGGCGTTCCTTGCCTCCAAGGGACAGGCGGTGGGTGTGGCCAACGAGGCGTTCTATGTGCTGGGTACGCAGATGCTGCTTGGCCTGCCGATTCCCGTATGGATCACCGCGCTGTGCTTCGTGGTATTCGGTGTGATGCTCAACAAGACCGCTTACGGTCGCAATACACTGGCCATAGGCGGCAATCCTGAAGCCGTGCGCCTGGCTGGCGTGGCGGTGGACCGCACGCGTATCGTGATCTTCCTGATCCAGGGCGTGATCGCCGCTTTCGCCGGCGTGATCCTTGCCTCGCGCATCACCAGCGGCCAGCCCAATGCTGGCGAAGGTTTCGAACTCGATGTGATCTCCGCCTGCGTACTTGGCGGCGTATCGCTTGCCGGCGGCCGCGCTACCATCAGCGGAGTCCTGGTCGGCGTGCTGATCATGGGCACCGTGCAGAACGCCATGAACCTGATGAATATCGATACTTTCTACCAGTATGTGGTGCGCGGGGCGATCCTGCTGGCGGCAGTGCTGGTCGACCAGCTCAAGAACCGGCAGGCGGCACGCTGATGTCCGCCAGCATCCGAGCTCTCACCGACACACGACATGCCCTGGGCGAAGGCATCGTCTGGGATGATCGCCAAGGCGTGCTGCGCTGGACGGATATCCTCGCGTCCACGTTATGGCAGTGCGACCCGGTCGATCGCTCCACCCGCCACTGGGCGTTGCCGGCCCGACTGGGTTGCATGGCCCTGACACAGGATCCCGATCGCCTGCTACTGGCGCTGGAGAAACAGCTGGTGATGTTCGATCTGCGCAACGGTGCGATGGAACCCCTGGCCGACATCGAACCCGGCCTGCCAGACACGCGCAGCAATGACGGCCGCTGCGATCGCCATGGCAACTTCATCTTCGGCAGCATCAACGAACATGGCAGCGAGCGCATTGCCTCGTTCTACCGCTATAGCGCCGACGGCGTGCTTTCACGCATGGCCCTACCCCGCGCGGCGATCACCAACAGCATCTGTTTCAGTCCCGATGGCAACACCATGTATTTCTGCGATACACCAACACGGCAGATCATGGCCTGCGATTACGACGGCGCGAGTGGCGAGGTCGATCGCATCCGGGTTTTTACTGAGGTTCCCGCGCAGTTCGGCACACCCGATGGATCCACGGTGGACGCCGAAGGCTTCCTGTGGAACGCCGAATGGGGAGCTTCGCGCGTGGTGCGTTATGCGCCGGATGGGCGCGTCGATACGGTGATCATGATGCCGGCCAGCCAGCCAAGCTGTATCAGCTTCATGGGGACCGGATTGGACCGACTCGCCATCACCTCGGCCCACGACGGTATCGATGCGGCAGAGCGCGAGCGACATCCTCTGCACGGCGCAGTATTTACGCTGGAAGCTCCACGTGGACGCGGCTTGCCCGAAAGCCGCTACGGCCGAACTGCCTGACGAGATGATCCCCATGACCGCAACACGCCCCGATCCTCGCACTACCCCGCTGCCACGCCTTGCCGGCAAGATCGCCATCGTCACGGGTGCCGCGCAAGGCATCGGTGCGGCGACCGCCAGGCTCTTCGCCGAACATGGCGCGCGCGTGGTGGTGAACGTGCTCGAAGATAACCGGCAGGCACGCGACACCCTGGCCGCGATCGGTGAAGACCATGGCATGCTGTTTCAGGCCGATGTCACCGACGTCGATGCCGTGCGCCGCATGGTCGATGCCACGCTCGAACGCTTCGGGCCACCCGACGTTCTGGTCAACAATGCCGGCATCAACGTGTTCAACGATCCCCTGAAGCTGACCGACGAGGAATGGCATCGCTGCTTCGAGGTGGATCTGAAAGGCGTATGGAATTGTTCGCAGGCGGTATTGCCGCACATGATCGAACATCGCCGAGGCTCGGTCGTGAACATTGCCTCCGTGCATGGACACAAGATCATTCCAGGCTGCTTCCCCTACCCGGTCGCCAAGCATGGCCTGATCGGCCTGACACGTGCTCTGGGCATCCAGTACGCAGCCCAGGGCGTGCGCGTGAATTCGATCTCGCCTGGGCTCATCCTCACCGCGATCGCCGAGGCCGGTTTTGCCGCTGCGCCCGATCCGGCCGCCGAGCGCCACCGTCAGGAGCAGATTCTGCCGACCAAGCGCATCGGCGAACCCGAGGAAGTGGCCTACACCGCGTTGTTCCTGGCCAGTGACGAAGCCCGCTTCATCAATGCCGCCGATATCCTGATCGATGGCGGCCGCTCACAGCTCTATCATGACAACTGAGATCGCACCCTGGCCTACCCGGTTGCCGTTGGTGGCGATCCTGAGAGGTATCGAGCCTGCTGAAGTGCTCGCTCACATGCGTGAGTTGGTGGCCGCAGGTTTCGATGCCATCGAAATTCCGCTCAATTCGCCGGGCTGGGAACGCAGCCTGCCCGATGGCGTACGCGAATTCGGCGCCCAGACGCTGGTGGGTGCCGGTACGGTGCTGACCCCCGAGAAAGTCGATCGTGTCGCCGACCTTGGCGGGAGGCTGATCGTCACGCCCCATACCGATACCGCCGTGATCCAGCGCAGCCGAGAGCGTGGGCTCTATACCTCGATCGGCTTCGCCACGCCCACCGAAGCATTCGCCGCGCTGCAAGCGGGCGCGCAATCACTCAAGCTGTTCCCCTCGACTGCGTTCGGCCCGGCTTACGTCAAGGCTATCCGCGCCGTCCTGCCCAGGGGGCTGCCTTTGCTGGCCGTGGGTGGCGTGACGCCTGAAAATCTGGGAGCCTTTCTCGAAGCGGGCTGCCAGGGAGCCGGGCTGGGCAGCGACCTGTACAAGCCCGGCCAAGCGCCCGAACTGACCCGCCAGCGCGCCGAAGCCTTCGTTCAAGCCTATCGCCAACATCACGCATGAAGATCACCAAGCTCACGACTTATCGCGTTCCGCCACGCTGGATGTTCCTGAAAATCGAGACTGACGAGGGACTCGTCGGCTGGGGCGAACCGGTGGTGGAAGGACGTGCACGCACGGTGGAAGCGGCTGTTCACGAGCTGGGCGAACTGGTGGTCGGCCGCGATCCAGCGCATATCAACGATCTTTGGCAAGCGATGTATCGCGGTGGCTTCTATCGCGGTGGCGCGGTGTTCATGAGCGCGATCGCGGGTATCGACCAGGCCCTGTGGGACATCAAGGGCAAAGCGCTTGGCGCACCGGTGTACCAGTTGCTCGGTGGCAAGGTACGCGACCGCATGAAGACCTATTGCTGGGTCGGCGGTGACCGGCCCGCCGATATCATTGCGCAGATCCACCAACGCCTGGCGCTGGGCTTCGATACGTTCAAGCTCAATGGTTGCGAGGAAATGGGCGTCATCGATTCCGCCCGCGCCATCGACGCGGCCGTGGCCAACGTCGCCGAGATTCGCGAGGCGTTCGGCACCAGCATCGAATTCGGCCTGGATTTCCATGGCCGCGTGGCGGCTCCGATGGCCAAGGCATTGATCAAGGAACTGGAACCGTACCGCCCCCTGTTCATCGAGGAGCCGGTGTTGGCCGAACAGGCCGAATATTATCCCCGCCTGGCCGCCGCCACGCATATTCCGCTGGCCGCGGGTGAACGTATGTTCTCGCGCTTCGAGTTCAAGCGTGTGTTGGAAGGCGGCGGCATTTCGATCCTGCAACCCGATCTGTCGCATGCCGGCGGCATCACCGAATGCGTCAAGATTGCTGCGATGGCCGAAGCCTATGATGTGGCGCTGGCGCCGCACTGCCCGCTCGGTCCCATCGCCCTCGCCGCCTGCCTGCATGTGGACTTCGTGTCATGGAATGCAGTGCTGCAAGAGCAGAGCATGGGCATTCATTACAACAAGGGTGGCGAGTTGCTCGACTATGTCGTCAACAAAAACGACTTCGCGGTGAGCGAAGGCCATATCCAGCCGCTCGACAAACCCGGCCTGGGTGTCGAGATCGACGAGGCCCTGGTAATCGAACGCAGCCAGCAAGCCGGCGACTGGCGCAATCCGCTGTGGCGACACAAGGATGGAAGCGTGGCGGAGTGGTGACGCTGCCCTAGCTGTCAGGAGCGATGTCAGTCGCGATGCAAGTCGTGATGGGGTGCGGCTTGGCGGTGGTGGAGCACCAATCTGCGACTGAATCGCAGATCGCTTCGCTAATGAATTTGCTCCTGCACTCTCGACCGATGCGGGCGGCGCCTCCGCGAAACAGGAAGGCGCCGTACCGTTCAAGCTATTACAACCACCGTCCATAGCGGCGGATGTAGATGACCTTCATCACTTGGGTCAGGCCGCAGTAGCACAGCAAGGTCACCGCCAACCAGGCAAAGTACATAGGCGGCAGCGGCACCATGCCGATCTTCGCACCGATACCGCTGAACGGAATCAGCATGCCGACGATGATGATCGCCGTAGTCAATGCCAGCACCGGTGCGCCGGCAATGCTCTGCACGAAGGGAATCTTGCGGGTGCGGATCATGTGCACGATCAGCGTCTGCGACAACAGGCCTTCGATGAACCAGCCCGACTGGAACAACGACTCATGCTGCGAGCTGTTGGCCCCGAATACATGCCACATCAGCCAGAACGTGGTGATATCGAAGATCGAGCTGATCGGGCCAATCCATACCATGAAACGACCGATATCACTGGCATCCCACTTGCGCGGCTTGCGCAGGTAATCCTCGTCCATACGATCGAACGGGATCGATAGCTGCGACAGGTCATACAGCAGGTTCTGCACCAGGATCTGCAGCGGCAGCATCGGTAGGAACGGCAGGAACGCACTGGCGATCAGCACGCTAAACACGTTGCCGAAGTTCGAACTGGCCGTCATCTTGATGTATTTCATGATGTTGCCGAAGGTAACGCGGCCCTCAAGCACGCCTTCCTCCAGCACCATCAGGTTCTTTTCCAGCAAGATGATGTCCGCCGCTTCCTTGGCAATATCAGTGGCGGTATCGACCGAGATGCCCACGTCGGCTTCACGCAGCGCTGGTGCGTCGTTGATGCCATCGCCGAGAAAGCCTACGGTGTGGCCCTGGCGCTGCAACGACTTGACCACGCGCGCCTTCTGCAAGGGCGACATCTTGGCGAACACGGTGGTGCGCGCCACGAGCTGATCCAACTCGCTATCTTCCATGGTCTCGATGTGCTTGCCCTGCACCGAGTGCTCGACATCCAGGCCCACTTCGCGACAGATCTTGCGCGTCACCGCTTCGTTGTCGCCAGTGATTACCTTCACTGCCACGCCATGATGATTGAGCGCGGCAATCGCCGTGGCCGCTGTATCCTTGGGCGGGTCGAGGAAGGCCAGGCAACCGACAGCCGTCAGGCCGCTTTCATCGGCCACACCGTAGGCACGGCCAACCGATGCCTGCTGCTTGATCGCCACCACCAGCACGCGCAGGCCATCTTCATTGAGACGACGCGTCATCGCCTTGATGTCGGTGCGCATGGCATCGGTCATCGGCAAGACCTCGTCGCCGGCTTTGGCGTAGGCACAGATCGAGAGCATTTCCTCGACGGCTCCCTTGCATACCAGCAGTTCCTGGGCGTCGCCTCGCCCCAGCACCACGGACATGCGGCGACGCTGGAAATCGAACGGAATCTCGTCGACCGTGCGGTAATGCGATGCTGCCGCTTCCAGGTCGCGGTGCGACAGTACGGCCTTGTCCATCAGGTTTTTCAGGCCGGTCTGGAAACGGCTGTTGAGGTAGCCGTATTCCAGCGCTTCGTCCGATTCTTCGCCGTACAGGTCCAGGTGACGCTCCAGCACGATCTTGTCCAGCGTCAACGTGCCCGTCTTGTCGGTGCACAGCACATCCATCGCGCCGAAGTTCTGGATCGCATTGAGGCGCTTGACCACCACCTTGCGCTTGGACATCGCGATGGCGCCCTTGCCCAGGTTGGCAGTCACGATCAGCGGCAGCATTTCCGGCGTGAGGCCAACGGCCACCGACAGGGCGAACAGGAACGCATCGAGCAGGCTGCCCTTGTCGATCCAGTTGATCGCGAAGACGATCGGCACCATGACCAGCATGAAGCGGATCAGCAGCCAGCTGACGCTACTGACGCCGCGGTCGAAGCTGGTCTGCACGCGCTGGCCGACGATGGTGTGCGCCAGCGAACCCAGATAGGTACGCGAGCCGGTCGCCACGACCACAGCACTGGCGCTGCCACTGACCACATTGGTGCCCATGTAGCAGACAGTACCCAGGTCCAGCGGACTTTCGCTGCGTGTATCGGCCTGTTCGATCTGCTCGCGTGTGGGCGCGGCCTTCTCCACGGGAATGGACTCGCCAGTAAGGATCGCCTGACTGATGAACAGGTCCTTCGCGCTGAACAGTCGCAGATCCGCGGGCACCATGTCGCCTGCGGCCAGGTGAACGATATCGCCTGGCACCAGTTCGCCCACCGGCACTTCGATGCGCTCACTGTGACCGTCCGATGCACGACGCGTCACGGTAGCGGTGTTGCGCACCATGGCCTTAAGCTTCTCGGCCGCCTTGGACGAGCGATATTCCTGGGTGAAACTCAGCAGCACGCTGATACCCACCATTACCCCAATGATGATGGGACCTGTCAGGTCGTCATCGGTGGCCAACTGCACGCCAGCCAGCACCAGCAGCACGATGATGAAGGGATTCTTGAACGCACGCAGCAACTGCCGCGACCAATGTGGCGGCTTCTCGTGGGAGACTTCATTGATGCCTTCGCGGTCCAGCCGCTCGGCGATCTGTTCTTCGTTGAGGCCTGCCGCGCTGGTGTCGAGTGCAGCGAAAAGTGCCTCGTTGGCACGGAAGGCTTCGACGGCTACCGCCACGTGGGCGGGCACCGTGCTCTTGCCGGCCGTCTTGCCCGAGACGGCCTGGGAGGAATGCTTGAACATGACACGCTTTCCAGTATGTCGTTGATATGGGCGAATCAGCGAAATACGCGGAGAAACCCCGCTTCGAACGCTCGACGCCTGCGCTTTGCACAGCGCCCGCGGCGTGGCGGGCGCTGCTTGTCGTCAGAGACTAGATACCAGCTCCAGATGACGGGGCGCTTGCGGAGGAACCTCTTCCCAGCGGGCAACCAGCAACTTGCGGGATTCGATCTTGCGGTCGAGCTCGATAGCCTTGGGCTCGACGACAGCCGGGGCCTGCAATGGAGCCGGCACGGTGATCGACATGGTTTGACGTGCGCCAGCACGACCGGCAAGGGGGAACCGGCCCGCAGTACGCATGCGGAAGAAATCGCGAAGGAGCTTCATAGCCCATCTCCTTGATACGGCGCCTTTGGCAGCCGTCAGGAGTAGGCCGGTCTTCCCTAGTCTAGGAAAGCGCCGGCCGACCGCAGGCGGTCGCCGCAGACAGTCAGCTTGTTATGCAATGCCGGCACCCGATGCTCGCGGATGTCGACGTTGCGACTAGGGTAAACGTCCATATGCCTTGGTTAGTAAGGACAGAGAGCCTTTCCAGAGCGCACGCGGCGCGCCGTAGGGCGCGCGTATTGTCTTGCTGCGGCGCGCAAGTGTCAAGTGGGTGTCATGGGGACAGGAGATGGGCCGTGGCGCGCAAGTTCGCTCGCAGGCGGCGAGATTGGCGCGTGGCGTAGAACGCCGCGACGAGGCTGGTTCGCCTTCGAGGATGGATGTCGCTCAACCCGAGCAAGGCCCCAGGGGATCGCTTGTCGCGCCCCCTGCCCGTCTCAACCCCCGCTTGCGCACCTCAAAGGGAACGCTCAAACACCAGCCCCGACTGCAATGCCGGGTCGAACAGGTAATGGTCTACGAGCAGGAAGGCGAACAGCGCCATCAGGTAGACGATGGAATAGTTGAATACCTTCATCGCGAAGAATTCGTCCGGTGGGTTGAGCAGGCGTGCGGCGTAGTAGAGAAACCCTGCACCCAGTACCACCGCGCCACCGAGATAGATATATCCGCTATAGCCGGTCAATGTGGGCAGCAAGGTCACCAGCACCAGCAAGATGGTGTAGAACAGCACGTGCCAGCGCGTATAGACCACGCCGTGCGTCACCGGCAGCATCGGTACCTGCGCGCGTGCATAATCGTCGCGGCGGAAGATCGCCAGCGCCCAGAAGTGCGGCGGCGTCCACACGAAGATGATCAGGCACAACTGCAATGCAAACGGATGTAGTTCGCCCGTGACCGCCGTCCAGCCGAGCACAGGGGGAATCGCACCAGCCAGGCCGCCGATCACGATGTTCTGCGGTGTCGCGCGTTTGAGATAGGCGGTGTAGATCACGGCATAGCCGATCAGCCCCGCGAAGGTCAGCACTGCCGTCAATGGGTTGACCAGCAGCACCAGCACGAGCATCGAGATCACGCCCAGCGTCAAGGCGAATGTCAGCACCTGCTGGGGACTCAGGTGACCGGTGGCCAGCGGGCGATGCGCCGTGCGCGCCATCAGTTTGTCGATGCGCTGATCGATCAGATGATTGAAGGCAGCCGCCGACGCGGAGGCCAGCCAGATACCTGCCGTACCGAACACCAGCGCGCGCCACGGCGGAATGCCGGGCACGGCCAGGAACATGCCGATCACCGCGCAGAACACCAATAACGCAACGACACGCGGCTTGGTCAATTCAAGATATTCGCCTGCCATGCTTCTCATCGCAGCGCTCCGGAAAAAAGATGATCGCCAGGGCGGCGCTGCGTTCGCGCCAACAAGGCAAGCAAGGTCGCCAACAAGAGAGCTGCCACGCCGTTGTGGAGGGTTGCCACCGGAAGCGGCAGACCGAAATGCACATTGCTGATACCCAGCAGCACCTGCGATACCAGCACGACGGCCAGCAGCAGGCCGAGCCCGCGCAAACCTCGCCGGGAGACCTTGTGGGCCAGGAAAGCCAGATAGCAGAACACCACCAGTGCACCGATGCGATGCGCGATCTGGATGGCGCTGCGTGCGGCCATGTCCAGAACGCCTCCTTCGTAGTTCACCCCAATGCCCCGCCACAGCACGAAACCCTGCCGGAAATCCGTCGGCGGCGCCCACTGCCCGAGGCAGGTCGGAAAATCGGTACCGCAGGCCAGCGCCGCATAATTGGCGGACGTCCAGCCGCCCAGGGCAATCTGCGCGATCAGCAGGACGACGCCCAGCACTACAAGTCGGCGCAGCGGCGCAAGCTGATTGTTGTCGGCACCCACGCCGGCATAACGCATCGCCGCATAGGCCAGTAGCGCAAACGTGGTGATGCCACCGAGCAGGTGTCCCATCACCACGATCGGCTTGAGCAGCAACGTCACCGTCCACATGCCCAGCATTGCCTGGAAGATGATCACCGCCAATGCCAGCACGCTGATGCGCCACGCGCCGGGCTTGTGCAAACCCAACGCAGCCAGGAACGGCAAGCCGATGGCAAACAGCGAAAGCACCGTGGACCAGACGTGCTCGCCGCGGATATAAAGCACGGTGCCCGCCACGGCAAACACGGCGCCAGCCATCACCGCAAACCGCGCCCAACGGGTGCGCCAACTGGCTACCAGCGCCAGCGCCAGCACCAACGTACCGAGCGTACCGGCAAGGAAGCGATGCACCTGTTCGCGCCAGGCCTTGTGTGTTTCGTAGGGTCGATCAGGAAAGGCCTCGTTGGCCTTGGCGATCTCATGCTGCTGTTCGGGCCAGGTCGCCTTGCCATAGCAGGTCGGCCAATCGGGACACGAGAGGCCCGCGTTGGACAGCCGCACGAAGGCACCGAACATCACGACACCAAAGGCAAATACCGCGGCCAGCAAGGCCAGGCCACGCAGCACTCTCACGGAACGGGCGGACATCAACGAATCACCTTCTGCAGGTCTTTGTGCAAGCCCATCGGGTCGAAACCCGCCGGATAAAGAGACAGCGCCGTGCCATTGGATTCGACCAGCAAGGCTGCCACGGTATCGGGTGACTGTGGCTGGTATGGGGAGAGCCTGCCATCGACATCGCGCCCGACCTGCCAGTAGTTGTCCATCGCTTCGCGTGCCTTGCCAGCCGGCGGCTCGCCGACATACACCAGACGCAGGCGCTTGGCATTCTGTGACAACGTCTGGCGCGACCACGCAATGCGTGTGAGCACGTCCAGGCAATGCGTAGCGCACCCCGGGCCAGCAAGCACCAGCAGCGTCCACTTCGGCTCACTCGCACGCCACGGCCAATCGCCACCGCTCGCCGTGGCGATGCGCACATGCTCGGCTTCGAAATTGCGTTGCGGCGAAATCGGCAGGCCATTGCCTTTCGCATCCGGCTGCCAGCCACTGAGCGTGAGTACACCGGCTGCGATGATCGGCGCCATGAATACGGCCACGATCAGCAGCAGCTTCAATCGGCTGGCTCGCAGCCCTGGCGAGGGAACGGGATTATTCATGCGTATCGATTCTCTTAGGTTTCCGTGGACGGTGCAGTACGGCAAGCATCACCACTGCCACCACCGCGAACGTAAACCACTGGAAAGCGTAGGCACGGTGCCGCGCCGGCGGCATCGCGGAAAAATCGAGCGTGTGCTCGCGCACGTAGATCGATGCCGGATCGGCGTCGAGCGCGAGCACGCGTGGGTAAAGTCGTTGACCGAGATCCTGCTGCACCTGCTTGAGATCCAGGTAGACCGTTGTCTTGGGCCAATGCGATTGCGCCGCCAGCGCATTGCCACCCATCGCAAAACCTACGCCCGGCGGTGGCAGATAAAGGCCTTGCAGGGTCAGCTCACCATCCGGCAGTGCCGGGGCTTGCGGCACTTGCCCCGTGCCATTGCCCGGCAGAAATCCGAGATCCACGAGTAATAACGCGCCCGCGCTGCTGCCATGCAACATGAAAGGCGCATAGACTTCCGCGCCACCGCGTTGATCATGCCTCGGGTTATCGAGCACAAGCACTCGATCGGTGAGATATCTACCTTGCACCCGCACACGCGGAAACGCATTTTCCGGCGGTTTTTCCGCGACATCGGCGAAAGCGCTCAACGGTGCCTGCGCCGATGCGGCATACCGCCGCAGAAGCGTGTCCTTCTCATCGGCGCGATGCAACTGCCAGATGCCCAGGCGCACGAAAACAAGGCATCCGGCCACCGTAAGCAGCACAGCCCACCAGCGCGGACGACGCCAGCCACTCACGCTGTCTCATCCCGCGCGAACGCTATACTCGCGATGTCAAACTCGTTCGGAACAATCACGTGGAAACCGTCTACAAGTGTGCGCTGGTGGTCGTGTTGTTGGTGGTTCTGTTCAATCTCGGCCAGGCACTGTTCTTCATGATGACCGACAAGGACGGTAGCAAACGCACGGTATGGGCGCTCACGCGCCGCATCGGCCTTTCCGTCGTACTGATCCTGATGGTCGTCCTGGGCATCTGGATGGGCTGGCTCCATCCGCATGACGTAGGCCGCTGATTGTAGCCGTTGGGGACTCAGGGCGCCCATGGCGCGACAATTAGGCCGGGCCCGAAGGACCTTGTGAGG
This sequence comes from Dyella sp., assembly GCF_036384435.1. Taxonomy (GTDB): domain Bacteria; phylum Pseudomonadota; class Gammaproteobacteria; order Xanthomonadales; family Rhodanobacteraceae; genus GSA-30. Next base: position 17,379 of record NZ_DASVMI010000002.1, on the reverse strand, counting down.
CCGCTCGCTGCGCGAGCTGTGAGGTCGGGCCCGAAGGGCCCTGTAAAGCCGGTCGCTAGCGCTCCCTGTGAGGGGGAAAGCCGGGCTCTGCGAGCCCTGTAAGAGATAGATCCAAAGCGAGGACGCGCTCTCCCCTTTTACAGGAAGCGTCAGCGACCGGCTTTACAGGCGGCTTCGCCGCCGGCCTCACAGCTCGCACAGCGAGCGGCCTCACCCTCCATGAAAAAACCCGCCGAAAAGGCGGGTTTTTTCATGGAGCGGAGCGCACCGCGCCCCTCAAAGAATATAAACAAACATGAACAACCCGAGCCAGACCACGTCCACGAAATGCCAGTACCAGGCGACGGCTTCGAAACCGAACTGGTGTTCCTTGCTGAAGTGGCCCTTCAGCACACGGAACCAGATCACCGCCAGCATGATCGTGCCCAGCGTGACATGCAGGCCATGGAAGCCGGTAAGCATGAAGAAGGTCGAACCATAGACGCCGCTGTGCAGGGTCAGGTTGAGCTCCTTATAGGCCTCCATGTACTCGTGGGCCTGGAAGTTCAGGAACGTGGCACCCAGCAGCACGGTCAGGCCCAGGAAGACCAGGATCTTGCCGCGATGACCCGCATTGAGCGCGTGGTGCGCAATGGTGATCGTGACGCTGGAGGTCAGCAGGATCAGCGTATTGAGCAGCGGCAATCCCCACGGGCCGATGGTGGAGAAGCGACCGCCGATGGCTTCCGGGCCACCGCCGCCACCCGCGCCCCAGGAACCGTTGTAGTCGTTCCAGATGAACTGGTGGGTCAGCAGGCCATGGCCCTCGCCAGCCAGCCACGGCACCGACAACGTGCGGGCATAGAACAGCGCACCGAAGAAAGCACCGAAGAACATGACCTCGGAGAAGATGAACCACATCATGCCCATGCGGAACGAGCGATCCACCTGGGCGTTGTAGCTGCCGGCCAGCGATTCCCGGATCACCGAGTGGAACCAGCCGAAGAACATCAACAGCACGCCGAGGATGCCGATCGTCAGCATCGTCTTGCCGAAACCCGCCTCGCCCGGAGGCGCATTCAGCCAGTGCGCGGCGCCGAACACCGTCACGAACATCACGACCGCGGCCACGATCGGCCAGTAACTCTTGGTCGGAACGAAATAAGCGCCTTGCTGGTGACCCATGGTGTAACCCCGTGGATTTCTCTCGTTTACGTATCCGCCCCGCATCTGCACGGGGAACTGCAACCCGGCCGGGCCTTCAAGGAACCCGAGCCGGTGGGATAAAGCCTTCTGCGGTACTACTTGACCTTCAACATCTGCAGGATCGACAACGCGAAGATCGCACCAGCCACGATGGCGAGGATCAGCGCCGTGCGCCTGGCTGCCTTGCGTCGTGCCACTTCCATCGGATCGTTCGCCTTGCCCAAGTATCCGCTACCTATTCATGCGCAGCGACCGGTCAGGGCCACCGCGCCATCGCTATCAATCGTCGACGTGACCGTGTGCCAGTTCCGAATCGTGCACCACCGGCGGCACGTCGAAGGTGTGGTAGGGCGCCGGCGAAGGCACCGTCCACTCCAGGCCACGGGCACCTTCCCAGGCACGGTCGGCGGCCTTCTTCTTGGAGAACCACACCGCATGCACCAGCACGCCCAGGAAGATCAGCTGCGAGGCGCCGAACAGGAAGCCGCCAATCGAACTGACCATGTTGAAGCCGGCAAAGGCCACGTTGTAATCGGGAATACGGCGCGGCATGCCAGCCAGGCCCAGGAAGTGCTGCGGGAAGAACAGCACGTTGACCCAGATCACCGAGTTCCAGAAATGGATCTTGCCCCAGGTCTCGGAGTACATGTGACCGGTCCATTTGGGCAGCCAGTAGTACACCGACGCGATGATGGCGAACACGGCGCCGGTCACCAGCACGTAGTGGAAGTGCGCCACCACGAAATAGGTATCGTGATACTGGAAATCGGCTGGTGCCAGCGCCAGCATCAAGCCGGAGAAGCCGCCGATGGTGAACAGGATCACGAACGCCACGGCAAACAGCATCGGCGTCTCGAAGGTCATCGAGCCGCCCCACATGGTGCTGACCCAGTTGAATACCTTCACGCCCGTGGGCACCGCGATCAGCATCGTGGCGTACATGAAGAAGATTTCCCCGCCCAGCGGCAGGCCCACCGCGAACATGTGGTGTGCCCACACGATGAACGACAGGAAGGCGATCGAGGCAATCGCGAACACCATCGCCTTGTAGCCGAAGATCGGCTTGCGGGCGAAGGTGGGAATGATCTCCGAGACCAGCCCGAAGGCCGGCAGGATCATGATGTACACCTCGGGGTGACCGAAGAACCAGAAGATGTGCTGGAACAGCACCGGGTCACCGCCACCGGCGGCATTGAAGAAGTTGGTGCCGAAGTACTTATCGGTCAGCAGCATCGTCACCGCGCCAGCGAGCACCGGCATCACGGCGATCAGCAGGAACGCGGTGATCAGCCAGCTCCACACGAACACCGGCATTTTCAGCAGATCCATGCCAGGCGCGCGCATGTTCAGGATGGTGGCGATGATGTTGATCGCGCCCATGATCGAGCTGATACCCATCAAGTGCACCGCGAACACCACAAAGGCGATGGACTGGCCCTGCAACGACAACGGCGGGTACATCGTCCAGCCACCGGCGGGGCCGCCGCCCGGCATGAACAGCGTGGACAGCAGCAGCGCGAAGGCGAACGGCAGGATCCAGAACGACAGGTTGTTCATGCGTGGCAACGCCATGTCCGGCGCACCGACCATCAGCGGGATCATCCAGTTGCCAAGGCCTACGAAGGCCGGCATCACCGCGCCGAAGATCATGACCAGCGCATGCATCGTGGTCATTTCGTTGAAGAAGTAAGGCTGCACCAGTTGCATGCCCGGCTTGAACAGCTCCGCGCGGATCACCATCGCGAAACTGCCGCCGATGAAGAACATCAACAGCGAGAACACCAGGTACAGCGTACCGATGTCCTTGTGGTTGGTGGACATGCACCAGCGCACGAAGAAGTTCTTCGGTGCGCCGTGATGATCGTCGTGGTGGTCGTGGGTGGCTTCGTGGGCCATGGCCTTGCACCTCTACCTATACGAATCGGTTTGCTGAATTTAAGGAAGCGAGCGCGGACAGGCGCGCTCAGCCCTGCGAATGGACGGTAGCGTCGTCAGAGACCTGTGCGGTTTTGGGCGCGGCGGCGGTCGAGGCCGGAGCCGGAGCCGACGCAGGCGCGGCAGCGGGCTTCTTGGCCGCGGCCTGCTGCTGGGCAAGCCATTGGTCGAACTCGGCCTTGGGCAGTGCCTGCACCACGATCGGCATGAAGCCGTGATCCTGGCCGCAGAGCTCGGCGCACTGGCCGCGATACACGCCTGGCTCCTTGATGTTGGTCCAGGCTGCATTGACGATGCCCGGGATCGCGTCCATCTTCCAGCCCAACGCGGGCACCCACCAGGAGTGGATCACGTCACCGGCGGTGATCACGAAGCGCACCTTGACGCCCACCGGGACCACCAGCGGCTTGTCCACGTTGAGCAGGTAGGTGTTCTCGTTGCCTACCTTCACGGCGTTGGGGTCGAGCCCCGAACGCAACTGGCGCGTCTCGTCGCTTTCGCGGTCGAGCTTGGACATGAAGCCGACGCCGTCGACCGGCTTGCCCATATAGTCGACATAGTCATAGCGCCACTTCCACTGGAAGCCGGTGACCTTGACGGTCATCTGCGAGCCGGTGGTGTCGGCGAAGGTACGCAAGCCATGCGTGGCCAGATAGGCCAGCACGATCAGGATAACCACCGGAACGGTGGTCCAAACCACTTCAAGAGTGGTGTTGTGCGACCACTTCTCGGCCACCGCACCACGCGATTTGCGGAAGCGGAACATGGCGATGAACATCGCGCCGAAGACGAGGATGCCGATAACGACGCATACCCCCAGCGCGACGTTATTGAGGAAGTAAGCCTCGGGAGACCACTCGGAAACACCGCGGGTCATGTTGAGCTGACCGGGTTCCGGATTGGCCTGGGCGATGCCGCCGAACAGGGACAGGGCCATTACCGACCATGCCGTTACCGTCCGCTTGAAAACCCCAGGCCTGATGCCGCCAGATGTCATGCTGTTACGCCCTTTGTTGAACCTACCTGCGCGACCGGCCAGTGACGTCCGCCAGCAGCACCATGAGTTTCTTCGACAGCTCGACGCGTTCCTCATCAGCCAGGAATGCCCCGATTTCCAGCATGCGCCCATGCGACGTCAGCAGCAGACGGTGCCCTCCCCGGCTTGCCTTCAGCTGCACGCGCACCCAATAAGGCTGGAAACGCACACCGCGCCGGCCTGGCAGCATACGCACCTCCAACGACTGTTCGTCGAGGGTGATGCGTTCGCTGCGGTCCCCGGCTCGCCAGGCTACGCCCAGCGCGAATGCCACCGCAGATGACTCGACCAGGGCGAACAGCGGAGCAAACACATTGCCCTGCCACGCACCCAAACCGGCCGTCGTCAGTGCCAGCGCCGCCAGCACCCCGATCAAGCGACGCAGATCACGTCGGCTGAGTGCACGATTAGGCTTGAGCCACATCGTTACGCACGGCAGGCCGGCGGCAGCTGGTCGAAGCACGATCATGGGGGTCCGGCGTGCCTGGAACTTTCCCGATGATAGGCCGCAGCGGGGGGTAGGGGCAAGAATGTCGCAGGGGGTTGATCGATTGGCTGCGTCGGATGTGATGCCGTCGAAACTACCTGGCGCGCGGAAAGTGATCGGTTTTGTCAGTGAGGTCGCCCGCTTGCGCGGGCTGTGAGGTCGCTCGCTGACGCTTGCTGTAAAGGCTATAAAGCGAGTGCGTGAAAGCTTGCGGGCGTGATGGCTCATCCCCTTGACTCTTTAGAGGCCGCGCAGCAGCCGACTTCACAGCGAACCCCAGCAAGCGGCCCCATACGGATGCGTCCACCCCGCCCCAGCCTTACAATCGCCCTTTTCCCCCACCCCGCCGCATCGTGACCCAGCCCATCCTCACCCCCGAACTTCCGCCGGCGCCCGGCGCGGCCCGTGCCCGCATTACTGCGGCATGGCTGCGCGACGAGACCGAGGCGGTCAATGACCTGCTTGCCCAGGCCTCCCTGCCGCCGGCCGAACGCGAGAAAGTGATCGACCTGGCCGCCGACCTGGTCACGCGCGTGCGTGCGCGAGCCAAGGACCAGAGCGCCGTCGAGTCCTTCATGCGTCAGTACGATCTGTCCAGCGAGGAAGGCGTGCTGTTGATGTGCGTGGCCGAAGCCCTGCTGCGCATCCCCGACAAGGCCACCGCCGACAAACTGATCCGTGACAAGTTGGGGGACGCGAACTGGAAAAAGCATCTCGGACAGAGCGAATCCCTGTTCGTCAACGCCTCCACCTGGGGTCTGATGCTGACCGGCAAGCTGGTCAACCTGGCCGAAGAAACCCGTCACGACTTCACCAGCGCCCTGCGCCGGCTGGTTGGCCGCGCAGGCGAGCCGGCGATTCGCCTGGCCGTGCGTCAGGCCATGCGCATCATGGGCCACCAGTTCGTAATGGGCCGCAATATCAACGAAGCGCTGGATCGCTGCGCCAAGAAGGAATACGCCGTCTATCGCTATTCCTACGACATGCTCGGCGAATCGGCGCTCACCAGCGAGACGGCCGAGCGTTATCAGCAGGATTACCGCAATGCCATCGCCGCCATCGGTGCGCGCGGGCCGTTCGCCAACCATACGGATGCCCCCTCGATCTCGGTGAAGCTGTCCGCGCTGCATCCGCGCTACGAAGTAGCCAACCGCGAGCGCGCCCGCCGCGACTTGGCCGCCAAGTTGCTGGAACTCTCGCAATTGGCCATGAAACAGGGCATCGCACTGTCCGTGGATGCGGAAGAAGCCGATCGCCTGGAGCTGTCGCTGGACATCATCGGCGATGTATTCGCACACCCGTCCCTGGAAGGCTGGAACGGCCTGGGCATCGTGGTACAGGCCTACGGCAAGCGCACCCCGTTCGTGATCGACTGGCTGGTGGAGACTGCCCGCCAGGCCGGCCGCCGCTGGTACGTGCGCCTGGTCAAGGGCGCCTATTGGGATGCCGAGATCAAGCGCGCACAGGAAAACGGCCTGTCTGGCTATCCGGTCTATACCCGCAAGCCCAATACCGACGTGTCCTACCTGGCCTGCGCCCATCGCCTTTTCAATGCGGGCAACGAGCTGATCTATCCGCAGTTCGCCACCCACAACGCTCACACGATCGCCGCGATCCACCACATCGCCCAGGGCCGTCCCTACGAGTACCAGCGCCTGCATGGCATGGGCACCGACCTGTATGCCGAAGTGATCGGGCCGCAGAACCTCAATGTGCCCTGTCGCGTCTATGCGCCGGTGGGCAGCCATGAGGATCTGTTGCCCTATCTGGTCCGTCGCCTGCTCGAGAACGGCGCCAACACCAGCTTCGTCAATCGCGTGGTCGATGAAAGCGTGCCGGTACGCGAACTCGTTGCCGACCCTTGCGAAACAGTGCGCCGCTTCGCTTCCATACCCCATCCGCGCATTCCGATGCCGGTCAATCTCTACGGTGACCATTCCGCGCTTGCGCAGAATGCAAATTTTGTATCCAGGAAAAATTCCATGGGCATGAACTTCGCCAACGACAACGAACTGAAGGCCCTGGCCGACGCCGTCAACGCCGCACTCCCGCCGGGCACCGCCGGTCGGTGGAACGCCACCGCGCTGGTTCCCGGCGCCCAACCGGCTGGGCCCACCATCGAAGTGACCAACCCGGCCGATCGCCGCCAGCGCGTGGGCAGCTACGTCAGCGCCGACGCCGCCTCGGTCGACAAGGCCCTGGCCAATGCCGTTGCCGCTCAAGGCACCTGGGATCGCATGCCGGCAGCCAGCCGCGCCGCCATCCTCGAACATGCCGCCGACCAGCTCGAGGCACGTCGTGGCGAGTTCATCGCGCTATGCGTGCGCGAGGCCGGCAAGAGCCTGCCTGATGCCATCGCCGAAGTGCGCGAGGCCGCCGACTTCCTGCGTTACTACGCCACCATGGCACGCCGCCTGTTCGGTCACCCCGAACAGCTCCCCGGGCCAACGGGCGAAAGCAACCAGTTGTTTCTCCACGGCCGCGGCGTGTTCGTCTGCATCAGCCCTTGGAATTTCCCGCTGGCGATCTTCCTGGGCCAGGTCTCGGCTGCCTTGGCGGCGGGCAATGCCGTGATCGCCAAGCCAGCCGAGCAGACCACGTTGATCGGCTTCCTGGCAGTCAAGCTGCTGCATGAAGCGGGCGTACCCCCCGAGGTGCTGCAATACCTGCCGGGCGACGGCGCCACGGTGGGTGCCGCGCTGACCCGGGACCCGCGCGTGGCCGGTGTCGCCTTTACCGGCTCGACCGAAACAGCCTGGGCGATCAACCGTGCGCTGGCTGCACGCAACGCACCGATCGCCGCCCTGATCGCCGAGACCGGCGGCCAGAACGCGATGATCGCCGACTCGTCGGCACTGCCCGAGCAGATCGTCAAGGATGTGATCTCTTCGGCCTTCCAATCCGCGGGCCAGCGCTGCTCGGCCGCGCGCGTGCTGTTCGTGCAGGAAGACATCGCCGACAAGGTCTGCGCCATGCTTGCCGGCGCCATGGCCGAGCTGAAGATCGGCGATCCGGGTCAGTTGTCCACTGACGTGGGCCCGGTCATCGACGAGGATGCGAAGAAGATCCTGGTCGAGCATGCTGCACGCATGGACAAGGAAGCGAAGAAGATCGGCGAAGTTTCGCTGGACGCCGCCGCGACCGAGAATGGCACGTTCTTCGCGCCTCGCGCCTATGAAATCCCTTCGCTGGCCACGCTCACCCGCGAAGTGTTCGGCCCGGTGCTGCACGTGATCCGCTGGAAGGGCGACGAGTTGGACAAAGTGGTCGACCAGATCAACGCCACCGGCTTCGGCCTGACCCTGGGCATCCACAGCCGCATCGACGATACCGTGGAATTCATCCAGACCCGCGCCCGCGTCGGCAACTGCTACGTCAACCGCAACCAGATCGGCGCCGTGGTCGGTGTGCAACCGTTCGGTGGCGAAGGCCTGTCAGGCACCGGACCCAAGGCCGGCGGCCCGCATTACCTGCTGCGCTTTGCAGGCGAACGCACGCTGACAATCAACACCACCGCCGCGGGCGGCAACGCTTCGTTGCTGACGATCGGCGAGTAAGGTCGGGCGATTTGCTCGGCGGGGGATAGGACATGGGAGGCAGGTAGTGGGGCGCAAAAGCCCACTACCTGAGGCAAGAGCCGCACATTGCAACAGCGGCTTTTGCAATCTTTCAGCACAAGGCAAGCGATCGAACTGGCGCCCCTACCAGCCGCCTCCCGTCCCAAGGAAGTCAATAAGGCGCGGCCAACTCCAACACCCGCTCCGCTTCGCACTTGCCGCCATCCGGCTTCGGACCGCTCACCCGGTACGCATCCAGCTCCTTGCGTGCGGCGGCCAAATCGGCCTGGTAGGCCGGTGATCCCTGCAAACGCTGAAACACCACTGCGCCATTGATCGCACCGGCCTGGACGGCGCTGAGGTTGTGCGCCCCACAGATGATGCGGCTGTCCCCGAAGGCGCGGGCGCGCAGGTCGATCTCACTGGTGCGGTCAGGCGCCAGTTCCGCCAGGATCAGACCCGCTGTCCAACCCCAGGTGGTATGGCCGGAAGGGTAGTCGTAACTCTTGGCAAGCTGCTCCTTGGGCTGGCAAATGTTGCCTTCGTCGATCAGGAACGGACGCAAACGCTTGTTTGCCCGCTTGGGCGCTCGCGTGCTCTCGTCGGCATCGCGGTCGGCGCGTTCGAGCAACGCGGTCAGGCGCGGCAATGACTGCGCCTGCAAGTCGGCTCCCATCGCGCAACTGAAGTGGCGCAGCATCGCAGGCACGTTGAGTTGCACGTCATCTGTGGCCATGGCCCAGCGTGGCGTACCTTCGAGCTTGCGTGTAGCCAGGAACACCTGCCGGTCCGCCTCGTAACGCGCCGAGCCTTGTACCGGCGCGGCTGGCAAGATACGGGTGGTATCGGGCAACTGGGCCGCCGAGAGATAACCCATCGGCCGGCCCTTCGCGTCGACCGGCGTGGAAACAGGCGTTGTCGCGCAGCCAGCTAGTGCGACCAACAGGGCCACAGCCATCGCACGTCGCATCGGGGATTGGGCAATCATCGGGGAAACCTTCACGCAGTGGCCAGGGGCAAGCATAGCGTCATGGTGCGCCGTGCCAACCGCCAGAGGTCAGTGCGTGATAGAACGTGTGACTTGGCCAGTGGGGACTGGCCGGGGACAACACCATGACTCAAGCCATCCGCCATGTCATGCCGGCGACGCTGTCCGTCGACGAGAGCGATCCGCGTTACCTGATAGCGGATATTTCACCGAATGTTCCCGTCTACCTGGTCGAACGCGCGCGTCGCCTGGGCATCGACTGCAACCCCTGGTTCGCCGGCCTGGGCTTCCGACGCAACCAGCTCGACGATCCCTCGCTGCGCATTTCCTATCGCCAGGCGCGCACGCTGGTGCGGCGTGCCATCGCAAGTTTCAATGAGCCAGGCCTGGGGCTCATTCTCGGTAGCGAGGAGACCGTCGGCAGCTTCGGGCTGCTTGGCCTGGCGATGATGACCTCGCGCCACTTTGGCGATGCCATGCGTGTGGGCATCGCCCATCACCGGCTATGCGGCAGCTTGCTCGATGTCGATTTCGCCGTCGTCGATACCAGCACCGTCGCCGTGTGTGCGTGGCCACGTTTTGGTGAAACCGAACTGCTGCCCTTTCTCAGCGAAGAGCTGTTTTCCAGTTCGCTCAGTTTTGCACGCGAACTGGTCGGTCCGCAGTTGTTGCCCAAAGGCCTGGAGTTGAGCTACGCCGCGCCACCTTATGCGCACGACTATGCCCGTGTGTTCCAGTGCGACGTACGCTTTGGTTGCGCGCACAATCGTATCCTGGTCGATACCCGCTGGCTGGATTTTCCCCTGCCCGGCTACAACCCACTGACCTCACGTCAGTCGTTGGCGCTGTGCACTCAACAATCGCGCGGACACAAGGCGAACGACGAAATCGTCACCTCGGTCGAACGCCTGCTGCGCAGCCGCCTGGATGAACACCCACGCCTGACCGAAGTGGCACAGTCCCTGCACCTGAGCGAACGCTCCCTGCGTCGCCGTTTGGCCGAAAGCGGCCGCATCTTCCGCGAGATCCACGATCGCGTGCGTGCCGAACGTGCCCTGGAACTCCTGCAAGGCGGCAGCCTGAGCGTGGCCGAAATCGGCGCGCAGATCGGCTTCAGTGACCCACGCGAATTTCGTCGCGCCTTCAAACGCTGGACGGGGATGTCGCCGAGAGAGGCCGGCCGCTTACGCGACCCGTGAGGCCGCTCGCCAGGGCTCGCTGTGAGGCCGGCCGCTACACGGCCCGTAAGGAGGAAGAGCACGAAGCGGATGTCGTCATCGGCCTTGCTTCTGGCGTTTGCTCGTCACGCTTTACTTTTTACAGCGAGCCTTGGCGAGCGGCCTCACAGGCCGCATAGCGGCCGGCCTCACAGCGAGCTCAAGCGAGCGGCCTCACCCAAACAAACTGGCCTCTTTGCCCCCCATGGCGTGGCCGTTTTGCCCTCCCCCGCCTGCATGCATTGCGCAACAGTGATCGCCTCGGCCGCAGCCCGGTAAGCGGCTTTCCGCATCAACGATGCACGGGGAGGTTCATCGATGCGCAAGTGGATTCTGACTGCGGCAATGGCCGCGGCGCTGGCAGCATGCGGCCAGCAGGAGGCCGCCGATACCGCCTCCGGCGGGGATGAGTTTCAGGCCCGGCTGCAACAGCAGTTGCTTGATGCCAGGCCAGGCAGCGTGATCGACATCCCCGCGGGGCACTATCACCTCAAGCGGGGACTGAGCCTGCGCACCGATGGCGTGACCCTTCGCGGGGCCGGCGCGGACAAGACCGTGCTTTCGTTCAAGGGACAGGTGGTCGGCCCGGAAGGCCTGCTGGTCAACGCCAGCGACTTCACCATCGAAAACCTGTCCCTGGAAGATACCAAGGGTGACGCCCTGAAGATCAACCAGGGCAGGAACATCACCATTCGCGGCGTACGCGTGGCCTGGACCGATGGCCCCAGGACCACCAATGGCGCCTACGGCCTGTATCCGGTCAAGACGCAGAACGTGTTGATCGAGCATTCCACCGTGATCGGCGCATCCGATGCCGGCATCTACGTAGGGCAGTCGAACAACATCGTGGTGCGCAACAATCACGCCGAACAGAACGTCGCCGGCATCGAGATCGAGAACTCGGTCAATGCTGACGTGTATGACAACACGGCCACGAAGAACACCGGCGGCATCCTGGTATTCAACATGCCCAACCTGTCGCAGGCAGGGCACGGCACACGTGTATTCAAGAACAAGGTATTGGACAACAACACCGATAATTTTGCCGCCAGGGGCGCCGCCGTGGCCAGCGTGCCGCGTGGTTCGGGCGTGGTGATCAACTCCAACGACAAGGTGGAGATCTTCGACAACGACATCGGCGATCACAAGACCGCCAACGTGATTATCTCCAGCTACTTCTCCACCAACTACTACAACACGCGTGGCGTAGCTGCCGATTACAACCCGTATCCCAAGGGGATCTACGTCTACGACAACCGCTTCGGCCAGGGCGGCGATGCCCCCGATGGCATGAAGCTGAAAATGCTCAAGACCGCGGTCTATGGCATGGGTGGTCAATTTCCAGATGTGCTATGGGACGGCTACGTCGACAGTACGCATCTGGTCAACGGTTTGCCACCCGATGGCGATCGCATCTGCATCCAGGGAGCCAACGGTGTGCTCAATGCCGATGGCCCGCATGACTACAAGAACCCCAGCACCGATACCAAGGCCTACCAGTGCACGCTACCGAAGCTGCCCGCGGTGGCGCTGAATCCGCAGCCGAAAGCATAGAAGGCGTTGCGATGCGCATGATGCGATTCAAGGCGGAAAACCTTCTTGCCGTACTTTGCATGATGTTGGCCCTGTCAGCATGCCATCGCGGCCTGGACCCGGTGGTCTTTCATGCCGATGGGCGCCCCGCCCATCTCAGCGACTGGCATGTGCTGGAAGTGCGCGATGGCAAGCTGATGTTGAACCAGGGCGTCGTGCCCTATGACCTCAACACGCCATTGTTTACCGATTACGCGCATAAGCTGCGCACGATCTGGATGCCCAAGGGCGTTGCTGCCCGATACGACGCGAGCGATACATTCGACTTTCCCGTCGGCACGATCATCAGCAAGACGTTCTTCTACCCCAGGGGTAGCAAGCCTGGCGACGTGACACGCACCTACGACAGCTCGCACGACTTCGCCGGCCAGGGCCTCGATCTTGCGCACGTGCGCCTGGTCGAAACGCGCGTCCTCGTACGCCGCAGCGAGGGCTGGGTCGCCATTCCCTATGTCTGGAACGACACCCAGACCGATGCCAGCCTGGCACGCACCGGCGCGGTGATTCCACTCACGCTCGTGGCCAGCGACCAGACGCACGAAGATTTCAATTATGTCGTGCCAGACGAAAGCCAGTGCGCCAGTTGCCACGCGCAGGATTGGGTGACGCGGCGCATCCATCCGATCGGTCCGAAGGCGCGCCATCTCAATCGCGACTATCGTTACGCCGAGGGCGACGAGAACCAACTCCAGTACCTGATGCGCGTAGGCTACCTGACCGGTGCTCCCGCACCCGCCGTGGCGCCGCGCAATGCCAACTGGATGGATACACGTGCTCCGCTGGATGCACGCGCACGCGCTTACCTGGACATCAACTGTGGGCATTGCCATAACCCTGAGGGGGCAGCCAACACCACGGCGCTCACCCTGGACATCAGCGCGCCCGAAGACCGCCATCTGGGCCTGTGCAAGCCGCCGGTCGCCGCCGGTCGTGGCACTGGCGACCATTTGTTCGACATCGTGCCCGGCAAGCCTGAGGACTCCATCGTGCCCTATCGCATGGCTTCGAAAGACCCGGGCGAAATGATGCCCGAACTGGGACGCAGCACCGTGCACCAGGAAGGCGTCGCCCTCATCAAGGCATGGATCGCCACGCAATCCGGTGCATGCGTGGCCATGCATTGAAAAGAACACTTGAAACCGCATAGACGCGGTTCACCATCGCGGGGAGAGAACGGTGATGAGTATTCGTCCGTCGTTGTTGTCAGCCAGCCTGGGCAAGGTACTCAGCGGCGCCGTCATGCTGTGCGCATTCGATGCGGCTATGGCTGACGAAGCCGCACCACAGGATACGCCGTCCGCCAGCCAGCCCCAAGCTGCCGATCCAGTGAAAGCCAAGTTGTTAGGCAATATCACAGTCACCGCGCAGAGCCGCTCCCAGGAGATGCAGTCGGTACCGATTCCCTTGCAGATCGTCACCAGCCAGCAGATCGATACGCTCGCTGCCACCGACCTGAGCAAGATGCAATTGTTCGTGCCGGGTCTGGTAATCGATGCCGGTCAGCCGACCCAGGCGCGCTATCAATTGCGCGGCATATCCACCAGCGACTTCGGCGTCGGCACCGATCCATCCGTGGGCGTCTACGTCGACGGCGTCTATGCGGCACGCTCCGGTGGCGCCCTGCTGGCCTTTAACGACGTACAGCGCGTGGAAGTGCTCAAGGGGCCCCAAGGCACCTTGTTCGGGCGCAATGCCGCGGCAGGCGCCATCTCCATCGTCACCCATGAACCAAGCGACCACTTCGAAGCCAAGGCGCGCGTGCGCGTCGGCAACGAAGGCAAGCGCTATGGCGATGCGCTGATCAATCTTCCGATCAATCAGGACATGGCGTTTCGTTTCAGCGTGCTGGACAACCAGGGCGACGGATGGATCAGGGATGCGGCCACCGGCAAGCATTACGGCAAAGACGATGACTGGGGAGCCCGAGCAGCGTGGCGCTGGAATATCACACCCAATACGCGCGTGCTGCTGACCTGGGATCACGAGCACCTGGACCAGCCTCCTGAACCGGCGATCGGGCTGGTTCCACTGTCGAGCGATACGAATCAGCGCGCACCCTACCCACCGACCCCCTCCAGTTATCTCGACCCGTTGCATGCCCCGCTCTACAACGACGCGATCGGCGGCGCCGAGACGCGCCGCTTCAATGGCGTCACTTTGTCTATCGACCATGCCTTCACCTGGGGCAGCCTGACCTCGACTACCGCATGGCGTGGCTTCAACACCTTCAACCGTGGCGATTACGACGGTACAAACCACGTCGTCAGCTACCTGGATACCACCAATATCGAGCACAACAACAGTTGGTATCAGGAATTCAAGCTGGCGGGAAATACCGGCATCGCCGACTGGGTCGGCGGCATCAGCTATTACCAGGAGCAGGCGCGCCAGACCAGCCAGACCAATATCAACACCGACAGCATCGACACACTGGCCAACAATCTGATGGGTGTGGGCACGCCGCTGGCCGACATCAGCCAGGCACTTGCCTCATTCGGGCTGCCATATAGCTTGCTCGGCGATCCCTGGCACGAGGCAATCCGTAACACCGGCCACTTCAAGGCCTATGCCGCCTTCGGCGATGTGATCTGGCATATCGACGATCGCCTGGATGTCACCACCGGCATCCGCTACACACGCGACCAGAAGACCTTCTCCTGGTACAACATGCCACGCCAGGCGCCGGCCTACGACGCGACAGTGCAGGCATTGGCCCAGGCCGGCATCCTCGATCTGCTTCCGCCCGAAGCGCAGGGCGCACTGGCTGCCTTCAACAACAACCTCATCTTTACCGATGCCGTCGGCGTACCGGTGACGTTCCGCAACACATGGAGCAACTGGAGTCCGCGCGTGGTAGTCGATTACAAGTTCACCCCCGACGCCATGGGCTATGTCTCGGTCACCAAGGGCTACAAGGCCGGAGGCTACAACAGCGTACAGGTAGGATCACGCTTTGCGCCCGAGAAGGTCACCAATATCGAGGCTGGTATCAAGACGGTATTCCCGGAGCAAAACCTGTTGCTCAATGCATCGATCTATTACTACCGCTACGACAACAAGCAATCGCTCACCCTCGACCCCAATAGCGCCGGCTCGGGGGTGCCGCGCTATCTGGTCAGCAGCACCGATCAGGAAGCGAAGGGCCTGGACTTCGAAGCACAATGGCAACCGCTCGATGCGTTGCGCTTGAGCCTGACAACCGCCTATATCGATTCCACCTATCGCAAGGCCGTCGCCCTTTCTGGCGCCGACCTGGACGGCCAACCCACCGGCGAGCCGCTGTTCTCGTATACGGCGGGCATGTCATACACCTGGGGGCACGTCGCCAACGGCTCGCTGGTATTCGACCTCAACTACGCCCATCGTGGCCGCGAACGCTGCAATGCCGATTCACAGCTGCAGGGCGAATGCGTGGTCAGCCCGAATTTCCAGGTGGGCAGCGCCCAGCAGCGCACCGACGCCCGGCTGGACTGGCATGCTCCCGGCGACCACTGGGGCGTGGCACTCTATGCCAACAACCTGTTCAACAACCGCTACGTGACCGGCGTGAACAACATCAGCACTCCGGTGTTCGGTACGCCGTTCGCGAGCATTACACCACCGCGCACGTACGGTCTTGAGCTACGCGCGAAGTTCTAGGGATATCCATGCCATGAACGCACCGACCAGCGACCTGCACCAGACCCTGCTGCTGATGCGCAATGCACACATGCAGGATCCGACACCGGCCTGGTCGGTACGCTCCGGCTGGCTCGACCGACTCGAACGCATGCTGCTGGAACAACGCGATGCGTTTGCCGAGGCGATCTCTGCCGATTTCGGCACCCGGCCGCGCGAGGAAACCGATCTGCTGGAGATCTTTCCCAGCCTGTCGGGCCTGCGCCATGCCCGGCGACGCGGCCGACACTGGATGCGCCCTCGCAAGGGCATGGCCGACATGGCATTCCTGCCTGCCGGCACCACCATGCTGCCGCAACCACGCGGCGTGGTGGGCGTCATCGTGCCATGGAACTATCCGCTTTACCTGGCCGTGGGTCCGCTGATCGATGCATTGGTAGCGGGCAACCGCGTCATGGTGAAGATGAGCGAATTCACACCCGGATTCTCGTCCCTGTTCGCGCATAAGGTCGCCGAATATTTCAAGCCGGACGAGGTCTGCGTGGTCACCGGCGATGCCGATGTCGCGCAGGCTTTTTCCGCCTTGCCGTTCGATCATCTGCTATTTACCGGCTCCACGGCGGTAGGCCATCACGTCATGCGCGCCGCATCGGCGCACCTGACACCGGTCACGCTGGAACTGGGCGGCAAATCCCCTGCCATCATTGGTCCCGGCGCCCGTTTCGAACACGCCGTGGAGCGTATCCTTTACGGCAAACTGGTGAACGCAGGGCAGACCTGCATCGCACCTGACTATGTTCTGTTGCCCAGGCAACGTGTCGGTGACTTCGTGACTGCCGCACATCGTGTCACCGGACGACTTTATCCGCAGATCGCCCAGCGTGGGCAATTTGCCAGCATCGTCGCCGACCGCCACTTCCAGCGGCTGACAACACTGCGCGACGATGCGGTCATTGCCGGCGCGCGCGCCGAGCGACTGGGCGATAGCGACCAGGACCCCAACCGGCGATTCCTGCCGCCGACATTGCTGCTGCACGTGAATGACAACATGGCGGTCATGCGCGAGGAAATTTTCGGGCCGCTGTTGCCACTGGTGCCTTACGACAGCATCGATCAAGCGATCGACTACGTTGCCGGTCGGCCCCATCCCCTGGCGCTTTATCTGTTCGATGACGATCGCAAGACGATCGACCGCGTGCTGGCACGGACGCAGGCCGGTGGCGTGACGGTAAACGACACGCTGTATCACATCGCCCAGCATGGGTTGCCATTTGGCGGCGTGGGCAAATCCGGCATGGGTGGGTATCACGGAGAGGCGGGTTTTCGCACGTTCTCGCATATGAAGCCGGTATTCCGGCAAGCGCGATTCAATGGCGTGAGATTATTGAATCCGCCCTATGGGCAGCGCTTCCGGAACATGGTGCGGCTGCTTTTCAAACTAGGTTGAGCGTATCGTCAACGCCTCGGGCGCATGAGCGCATGCCTTGCCGAAAGGTAACAAGTCTTGCCGCACACCTCACATCCCACGTAGGGGCGAATTCATTGGCGATGCAAGACGCGACGAGGTCGCGGCTTGGAGGTTTTAGAGCCCCGATCTGCGACTGATGTCGCTCCTGCCAGGACGAGGGATCGGGGTTGGCACGTCACACCACCCATGCGCCCGTGCCACCGATACAAAAAAACCTCCCCGCTCGCGCGGGGAGGTTTTTCGTTCGTGCAGCGGCTTCAGATCAGAAGTGATACTGGGCCGAAATGCCGAAGGT
>NZ_DASVMI010000001.1:0-5776 GCF_036384435.1 Dyella sp. | reverse complement strand
CCCCCCCCCCCCCACCCGCGGCCGCGAAAGGAAGAGCTCAGGTAGCTGGCATATGGGCACGATTGTGACCTTCTGGGCGGCTATCCTCCCGCTCCTGCACAGCTACCAACCGTAAAGGCGTAGCCTCATTCATCGCCACCCTGGCCGGTTTGAACCAGGGCGAGCTGATGGCCCTGTCAGATCCGGACGCCTTCGTCGCCCCATGACCGCGGATGACAAAGAGGCAAATTCCCTGACCAAGGGTTGGCCCTATGCCGGCAACCGCATGACGGTCTTCTCGACCGGGGGGGGCGGGCACTCGAAAGTCCGGGCTCGCTGTTCATCGGTGGCGACGTACAGTGCTACCCGGTGAATGCGTTGACCGAGGCGGGGCGCATGCAGACACTTTGGCTAACTGGCACAGCAACGTCATCGTTGATCGCGAACTCATGATGGCTGAACAGCCGATGTCGGCGCCGGAATTTGGTGTTCTACTGGTCAAACCGCTGAACGCCCACAAGCTGTCGCTTGCCGCACGAAAATAAGCCTGGCAAGTCAGGCCATCGAAGAACAAGGGCATCTGGCCCTTATTCTTTTTGGGGTAAAAATCCATGTTTATTGGACATGACTTCAGCGCTTTTGAAGATAAGCGTTGTTTGCAAAACGAAGCCGTTTCAACGGCTCGTTCGCGCGATCAAATGCCGTGCACATATTTGACCGTGTGACAACCGGTCCGTTGATAGACGTAGCAAATGCTTCGAGCCTGCCTTCACGCAGCTATCTGGACGGGGTGCCTAGGATTGCCCTTCCCATGGGGGTAATGTTGACGTGCCCAATGCACTTTCCCGCCAATTGTTCTTTATCTGGGTTCTGGTGGCCGTCGCGTCACTCGGGATGGTAAGCCTGTTGCTCATCGCATGGCGCCAGACCGGATCCGTCCAGGTTGCCGAATCGCGTCAGGCCTTGGCCGCCGATTGCGGTGCTATCGTGCAGCGGTACCGTTCGGCAACACCCGCGGCCCGAGCCGCCTCGCCTTCGAATGGTCTGCTGGATGTGGTGCTGCAATTAGTCCTGGAAGATGCCACTGGCGTGGAAGGCGGCGCATGGGAGCGTGGTCGCGGGTTCATTGCCTATACCTATCCTACCTATGAGGGCTCGGGCGCGAAGACCGATGTACCCGAGGCCGAGCGCGACAATATCGCCGCGGTCGCCGCCACTGCGGTGGCTGCGCGGCACCCCCGAACATATACGCGACAAGGCGACCGCGAAACGGTCCTGATCAACGCCTGCCCTCTCGATGAGACTCGCGGCGTATGGACAATGACGCGTTTGCCTCGTGCGCCAGGGCGATGGTCGGGGTGGCTGACCCTTGGGTTGAGCATTCCATTGGCGCTGGTTCTGGCTTCCGCCGGCGGGCTATGGACCATCATGCGGCGCTGGCGACAACAGCTGTCGGCCGTGGAAGGAGCCTTGGCATACGCCTCCGACATTCCCGTGCTTCCGCCTACCGGATCTCCCGAGGTCGACCGGCTGGCCGCCGCCGTGGTCGCCTATGCGTCTCGCTTGGCGGATAGCCGCCGTCAGGCCCAAGCCCTGGAGAGCGAACTGCGTCGCCATGATCGCCTGGTAAGCCTGGGTCGCATGACCGCCACCGTGGCTCACGAGATCCGCAATCCCATCGCCACCATGCGCCTTGCGGCCGAGAACGCGCTCGCCCAGTCACCGGGGGCTCATGACGAAAGCGGCTCGTTGGCCATGATGCTGAACCAGGTGAACAAGCTGGACGGCCTGGTCGAGAGCTTGCTCGGCATGGTGCAACCCATGCGCGTACGCCTTGCCGATACCGATCTAGGTACATGGCTCGATGCCCTGTTGCACGACTGGCCCCATGAGGCGTTGATCGTGCGTTGCTCGTTCACCCCGGGACTGCATTGGCTCATGGATGCCGATCAAATGCATCGGGCGGTCGACAACCTGCTGCGCAACGCGTTCGAACACACCGCCGGAGGCGTTGTACTGGCCATCGAGCAACGCGACGCCATGCTATCGGTTTGCGTATCGAACCCAGGCGAACCGTTACCAGCAGAGATACAGGATCGGCTCTTCGAGCCATTCGTCAGCGGCCGGACGGATGGCAACGGGCTGGGCCTGGCCTTGGTTCGCGAGATCGCCCTGGCCCATGGTGGTACGGCGTACTACGAACGAGTCGCACAGACACACCGGTTTATCATGGACATCCCATGGCACAGATCCTGATCATCGATGACGATCATGATTTTCGCGCGACGCTAGCCGCCACGTTGGTGTCGCTTGGCCACGAGGTGACAATGGCCGATAACGCCTCCGACGGCTTGCACAAACTGGACGCTGACGACATCGACGTGGCTTTCCTGGATTACCGCATGCCCGGCATGGACGGCCTTTCGTTGTTACGCGTACGTCGCCACGACACCACCGCGTCGCCCGTGCCGATCATCATGCTTACTGCGTTCGCGTCGGCGCAGAACACCATCGATGCGATGCGCCTGGGCGCATTCGATCACCTGATCAAGCCGATCGGTCGCCAGGAAGTGGCTAGTGCGGTGGCGCGAGCGCTTGCCGCCGTCGACATGCCGCCAATGTCCACGATGGTGCCAGCTGACGATGGACAGATGCTGGGCGCAAGCCCGGCCATGCGTCAGGTCCACAAACGAATCGGCCTGGCCGCCGCCACGGACGTGCCGGTACTGATCACCGGGGAGACCGGCACGGGCAAGGAAATGGTAGCGCGCGCATTGCACCATGCCAGCGATCGCGCCGGACAAGCGTTTGTCGCCGTCAATTGCGCCGCTATCCCTCCGGACCTGCTGGAAAGCGAGCTGTTTGGTCATGTGAAGGGCGCGTTCTCGGGCGCCACGAGTGATCGTAAGGGCTATTTTCGCGAAGCCGACCGCGGCACGCTGTTGCTCGACGAGATCGGCGACATGCCGCTGGCCATGCAAGCAAAACTGTTGCGTGTACTTCAGGAAGGAGAGGTCACGCCCCTCGGGAGCAGTCGCCCGGTGCGTATCGACGTGCGCATCATCGCGGCCACGCACCGTTTTATCGAAGAACGCATCGCGGCTGGCGAATTCCGCATGGACCTGTTCTACCGGCTCAACGTATTGCCCATTGAATTGCTTCCCTTACGGGAACGCGTCGAGGACATCGCCGTGATCGCACACCACGTGCTCGGCGCCGATCCCCTGCGACGCAAGGTCTTGGCCGATACCGCTCTTGCGCGCCTGGAACAGCACGCATGGCCTGGCAATGTACGCGAGCTGCGTAACCTTATGGAGCGCTGTCGGGTCTTGGTTCCTGGTCCAGTCATCGAGGTGTCCGACCTCGACGGCATGCTTCCCCCAACGACACCGACAACCTCGACGACAGGCGATTTGCCCCTGCCCGATGCGGTGGCCGAGCTGGAACGCAGCATGATCGTGCAAGCCCTCGCGAAGGCGAGCGGCAATCGCGCCGAGGCGGCACGTCGGCTGGGAATCCGTCGGCAACTGCTCTATCGCAAGCTGGTCGACTATGGCCTGGAGTGATGTCTCCTTCGGAGACTCAGAGTGTCTCCAAAACGGACATCCGGGACACGAAACGGTGTGCCAAATGGCCAAACCACGTGCTTCGGACGCTGGCATGGAGGATGCATCGGGAGGCCTGCGGGGTCCACCGCAACGTTAAGGAGTCCTCCATGAAACGTCCTCCCCTGATCATGAGCGCAATGGCCATGGCCATCGGTGTCGCGACGGCCCAGGACCGACCGGTGGCACCGCCGGCGCCTGACGTCGCCTCGACCGCGCCGGTACCGCCACCGGGCCAGCCCCCGGCCAACGCCATGCATAACACGCGGGACGGCAGGATCGCCCGCTTCATCGTCAATCCCAACGGCGATGTGGACGGTCTCCTGCTCGCCGATGGCACGCAGGTGGCGATGCCGCCCGGGCTGGGTAATACGGTGGCCGCTCACGCGCATCTGGGCCAGAACATCCGCATCGAGGGGTGGCGCATCGGTGATCTTCCACTGCTGCAAGCTAGCTTGGTGAGTTCTGCAGGCGCTCAATGGACAGACACGCCTCCGGCGCCGCCGCCCGCGCCGCCTGCTCTCTCGCCGATGGAAGCGCATGGTCAGGTCGCACAGCCGCTCTATGGTCCACGTGGCGACATCAACGGCGCCGTCCTGGACGATGGCACCGTGCTGCGCATACCGCCACCTGCGGCGGCACGCGCCATCGCCTGGGCTGAGCCGCATGCGCCTGTGAGCGCGAAGGGCTTTGGCGTAGCGACTCGTTACGGTCGTGCGATCCAGGTCACCGCTATCGGCACGAGCCCAGGTAACGAACAGCCTGTGGCCACGCCGCCCCAACCCGGCCCGCTTCCGCCCCCGCCGGCTGGCTTGCCGGGAAAGCCAACCGCCGCGGCTCCCTCGACACCCTGACCGAACCAGCCCGTTCGCCGATAAAGGGAACGGACGAACTCCCCCTTTTCATCAAGGAACAACGCATGCATTGGATCGACCCAGATCATCTCCCCGTCAAACGCGGCACGCTCGCTCGCTTTGTTGCCAACGGACATGGCGCTATCGACGGCATGCTCCTGACCGATGGCACGGAAATCCACACGCCACCGCATCTTTCCGTTGCGCTGGCACGGGCGATCAAGCCCGGCTCGCGAGTTGAGGTACGAGGTGTCACAGTGAGAGGCGCGGATCTCATCGTCGCCGTGGCCATCGACCCATCGAAAGGCAAGCGCATTTTGGACGAAGGGCCGCATCAGGGCGGTCATCCAGAGAAGCCACACGACGATGACGAACGCTGGGGATACGAAGGAAGGATCGAACGACGCCTGCACGGACCGAAAGGTCAAGTACACGGTGTGCTGCTCGACGATGGCATCGTGATCCGCGTGCCACCCCATGCGGCCCATGCGTTGAATCGCCTGCTTGCCGTCGGCAAGCGTGTGGCCGTGGAAGGTCGCTGGCTCGACACGCCGCATGGGCCCGTCCTGAGTGCCGATGCCATCGGTCCTCGTGAAGACGCACTCGAGCCGATGCCGAAGAAGCCCAAGCACTAAACCGAACACGCACGGGAGACGGCGGTGAGCGTCGCGGGAAAAAAGGTCATTCAAGGACAGCGGCCGCTCGAGGCGCTGAACTTCTTCGTGGCGGACGTCCAGGCCGGCATCGGCCCGTTCCTGGGCGTGTTCCTGCAATCCATCGGCTGGCGAACCGGCGCGATCGGCACGGTGATGACCATTGGCGGCGTCGCCGGATTGCTGGTAACGGCGCCGGCCGGCGCCATCATCGATGCCACGCGGCACAAGCGACTGGCTGTGATAATCTCGTGCGTGTGCACGGTATTAGCCTCGTGCATCGTGTGGTATGCGCATTCTTTCGCGATGGTGGTGACGTCCCAGATCGCCACCGCCATCGCCGGCGCGTTGCTTGGGCCCGCCATCGCCGGCATGACGCTTGGCATGGTGTGCGCAAAGGGGTTCGATCGACAGTTCGGCCGCAATCAGGTCGCCAATCACGCAGGCAACGTTGTCGGTGCAGGGCTTTCCGGATACATCGGTTGGCGCTTCGGTTTCGGCGGCATCTTTCTGGTGGCCGCAGCGTTCGGCGTGTTCGCGGTCGTCACCACACTACTCATTCCCGAGCACGCCATAGATCACCGTGCGGCACGTGGCCTCGAGGGGCATGAGGTGAACGACCGGGACGCCGCCCCATCGGGATTTTCCATTCTCCTGACATGTCGCCCTTTACGGGTGCTTGCCA